>NZ_PYAC01000015.1:0-12838 GCF_003264475.1 Micromonospora noduli | reverse complement strand
GCTGGCCGCCACCGAGGTGGTGGCGGTCGAGGTCGGGGTGCACCTGTCCTGCAACCTCACCGGCGGTGTCTTCGTCAACCAGTCGGCGGCGTTCTCCGACTTCCACGGCAGTGGGGCCAACGCGGCGGCCAACTCGGCGCTGACCGACGGGGCTTATGTGGCTAACCGGTTCCGGATCGTGCAGTCTCGGCGTCATGTTTGATCTTTAGTTGCGGTTGGGTTTTCCGGGGAGCCCCGCCCGCTCCGGGCGGTCAGGCTTGATCCCTGCGTGGGCGGGCTCCCCCGGAAAACCTGACGTGGACCGGGTTCGTCGGGTGGGTCAGCTCGGGGCACTGCCTCGGGGTGGGTTGTCGGTCAGCGGGGGGGTCGGCCACCTCGCTTCACCGGCTCTCCCCCGCACCGCCCAAGCCCCGCTGACCCGCTGATCCGGGTCCGCCGCCGCTGCCGCGGTCAGGATCCGCGCAACTTCAGGGTTGTTGCTGCCTCCCGCGCCTCTGAGGCAGCAACAACCCTGTTCTTGTCCGGATCTTGGCCGGCGCCACCGATCCTGGCTGGTGATCATGGGTCTGACGGGGTGTTCGATCTCCGTCAAGCCGGTCAACCCCATGATCACCGCTGGGGCGGGGTGGAGTGGGGACGGCTGGGTCGGTGGGGGGTCTACTACCGGGGGTAGGATTGGTTCGTGACTCGGTTGGGCGATCTTGAGCGTGCGGTGATGGACGTGCTGTGGGACGTGGTTCCCGGCACGTCGAACGGGGTGACCGTGCGCGAGGTGGCCGACGCGCTCGATGGCCGTGAGCTGGCGTACACCACTGTGATGACAGTGCTGGACCGGCTCGCCGGCAAGGGCATGGTGCAACGGGAGCGGGAGGGGCGGGCCTGGCGGTACCGTCCGGCGGCCAGCCGCGAGGCGCACATCGCTCAACTCATGCTCGACGCCCTCGACCTGGGCGGCAGCCGGGACGCCGCGCTGGTGCGGTTCGCCCGCTCGGTGACCGGCACCGAGGCCGAGGTGCTGCGAGCGGCCCTGGGCAGCGAGGCCGGCCTGACCGGGCCGGGCTCCACCGGCGGCGACGCGGGCGGGGCCGACACCCTGACCGACCGGGTGGACGGGCCGGCGGGCCGACGACCCGCCGGCGAGGCAGCGGAGCGGTAGGGCGCGCGCCATGGCCTACGCCGTGCACTTCGCCGCCACCATGCTGGCCTGCTATCTGACCGCCCAGGTGTTGGCCCGCTCCACCTGGACGTGGCGCAGCCCCCGGGTGGCGATCATCTGCTGGCAGGCCGTAGGGCTGGCGTTGGGCCTCTCGGCGATGGGCCTGCCGATGGCGCTCGGGTTGAGCGCTTACGGCCGGCCGACCGGTAGCGCACTGCTCGCGCTGGCCAACGACCTCGCCCATGGCGCCCTGCCGATCGGGGTGGGCACGTTCCACCTGGCCGGCGTCGGCGTGGGCTTCGGCATCGGGGCGGTGCTGGTCACGACGACAGTGCGCAGCATCCACGGCACCGTACGCGCCCAGCGTCGCCACCGGGACCTGCTCTCCCTGGTCGCCCGGAACGACCCGGCCGCGCCGGGCGCGCTGGTGCTGGATCATCCGAGCGCCGCCGCGTACTGCCTGCCGGGCGTGAAGCCGCAGGTGGTGGTCAGCGCCGGCACACTGAGCCTGCTGGACCGGGCCGAGCTGGCCGCGGTTCTCAGCCACGAGCGTGCGCACGCCCACGAGCGGCACGACCTGGTGCTGCTGCCGTTCACCGCGCTGTGCCGGGCGCTGCCGTGGTTCGGCTGGGTGCGCGACGCGCACGAGCGGGTCGCCCTGCTGGTCGAGATGCGGGCCGACGACAAGGCCCGTGAGTTGCACGCCGAGGCTCCGCTGGCGGGTGCGCTGCGCCGGTTCGCCGCCGCCGGGCACCGGATCACCCCGGCCGGCGCGCTCGGCATGGGCGACCGCGATCTCGACGTACGGGTGCAGCGGCTGCTGGTCAGCGACCGGCCGCCCCGGGTTCTCGGTGCCACCGCCCTCGCGGTCGCCACCACCCTTGTCGCCCTCCCGGTCACCCTCTTCCTGAGCTGACGTCCACAAGGCGCCACTGAGCCCACGCGGCAGAACCGCGCGGAGGGCGCTGCCCCCGCACCCCCTGCGCGCCCTCGCCCCGCGCCCGCGCGCCAGTTCTCGCACGCCCGCACTGCGCCCGGCACCCCCTCGCAAGATCGCACTCGATCCAGGATCGAGGGGCATCCCGGGGCCGCGAGACCACTACATCCAGGATCGAGCGCGATCTCCCCCATTTACTACGTGGCGTAGTAGGGTTACCTACGACAGGGCGTAGTAGTTCCTACCAGTAGGCAAACTACGTGTAGGGTGGCTACGACAAGAGAGCCAACGCCATGGAGGGCTGGTCATGGACACCCTGCTCCTCGCCCGCCTGCAGTTCGCCACCACCACGTCGATCCACTTCCTGTTCGTGATCGTCACGCTCGGGCTGGTCACCCTGCTGGTCGGCATGCAGACCGCCTGGGTGCTCACCGGCAACCCGAAGTGGGAGCGGCTGACCCGCTACTGGGGCCAGCTCTACGTGATCAACTACGTGCTCGGTATCGCCACCGGGATCGTGATGGAGTTCCAGTTCGGGCTGAACTGGAGCGGCCTGTCGCGCTACGTCGGCAACGTCTTCGGCGCGCCACTGGCCATCGAGACGCTTGTGGCGTTCTTCCTGGAGTCCACGTTCCTCGGGATGTGGATCTTCGGCTGGCACCGGCTCGGCAAGGGCGTCCACCTCGCGTTGCTCTGGGGCGTGGCGATCACCGCGTACGCCTCGGCGTTCTGGATCATGGTGGCCAACTCCTGGCTCCAGAATCCGGTCGGCTATGAGGTCCGCGACGGGATCGCCCACCTCACGGACTTCGGCGCGCTGCTCACCAACCCCAGCCTCGGCATGGCCTTCGGGCACGTCGTCTCGGCGGCGCTGCTGGGCGGCGGGATGTTGATGGCAGCGGTCAGCGCCGGGCACCTGATCCGGCGTACCCCGGATTTCGCGCTCTTCCGCACCTCGCTGCGGATCGGCCTGGTCACCGCAGCACTGGCCATCACGATGGTGCAGGGCTTCGGTTTCGCCCAGTTCGGCCCGGTGGGCGCGGTGCAGCCGACCAAGTTCGGCGGCGACGGCCCGGAGAGCCAGGCGCTGATCGCCGAGTGGACCACGCGGTTCGGCCCCGGCGACTACACCCCGCCGGTGCTGGCCAGCGTCGGGTTGGGCTTCATGATCCTGATCGGTTTCACCCTCGGCTGCGTCTGGCTCCTGCTGCCCCTGCTCTTCCGGGACTGGGTCATCCGACTGCGCTTCCCGCTCTGGCTGATCCTGCTCGCCCTGCCGCTGCCGTTCATCGCGGTGATCCTCGGCTGGATCTCCCGGGAGGTCGGCCGTCAACCCTGGGTGGCGTACGGGCTGCTCCCCACGGAGCAGGCCGTCTCCCCGGTCAGCGCACCGCTGATGCTCACCTCGCTGATCGGGTTCAGCCTGCTGCTGGGCACCCTCGCCGTCACCAACTGGGTGCTGCTCGCCCGGCACGCCAGGCGCGGCGCGGCCGACCCGGCGCTCGGCCGCCCGCCGGCACCGCCCAGCGAGCCGGCCCACCCCGAACCCGCCCTCCTCTGAGGAGTAGACAGTGGACCTCGCCTGGTACGTAGTGCTCGGCCTCTTTTTCGCCAGCTACCTGGTGCTCGCCGGCTACGACTACGGCGTCGGGCTGCTGCTCGCCCGCGGCGTCGGTCCGGCCGGGCGGCGGGAGGCGCTCACCGCGCTCGGCCCGTTCTTCCTCGGCAACGAGGTCTGGCTGGTGGCCGCCGTGGGCATCCTCTTCGGCGCGTTCCCTCTCCTGGAGGGCGAGTTGCTCGCCGGCTGCTATCCGGCCGTCGTCGGCGCCCTGGTCGGCGTCATCCTGGTCACCGTCGGCGTACAGCTGCGCAGCCGACCCGACGACGAGCGCATCCGGGCCCGCTGGGACCGCGTCGTGGTGATCGGCAGCGCCCTCGCCGCGCTGGGCTGGGGTGCGCTGCTCGCCGCGCTGTTGCAGGGCGTACCCCTCCAGGCCGACGGACACGTCGCCGGGGTGACGCACCTGGCCACCCCGTTCGCGGCCGCCGCCGGGCTGGCCATGGTCACCCTTGTCGCGGTGCACGGGGCGACCTTCCTCACAGTGCGACTGTCGGCCGAGGCCGCCGCCGTGGTCGGCCGTACGGCCCGCCGGCTGGTGCCGGTGGCGCTCACAGCTGTCGCCCTGGCCACAGTCGTGGGCCTGCTCTCCGCCCGGGTACGCGACGCCGTGCAGCGGCCGGCGGTGGCCGTACTCCTGCCGGTGCTGCTCGTGGCAGCGCTGCTGGCGGCCCGCGCGGCGCTGAGCCGGCGGCGACCGGGGTGGGCTCTGGTCGCCACCGGCGCGGCCCTGGCGCTGCCGGTGCTGCTGGTCGGAGCCGCTCTCTGGCCCTACGTGCTGGTGTCCACGACTGACCCGGACGCCTCGCTACGGGTGGCCGACGCCGCCGCCAGCGCGCCGACACTGCGGCTGCTGGGCTGGGTGGCGCTGCCGCTACTTCCGGCCCTACTAGGCTTCCAGGCGATGTGCTGGTGGGTTTTCCGAGGACGGACCGACGGTAGGGCACCGGTGTACTGGTGAGCCGCCGTCCGTTCGACCCGCGTCTGCTGCGCCGGGTCCCTGCGGCCCGGGGCGATCTTGCTGTGCTCGCGCTCCTGGGGGTGCTGGCCGCCGGGTTGATCGTGGCGCAGGCCACCGCGCTCGCGTCGCTGCTGGCCACCGCGATCGACGGTCGGCTGGATCGACCGGCACTGGCCGGCTTCGTGGTCGCGGTCGCCGCCCGCTCGGCAGTGGTCTGGGCGCAGGGCACGGTGTCGGCGCGGGTCGCCGCCACGGTCAAGGCCACGCTGCGGGCCGAGCTGCTCGGCGCGGTGGGCCGGCACGGGCCCGGGTGGGTGGCCGGGCAGCGGGCCGGTGAGATCGCCACCCTGGCCGGGCGTGGGTTGGACGCGCTGGACGCGTACTTCACCGGATACCTGCCGCAACTGGTGCTCAGCGTGACGGTGCCCCTGGCGGTTCTGGCCCGGGTCGTCTTCGCCGACTGGAGTTCGGCGGTGATCATCGCGGTGACCCTGCCGCTGATCCCGGTCTTCGGTGCGCTGCTCGGCTGGCAGGCGCAGGCCGCCACCGAGCGGCAGTGGCGGCGGCTCGCGCTGCTCGGTGGGCACTTCCTCGACATGGTCGCCGGGCTGCCCACGCTGCGCGCGTTCGGGCGGGCCCGGGCGCAGACCGAGGTGGTGCGCCGGATGGCCGACGGTCACCGCGTCGCCACCATGAAGACGCTGCGGATCGCGTTCCTCTCCGCGCTGGTCCTCGAGTTGGTCGCCACCCTCTCGGTGGCGCTGGTCGCGGTACCGGTCGGCATCCGCCTGCTCGGCGGCGGGCTGGCCCTGCAGACCGCGCTGCTGGTGCTGCTGCTGACCCCGGAGGCGTACCTGCCGCTACGGGCCGCCGGTAGCCGCTTCCACGCCAGCATGGAGGGGCTGGCCGCGCTGGACGAGGCGTTGACGGTCTCCGCCGCACCCACCGCGCCCCGGGCCGCCGAGGGCGCCTCCGTCCCCAACGCTCGGGCCGAGATCCGGTTCGAGGGCGTGACAGTGGCGTACGAGCGGACCACGGCGCTGCGCGACGTGACACTGACCATCCGGCCCGGTGAACGGATCGCCATCATCGGGCCCAGCGGCGCCGGCAAGAGCACGCTGCTCGGCCTGCTGCTGGGCTTCGTGGTGCCGACCAGCGGCCGGATCACGGTGGACGGGGTCGACCTCGCCACCGCCGACCCGGACGCCTGGCGCCGGCAGCTCGCCTGGGTGCCGCAGCGGGCGCACCTCTTCGCCGCCTCGCTGGCTGACAACATCCGCCTCGGCGCGCCGGACACCACTGCCGACGTACTCACCGCCGCGGTGCACGACGCCGCCCTGGACGACGTGGTGTCCGGCCTGCCCGACGGCCTGGACACCCTGCTCGGTGAGCGCGGTCACGGGCTGTCCAGTGGGCAGCGGCAGCGGGTGGCGCTGGCCCGGGCGTTCCTGCGCGCCGCCCCGGTGGTGCTGCTCGACGAACCCACCGCCCGACTCGACACGGCGGCCGAGGCGGTGGTGCTCGACGCCACCCGTCGCCTGGTCGCCGGGCGGACGGCGCTGCTGGTCGCGCACCGACCGGCGTTGCTGGCCGACGCCGACCGGATCCTGCGCATCGAGGACGGTCGGGTCACCGAGTTGACGCCCGCACCGACCGGAAAGGCCGCCCGATGACCGCCGAACACGGGCCGGTGGTGGCCGACGCGGCACCGGCCGGGCGGGCCGCCGCCGAGCGGGCAGTGCTGCGACTGGCCCGGCCGTACCTGGGCCGCCTGGTCGGAGCCGGGCTGCTGGCGGCCGCCACCGAGTTCGCCGGGCTGGCCCTGATGGCCACCGCCACCTGGCTGCTGATGAGCGCCGCCGGTCAGCCTCCACTGGACCGCCTCACCGTGGCGATCGTCGCGGTCCGGGCGCTGGCGATCAGCCGGGGCGTGTTCCGCTACACCGAACGGCTCGCCGGGCACGACGCGGTGCTCCGCATGATCACCGACGTTCGGGCCCGGGTCTTCGCCACCCTGGCGGCCCGCCGTGGCACGGCGCACCGCTCGGGGGACGTGCTGAGCCGACTGGTCTCCGACGTGGAGGCAGTCCAGGACCTGTTGCTGCGGGTGCTGGTGCCCGCTTCGGCGGCGGCAGTGGTCGGTGTGTCGGCGGTCGCCGTGGCAGCGCTGATCTCACCACCGGCCGCCGGCGCGCTCGCCGTCGGGCTGCTGGTCGCCGGGGTGGCGCTGCCCGCGTTGGCCACCGCGGTCACCCGCCGCAGCGCGGCCGAGGTGGCCCCCCTGCGGGGTGCGCTGGCCACCGACGCGATCGACCTCACCCACGGCGCAGCCGACCTGGCCGCGTTCGGGGCGACCGACGTCACGCTGCGCGCCGCCGAGCAGCGCGCCCACCGGCTGGCCCGGTTGGAACGTCGGCTCGCCGCCACCGGGTTCGCGGTGGACGCGGCCGGAGTGCTGGCCGCCGGCGTGACCGCCGCAGCGGTGGTGCTGGTCGCGCTCGCCGCCGACGTGCCGGGGGTGCTGGTGGGCGTCCTGGCCGTCGGCACACTGGCCGCCGTCGAGGTGACGCTGGCGTTGGTAGCGGCGGCCCGGCAGTGGACCCAGCTGCGGCAGGGCCTGACCCGGGTGGCCGACCTGCTCGACACCGACCCGCCGACCGCGCCGCCGGCGACCGGTGCAGCGGATCTGACCGGCCCGCACGAGCTGCGCTTCGTGGACGTGACGGTGCGGTACCGGGCCGGTGCGGCGCCCGCGCTGGACGGGGTCAGCCTGGACCTGCCGGCGGGACGCCGGATCGCTGTCGTCGGCCCGAGCGGCGCCGGCAAGAGCACCCTGGCCGCTGTGCTGACCGGAACCGTCCGGCCCGCGTCCGGCCGGGTCACACTGGACGGTCACGACCTCTCGGCGTACGCCGAGGAGGCGCTGCCGCGCGCGGTCGGCGGGCTGCTGGCCGAGGCGTACGTCTTCCATGCCACGGTGCGGGAGAACCTGCTGCTCGGGCGGGCCGGAGCGGGCGAGGAGGAGCTGACCGCGGCCACCGCCGCCGCCGGCCTGCTGGACTGGGTCCGCGCTCAGCCGGCGGGCTGGGACACGCTGGTCGGCGAGGAGGGCGGGCAACTCTCCGGCGGTCAGCGGCAGCGGCTGGCGCTCGCCCGGGCCCTGCTCGCCGCGCCGCCGGTGCTGGTGCTCGACGAGCCCACCGAAGGTCTGGACCCGACCGCCGCGGACGCGGTGCTCGCGTCCGCCCTCGCCGCCACCCCCGCTGGGCACTCGGTGCTGCTGATCAGCCACCGGCTCAGCGGGCTGGCCGAGCTGGACGAGATCGTGGTCCTGGACGGCGGGCGGGTGATCCAGCGCGGTCGGCACGCCGAGTTGGTAGCGGCCCCGGGCTGGTACCGGGACCAGTGGCTGCTCCAGGCCGCTGCCGAACGGGGTTACCTGGCGCTCGCACCCTGACCCGACTCGGGGGCGGACCAGGGTTCTCCCGGACGTCGACCGACCGGAGTCCGTGGCACTGTGGTGCCATGGGGCGCGGTGAGGACGTGATGGTCGACGAGCACCTGCGGGAGCTGGCCGCTCGACTGCAGGGGCCGGCGCGGCTCAAGTCCGACCTGCTGACCGAGGCCCGGCACGGGTTGTTGGACGCCGTCGAGGCGTACCGCGAGAGCGGGGTGCCCCCCACCGAGGCGCAGCGCCGGGCGGTGGTGGAGTTCGGCTCACCGGCGCAGTTGCTCCCATCCTGGCAGGCCGAGCTGGCGGTGGGCGCCCTGCGTGGGCTCTCCCTGCGGATGTTGGCGATCGCCGGGGTGGGGGTGGTCGCCGGTGATCTGACCTGGCGGGGGTCGAGTTGGAGTGGCGGGCCGCCCCCTCCGGCCGGCTACCAGTTGCTCGCCGCCTCGGTCGACTGGATCTGGATGAGTGCGCTGCTGCTCGCGGTGGCCGGTCTGCTGGTGGTCTGGGCGAGCGCGCGGGCGTCCCGGCCGGGCCTGGCTCTGGCCCAGCGCGCGGTGGGCGCCGGCCTGACCGGCGTCCTGGTCCTCGGCATAGTGGCCGGCAGCGCCCTCTTCACCTGGTCACTCAACCTCTGGGACGCGGCGGCGCACTGGCCCCCGATGATCATCGGGGCCGTGTTGGTGGGCGGCGGGTATTTCTCGCTGACCCGCGCCGCGCGCGGCTGGCTGCTGGCCACCACCCGCTGATCGGCGGCGGATCCGAGCGGATCAGGCCGGGGTGGGCGGGCTGCCGGGATCGAGGAACCGGCCGACGGTCAGTTGGAACTCGCGCCAGCCGGCCCGCTCCCCGGCCAGCGCCCGCCGGCCGGAGTCGGTGAGCTGGTACGTCCGCCGTTCCCGGCCGCTGACAGTGCTCCAGGTGCTCGCCACGTGGCCGGCGCGTTCCAGGCGACGGAGTGCCGGATAGATGGTGCCGGTGGGCAGATCCAGACTGCCGTCACTGCGGGCGCGCAGCGCCTCGATGATCGCGTAGCCGTGCAGCGCGCCCTGTTCGAGCACGGCGAGCAGGAGAGCGTCGAGATGGCCGTGCAGCGCCTGGGCCTTCATACGTAGCTACGCTACTTGTCGAACCGCCGCTTCGCCAGCGGTGACGACCAGCAGGTCGGACCCGTGCGCCAACCGGCCACCGGGGTGCGGGCATCGGTCACCCAGGGCTGCCGACTAGGGTATGTGCCCAGAGTCACTCGCCGGTCAGAGACCCCGGTGGGTGGGCAACCCGAAGCACACGGAGGTCAGCGTGGCCCGCCAGTCGCCCCAACGGCCCGACGCCGACGAGCCCGAGCTCGACGACACCACCGGCGCGGCCGAGCCAGACGAGACCGAGCGCGCGTCGGCGTCGACCGACCGCTCACTCTGGGACGAGCTGCGCATCGACCCAGTGGAGATCGCCCTGCCCGCCGGCACCGGCTTCACGCTCCGGGCGTACCGACCGGCCAGCTCGCTGACTCCCACCGACGTGACCGAGCGCGACCAGGACGACCCGTTCCTCGCCCGCCGCCAGGCGATCGAGGAGGAGGAGGACGACGAGACCGTCGTCATCCTCGACGAGGAGCTGGCCCAGGAGTTCGCCGACGAGGACGACGAGTCGACGCGCCGCCGGGACAGCGCCGCCACCGAGACCGACGACGAGTCGGACGAGGCCGTCACGGACGAGGCGGACGACGAGGAAGTGCCGGTCTTCCTCAGCCACCGAGGCAAGCTGCTGCTGTTCAAGACCCCCGAGTCGCTTGTCAGTTTCATCCGATCCGGTGCGCCAAACGATCTGTCCCAACTGGACAGCTGGAATGAATTGTCCGAACGGGTGGAGCCGGCAGATATCGCTCCGCTCGACGAGGACACCTACGAGCTCGACCTGGTCGTGGAGAACCTGCGCGGCGGGCACGACACGTGGGATTCGACCCTGCTGATCGAGGCGGGCGAGGCCGCGCGTGACCTCTCGTACGCATTGCGGCTGCCTGCGGTACTCGACATGCTCTCCGCCGGCTCCAGCCTCGACGACCTGGACGAGGCGCTGCGTGGCACCGCCAACGGTGGGATCGGCGCGTTCATGGCTCGGCGACGGCTGAAGAAGATCGGGGCGCAGACCGCAAGTTTGGGTTGGCGCACCATTGTCGGCAAGATCTCTGCGGTGGTGGACTGGCGCGACTGACCCGTACCGGGGAGCATCAGTTGCTGGCAGAGGAAGACCTGTCCCGGGAGGAGGACGACGCCGTGGCGCTCGTGCGCGTTTACTGCGGTCTGGCCTCGGCGGATCCGGCTGACCGACCGGCCTCCGCCGGTTCGACGCTGACGTCCGCTGTGGTCGACGACGCAGGCCGTCTGCTGCATGTCTGCGAGATCAGCGATGACGCCGCTGGCTACGCCCAGCTCGTCGCGCTGCTCGTGGAGCGGTCGGGCGGGCCGAGCGGTGCGGCCATCGCCGCCGACAGCGACGACCACACGGTCACCTCGCTGCTGAGCGCGGCGGGGCGACCCCTGGCGATCGCCGACGACGACTCGGTGGACGACTTCGCCGAGCGGTTCGCCGACGACGACTCCCTTGAGGAGATGCAGTCACCTCCGGCCGAACGACGGGCGGTCGGCCTCGCCCGCGCGCTGCAGGCGGGGGCGCTCTCCGCCGTCACCCTGCCGGCGCCCCGGGACCTCGCCGGTTACAAGCAGGTGCTCTCCGCGCACGCCGCGCTGGCCAGTGGCCGACACTCCGCCGCCGTGGCGCTGCGCGAGGTTCTGCGTGAGCTCTACCCGGCGGCCCTGCGCGCCTACCCGGACCCGGCCGAGCCGGTCTCTCTGGCCGTGCTGGACGCGCTGCCCGAGCCGGGCATGCTCGGCGGCACCGTGGCCCGGGGCCGCGAGGTGTCGGTCGCGGCGGATGCCATCGCCGCGCACCTCGCCGCGGACGGGGTCGCCGATGCCGAGGAGATCAACGAGGCGGTCACCGCCCTGCGGGTCGCCATCTCCGAGACACCTCGACGTGCCGCGGTCAACCGGGCGCTCACGTCCGCGGTGGCCGAGACGGTCCGTCAGGCTGTCGCCTCCGTACGGGCCTGCGACGCCGGGTGTGAGGCGCTGGTCAGCGCGCTCAGCTCACGGGTCAGCACGCCTGTCCAGGCACCCGGCCGCCGGGCCGCGGCCCGCCGTGGCGAGTCCGTCGGCGAGTTGACCGGGCTGGCCGGCACCAACGCCGGGTTGACCGGCCTCGCCGGCACCAACGCCGGGTTGCGGTCGGTCCGACCCACCCCGCCAGCCGCCGACCCGGCACCCGCTGTCGGGCGCCGCAGCCGTCCCGAGCCGGTTCCCGGTAACGCGCCGTTGGCGTCGCCCCGCCCGCTCGGGCCACCGCCGGTCGCACCCGCGCCGGTCACGCCGCCACCGGTCGCACCCGCGCCGATGACTCCGGCGGCGATGGCTGGTCCGCCGGCGTCCACGTTGCCCAGTCGCAGCGAGCCGCTTCCCAGCCGGATCGACGGCCCGACCAACCGGCCCGTCTCCTCGCCACCGCCTCCGCCGCCCGGGATAACCCCGATCGCGCCGGCGCAGCGCGGCATGGTGCCGCCGGCCGAGGCCGGTGAGCCGTTCCGGCCGACGCTGACCACTGCCGCGATCAACAACGCGCGGGCCGAGCGGCAGCGGACTGTCATTCCGCCCCGCCCCAAGACCAACGGCGAGCCCCGGCCGAGCCACCTGCAACGCCCGGTCGACGAGGCACCCACCGGCGGGTTCAGCGCCACCGATCTCAGCATTCCGGTGCCGACCCCCCGACCGGGTCAGGAGGCCCCGCCGCCCGGCTCCCGTGCCAACTGGCCGCTGGTCAACAACCCGGAAGACCCGTCCGACAGCTCACCGAACAACCCGGTGGCCTACTCGTACGGCGGCAGCCGCGGTGTCGACGCCCCGACCGACCCGGGTCGGGCCGACGGTCGGGTCACCCCGCCGTGGTTGGCGGACGACCTGCCACCGGAGCCGCCGATGCTGCGGCTGGTGGAGCCGCCGCCGCTGGCCGACCGGGCGCTGCGCGAGGGGCTCAGCCCTCCCGCGGACCAGCACCTGGAGACGCCACCGCTGCGCTTGGTCGACCGCGAGCAGGCCGCTCGCAACGGTCGGGCGGCCGCCCGCCCCGAGCGCGCCGCCGAGCACCGGCCGTCGCCCCCGGTCGAGCACCGGCCACCGCCGATGGAGCACCGGCCGCCGCCGGTCGCCGACGAGGGCGACGGCGATCTGCTGATCTTCGCGCAGGCCAAGTCGGCCTGGTTCGTCGGGCAGGCCGAGGAGTCCGACCTGGACTGGTCGACCACCGCCGACACCGGCTGGCAGGCCGCGGAGCAGGCCGCCCGCCCGGCGGTGGGCGCCGAGACCAACGCCGGGCTGCCGAAGCGCGTGCCGCAGGCCAACCTGGTGCCGGGATCGCCGCTGCGCGAGGAGCGCCCATTGCGCATAGTGCGTGATGCGGCAAGCCTCGCGGAGAACACGACCGGCTACTTCCGTGGCTGGCGTCGCGGCCAGGAGATCGGCGGTTTCGCTGTGGGTGGCCGGCCCGGTCGCGAGGCTGCCGGCGGCTGGGACTTCAGCCGCGACCACGGGGACCGCGACGACGACCGGGAGTACGAGTACCGCTCGGCGGGCTACCAGTCCTGATCCCTTCTCACACGCGGAAGC
>NZ_PYAC01000014.1:0-5434 GCF_003264475.1 Micromonospora noduli | reverse complement strand
GTTGCAGCAGCGCTGGAGGGCTTAGCTTCCGGGTTCGGAATGTAACCGGGCGTTTCCCCTCCGCCATGACCGCCGTAACTCTATGAACATATCAAACAACCCCGGCACAAAGTCACGGGTGTTCGCTTGTTCAGAGTTGCACAGTGGACGCGTAGCAGCTTAGTAGTCAAGTCCTCGGCCTATTAGTACCGGTCAACTGAACCCGTTACCGGGCTTACATTTCCGGCCTATCAACCCAGTCGTCTAGCTGGGGGCCTTACCCCACAAAGTGGGTGGGATACCTCATCTTGAAGCAGGCTTCCCGCTTAGATGCTTTCAGCGGTTATCCCTTCCGAACGTAGCTAACCAGCCGTGCCCTTGGCAGGACAACTGGCACACCAGAGGTTCGTCCGTCCCGGTCCTCTCGTACTAGGGACAGCCCTTCTCAAGTATCCTACGCGCACGGCGGATAGGGACCGAACTGTCTCACGACGTTCTAAACCCAGCTCGCGTACCGCTTTAATGGGCGAACAGCCCAACCCTTGGGACCTGCTACAGCCCCAGGATGCGACGAGCCGACATCGAGGTGCCAAACCATCCCGTCGATATGGACTCTTGGGGAAGATCAGCCTGTTATCCCCGGGGTACCTTTTATCCGTTGAGCGACACCGCTTCCACTCGCAAGTGCCGGATCACTAGTCCCGACTTTCGTCCCTGCTCGACCTGTCAGTCTCACAGTCAAGCTCCCTTGTGTACTTGCACTCAACACCTGATTGCCAACCAGGCTGAGGGAACCTTTGGGCGCCTCCGTTACCTTTTAGGAGGCAACCGCCCCAGTTAAACTACCCACCAGACACTGTCCCTGAACCGGATAACGGTCCGAAGTTAGATACCCAAATCAACCAGAGTGGTATTTCAAGATTGCCTCCACCCATACTGGCGTATGGACTTCACCGGCTCCCACCTATCCTACACAAGCTAATTCGAGTACCAATGTCAAGCTATAGTAAAGGTCCCGGGGTCTTTCCGTCCTGCCGCGCGTAACGAGCATCTTTACTCGTACTGCAATTTCGCCGGGCCTGTGGTTGAGACAGTGGGGAAGTCGTTACGCCATTCGTGCAGGTCGGAACTTACCCGACAAGGAATTTCGCTACCTTAGGATGGTTATAGTTACCACCGCCGTTTACTGGCGCTTAAGTTCTCCGCTTCGCCCCGAAGAGCTAACAGGTCCCCTTAACGTTCCAGCACCGGGCAGGCGTCAGTCCATATACATCGAATTACTTCTTCGCATGGACCTGTGTTTTTAGTAAACAGTCGCTTCCCCCTGCTCTCTGCGGCCATACAACGCTCCACCCGCGCGGGGCTTCACGTCTCCGGCCCCCCTTCTCCCTAAGTTACGGGGGCAATTTGCCGAGTTCCTTAACCACAGTTCGCCCGATCGCCTCGGTATTCTCTACCTGACCACCTGTGTCGGTTTGGGGTACGGGCCGCTAAGAACTCGCTAGAGGCTTTTCTCGGCAGCATAGGATCACTGACTTCACCTGAATCGGCTCGGCATCACGTCTCAGCCTTCATGTGTTGCGGATTTGCCTACAACACGGCCTACACGCTTACCCCGGCACAACCACCGGCCGGGCTCAGCTACCTTCCTGCGTCACCCCATCGCTTGACTACTACCCATCAGGTTCCCACGCTCCCCACCATCCGTCCGAAGACATCAGGCAGTTCGGGTGGTTAGCACAACGAGGTTCATCAGGGACGCTCTTTCGCGGGTACGGGAATATCAACCCGTTGTCCATCGACTACGCCTCTCGGCCTCGCCTTAGGTCCCGACTCACCCAGGGCGGATTAGCCTGGCCCTGGAACCCTTGGTCATCCGGCGGAAGGGTTTCTCACCCTTCTTTCGCTACTCATGCCTGCATTCTCACTCGTGCCGCGTCCACAACTGGGTCACCCCGCTGCTTCACTCGCGGCACGACGCTCCCCTACCCATCCACACACCTGCACAAGGAATCAAGTCCAAGCGAGGATAAAATGTGAATGCCACAGCTTCGGCGGTGTGCTTGAGCCCCGCTACATTGTCGGCGCGGAACCACTTGACCAGTGAGCTATTACGCACTCTTTAAAGGGTGGCTGCTTCTAAGCCAACCTCCTGGTTGTCTATGCGACCCCACATCCTTTTCCACTTAGCACACGCTTAGGGGCCTTAGCTGGTGATCTGGGCTGTTTCCCTCTCGACTACGAAGCTTATCCCCCGCAGTCTCACTGCCGCGCTCTCACTTACCGGCATTCGGAGTTTGGCTGATTTCGGTAAGCTTGTGGGCCCCCTAGACCATCCAGTGCTCTACCTCCGGCAAGAAACACGCGACGCTGCACCTAAATGCATTTCGGGGAGAACCAGCTATCACGGAGTTTGATTGGCCTTTCACCCCTAACCACAGGTCATCCCCCAATTTTTCAACATTGGTGGGTTCGGCCCTCCACGCGGTCTTACCCGCGCTTCAGCCTGCCCATGGCTAGATCACTCCGCTTCGGGTCTAGGACACGCGACTGAATCGCCCTATTCAGACTCGCTTTCGCTACGGCTCCCCCACACGGGTTAACCTCGCCACATGCCACTAACTCGCAGGCTCATTCTTCAAAAGGCACGCCGTCACCCCGCAAGGCTCCGACGGATTGTAGGCGAACGGTTTCAGGTACTATTTCACTCCCCTCCCGGGGTACTTTTCACCATTCCCTCACGGTACTTGTCCGCTATCGGTCACCAGGAAGTATTTAGGCTTACCAGGTGGTCCTGGCAGATTCACGGCAGATTTCAGGGGTCCGCCGCTACTCGGGAACACCCACAGAAGGTCAGCAACTTTCACCTACCGGACTCTCACCGTCTACGGTCAGCCATTCCAGACTGTTCGACTAGCCACTGACTTTGTAACTTCTCGAACAAGTGTCAGCTTGTTCAGCAGGGTCCCACAACCCCGACCACGCAACCCCTGACAGGTATCACACGCAGCCGGTTTAGCCTCGATCCGCTTTCGCTCGCCACTACTCACGGAATCACTAAATTGTTTTCTCTTCCTACGGGTACTGAGATGTTTCACTTCCCCGCGTTCCCTCCACACACCCTATGTGTTCAGGTGTGGGTGACACCACATGACTGGTGCCAGGTTTCCCCATTCGGACACCCTGGGATCACAGCTTGGTTGACAGCTCCCCCAGGCCTATCGCGGCCTCCCACGTCCTTCATCGGCTCCTGGTGCCAAGGCATTCACCGTTCGCCCTTGACAACTTGACCACAAAGATGCTCGCGTCCACTGTGCAATTCTCAACAAACGACCAACCCACAACCCGATCCGCCCCACACCAAACCCAACCACAGTTGGCGGTATGTGGGGCCAGGCCATGCCTGGCAGACTGCCAGCCCCCACACAGGAGGCCGGCCACGTCTCTGAAACAACAACCAATGGTTGTTCCTTCAGGACCCAACAGGGTGCTCACATCTCCCCCCAGCCGCACCAGAAGCCACCGTTCCCACCACCCGAAGGTGGCTGTACTAGGCGCCGCCGGCCGTTGCCAGGGCAAAACTTGCCAGTGTCTCCGCCATCTGAGCACCCCGACCCAACATTCGTGGGCCGCGGGCTCCTTGCACCCTTTCAGGTGAAGGTGCTCCTTAGAAAGGAGGTGATCCAGCCGCACCTTCCGGTACGGCTACCTTGTTACGACTTCGTCCCAATCGCCAGCCCCACCTTCGACGGCTCCCTCCACAAGGGTTGGGCCACCGGCTTCGGGTGTTGCCGACTTTCGTGACGTGACGGGCGGTGTGTACAAGGCCCGGGAACGTATTCACCGCAGCGTTGCTGATCTGCGATTACTAGCGACTCCGACTTCACGGGGTCGAGTTGCAGACCCCGATCCGAACTGAGACCGGCTTTTTGGGATTCGCTCCACCTCACGGTATCGCAGCCCATTGTACCGGCCATTGTAGCATGCGTGAAGCCCTGGACATAAGGGGCATGATGACTTGACGTCATCCCCACCTTCCTCCGAGTTGACCCCGGCAGTCTTCGATGAGTCCCCGCCATAACGCGCTGGCAACATCGAACGAGGGTTGCGCTCGTTGCGGGACTTAACCCAACATCTCACGACACGAGCTGACGACAGCCATGCACCACCTGTGACCGCCCCCGAAGGACCTCACATCTCTGCGAGTTTTGCGGCCATGTCAAACCCAGGTAAGGTTCTTCGCGTTGCATCGAATTAATCCGCATGCTCCGCCGCTTGTGCGGGCCCCCGTCAATTCCTTTGAGTTTTAGCCTTGCGGCCGTACTCCCCAGGCGGGGCGCTTAATGCGTTAGCTGCGGCACAGGGAACCGGAGAGGCCCCCCACACCTAGCGCCCAACGTTTACAGCGTGGACTACCAGGGTATCTAATCCTGTTCGCTCCCCACGCTTTCGCTCCTCAGCGTCAGTATCGGCCCAGAGACCCGCCTTCGCCACCGGTGTTCCTCCTGATATCTGCGCATTTCACCGCTACACCAGGAATTCCAGTCTCCCCTACCGAACTCTAGCCTGCCCGTATCGACCGCAGGCTTGGGGTTGAGCCCCAAGTTTTCACGGTCGACGCGACAAGCCGCCTACGAGCTCTTTACGCCCAATAAATCCGGACAACGCTCGCACCCTACGTCTTACCGCGGCTGCTGGCACGTAGTTGGCCGGTGCTTCTTCTGCAGGTACCGTCACTCTCGCTTCGTCCCTGCTGAAAGAGGTTTACAACCCGAAGGCCGTCATCCCTCACGCGGCGTCGCTGCATCAGGCTTCCGCCCATTGTGCAATATTCCCCACTGCTGCCTCCCGTAGGAGTCTGGGCCGTGTCTCAGTCCCAGTGTGGCCGGTCGCCCTCTCAGGCCGGCTACCCGTCGTCGCCTTGGTAGGCCATCACCCCACCAACAAGCTGATAGGCCGCGAGCCCATCCCAAGCCGAAAAACTTTCCACCACCAGCCATGCGGCCGACGGTAATATTCGGTATTAGCCCCCGTTTCCGAGGGTTATCCCAAAGCTTGGGGCAGGTTGCTCACGTGTTACTCACCCGTTCGCCGCTCGAGTACCCCGAAGGGCCTTTCCGCTCGACTTGCATGTGTTAAGCACGCCGCCAGCGTTCGTCCTGAGCCAGGATCAAACTCTCCAACAAAAAATTAGTTGAACAGCATCCTGACAACAAACAAATGTTGCCAAAGGAATCCCAACCAGCCAGACACAAAGCCTGACCAGTCCGGGGTATAAATCATAATTGGCACTGGCTTTACAAGCACCCTGTTGAGTTCTCAAAGAACAACCACACACCGACCAGAAGCCCCACCAAGTGGAACCCCAACCGGGGCTTTTCGTACCGCGTCCCCGCCGCTCTCGCGCCGGGCACTTTTACTACGTTACCTCACCGTCTTCGCCGTGTCAAACCGT
>NZ_PYAC01000013.1:0-68820 GCF_003264475.1 Micromonospora noduli | reverse complement strand
CCGGCCGCCGGGCCGGCGTGCCCGCCGTGTGCGGCCGGACCCGCCGCGCCGGGCGCCGCCGGCAGCAGGGCGAGAGTCGGGGCCCGGTGCGGGCCGGCGGCGTCCGCCCACCGGACCACAGTGCCATCGGCGTACGTCTGAACGACCTCGAAGGTGAGCCGTTCCGCCTGCGGCATCGGCCCCATGGAGAGCGCCAGCCGAGCCGGCCCGCTGTCACTCGCACCGACCCGGACCCAGGTCACCGCGGTCGTCACAGTGCTCACCCCGGAGGAGTGGATACCGGCCACCGGCTTGTCCAGGGTGCGAGAGCTGATCCGGGGCGCCCAGCCGTTCACCGACATGGGGTAGACCTCGGCGATCGGCGCGTCGGCCGGCAGCCGGACCTCGATCTGCTTGGTCTTCGTGCCGGCCCGCTCCTCCGGAACGCTGAACTCCAGCCGTACCGCGTCGCCCTGCCGGGCCTCGGCCGGGGTGGTCGTCACGTCCGCCGCGTACGCCGCGCCAGGCCAGAGCAGCAGCCCAGCGGCGGTCACCGCGGTCGCCGCCACGATCCGCCGCCGACGGCCACCGCCGTACGTGCTCGCCATCTCGTGCCCCCATCCGTGTCGACGCGGCCGGCACCGGTTTCCGGCCACACCTTCTAGTTCGGCTGCGAGGCGCGAAAGGTTCAACGACGGCGGTAAGGAGGTGCCGTTCCCGGTCGGAGGCGGGGCGACCGATAGCATCGGCAGGAGCCGAGGATCGGCACCGTTTCGTACCACTTGGAGGAGTCACCGTGTCCGCACCCCGTACCCCCGCCGTGGCCGACCCCGTCGTCGTCGCCGCCGGGACCACGGCGGCCGACGCGGTGGCCGCGGCCGGACTGCCCGCGAACGGCCCCAAGGCGATCGTCGTGGTCCGCGACCCGCAGGGCCAGCTGCGCGACCTGGACTGGACGCCGGCCGAGGAGACCGTCGTCGAGCCGGTCAGCCTGGATTCGCCCGACGGGCTCAACGTGCTGCGCCACTCCACCGCGCACGTCCTCGCCCAGGCCGTGCAGGACATCTTCCCCGAGGCCAAGCTGGGCATCGGCCCGCCCATCGAGAACGGCTTCTACTACGACTTCGACGTCGAGAAGCCGTTCCAGCCCGATGACCTCAGCAAGCTCGAGAAGCGCATGCAGGAGATCATCAAGTCCGGGCAGCGGTTCCGTCGCCGCCGCTTCGGCAGCCTGGACGAGGCGCGTTCCGAGCTGGCCGACGAGCCGTTCAAGCTGGAGTTGATCGAGGTCAAGGGTGAGGGCCTGGACACCGACGAGGTGATGGAGGTGGGCGGCGGCGAGCTGACCATCTACGACAACCTCGACGCCAAGGAGGACAAGGTCTGCTGGTCGGACCTGTGCCGCGGTCCGCACCTGCCGACCACCCGACTGATCGGCGCGTTCAAGCTGATGCGCTCCGCCGCCGCGTACTGGCGGGGGTCGGAGAAGAACCCCCAACTGCAGCGGGTGTACGGCACCGCGTGGCCGACCCGCGACGAGCTCAAGGCGTACCTCAAGCTGTTGGAGGAGGCCGCCCGGCGCGACCACCGCAAGCTCGGCGCGGACCTCGACCTGTTCAGCTTCCCCGACGAGATCGGCTCCGGCCTGGCGGTCTTCCACCCCAAGGGCGGCATCATCCGCCGCGAGATGGAGCACTACTCCCGCCAGCGGCACGAGGCGGCGGGGTACGAGTTCGTCAACACCCCGCACATCACCAAGGCGCAGTTGTTCCAGACCTCCGGTCACCTGCCGTACTACGCGGACACCATGTTCCCGCCCATGCAGCTGGAGGGCGCGGACTACTACCTCAAGGCGATGAACTGCCCGATGCACAACCTGATCTTCAGGTCGCGCGGGCGGTCGTACCGGGAGCTGCCGCTGCGGATGTTCGAGTTCGGCACTGTCTACCGGTACGAGAAGTCCGGCGTCGTGCACGGACTGACCCGGGTCCGCGGCCTGACCCAGGACGACTCGCACATCTACTGCACCCGTGAGCAGATGGCCGGCGAGCTGTCCACGCTGCTCAGCTTCGTGCTCGACCTTCTGCGCGACTACGGCCTGGACGACTTTTACCTGGAGCTGTCGACCCGGGATGACTCGCCGAAGTTCATCGGGGCCGACGAGGACTGGGCCGAGGCCACCGAGGCGCTGCGGACCGCCGCCGAGACCTCCGGCCTGGACCTGGTTCCCGACCCGGGCGGCGCGGCGTTCTACGGGCCGAAGATCTCCGTGCAGGCCCGTGACGCCATCGGCCGGACCTGGCAGATGTCCACCATCCAGGTCGACTTCAACCAGCCGGAGCGGTTCGCGTTGGAGTACCAGGCCGCCGACGGCAGCCGGCAGCGGCCCGTGATGATCCACCGTGCGCTGTTCGGGTCGATCGAGCGGTTCTTCGGGGTGCTCACCGAGCACTACGCGGGCGCTTTCCCGGCCTGGCTGGCGCCGGTGCAGGTGGTGGGCATCCCGATCCGCGAGGACCACACCGACTACCTGCACGGCTTCGTCGCGGCGCTGCGCGCCGAGGGCATCCGGGCCCAGGTGGACGCGGGTGACGACCGGATGCAGAAGAAGATCCGGACGGCGCAGCAGCAGAAGATCCCGTTCATGGTGATCGCCGGTGACGACGACGTGGCCGCCGGTACGGTCTCGTTCCGCTACCGCGACGGCTCCCAGCGCAACGGGGTGCCGGTCGCCGAGGCCGTGACCCACGTGCTGGACGTGGTCAGCTCACGGACCAACATCGGCCCGTCCGCCGCCGCCGAGTAGCGAAACCGCCGCAGGCGGTCCGCGTACCGCGTGATCGTGCTCGATCCAGGAAGTAGTGGCCTCCCCGGTGGGGGAGGCCACTACTTCCATGTTCGAGCACGATCTTCGCCCGGAGGCGGTGCTGGGTGTCAGATGCCGCAGTTCGGCGCTGACCAGCCTCCGACCGCCGCCACGTGGGTGTGGTCGTTGTGGTCCGGGTAGCCGGGGCCGAGGATCTGCCCGAAGCCGTGGTAGCGGGCCTGCTGCGCCAGCCGGCAGAACGACGGGGACCCGACCAGGTCGACCCCGTCGCCGTACAGGTGTCTGCTGTTCGACGCTCCGCCGACTGCGCTGTTGCAGGCGTAGCTGCGGAAGCTGCTGCTGATCGCGATGGACACGTCGCCGAGGGCGTGCCGCATGGCCTGGAGCTTCCACATCGAGACGAGCGCGTTGAACCGGGCGGTGCTCGCCGAGACGGCGCCGCCGGACCAGTCACTGTTGCACTTGTTCAGCTCGGGGTAGCTGAAGTTGGCCGGGGTGCAGTCGTCGTCCTGGAGGGCGTAGAGCCGGTTGAACGTCTGTGGGCCGGCGATGCCGTCGGCGGGCAGCCCGTACGCCTGCTGGAAGCGGATCACCGCCGATCGGGTGGCCGGGCCGTACGCGCCGTCGAGGGTGAGCACCGCGCCGTAGCCGGGGTAGCCGGCGACCCGGATCTGGAGTTGCCGGACATCCTCGCCGGACGCCCCCTGGGACAGGGTGCGTCCCCAGGTGTAGCAGCCGTCCGCCTGGGCCGCGCCGGCAGTGAGGGTGACGCCGGCCACTGTGGTGGCGGCGGTCAACGCCAGTGCCGCGAGGAACCTGCCGAGCCGTCGGAACATGTAGCCCTCCATCAATGCATGGAAGTACGTGGATGCATGGAAGTTTCATGCTTCGACTTTGATCCGTCAAGAACTTGCAGTCCCGGGTTTCCCGAAGGCGGGTGTCGCGGCGTGCCCGCGCGGCTCCGTAGGATCGGCTCGTGACAGGGGCGGAACGGCACACGGACAGTGACGGCATGGCGGACGGCCTGGAGCGGCTCTGGACGCCGCACCGGATGACCTACATCTCCGGCGAGGACCGCCCGGCCGAGGGCTACGAGAAGCCCACCGGCTGCCCCTTCTGCCGAGGGCCGCAGCTGCCCCCGGAGGAGAGCCTGGTGGTGGCCCGGGGCGAGCACGTCTTCGTGGTGCTCAACCTCTACCCGTACAACCCGGGGCACCTGCTGGTCTGCCCCTACCGGCACGTCGCCGACTACACCGACCTGGACGTGCCGGAGACCACCGAGCTGGCGTCGTACACCCAGACCGCCATGCGGGTGATCCGCAAGGTCAGCAACGCCCACGGCTTCAACCTGGGCATGAACCAGGGCGGGGTGGCCGGCGCCGGCATCGCCGCGCACCTGCACCAGCACGTGGTGCCGCGCTGGGGCGGCGACGCGAACTTCATGCCCGTGATCGGCCGTACCAAGGTCCTGCCGCAGCTGCTCGGCGACACCCGCGACCTGCTCGCCCGCGCCTGGCCGTCCTGACCGTCGTCGGCCGCGCCGCGCCGGTCGCGCGGCCTCCCCACCGGTCCGGCTAGTCGGCGCGCAGCAGCGGGGTCAGCTCCGACCAGCTCTCCACCCGGCGTACGCGGGGCAGCAGCGCGGCGTGTGCGGCGACCTCGGCCTTTCGGGGCCGGAACAGGAAGCGGTGCGGCACCGAGTCGAGATAGCCGAGTACCTCCAGCTTGTCGTCCACGAAGTGGGTCAGGCCGAGGCGTCCGGCGATCGGCGCCTTGTCCGGTCGGGTGCGGCAGAAGTGCACCCGCTCGACCGGGATGCCGGTGCGGGCCGGAAAGTCGTGGTGGGCCAGCCACTCCCGGGTACGCCGCTCGGTGGCCTCCCCGCACTTGGACACCAGGTGCACCTCGTCGAACGCCGGGCCGAGCGCCGCGAGCGCGTCGAACGCCCCGACGACGACCGGGGTACGCAGGTAGTGCGCGCCGAAGAACGACGTGTCCGCGTCGTCGTCGGCCGGCTCGATGATGACTCCGCCGATGTCCACCCCGAGCCGTCGCATGGCATTGATCATGCCGCACCGTGACCGTCTCCATGCGCCCGCGTGTCCGCCCGCGGATCTGCTGCGCCCCGGCCCGCCGAAGGTGGCACGATCGGCCGATGGCAGTCACGACACGGGTGTTGGGGCGCAGCGGCATCGAGGTCAGCGCCCTCGGCATGGGGTGCTGGGCGATCGGCGGGCCCTGGGCGGAGGGCACCCAGCCGCTGGGCTGGGGCGCTGTCGACGACGACGAGTCGGTGCGGGCGGTACGCCGGGCCCTCGACCTCGGCATCACCCTCTTCGACACTGCCGACACGTACGGGGCCGGGCACGGTGAGCGGGTGCTCGGCCGCGCGCTCGCCGGTCGCCGCGACGACGCCGTGATCGCCACCAAGTGGGGTTACACCTTTGACGAGGCCAGCCGGCAGGCCACCGGCGAGGACGCGTCGCCCGGGTACCTGCGCAGTGCCGTGACCGCCTCACTGCGCCGGCTGGGCACCGACCGGATCGACCTCTATCAGCTGCACCTTGCCGACCTGTCGGTACCGAGGGCGCAGGCGCTGATCGGGACCTGTGAGGAACTGGTGGCCGAGGGCCTGATCCGGGCGTACGGGTGGAGCACCGACCGCACCGACCGGGCTGCCGCGTTCGGGCACGCCGCCGCCGGTGCCACCGCCGTGCAACACGCCCTGTCGGTGCTGCGTGACGCCCCTGAGCTGCTCGCCGTCTGCGAGAAGTACGACCTGGCCAGCGTCAACCGGGGCCCACTCGGGATGGGGCTGCTCACCGGCAAGTACTCGGCCGGGTCGACGCTGCCCCGCGACGACGTACGCGGGCTGGCCCCGGGCTGGTTGGAGTGGTTCCGAGGTGGCCGGCCGGCACCGGAGTGGCTACGCCGGGTCGGCGCGGTCCGTGCCGCGCTCACCGCCGACGGGCGCACCCTCGCCCAGGGGGCGTTGGGCTGGATCTGGGCGCGCAACGGCCGCACCATCCCGATCCCGGGCTGCCGTACGGTCGCCCAGGTCGAGGAGAACGCCGCCGCGCTGCACCGGGGCCCGCTGCCGGCCGACCAGTTCGTCGAGGTGGAGCGTCAGCTCGCCGCCGTCCGCACCGCGGCCCTGCGCGACGCCGACCGCCCCCACTGGCCCCGCCCCACCCACCCCACAGTCCACCCGTAGACCCCCGGCGTCACGCCAGCCCCCGCCGATCTTGCACTTCCTGCGGCGACTTGTGCCGCAACAGCGACATGAGGACAACAGAAAGTGCAAGATCGCCGGGCCGGGCCGGGTTTAGGGGAGTTGTTCCTTGCGGGCCTGGTCGGCCAGGTGGGCGGGCATGGGGTCGTGGCGGACGAAGTGGCGGCGGAAGGTGCCGGTGCCGGCCGTCATCGAGCGCAGCTCGACGGCGTACCGAAGCAGCTCGGTGGCCGGCACTTCGGCGCGGACGAGGGTGCGGCCCTCGGTGTCCGGGTCCGGTTCGGTGCCGAGCACCCGGCCGCGCCGGCCGGACAGGTCGCCCATCACCGTGCCCACCGAGCCGTCGGGCACCCGGATGGTGACCTCGTCGATCGGCTCCAGCAGGGCCGGCTGGCCACGCTCGGCGGCGTCGCGCAGCGCCAGCGCGCCGGCGGTCTGGAAGGCCGCGTCGGAGGAGTCGACGCTGTGCGACTTGCCGTCGACCAGTGTCACCCGCAGGTCCACCACGGGGTGCCCGGCGACCAGCCCGCGCTCCAGTTGGGCGCGGACGCCCTTCTCCACAGACGGGATGTAGTTGTGCGGCACCGCGCCGCCGACCACCCGGTCGACGAACTCGAAGCCACTGCCGCGGGGCAGCGGCTCGACCTCGATGTCGCAGACCGCGTACTGGCCGTGGCCGCCGGACTGCTTGACGTGGCGACCGTGCCCCTTCGCGGGCACGGTCAGGGTCTCGCGCAGCGACACCTTGACCGGTTCGGTGTCCAGCTCGACGCCGCCGGCGCGCAGCCGGTCGAGCACCACGTCGGCGTGTGCCTCGCCCATGCACCAGAGCACCAGTTGGTGGGTCTCCGGGTTGCGCTCCAGCCGCAGGGTGGGGTCGCCGGCGACCAGGCGGGCGAGGTTGCGGGCCAGGGCGTCCTCGTCGGCGCGGCTGCGGGCGGCGATCGCCACGGGTAGCAGCGGCTCCGGCATCTCCCAGGGGGCGATCAGCAGGGGCTCGTCCCTGGTCGAGATGGTGTCGCCGGTCTCGGCGCTGCCCGACTTGGTGATCGCGCAGATGTCACCGGCAACGCAGAGCGACACCTCCCGCAGTGTGGCGCCCAGCGGGGTGTAGATGTGCCCGACCCGCTCGCCGGCGTCGTGGTCGGGGTGCCCACGTTCGGCCATGCCGTGCCCGGAGACGTGCACGGTCTGGTCGGGGCGCAGCGTGCCGGAGAAAACCCGGACCAGCGAGACCCGACCGACGTGGCGGTCGATGGTGGTCTTGACGACCTCGGCGACCAGCGGTCCGGTCGGGTCGCAGCTCAGCGGCGGACGCGGCGAGCCGTCCACGCCGGTCACCGCCGGCAGTTCGTGCTCCAGCGGCGACGGGAACGCGGCGGTCAGCACCTCCAGCAGCACGTCCAGCCCGACACCGGTCTGGGCGCAGACCGGCACCACCGGGTAGAAGTGGCCCCGGGCGACGGCCTTCTCCAGGTCGTCGATGAGCACCTCGTCGCTGATCTCCTCGCCGTCGAGGTAGCGGTCCATGAGGGTCTCGTCCTCGCTCTCGGCGATGATCCCCTCGATCAGCTCGTCGCGGGACTCGTCGATGGCCCGCTGGTGCTCCGGGTCCGGGTCGCGGACGTCGGCGGGGAGCCCGGCGCTGTAGTCGAAGACCCGACGGGTGATCAGGCCGAGCAGACCCTCGGTGGACACCCCGTCGTCGCCGAGCATCGGCAGGTAGAGCGGCATCACGTTGTCACCGAAGAGGCGCTGGCAGAGCGCCACCGTCTCGTCCACGTCGGCGCGCGGCTGGTCCAGCCGGGACACCGCGACCGCGCGGGGCATGTCGACGGCTGCGCACTCCTCCCAGAGCGCGACGGTGGCCGCGTCCATGCCGCCCGCGGCGGAGACCACGAAGAGCGCGGCGTCGGCGGCCCGCAGCCCGGCACGCAGCTCACCGACGAAGTCGGCGTACCCGGGGGTGTCCAGCAGGTTGACCTTGATGCCGTTGTGCAGCAGCGGCGCGCAGGACAGGCTGACCGAGCGCTGCTGGCGTACGGCGGCCGGATCGTGGTCGCCGACAGTGGTGCCGTCGACCACGGTGCCGGCGCGGCCGATCGTGCCGGTCGCCGCCAGCAGGGCCTCGACCAGTGTGGTCTTGCCCGCCCCGGAGTGCCCGACGAGCACCACGTTGCGGACCCGCTCGGGCTCGGTCACCACCGGCGTGCCGCCGGTGGAACCCTTCTCGTGACTCTTCTGCGCCATGGGGCGCACCTCCCTCAGCCGGTGGTGGTGGCGACCGCCGCGCGACGGGAAGCGGCCCGGGGCGAGTGCGCGGCGATATCCTCCGGTGGTCTGCTGCACAGCGGGAACGGGACGGGCGGACGGGTGAGCTGGCTCACCTCCCGGCTCGATCTCACACCCGTTGCCGGGTAGGCACAAGCCTCCCCCGGGCGGGTCGGCGGTACCGTCCGTATCGCCGGAGCTGGGCGGACCGTTATCGTGGGGACCGCCATGGCGAAGATCTTCCAAGTGTCGGCCCGCGCGGGGATGACCCGCGTCGTAGAGCCGATTGCCCGCGCCCTGCTGCGCGCGGGCGTCACCCCCAATGCCGTCACCGTCGCGGGCACCGTTGGTGTGCTCGTCGGCGCGCTCGGCTTCGGTGCTCGCGGCCACCTGGTCGCGGGCGCGTTGATCGTCACCCTGTTCGCGCTCACCGACCTGCTCGACGGGACGATGGCCCGGATGAGCGGCGGCTCCACCAAATTCGGCGCCTTCCTCGACTCAAGCATGGACCGGGTCGCCGACAGCGCCGTCTTCGGCGCCGTCGCGTACTGGTTGGCCACGCAGGGCGACCACTCCGGGGTGGCCGCCGCGTTGGTCTGCCTGGCCGCCGGCAGCCTGGTCTCCTACGTCAAGGCCCGCGCCGAAGGGCTCGGCATGACCTGCAACGTGGGCATCGCCGAACGCACCGAGCGGCTGCTGATCGTCGGGGTCGGCGGGATCCTCACCGGTGTCGGTGTCGATCCGGCCCTGGAGATCGCGCTCTGGCTGCTCGCCGCCGTGTCGATCTTCACGGTGGGGCAGCGGATGACGCACGTCTACCGCCAGGCCCAGCAGCTCCAGCCGGACGGCCAGGCGTGAGTGGCGCGCCGACGACCCGGCGTCGGACGACGACCGGCGGCCGAGTCGCGTGAACCTCACCGAGCTGGGCTACATCGCCGGGTGGCGGGTGCTCCGCGCGCTACCCCGGCCGTTGGTGGCGGCCGCGTTCCAGGCGGGCGCGGACCGCGCCCACCGCGCCGGCGGCGGGGGTACGGCCCGACTGCGCGCGAACCTGCGCCGGGTGGTCGGCCCGGAGCTGCCCGACGCCGAGTTGGACGATCTCGTCAAGCGCGGGTTGCGCTCGTACGCCCGGTACTGGATGGAGGCCTTCCGGCTGCCCGCCCTGAGCCGGTCGCAGATCCTGTCCGGTTTCCGGCTCGACGGCGCCGAGTTGCTCGCCGCCGACGTGGCCGCCGGTCGGGGCGCGGTGGTGGCCCTGCCGCACTCCGGTAACTGGGATGCCGCGGGCGCCTGGGTGGCGGCCACCGGTTGGCCGATCACCACTGTCATGGAGCGGCTCAAGCCGGAGGGCGTGTACAAGCGGTTCCTGGCCTTCCGGGCGAGTCTGGGGATGGAGATCCTGCCGACCCACGGGGGGCCACGTCCGGCATTCGACGTGCTGCTGGACCGGCTGCGGGCCGGTGCGGTGGTGCCGTTGCTGGCCGACCGGGACCTCTCCGCCCGCGGGGTCGAGGTGGACTTCTTCGGCGGGAAGACCCGGATGCCCGCCGGCCCGGCGCTGCTCGCGTTGCACACCGGCGCGCCGCTCTACGTGGCCTCGCTGTGGTACGAACCGGATGCCGCCTGCGCGTCGCTGGCTGGTCCGTTGCCGGTGCCGGGCCCCGAGGCGGGGCCGCTGGACCAGCGGGTCCGGTCGCTGACCCAGCTGATCGCCGACGGTCTGGCGGCGGGTATCGCCCGGCATCCGGAAGACTGGCACATGTTGCAGCGGATGTGGCTGGACCAGTCGAGGTCGGGGGAGAGCGCGGCGCTGCCCTCGTCGGCCTCCGGTCCGGCCTGAGGAGGTGGGCTGACGGATGCGGATCGGCATCGTGTGCCCGTACTCCTTCGACGTGCCCGGTGGGGTGCAGAACCACGTCATGGACCTCGCCGAGGCGCTGATCGCGCTGGGCCACGAGGTCAGCGTGCTCGCGCCGGCCGACGAGGATTCGCCGCTGCCGGAGTACGTGGTGTCCGCCGGCCGGGCCGTTCCGCTGCCGTACAACGGTTCGGTGGCCCGGATCGCGTTCGGCCCGGTGTCGACCGCCCGGGTGCGACGGTGGATCACCAACGGCGACTTCGACGTGCTGCACGTGCACGAGCCGCTCACGCTGAGTCTGTCGCTGCTGGCCGTGCTCTCCGCCCGTGGCCCGGTGGTGGCCACGTTCCACACCGCGATGACACGTTCGCGGGTCCTCGCCGCCGCGCAGGGTGTGCTCCAGATCGTGTTGGAGCGGATCACGGCCCGGATCGCGGTGAGCGCGCTGGCCCGCAAGGTGCAGGTCGAGCACATGGACGGCGGTGCGGTGGAGATCCCCAACGGGGTGGCGGTGGCCAAGTTCGCCGACGCCGAGCCGTTGCCGGGCTGGCCGGGGGAGTGCGCGGCCGGCACCGGCGGCACGCTCGGCTTCCTGGGCCGGTTCACCGAGGCACGCAAGGGCTTCCCGGTGCTACGCGACGCGTTCGTGGCGCTGGCCGCCACCCGGCCCGGTCTGCGGTTGCTCGTCGCCGGCCCGGGTGACCCCGACGACCTGTACGACCAGTTCCCGGCCGAACTGCACGAGCAGATCACGTTCCTCGGCCTGGTCAGCGAAGCGGACAAGGCGCGCA
Source organism: Micromonospora noduli (assembly GCF_003264475.1). Classification (NCBI taxonomy): domain Bacteria; kingdom Bacillati; phylum Actinomycetota; class Actinomycetes; order Micromonosporales; family Micromonosporaceae; genus Micromonospora; species Micromonospora noduli. Next base: position 57,862 of record NZ_PYAC01000013.1, on the reverse strand, counting down.
TGCTGCGCAGTGTGCACCTCTACGTCGCACCGAACACCGGCGGTGAGTCGTTCGGCATGATCCTCACCGAGGCCCTCGCAGCGGGTACGACGGTCGTCGCCAGTGACCTGGACGCGTTCCGACGGGTGCTCGACGGTGGGCGGGCCGGTCGGCTCTTCCCCACCGGAGACCCGGTGGGGTTGCGTGACGTGCTGGCCGAGCTGCTGGACGACCCGGCCGCGCGGGCCGCGCTGAGTGCCTGCGGCGATCAGGTGGTCGCGAATTTCGACTGGCCGGTGGTTGCTCGTCGCGTTCTGGAGGTATACGCAGCGGCGATCGAGGCAACCGACGGGCGGGTCATCGACCAGGAGTGGGTGGGGCTGAGCTGAGCCGGTGTGACGGATGGTGCGGCGGTGACCGGTGGGACCGGTCCGGCCGCGCCCAATCGGACGAAACGGAGCAGCACTACGATGCCGCACATGTGGTGGGTGGTGGCCGCGAGCGTGGTCGTGGGGCTTGTCGCGGCGTACCTCATCTGGACCGCCGGCCGGGTCGAGCGGCTACAGGGCCGCGCGGAGCTGGCGGCCCGGGCCCTCGACGCCCACCTGCTGCGCCGCGCGGCGGCAGCCGCGGTCCTGGCTGAGCGGCGTTTCGGCGTCGAGCTGTACGCGGCGGCCCGGATCGCCCTGGACGCCAGCCCGGACGAGCGGGAGGCGGCGGAGAACGACCTGACCCGGCAGTTGCGCGGCGTCCAGTTGGACCCGGGCGACCCGGACTGCGTGGCGGTCATCGCCGCGAGTCGTCGGCTCGCGTTGTCCCGGCAGGTGCACACCGACCTGGTCCGGGACGCCCGCTCGGCGCGCAGCCGGCCGCTGGTGCGCCTGTTGCGGATGGGGCGGGGCCGGGAGTGGCCGCGCTACTTCGACATCGACGACCCGACCCTCGTCGTGCCGGCGGACGTCCCCGCCGCCTGACCTCCGACGGCCGCCGTGGCTCCCGCGACGAGCCGGTGACCACTGCCACAGTGCAGGCCACCGGGGGTCTGATTGGCTGTCGGTGCGGCGTTGCACCGCGCGTAGCATTTTCGCTGCCACCCCCAGAGCATGTCCAAGGAGCGATGACCCGTGCCCGAAAACACCGCGTCGAACACCGGTACCGCCCCCGTCGTCGGCACCGCCCGCGTGAAGCGGGGCATGGCCGAGATGCTCAAGGGCGGCGTGATCATGGATGTCGTCAACGCCGAGCAGGCCAAGATCGCCGAGGACGCCGGCGCCGTCGCGGTGATGGCCCTGGAGCGGGTGCCCGCCGACATCCGCGCGCAGGGTGGGGTGTCCCGGATGAGCGACCCCGACATGATCGACGGAATCATCGAGGCGGTGTCCATCCCGGTGATGGCCAAGGCCCGCATCGGCCACTTCGTGGAGGCGCAGATCCTCCAGTCGCTCGGCGTGGACTACGTCGACGAGTCCGAGGTGCTGACCCCGGCCGACTACGCGAACCACATCGACAAGTGGGCGTTCACAGTGCCCTTCGTCTGTGGCGCGACCAACCTGGGCGAGGCGCTGCGCCGGATCACCGAGGGCGCGGCGATGATCCGCTCCAAGGGCGAGGCGGGCACCGGTGACGTCTCCAACGCCACCACCCACATGCGCAAGATCCGCCAGGAGATCCGCCGGCTGGCCTCGCTGCCGACCGACGAGCTGTACGTCGCGGCCAAGGAGTTGCAGGCCCCGTACGAGCTGGTCAAGGAGGTCGCCGAGAGCGGCAAGCTGCCGGTGGTGCTGTTCACCGCGGGCGGGATCGCCACGCCGGCCGACGCGGCGATGATGATGCAGCTCGGCGCGGAGGGCGTCTTCGTCGGCTCCGGCATCTTCAAGGCGGGCAACCCGGCTCAGCGGGCCGCCGCGATCGTCAAGGCGACCACCTTCCACGACGACCCGGACGTGCTGGCCAAGGTCTCCCGGGGGCTCGGCGAGGCGATGGTCGGCATCAACGTCGACGAGATCCCGCAGCCGCACCGGCTGGCCGAGCGCGGTTGGTGAACCTCTTTTCCGGGCGGCGTGACGCGGAGAGGAATGGTGCGACCATGACGGCACCCGTGATCGGTGTGCTCGCGCTCCAGGGCGACGTCCGCGAGCACGTGGCGGCGCTGGCCGCTGCGGGCGCGGACGCCCGCCCGGTCCGCCGTCCGGCGGAGCTGGACGCGGTCGACGGGCTGGTCATCCCCGGCGGCGAGTCCACCACCATGAGCAAGCTCGCCGATATCTTCGAGATGCGCGAGCCGATCGACAAGCGGATCGCCGACGGCATGCCGGTCTACGGCTCCTGCGCCGGGTTGATCATGTTGGCGACCGAGGTGCTCGACGGTCGACCCGATCAGCGGGGTTTCGCCGGCATCGACATGACCGTCCGGCGCAACGCGTTCGGCCGGCAGGTCGACTCGTTCGAGGCGCCGGTGACCGTCGTCGGGGTGCCCGGGGAGCCGTTCCACGCGGTGTTCATCCGCGCGCCGTGGGTCGAGCGGGTCGGTGCCGGCGTCGAGGTCATCGGGGTGGTTTCCGATGGCCCGGCCGCCGACCGGATCGTGGCGGTCCGACAGGGCAACCTGCTGGCCACCTCGTTCCACCCGGAGCTCACCGGTGACCTGCGGGTTCACGCGTACTTCGTGGACCTGGTCCGCGCCGCCTCCTGAACCGGCGGGCGACTTGGCCGGGCTGTCCATGATGCTCGCCGCGGTCGCGGCCCGGACCGGGTTTTTGTCCCGTCTGCCCTGGTCCGTCGGGGCCGGCCGGCCGTGCCGTGCGCGGTGCATGACAGGGACCCGGGGGACGTCGGTAGGATTGCGGAGATTCGGCAGGGCCATCTGCCCGCCACGGCTTCCACCAGAGCTGACCGGCACCTCCGCGTGCGCCGGCGGGAGCGGGGCGTGAGCGGTGCGGTCGATGCAGACGGCGGGTAGCAACGGAGGTAGAAGATGTCCGGCCACTCAAAGTGGGCGACGACCAAGCACAAGAAGGCCGTCATCGACGCCAAGCGCGGCAAGATGTTCGCCAAGCTGATCAAGAACGTCGAGGTGGCCGCGCGGATCGGCGGCGGCGACCCCACCGGCAATCCGACGCTCTTCGACGCCATCCAGAAGGCGAAGAAGAGTTCGGTGCCGAACGACAACATCGATCGCGCCGTCAAGCGTGGCTCCGGCCTGGAGGCCGGCGGCGCCGACTGGCAGACGATCATGTATGAGGGGTACGGCCCGAGCGGCGTGGCCATGCTCATCGAGTGCCTCACCGACAACCGCAACCGCGCGGCGACCGAGGTACGGACCGCGCTGACCCGCAACGGCGGCTCGCTCGCCGACGCCGGCTCGGTGTCGTACATGTTCTCCCGCAAGGGCGTGGTGATCGTCCCCAAGGAGGGCACCAGCGAGGACGACGTGATGCTGGCCGTCCTGGACGCCGGCGCCGAAGAGGTCAACGACATCGGCGAGGCGTACGAGGTGGTCTCCGAGCCGACCGACCTGATCCCGGTGCGCACGGCGTTGCAGGACGCCGGCATCGAGTACGAGTCGGCCGAGTCCTCCCTGATCCCCAGCGTCAACGTGCCGCTGGACGAAGAGGGCGCGCGCAAGATCTTCAAGCTGATCGACGTCCTGGAGGACTGCGACGACGTGCAGAACGTCTACGCCAACTTCGACGTCAGCGACGACGTGATGGCGGCGGTCGACGCCTGACCCTGTCCTGCCCTCGCCCCCGCCTCACCCCGCCGCGATCTTGCACTTTCTGACCCGACAGACCGGGTCACGCAGGGCATATCGTCAACAGGAAGTGCAAGATCGCGGCGGGGGCTGGGGCTGGGACGGCGAGGGAGGGGGTGCGGGGTGGTGGAGCGGTTTGAGCCTGGCGACACCGTGGTGCGGCGTGAGGTGCTGCGGGGTGAGGTCTGGTTCGGCTGCCCGACGATCTGCGTCGAGGATTCGCCTGACCTGCTCGTCCTCTACCTCCCACCGGGGGCCGAGTTCGGCTTCCCGGACCCGGGCGTCTTCCCCTGCGGGCGGCACCCGTGGGAGGCCGCCGGGCACCGCTCCTGGTCCGGGCACGGCAAGCTGATGCTGCAACGCCCCGGTGAGGCGCACTCGATCGACGTGTTCTGGACCGGGCCGGGGCGCGACTTCGCCGGCTGGTACTTCAACCTCCAGGACCCGGTGCGGCGTACCCCGATCGGGGTGGACACCCTGGACCACGAACTGGACCTGTGGTGGGCCGCGGACGCCGACCGGTACGTCTGGAAGGACGTGGAGATGTTCGCCCAGCGCCTCGTCGAGGGGCGCTACCCGGGCATGGGGGACGCCATCCAGGCCGAGGGTGACCGGATCGCCGCCCTGCTCGACGGGGGTGAGCGCTGGTGGGACCCGGCGTGGGCCACCTGGCAGCCCGACCCCACCTGGGCGGCGCCCCCGCTGCCCGCCGGCTGGGATCAGGTGCCACCCGCGCGTTGAGCGGCGCCGACGTCAGTTGCCGGGCAGCGCGTTGACCAGGAACACCTGATCCGGGCCGCCGGTGCACGGCTCGACCAGCGCGGCGTCCGCCACGGCGCTGTCGTCGTCGCGCAGGCCGACGCACAACTCGGTACGGTCGGGCCGGATGCGGTACGCGTCGGGCGTCGCTCCGGTCGGTTCGAAGTGGAACACCTGCTTCGACCTGTTCGCGCTGCAATCCTTCTCGTTCCAGGGTTCGAGCAGGTTCCGGCCGGGATCCTCCTCGCGGATGGTGAGGCAGCCCTTTCCGAGCACCGGGTGGACCCAGTGGATGAAGAACATTCCGTCGGCGACCGGTTCCAGCGAGGTGTCCGGTGGGGTGGCCTCCGTGCAGGGCCGCTGGACCGCTATCTCCTTGGTGTACTGGCCGGTGCGATCGCGACCCTCGGTGAGGCAGAGGTGCGGGCTGCGGGCGGGGCGGATCTGACTGAGCCCCGCGCTCGGCGAACGGGCACCGCCGCCCGCCGATGCGGTCGGATCGGTGGTTTGCGCGGCCTTTCCCTGCTCATCGTCGCGTCGCTCGATCCAGAAGCCCACGCCGAGCGTGGCCAGCAGGGCGGCGACGACGAGCAGCGCCAGCGGCGCGGGCCGCGCGAACCAGCGTGGGCGGGCCGGGCCAGAGTGCTCCGGGGCCACGGTCGCAACCGCGTCGACCGGCGGTGGGTCCGCTGCCGGCGACGGCGGGGCCAACTGACCTGCCGCGAGGCGGTGCCGGGCCCGTAGCCACGTCTCGACCTGATCTTCCGCGCCGCACGCCCGCACGAACGCGGCCACCACCTCGGGGCGCGGCAGTGTGGACCGGCGAAGAATGTCCGCCGCGGTGCTGCGGGCCAGCACGTCACCCGTCGACGCGGCACGCTGCTCCAGTTGCCGGTAGGTGAGCCCTGACCGGTCCTTGAGCTGGCGCAGCATCTCGACGAACTCGGCCGGGTCGGACGCGTCGTCCGGGCGTAGCTCCCCCGTGGTCATCGCCCGATTCTCCAGACCCCGCGGACGCGAGGGCAAATCGGGTCCCGGCGACTGTCCGAGATGGTCGGACAGGATCCGGACATGCCGCTCTGAGCTGCCCGGACAGCCCAGCGCGGTGACCGGGGCATTGTCCTGGTCGACCGGGTTACCTAGCGTCTTTTCTCGATGGCCGCGTCGCTGAGCGGGGTACGGCCGACGGGCTCGTGCCGGCACGGGTTCGGGCCCGACCACACCAACGACACGGGGAGATTCGATGGATGACGCTGTCCGGGATCCGGTGCCGCAGGCGGCCACGGCGGGGGAGTACGTGGCGTTGCTCAGGGAGGTGCGGCGGCGTTCCGGTCTGACCTATCGGGAGCTCGCCCGGCGAGCCTCGGCGGCCGGGCACTGGCTGCCGCCGAGCACCCTCGCGACGATGCTGGGGCGGACGACGCTGCCCCGGGAACGTACCGTCGTCGCGCTGCTGACCGCCTGCGGCACCCCGGCGGTCGAGGTCGACAGGTGGCTGGAGACACGGCGGGACCTCGAGGCTCGCCTCGGCGAGCACTGTCGAGCCGAGAGTGACGCGGCACGGACCCCTGCCGGCCCGTCCGCGGCCGTCGCGGCGAATATCCGCCCGAGCGTCGGCTCGATTCCACAGCGACCCGAAGCGCCCTGGCCGGCGCGTCGCTGGCTTCGGCTGGCGCTGCTGGCGGTGCTCGGCGTCCTGACGGTCGGGGCGGCCGGGGCGCTGCGACCCCTCGCCCCTCCCGCAGTGGACGGCTCACCGACCGATGGCTGCCCGGAGGTGCTGCGCCAGGGCATGTACGGCCCCTGCGTGCTGAGCCTCCAGGAGCACCTGGTGGCCGACGGACTCACAGTGCCGGTCGACGGCTGGTTCGGCCCGGACACCACCAGCCGGGTGATCGTGTTCCAGGCGTTCGGCGCTCTGCCGGTCAGTGGCACCGCGGACGAGCGGTTGTTCGACGAGTTGGCCGGCGATCGCAAGGTGCCCGCCCGTTGGTCGGAGGACCGGATCGGCAAACATCTGCGGCGGACGTTCCCGGAGGACCCGGCCGGGGCGGTGCAGGTGGCGCGCTGCCTGTCCGGCTTGGACCCGTACCGGGTGGAGGTCGGCGAGGACGGAACGCGGCGCTGGGGGTTGTTCCAGTTCAGCGACATGGAGGTGTCCCGGTTCGGCGTCGACCGCCAGACGGCGCTGGACGCGGCCTGGAACATCAGGACGGCACGGGAGGTCTGGTCTCGTACCGGCGACTTCGGCCACTGGAACTGCGCCGCGTAGCGGTCACGCGTCATGCTCCCCGCCCGGTCCACACGAACCGGACGGGGAGCCCCCCGTTATCCCGACCGACGATTCACTGTCGCAGGCGGTTGGCGAAGACGTACGCGCCCACGGAACGGCCGGTGGCGAGCCCGGCCTCCGCGTCGAACCGATAGTGCACGCCGAGGTAGATCCGGCTCAGCGCGTTCTCCTCGGCGGCGTGGTCGAAGCCGGTCATGTGCCGGACCACGTCCACGGCGTGCGGATCGTCAGTGGTGGCGTCGAAGGCGATCGCGTCGGTGCCGAAGAACCTCTTCATCACCGCGGACCAGGCCCCCGCGAAGGTGGCGTGCCCGGAGATGTAGGCCGGGAAGGCCGGCGTGTACGGCACCCCCTCGCGGGTCTGCGACAGCGGCTGCCAACCGGTGCCCTCCGTCGCCTCGATGGCGGTCACCGGCCGCCACAGGTCGATGGGCGTCTGGTACTTGGCGTCCCAGGCGGCGATGGCGGCGTCTGCGAGGGCGAGGGCGACCAGCCCGAAGAGTCTGGCATTGGCCAGGATGCCGAGCTGACGCTGCTCCGACACGATCCGGGTGTGTGAGAAGAGTTGACCCGGTGGCTTGTACGTGCCCCCCAGGTCGTTGGCCCAGAAGAACGCGATCTGCGTCTGCTCGGGGGTCCGCAGCGACGACGTCCGACCACCGTAGTCGCGGATCTCCCGCACCTGCGTGTCGTATTCGTCCTTGCCGAGCAGGTCGTCGTACCCGTTGGCGCCGGCCGGCAGACCGGGCCGGAACTGCTGGCCCGAGGTGAGCGCGAACGGGGTGACCAAGCCCCAGTTCGGGCTGACCGCCGCCTTGCCGTTGGTCGGCCGCCACGAGCCGGGTACGCCGTCCAGTTGGTACGACCTGTCATTGTCGGAGCCGTCGTTGGCGCGGGCCTGGAGGTTGGCGGCGGCGGCCGCCGCGCCGACGGTGTCACCGCGCGCCTCCTCGGCGTCGTTCACGCCGGACGGCCGGCGCTCGACGGCACCGTCGAGGGCATCGGTGAAGGAACGACCGTGCCGGGTGTACAGCGCGGTCAGCACGTCGTACGCGGCCCGGTCGATGGCCGCGTGCAGGGACGGCGCCACGACGTCGTCCATGGTGCCGGGGTAGCTGACCGGCACTCGTACCCGGTAGGGGTTGCCGACCCCGGTGACCGAGACGGCGGCGTCGTGCATCGCCGCGTGCAGGATGGCGGCCTCGCGGGACGAGGAGGTGGGTGGCAGGTCCAGCCCCTTGTACGTGGCCAGCAGGATGCCGTTCCAGTACAGGATCGGGTCGGTGGCCGGGTTCACGGCCAGCGGGGTGAGCGAGATGTTGTCCAACCGGACCGTCGAGGCGGCCTGGCCGCCGAAGTGGAACAGCAACACCGCCTTCGGGTCGCCGAACGGGGACGCGAAGTCGACTGTGAACCGGCGCATCGAGGACGTCAGCGCAACGCTCTGGTCGACAGCGGAGGTGAAGGGCGTGTCCGCCCGGGAGACCGAGACGCGCAGCGAACGGTTGACGTCGGCCGAGGCGTCGAACTGCAACCGGTACGACTGCGCGGCCGTCACCCCGAACTCGAAGTGACCGACCAGGTCCTCCCAGACGGGCTTGCCGACCGTGGCGCTGGTGCGGACGCGCAGTTGCCCGGCGTTGACAGTGGTGCTGGTCGAGGCGAGCCGGGTCCACCAGGGCTGGGTGCTGCCGTTGTCGAACGTGCCGTTGAGGATGAGGTCGCCCGGGGCGGCGGCGGCCGGCGCGGGCCGGACGAGGGCGGTGAGGGTGCTGGCGAGGGCGACCGCGAGCACGAGGCTGAGCAGACGACGGAGTTGCCGTGCGTTGATCGGTGGGGACATCGAGAGCCTTTCCGGTCCGGAAACCGGCGACGACCAGGTCGTTGCCGTGAGGATCGGCTCAACGTAGGAGTGTTCGCGCAGTTCACGGCCACCGAACAGCGCTCGGAACGGTGCCGTACGGCAGCGGGCGCCGGCATCCGATCAGGACACCGACGCCCGCGCGGGGCGGACCGCTGGCTCAGCCGATCGTCTCCCGCTCCCGCCAGGCGGTACGCAGCGAGGTCCGGCCGTTGGTGCGCAGCAGCGACCCCTCGTACACCCGGGCCCCGGCGAGGAGGAACGCGCCGGCGGCGAGCACCAGGAGGACCAGTGAGACGATCGGCTCCCAGCCGGCCGCGTCGCCGGTGAAGAGCCGCAGCGGCATGGCCGTGGGCGACGAGAACGGCAGGTATGACAGCACCCGCATCGCTGTGGCGTTGTCGTTCAGGAAGATCACCGCGAAGAACGGCAGCATGACGGCGAGCTGCACCGGCGTCGAGACGGCGGCGATGTCCTCCTGCCGGTTGGCCAGCGCGCCGGCCGCGGCCCACATGGCGGCGAGCAGCACGAAACCGATCAGGAAGAACGGCACGAACCAGCCGATCGCCGGGGCGAGCAGGCTGAGCAGACCTCCGCTGTCACCGATCTGCAGCCCGAGAACCGCCACCACCGCGATCAGGGCGATCTGCGCGAACGCCAGGATGGCCCCGGCCACCACCTTCCCGGCCAGCAGGGCCCGGACCGGCACGGCGGCGACCAGGATCTCCACGATCCGGGTCTGCTTCTCCTCGATGACGCTCTGCGCGATCTGCACACCGAACGTCTGCGAGGTGATGAAGAAGACGAACGCGAAGACGAACGGCACCAGGAACGCCACCACCGGATCGACCGCGTCCGGATCGAGCAGGCGGACGGTCGGCTGGGTGCTCAGGGCCCTCACCACGTCGTCGGGGGCGTCGTCCATGGCCAGGACGGCTGGTCCGGTGACCACCGCAGCGTCCACGTCGTCGTCGCGGACGGCCTGCTCGGCGGCCCGGTCATCGGGCACGACCCGGACTTCCAGCCCGGCGGCGCGCAGCGGCGCGGCCAGGCTCTCGGTCACCGCCACTGTGGACGGCCCGCCGGAGAACAGCGGCGGCAGGATGGTGCCGGCCGCGGCGATCAACAGGAAGAACAGCGTGCCGAACAGGAAGGTGCGGTCGCGCAGCTTGACCCGGATCTCGCGTTCGGCGACCAGCCGGGTGGCCTGGGTGACGTTCACTGGGTGACCTCTCGGAAGATCTCGGTGAGCGAGGGGCTGACCGGGCGGAAGGCGCGGACCGGGCCGCGCGCGAGGGCGGCCCGCAGCACGGGCTGTTCGTCGGTGCCGGCCGGCAGGTCGAAGACCACCCGCGCGCCGTCCAACTCGACCAGTGTCACCCCGGGGTGGTCGCGTACCCAGCCGGCGTCGTGCTCCACGACCAGCTCGAAGCGGGGCACCGTGTACGAGTCGCGCAGCTGCTGCCGGCTGCCGGCGGCCCGGATCACCCCGTCCCCGATGATCACCAGGTCGTCGCAGAGGCGCTCCACGACGTCGAGCTGGTGACTGGAGAAGAGCACCGGCGCGCCGGCCGAGGCCCGTTCCCGCAGCACGGCCACGACGGTCTCCACTGCCAGCGGGTCGAGGCCGGAGAACGGCTCGTCGAGCACCAGCACCTCGGGGTCGTGCACCAGCGCGGCGGCGATCTGGGCGCGCTGCTGGTTGCCCAGTGACAGCGTCTCCAGCAGGTCGTCGCCGCGCTCGCCGAGCCCGACGCGGTCCAGCAGCGCGTCGGTGGAACGTCGTGCAGCGGCGGCGTCCAGCCCGTGCAGCCGGCCCAGGTAGGCCACCTGCTCGCGGGTGGTCATCTTGGGGTAGAGGCCCCGCTCCTCGGGCATGTAACCGAAGCGTCGGCGGTCCTGCCGGGTCAGCGTGGTGCCGCCCCAGCTCACCTCACCGGCGTCGGGGGCGAGCACACCCAGGATGATCCGCATGGTGGTGGTCTTGCCGGCGCCGTTGGCGCCCACGAAACCGGTCATCCGGCCAGCGGACACCTCGAAGGACACGTTCCTGAGCACCTGACGGTCGCCGAAGCTGCGGTCGACGCCGTCGAGGCGAAGCGTTCTGGTCACGCACTCACGCTAGATCGATCACGCCGCTGCGCCGTCCGCCCGGCGGGTGAGCGGGCGGGTCCACCTCGCGGCGGACGCCGTCACCCGCCGGGGCGGACCACCCCGTTCTCGTAGGCGAACACCACTGCCTGCACCCGGTCGCGCAGGCCGAGCTTGGCCAGTACCCGACTCACGTGCGTCTTCACCGTCGCCTCTCCCAGGTGGATGGCCGTGGCGATCTCCGCGTTGCTCGACCCGGCGGCGAGCAGCATCAGCACTTCCCGTTCGCGCGGGGTCAGCTCGGCCAGCGCGGCGTCGGCGTCCGGGCCCCGGTGGGCGGTGCCCGCCGGGTCGCCGGGTCGGGCGAAGGTGGAGATCACCCGGCGGGTGATCTCCGGGGCGAGCAGACCGTCGCCCCTGGCCAGCACCCGGATCGCCTCGATCAGCTCCTCCGGCGTGCCGTTCTTGAGCAGGAAGCCGCTGGCCCCGGCCCGCAGCGCCGCGAACAGGTAGTCGTCGCGGTCGAACGTGGTGAGGATCAGCACCGCGGGCGCCCCGGGGCCGTCGGCGACGATCTGCCGGGTGGCCTCCAGGCCGTCCATCCCGGGCATCTCGACATCCATGAGTACGACGTCGGGGCGGGTGGCTCGGGTCATGGTGACGGCCCGTTCGCCGTCGGCGGCCTCCCCGACCACCTCGATGTCGTCCTCCACCTCGAGGATGACCCGGAAGCCGGTACGGACGAGGTGCTGGTCGTCGGCGAGCAGCACGCGCACCGTCGGTCCGGTGTCGGGTGCCTGCTGGGCTGCCGCGCTCATGCCGACGGCTCCGCGCCGGCTGCCGCCTGCTGCCTGTCGCTCGGCTCCCGCTGTGGGCCCACCGGCCGGTCCGCCGACGCCGCCAGGGGGAAGCGGGCGCGTACCCGCCAGCCGCCGCCGGCCCGCGGCCCGGCCTCCAGGTCGCCGTCGTGGGCGGTGACCCGTTCGCGCATGCCGATCAGGCCCAACCCGACGGTGTCGGCCCGGCCGCCGCCCCGCCCGTCGTCGGTCACGTCGACCTCCACCTCCCGGGCCAGGTACCGGACCCGCACGTCGAGCAGGGCCGCCTCGGCGTGCTTCAGGGTGTTGGTCACCGCCTCCTGCGTCACCCGGTAGGCCGTCTGGGAGACCGACTCGGGCAATGCGACCGGGTCGCCGTACACCCCGAGGGTGGCAGTCAGCCCGGCGGCCCGAGCCCGCTCGACCAGTTCGTCGATCCGTTCGACGCCGCCGGCCGCCGGCGGCGTGGCGTCGGTGCCGGCGGAGGTCCGCAGGACGCCGAGCATCCGGCGCAGCTCGTCGACGGCGGTGCGGGCGCTCTGTTCGATGGCGGTCAGCGCCGTACGGGCCTTGTTCGGGTCGCGGTCGAACACCCGGCGGCAGGCGGATGCCTGTACGCCCATCACCGACACGTGGTGGGCGACCACGTCGTGCAGCTCGCGGGCGATCCGGACCCGTTCGCCGAGCACCGCCCGTTCCCGGGCCTCGGCCTGCGACCGGCGCAGGTCCTCGGCCTGGGCGCGCAGCTCGTGCTCGCGGCGCGCGGCCACCCACGCGGTCTCGCCGAAGAAGTACGCGAAGCCGAAGACCAGCACGTTGAGCAGCACACCGTTGACCATCGCGGCGAGCACCGGGGGTACCGGCCCGACCGCGTCGGCGAAGGTGTCCGCCGGAATGTGGTCGATCATCACCGCGTAGTAGACGCCGAGCCAGGCGAACATCGTGGCGATCACGCCGATCCGCAGCCGGCGGGACAGTTGGCGGTCCTGGCCCCAGGCGCCGACGGTGTAGAGGGCGCAGAACAGGGCCCAGGAGGAGAACTGGCTCTCGGGGGCCGAGCGGGCCTGCGCGGCGATGAACGCCACCGCGACCACCAGCAGTGTCGCGGTCGGCCAGCGTCGTCGCCAGATCAGCGGGAGGGTCACCGCGACGGTCCAGAACAGCTGCTCCGGCCCGGACGGCGGTGGGCCCAGCAGGAACGCGCCGGTGCTGCGGGCCAGGGTCAGACTGACCAACGCCAGCCCGGTCATCCCCAGGCCGATCCACAGGTCGTTTCGGCGCTGCTCCGCCGTCGGACCCGGACGACGCCATTCCGGTCGCGGTGCCACTGTCATCCGGGAACGATGCCACGCCGCCCACCAGGCCCTCCAACCGGGCGGCCCGCCGTGGTCACCACGACGGGCGACGGCCCGGCGCGGGGTACGCGCCGGGCCGTCGGGTCGGGGATCACTCACGCCGTCTGCCGCCGGGTCTTCACTGCGGTGTCGATCAGGTCCCAGACCACCACCACTGCCGCGCCGACCGCGATGGTCGCCCCGAGGACGTTGCGGTTGTCCGCATTCGCCAGCCAGCTGAGCCGCTCGCCGAGGGCCGGGTTGAGCAGTCGGTCGGTGAGAGCCAGCCACATCAGCGGCACCGCGAAGGCCAGGCTGAGCAACGCCCTGACGCCGAAGAGCGTCCAGGTCCAGTGCGCGATCCGGTACTTGACGATCTCGACCACCGCGCTGGCGGCCAGGACCACGATCAGCGCCGGCAGCCAGAACGACCAGAGCGCCGGGTCGAGGAGCGGGATGTTCTCGCCGTCGGTGCCGTGGACCCAGGACTGGTAGTGCTGGAACGGCAGGTACGCGATGGTCAGCACCAGCATGATCACCGATGCGACGGTGTCGGCGAGCGGGATGCCCCGGTGCACCGGGGCGTCGGGCAGTTGGTCGACCGTCCAGCCGGGCAGGTCCACCGTCGTCTGGGAGCGCTCGATGATGGCGAAGGTCAGTGTGAGCCAGAAGGCGATGTGCACGGCCACGTGCAGGGCGACGACGATGCCCGGCCCGATGGCCCCGAAACCGCTGCCCTCGGCGACCTTGACGACGGCGACGATCGTGCCGACGAGCGCCGGGATGAAGCTGAGCAGCAGCTTCAGCAGCCGCAGCCAGACCAGGTAGTAGGTCGGGCCGATGAGCTGCAACCGGCGGTCGGCGTACCGGGCGGCCAGCTCGTCCGGATTGCCCAGCTCGGTGAGCACCTCCCGCTCGGCCGCTGTCGGGTCCGCGCCACCGCCGGTGCGGTCGTCGATCATGTCCTCGATGGAGGCCCGCAGCTCGGTGGCGATCTCGTCGCGGCGCTGGGCGGGCACCGATCGCAGGGTGGCGGCGAGGTAGCGGTCGGTCAGGGTGTTCATCGGTCCACTCCTTGGATCAGCCCGGTGATGGAGGTCTGCACGGCGGCGAGGTCGTCGAGGAGCCGGTTCAGCATCGACTCGCCCTCGTCGCTGGTCCGGTAGAACTTGCGCGGTCGGCTCTCTTCGGTGTTCCACTCGCTGGTCAGCAGCCCCTGGTCCTCCAGGCGGCGCAGCAGCGGGTAGAGGGTGTTGGCGTCGACCGGGAAGCCGTGGTCGCTGAGCCGTTGCAGCAGTGCGTAGCCGTAGTCCGGTCGGCGTAGCGCGACCAGGCTGGCCACCACGACGGTGCCTCGACGCAACTCCTGTAGGTGCGTCCGTAGAACGTCCTCGCTAACCATGTGTCACACCATACTGTGTGGCACACAGTGTTGTCCACCCGACATCATCGTGTCCGCCCAACCTCCGTTTCGGGCCGATACGACGTGCGGGGCGCCCGGTCGACACCGGACGCCCCGCACCTGGGAAAAGTCAGCAGGACGGGCCCTGCCGGAAGTTCCGCTCGACGAAGCTGGCCGGCCCGACCTGGAAGTAGCCCACCCCGGGCCGGATCGGGTGCCCGGTGAACAACTCCACCCGCGACCCCGCCCGGACCAGGTACGCCTCGGCGTCCCCCGCGTCGTTGCGGATCAGCGAACCCCGCCAGCCGTAGATCGCCTCCAACTCGTCGAAGGACATGCCGACAGTGGCGCCGGCGGGGGACTGCGGCGGCGCGGTGGCCGTACCGACCTCCACCAGTCGCCCGTCGCGGAAGGCCAGCAGGATCACGCCCGCCAAGGATCCGGTCGCGCCGGTGCGCACCACCCCGTCGCAACCCGGCGCGGTCCAGCCGACGTGCCCGTTCCTGATGAGCGACGCCAGGCTGGCGCCGATGCGGTACACGCCGACGCCACCGACGCTGAGCACCTGCGGGTGGCTGTGCCCGGGGTCGACGGCGCGCGGACCGCGGGCCGAGGCGGGCGCGGTGCCGCCGGCCTGGGGCGCCGCCGCCGCCGGGCCGGCTACCCGCCGCCGGGACGAGCGTGCCGAGCGCCAACGCGGCGGTGGTGAGGAGGATCGCGGGACGGTTCATCGTGGCTCCTTCGGTGATGGGTCTCCTGCCCTCTTAGTCACCGCGCCAGGGCCAATGGTTCGTCGGGATTGCGACCGGCCGGGTCTACTGTGCAGAGGAACGCCGACCGACCGTGCTGGCCGGGGGTGAGACGGGTGACGGCTCCACTGCGGATCGGGCCCTACGCCGTCGAGCGACTGCTCGGCGTCGGTTCGTTCGCGATGGTCTGGCTGGGCTACGACCGGGCGCTCGACGCGCACGTGGCGATCAAGGTGCTGGCCGAGAACTGGAGCCACGACCTACGGGTGCGGGAACGCTTCCTCGACGAGGCCCGGTTGCTGCGCCGGTTGGAGCACGAGCGGCTGATCCGGGTGCACGCCGTCGGTGAGCTGCCCGACGGCCGCCCGTACGCCGTCCTGGCCTGGGCGGACGGGGGCAGCCTGCGGGACCGGCTGGCCGCTGGCGAGATCCCCGCGCCGACGGCGTTGCGGCTGCTCGGTGAGGTCTGCGCCGGGGTCGCCGTGCTGCACCGCCACGGCGTCGTGCACCGTGATCTCACCCCGGGCAACATCCTGTTCCGCTCCGCCGGCCCCGGCGGCGGGGAACAGGTGCTGATCGCCGACCTCGGCCTGGCCAAGGCGCTCGCCGCCGCCTCCGGGCTGACCGCCCGGGCCGGCACCCCGGGCTACATGGCCCCCGAGCAGGACGATCCGGGGGCGGTGGTCGACACCCGCGCCGACGTGTACGGGCTCGGCCGACTCGGCATCCGACTGCTGGCCGCCGACCCGTCGAGCGCGAACCCGACCAGGCCCCATCCGCCTCGGCACTCCCCGGAGATCCGACTTCGGGACGACGTGCCTCCGGCGGTCGCGGCGGTGCTCGCCCGGGCCACCGCCCACCGCCCGGCCGACCGCTACCCCGACGCCGCGACCCTGCACGCAGCGTTGATCCGCGCGACCGGCCCGGCGGGGCCGGCTACGGTGACCGGTCCGGTGCGGCACCAACCTCGGCCGGCCCGCTCGTACCGGTTGCGGCGGGCCGGGGCCGCTGTGGTGGCCGTCGCCGCGGTGGGTGTGGCGGGTGCCGAGCCGGGTGGTGCCGGGTCGGCGCGGTCGGTCGGCGGCACGTACACGACCGGGCCGCTGACAGTGGCGTTGCCACCCGGCTGGTCCGCCACGGGCGCCACCTGGGCCGGTCAGTACGGCGCCGACGGCGAACCCGAACCGGCGCTGGTGATGTCGCCGCAACCCCGCCGCTGGGCAGCCGACCCTCGCCTGCCCGGAGCGTTCGTGGGTCTCTCCGCCAGCACGGCGGCCCGTGCCACGCCCGCCGGGTTCCTGGCCGAGCGCACGCACGGCGACTGCACGCCCGCGCCGGCCCGGGTCACCCGGCAGACCGGCGTCGAGTGGACAGTGGTGGCGTACCGCTGCGAGCGGGGCCGGCCGCAGATCATCGAGTCGGCCGCTCTGCACCCCGATCGACCCGCCCTGGTGTACGCGCAGATCACCCCGCCAGTGGCCAGCGGGCCCGACTTCGTGGACACCCTGCTCGCCGGCGTACACCTGCGGTAGGTGCTGTCGAAACGCGCTCGGCGGCGGCCCTGCGGGTCTGAAGCTGTCACTGTGGCCCAGAAGCGCGAGCCGGTGAGCGGCGGCAGGCGTCGGGCGCAGATCCGCACGCCGAACGGGTCACCGCGTACGGATCTGCTGGAGCTGTTCTTCGACCTCGCACTGGTCGCCGGTCTGGCGATGACCTCGAGGAAGATGGCCGCCGACCAGAGCTGGATCGGCATTGCCCAGGCGCTGCTCCTGCTGTCGACACTGTTCGCGGTGTGGGTGACCACCACGTTGATCACCGACAGCTACAGCCCTCGGAGACAGCCGGTCCCGCTGCTGATCCTGGGCACCAGGTTCGGCCTGATGCTGATGGCCGCCGCGCTGCCCACGGCGTTCGGTGACTGCTGGGGGTCGCGGGCACCGAGTTCCTGCGGGCCCGGCGCCGAGCCACGGGCCAGGTTGCCAAACTCTCTTGCGCGGATAGGTCTGTAATGCAAAGCTGACTGCATGACACACGAATCCGCTCCGCAGGCGGACGGGCCTCGCGAGCTGTTGGCGGCCGTACGCGACCTGACACGCCAGGTCCGTTCCGCCCAGCGCGGCACCTGGTTTCCACTGCTGGTCTTCGCGGTGATCACCCTGGTCGCGGTGCCCGTCTACCGGTACGCCCCCTACCTCGACCTGTTCGACACCTGCCGATCCCGCCCGCAGCACACCGTCTGCATGGGGCCCAACCCCACGCAGCTCGGGTACTGGACGGTCGCGCTGGTGCTCGCCTACGCGGCGATCGCAGGCTTCTACGTCAGGCAGTCCCGACGGCGTGGCGTGGGCACCCCGATCCGCCCCTACGTCGTCGTCGGCGTCGCGTTGGCCGTTCTGATGGCAGCCGTGTCGATCTGGCTGACGTTCCACCCGCTCATCCCCGTCCCCGCCGACCCCTTCTCCACCGATCCGGTCGAGATCGAGGTCGGGCCGGCGGCGTGGCTCATCAACGGGCTGGCCAGCCCCCTAGCGGTCATCGCGTTGGCGCTGCTGGTGCTCGCGCGGGTCGAACACAACTGGGCGCTGCTGGCGTACAGCCTCGTCTATCTGGCGATCGTGATGGTGCAGGGCGGCCAGGTTATCCACTCGACCTCGCCGTGGTTCTTCCTGCCGTACCTGCTAGTCCCGGCGGCGCTGCTGCTGCTCGGCAGTGCCGCCTTCGCCCTGACCCGGCCGACCACCGAGGTTGCGGGGCGATGACCGACCATCCCACCAACGGCCTCGACGACGTGGTCCACCAGCGCGTCCGACTGGGCATCCTGGCCATCGCGCACCAAGCCCGCCAGGTCGAGTTCGGCTTCCTACGCACCACCCTGCAGCTGACCGCAGGCAACCTCGGGCAGCACCTGAGCGTCCTGGAGAAGGCCGAGCTGATCGAGATCGAGAAGGGCTACGAGGGCAAGCGCCCACGCACCTGGGTGACTCTCACCGCTGCCGGTCAATCAGCCCTGCGCGACGAGATCGCCCACCTCAAGCAACTCATCCACCAGGTCGAACAAGCGGAGACGGCATCGACCGCCCATCCAGCGAACGAGATTCGTGATCCGGGAGACAGGGCCTAGCGGACCACCACTGTGATGGTGTGCTCCCGGCCGTCCTTGGGGATCGTCACGGCGACCGTGCCGGGGCGGACGAAGCGGATGTCCACCACGCCCGCCTCGTACTGCTGGGAGACCAGCTCCGGGCGGTCCACGGTGACCAGCCCCGGCCCGATGCCCTGGATGCGCAGCACCGCACCGGTGGCGAAGCAGAGCGATGTCAGCAGCTCGATCTCGGTCTCGGCGAGCGGCAGGTCGTAGCGGACAGCGCCCTGACAGGCCGGCGTCGCGTCGGTCGGCGGGGGAGTCGTTCGGGGCGTACCCCTTGTTCTGGTGGGTGCGGGCGGTGGCGCGGCCGGGCGCGCGCTGGTCGGCGGCGGTCGGAACGGCGACCCGGTGGGCGCGGCGATCGCGGAGATCGTGGGGATCGCGGTGGGGGCCGGCGTCGAACGGGTCGGCCCGGGCGGTTGGACGGGCAGGGGCGAGACGGCGTCGGCGCCGCCGCAGCCGGCGACCGCCACGGTGGCCGCGAGGACGACGACGACCCGGCGCAACGACGTGCGGCTCATTGCGCGTCGAGCCGTTGCCGGACCTGCCGGCGGGCCAGGTGCAACCGGGACTTCACAGTGCCCAGCGGCACGTCGAGCAGGGCGGCGATCTCCGGGTAGCTCAGCCCGAGGACGTCGCGCAGGGCGACCACCTCGGCGAGGTCGGGGTGGACCGAGTCGAAGGCGTCGAGCAGGTCGAGGCGGGTGCCCGCGACCACGCTGGTCCGTCGCGGGTCGGCCTGGTCGGGCAGCGGTACGCCCTCGGCCTCCAGCCGGCAGCGGCGGCGCAGCGTGCGGTACGTGGAGCGGGCCCGGTTGGCGGTCAGCCGGTGCAGCCAGGTGCGGAACGAGGAACGTCCCTCGAACCGGGTGATGCCGCCGGCCAGCGCCAGCAAGGTGTCCTGGCAGGCCTCTTCGGCGTCCTCCCGGCTGGGCAGGAATCGGGCGCACAGCCGCAGCACCTCCGGGCGCACCGCGACCAGCAGGGCGTTCAGCGCGGCCGGATCGCCGTGCGCGGCGGACCGGGCCAGGGCGTCGATGTCGTCCGCGTCGGGCATGCCGGATGTCCAATGCTCGCCGGTGCCGATCCCTGAGCGTACGACCGGTGCCGCCGCGGCGGCCCCGTAGCGTCCGGCACCCGACCCGAACCGGCGCGCTAACGAAATGCGGGCTAGTGCACCGTCGTTCAGGGCGTGGTGAAGGCCCGCGTGGGAGGGCCGTCATGGCCCGTGCGTGCCCTGGGCCGGGCGGTTCTGTTGCTCGATGTACTGCCGCAGGATGCTCAGGGGTGCCCCGCCGACGGAGCCCGGCGAAGTACGACGCCGACCACAGGCGGTTGGTGTGGTGGTAGTGGCGGACGAGGTCAGGGAACTCTTGGCGCAGCCGCCGGCTGGACACACCTTTGAGAGAGTTGACCAGCTTCGCCAGGGCGACCTTGGGTGGGAAGGTCACCAGTAGGTGGACGTGGTTGTCTTCGCCGTTGAACTCGACCAACTCGGTGTCGAAGTCAGCGCACATCGTCCGCATGATGTCCTCCATCCGCTTGAGGTGTTGGTCAGAGAAGACTCGGCGCCGGTACTTGGTCACGAAGACCAAGTGGGCGTGTAACGCGAAAGTGCAGTGTCTACCAGTGCGGACGTCTCCGAGATCAGCCATAGACCAATGGCAGACTCGACGCGTGCAGCTTCGGTACAACTACCGGCTCTACCCGGATGCCGCCCAGCGCGAGGCGCTGGCGAAGGCGTTCGGGTGCGCGCGGGTGGTGTTCAACGACGGGCTGCGCGCGCGACAGGAAGCACACAAGGCTGGCCTGCCGTATCCGACGGACGCCGAGCTGTCCAAGCGGGTTACCGTGGCCAAGTTGACCCCGGAGCGGGCGTGGCTGGGCGAGGTGTCATCGGTGGTGTTGCAGCAGGCCCTCGCGGACCTGAACAAGGCCTACCGCAACTTCTTCGCCTCGCTGTCGGGCAAGCGCAAGGGTCGCAAGCTCGCCGCTCCCCGGTTCAGGTCCCGCAAGGACAGCCGGCAGGCCGTCCGGTTCACCGCCAACGCCCGGTTCAAGATCCTCGACAACGGTCGACTGCGGCTGCCGAAGATCGGCGACCTGGAAGTCCGTTGGTCGCGGGAGCTGCCGGCTGCGCCGACGTCGGTGACGGTGGTCCGAGACGCCGCCGGTCGGCACTTCGCCTCGTTCGTGGTGCAGACCGCCGACCAGCCGTTGCCCCAGCTGGACTCGGAGGTCGGCATCGACCTGGGGTTGACGCACTTCGCAGTGATGTCCGACGGGACGAAGGTGACCGCGCCGAAGTTCTTGCGCCGTGCAGCCCGCAAGCTGCGCCGGTTGCAGCAGGGCTTGTCCCGCAAGCAGCGGGGCAGCAACAACCGCAAGAAGGCCGTCCGGAAGGTCGCCCGCGCGCACGCGAAGGTGGCCGACACCCGGCGGGACTGGCAGCACAAGCTTTCGACGCAGATCATCCGCGACAACCAAGCGGTGTTCGTCGAGGACCTGTGCGTGACCGGTCTCGCCCGGACACAGTTGGCGAAGTCGGTGCACGACGCTGGGTGGTCGCAGTTCGCGGCCATGCTGGAGTACAAGGCCGCCCGGCATGGGCGCACCTTCGCCCGGGTAGATCGGTTCTTCCCGTCGACCCGCATGTGCTCGGACTGCGGCCGGATCAACGACAAGATGGCGCTCAACGTCCGGACGTGGGGCTGCCCATGCGGCAGCCTGCACGACCGAGACGTGAACGCCGCCAAGAACATCAGGGCCGCCGGACGGGCGGACCTCAACGACCGTGGAGCGCAGGTAAGACCGGCACCCGTGCCGGCACCGCGCAGCGAAGCGGTAACCCGCCGGGACCTTGCCCCTTCGGGGGCGTAGCAGACCGGAATCTCCGCCCTCCAGGGCGGAGAGGGCGTCAATCGAAGCGGGAGACGTCCCCGGCACCCCGGCGCAGGATCTCCGGCTCGGGCCCGGACAGGTCGATCACTGTCGTCGGCTCCTTACCGCAGTCGCCGGCATCGAGCACCGCGTCGAGCTGGTGGTCGAGCCGTTCCTTGATCTCCCAGCCCTGGGTCATCGGCTCCTCGTCGCCGGGCAGGACCAGCGTGCTGGACACGAGTGGCTCGGCCAACTCGGCCAGCAGCGCCTGGGTGACGGTGTGCCGGGGCACCCGCACGCCGACGGTCCGCTTCTTCGGGTGCAGCATCCGGCGGGGCACCTCCTTGGTGGCCGGCAGGATGAAGGTGTAGCTGCCCGGGGTGGACGCCTTCACCAGGCGAAAGACCGAGTTGCTGATCTGCACGAATTGGCCGAGCTGGGCGAAGTCGTGGCAGACCAGCGTGAAGTGGTGCCGATCATCGAGGTGTCGGATCTGCCGGATCCGGTCCAGCCCGTCCTGGTTGCCCAGTTGGGTGCCGAGCGCGTAGCAGGAGTCCGTCGGGTAGGCGACCAGCCCACCGCTGCGGATCAGGTCGGCGACCTGCCCGATGATCCGGGGCTGTGGGTTCTCCGGGTGCACGTCGTAGTACCTCGCCATCCTCCGAGCCTAGGCGCACCCGGGGGCGATCAGGAGACGAGGGCCACGACCGTCGGCGCGGACGGTGGAGCCGCCGAGATCACCTCGGTAGGGTAGGTCCCGGTCGGCTCCGACCAACAAGATCCACACCGCCGGGGGGCGCCACGCATGGCTGATTCGTTCGCGCATCTGCACGTGCACACCGAGTACTCGATGCTCGACGGAGCGGCCCGACTGAAGGACCTGTTCGCCGAGGCCAAGCGGCTGGGCATGTCCGCTGTGGCGATCACCGACCACGGCAACATGCACGGCGCGAACGACTTCTACAACCAGGCGATGGCCGCCGGGATCACCCCGATCCTGGGCGTCGAGGCGTACGTGGCGCCGGAGTCGCGCTATCACAAGGCGCGGGTCAAGTGGGGTCGCCCGGAGCAGAAGAGCGACGACATCTCCGGTAACGGCGCGATCACCCACAAGACCATGTGGGCGAAGAACGCGCAGGGCCTGAAGAACCTGTTCACCCTCAACTCGCGCGCCTCCATGGAGGGGCACTACGTCAAGTGGCCCCGGATGGACATGGAGCTGATCGCCGAGCACGCCGAGGGGATCATGGCCACCACCGGCTGCCCGTCCGGCGCGGTGCAGACCCGGCTGCGTCTGGGCCAGTTCGACGAGGCCCTCAAGGTCGCCGCCAGCTACCAGGACATCTTCGGCAAGGACAACTACTTCCTGGAGATCATGGATCACGGCCTCTCCATCGAGAGCCGGGTCCGCGAGGGGCTCACCGAGATCGCCCGCAAGCTGGACATCCCGCCGGTGGTCACGAACGACTCCCACTACACCCACGAGGCGCAGGCCACCGCCCACGACGTGCTGCTCTGTGTGCAGACCGGCAGCAACATCGACGACCCCAACCGGTTCCGGTTCGAGGGCGGCGGCTACTTCATCAAGAGCGCCGACCAGATGCGCGCAGTGGACTCGTCCGAGCTGTGGCAGGAAGGCTGCCGCAACACCCTGCTGGTGGCCGAGAAGGTCGACCCGAAGGGCATGTTCGAGTTCCACAACCTGATGCCGCGCTTCCCGGTGCCCGAGGGGGAGACCGAGGAGTCCTGGTTCCGCAAGGAGACCTTCGCCGGCCTGGCCCGCCGCTATCCGAACGGCATCCCCGAGGGGCACGTCGTCCAGGCCGAGTACGAGCTGGGCGTCATCAACCAGATGGGCTTCCCGTCCTACTTCCTCGTGGTCGCCGACTTCATCCAGTGGGCGAAGAACCAGGGCATCGCTGTGGGTCCGGGCCGTGGTTCGGCCGCCGGGTCGCTCGTCGCGTACGCGCTGGGCATCACCGACCTGGACCCGATCCAGCACGGCCTGATCTTCGAGCGGTTCCTCAACCCCGAGCGGGTCTCGATGCCGGATGTCGACATCGACTTCGACGAGCGCCGGCGCGGCGAGGTGATCAAGTACGTCACGGACAAGTGGGGCGACGACAAGGTCGCCCAGATCGCCACCTTCGGCACGATCAAGGCGAAGGCCGCGATCAAGGACTCGGCCCGGGTCCTCGGCTTCCCGTACGCGGTCGGCGACCGGATCACCAAGGCCATGCCTCCGGCGGTGATGGGCAAGGACATTCCGCTCACCGGCATCTTCGACAACAAGCACCCCCGCTACGCGGAGGCGGGCGAGATCCGCGGCCTGTACGACTCCGACCCGGACGTCCGCAAGGTGATCGACACGGCCAAGGGCATCGAGGGGCTGATCCGGCAGACCGGTGTGCACGCCGCCGGCGTCATCATGTCCGCCGAGCCGATCATCGAGCACATCCCGTTGATGCGCCGCGACGCCGACGGGGCGATCATCACGCAGTTCGACTACCCGACCTGCGAGTCGCTCGGGCTGCTGAAGATGGACTTCCTCGGCCTGCGCAACCTGACGATCATCGACGACGCGGTCAAGAACATCGAGCTGAACCACGGCCGGAAGCTCGACCTGCTGGGCCTGCCGCTGGACGACAAGGCCGCGTACGAGCTGCTGGCCCGCGGTGACACCCTGGGCGTGTTCCAGCTCGACGGTGGGCCGATGCGGTCCCTGCTGCGGTTGATGAAGCCGGACAACTTCGAGGACATCTCCGCCGTCCTGGCCCTGTACCGACCCGGCCCGATGGGCGTCGACTCGCACACCAACTACGCGCTGCGCAAGAACGGCCTCCAGGAGATCACGCCGATCCACCCGGAGCTGGAGGAGCCGCTGCGGGAGATCCTGGAGCCCACCCACGGCCTGATCGTCTACCAGGAGCAGGTGCAGCGCGCCGCGCAGATCCTCGCCGGCTACACCCTGGGTCAGGCGGACCTGCTGCGCCGGGCCATGGGTAAGAAGAAGAAGGAGATCCTCGACAAGGAGTTCATCCCGTTCCGGGACGGCTGCCGCGAGCGCGGCTACTCCGACGAGGCGATCCAGGCGGTGTGGGACGTCCTGGTGCCGTTCGCCGGGTACGCCTTCAACAAGGCGCACTCCGCCGCGTACGGCCTGGTCTCCTACTGGACCGCGTACCTGAAGGCGCACTACCCGGCCGAGTACATGGCCGGGTTGCTCACCAGCGTCGGCGACGACAAGGACAAGATGGCGCTCTACCTGGCCGAGTGTCGCCGGATGCGCATCCAGGTGCTGCCGCCGGACGTGAACACCTCGGCCGGGCCGTTCACCCCGGTCGGCAAGGACATCCGCTTCGGCCTCGCCGCCGTCCGCAACGTCGGGGCGAACGTGGTCGCGTCGATCATGCGCTGCCGGGAGGAGAAGGGCGAGTACGCCGACTTCTACGACTTCCTGTCCAAGGTGGACGCCGTGGTCTGCAACAAGAAGACCATCGAATCGCTGATCAAGGCGGGCGCTTTCGACTCCCTCGACCACCCCCGCAAGGGCCTGCTCGCGGTGCACGCCGACGCGATCGACGCGTACGCCGACGTCAAGCGCAAGGAGGCCGTCGGCCAGTACGACCTGTTCGGCGCCGGCTTCGGTGACGCCGACACCGGCAGCACCACTGTGATGCCGACCATCGGCGACAGCGAGTGGGACAAGCGCGACAAGCTGGCCTTCGAGCGGGAGATGCTCGGCCTGTACGTCTCCGACCACCCGCTGTTCGGCCTGGAGCACATCCTCAACGCGGCAGCCGACACCACCATCGCCTCCCTGGCCGAGGAGGGCGGGGTGCCCGACGGGGCTGTCGTCACCCTCGCCGGCATCCTCTCCGGAGTGCAGCGCCGGGTCACCAAGCAGGGCCGGGCCTGGGCGTCGGCCACCCTGGAGGACCTGGCCGGTGGGGTGGAGACGCTGTTCTTCCCCAACACCTACGAGGTGATCGGGCAGTACATCGCCGAGGACGCCATCGTGGTGGTCAAGGGTCGGGTGGACCGCCGCGACGACACCCCACGGATCATGGCGATGGACATGTCCATGCCGGACGTCAGCACCAGCGCCACCAACAAGCCGGTCACCCTCACCATCCCTGTGCACCGCTGCACGCCGCCGCTGGTGGAGAAACTCAAGGAGACCCTGGTGCTGCACCCCGGCGACACCGAGGTGCACGTCAAACTCCAGAACGGCGGGCGCACCACCACCCTGCGGCTGGGCCCGTTCCGGGTGGCGGCGACGACCGCGCTGATGGGTGACCTGAAGAGCGTCCTCGGCCCGGCCAACGTGAGCTGAGCCGGCCTCGGTCCGGCCGGCGTGCGCCGGCCGGACCGCTGGGCTCAGACCCGCTCGGGGGCGCTGATCTCGCGCAGTTGGCCGTCGGCCAACCGCAACCAGCGCTGCACGCCGATCTCGGCGAGGAACCGTTCGTCGTGGCTGACCACCACGAACGCCCCCTGGTA
Source organism: Micromonospora noduli (assembly GCF_003264475.1). Classification (NCBI taxonomy): domain Bacteria; kingdom Bacillati; phylum Actinomycetota; class Actinomycetes; order Micromonosporales; family Micromonosporaceae; genus Micromonospora; species Micromonospora noduli. The sequence continues at coordinate 32,297 of NZ_PYAC01000013.1, read as the reverse complement.
CGCCGACAGCGCGCTCTCCAACTGACCCACGCTGACCAGGTCCAGGTTGTTCGTCGGCTCGTCGAGCAGCAGCAGTTGCGGCGCCGGCTCGGCGCAGAGCACACAGGCGAGGGTGGCGCGCAGCCGCTCACCGCCGGAGAGCACCCCGACGGGCAGGTTCACCCGGGCACCCCGGAACAGGAACCGGGCGAGCAGGTTCATCCGCTTGGCGTCCGGCAGGCTCGGCGCGTACGCGGCGAAGTTCTCCGCCACCGTACGGTCGAGGTCCAGCAGGTCCAGCCGCTGCGACAGGTACGCGATCCGTCCCTCGCCGCGCTTCAGCTCACCGCCGGACGGTTGCAGGTCACCGTTGACCAGGCGCAGCAGCGTCGACTTGCCGACGCCGTTCGCCCCGGTCAGGGCGATCCGTTCCGGCCCCCGGATCACCAGGTCGGCGCCGTCGCCGCCGAACAGCTCCCGGTCGTCGAAGTGGGCCCGCATCCCGTGGCCGGAGAAGACCGTGCGCCCGCCCGGGACGGTGGTGTCGGGCAGGTCCACGACGATGCGGTCCTCGTCGCGTACCGCCCGGCCGGCCTCGTCGAGTCGGGCCTTGGCCTGACCGAGCCGGGACGAGTGTGTCTCCTGCGCCTTGCCCGCCGACTCCTGCGCGCTGCGCTTGAGCCCACCGGCGACGATCCGGGCCAGGCCGGCGTTCTTCAGGTTCTTCGAGGCGTTGCTGGCCCGCCGGTCGGCCCGTTCCCGGGCCTGCTGCATCTCCCGCTTCTCCCGCTTGACCTCCTGCTCGGCGTTGCGCAGGTTGCTCTCGGCCACCTCCCGTGCCGCCTGCACCGCCTCGGTGTACGCGGTGAAGTTGCCCCCGTACCAGCGGATCTCGCCCTGGTCCAGCTCGGCGATGCGGTCCATCCGGTCCAGCAGTTCCCGGTCGTGGCTGACCAGCAGCAGGCACCCGGACCACTCGGTGAGGACGTCGTAGAGCTTGTGCCGGGCCTCCAGGTCGAGGTTGTTGGTCGGCTCGTCGAGCAGCAGCACGTCCGGGCGGCGCAGCAGTTGCGCCGCCAGGCCGAGCGAGACCACCTGGCCGCCGCTGAGGGTGTGCAGCCGGCGGTCGAGCGACAGCTCACCCAGGCCGAGCCGGTCCAGCTCCGAGCGGGTGCGCTCCTCGATGTCCCAGTCGTCGCCGATGGTGGCGAAGTGCTCCTCGCTGGCGTCGCCGGCCTCGATGGCGTGCAGCGCCGCGATCCGCTCGGCCACGCCCAGCACCTGCGCCACGCTCAGGTCACCGACCAGCGGCAGCGTCTGCGGGAGGTAGCCGAGCACACCGTCGACGGTGACGCTGCCGCCGCTGGGCCGCAGCTCCCCGGCGATCAGCCGCAGCAGGGTGCTCTTGCCGGCGCCGTTGGGCGCGACCAGGCCGGTGCGACCGCCGGGAACGGTGAAGGACAGCTCCGAGAAGACCGGGGTGTCGTCCGGCCAGGAGAAGGACAGGTTCGAGCAGACAATGAACGCATCAGACATGCGAGTGACCTCAAAGGGTGGGGTGGGCGCGCCTCAGCCGCCCGACGACAACGGGAACGGTGGAACGACGTCATGGCCTCGGCGGCTGCGCCTACGCGCTCCGAACCGATGGCCGAACACATCCGGTCTCACCCGGAGATGTCGTCGTCACCCGCCATGTCTGGTTCTCCCTGGTCGTACCGCTAACCCAACCCGGCAAGTCTAACAACGGATCTCCGCCCCGCCACCGCAATAGGTGTCACGCCCGGCAGGGTCAGCCAGATCGAGAACGGTGACCTGGAGGCCAACGAGGTCGCGACGCTGAGCCGATACGCACGAGCGCTCGGCGCCCGGATGCGGATCATCTTCGACTACGGCGACGACCTCCGTCAGATCGCCTGAGCTGCTCGGCCAGGTCGTCTACGGAGACGACCGGCTGAATGCCCTGGCGGCGGGCCAACTCCTCGGCCGGCACATGCTCAGCCGTTGACCATTTGCGCTTTCGTCCGGCGTTGCTCGATGTCACGGCTAGCCTTTCCGCCTCGCATGGCCATACCTCTGAGTCATAAATATGACTCAGAGGTATGACGCTCAAAAGACAAACAGACTCAGCCGGAGCGACGCTGTGGTCACCTGGGTCGGTACTCGACCTCGGGGCGGCCAGGGGTGCCGTAGCGGGGGCTGCGGGCCGCCCGGTCGACTGTCACCAGGTACTCCAGGTAGCGGCGGGCGGTCACCCGGGAGATGCCGCTCAGCGCGCTCACCTCGGTCGCGGACAGCCCGACCTCCGCGCGGGTGCCGTCGGTGAGCGCGGCGCGTACCCGATCGAGGGTCTGCGCGTCGAGCCCCTTGGGCAGGCTGTGCCCGGCGGTGCCGCGCAGGGTGGCGAACATCTGGTCCACCTCGTGCTGGGCGGCGACCTCGCCGTCGGCGAGCGCCTGGGCGCGGTAGTCGGCGTACCGCTCCAACTTGTCGCGGAACGCGGCGAACGTGAACGGCTTGAGCAGGTAGTGGGTCACCCCGAGGGACACGGCGGTGCGCACCACCGCCAGGTCCCGCGCGGACGTCACCGCGAGCACGTCGACGCTGCTGCCGGCCGCGCGCAGCGCCCGGCAGACGTCCAGGCCGTGCAGGTCCGGCAGCCGAAAATCAAGGAGTACGAGGTCCACGTCGCCGCCGTCGTTGGCGCGCAGGGCCGCCATCGCCGCCCGCGCGGTGTGCGCCACCCCGACCACGACGAAACCGGGAACCCGTTCGGTGTACGCGCTGTGCGCCTCGGCCAGCAGCGGCTCGTCCTCGACGACCAGCACCCGGATGGCGGTCATGACCGCTCGGTCCTGCTCGGCAGCCGGACGGTGAACAGGCTGCCGCCGTCGTCGGAGCGACAGACCTCGGCGCTGCCGCCGTGCCGGCGCACCACCTGCCCGACCAGCGCCAGGCCGAGGCCCCGGCCGGTGCTCTTGGTGGACCAGCCGCGCCGGAACGCGTCGGCGACCCGATCCGGTGCCAGACCGGGGCCGCTGTCGGCCACCCGGACCACCAGCTCGTCGTCGGTAGCGCCGACGAAGACCCGCACCCGGCGGGGTGCCGGCGTACCGGCCACCGCCTCCAGGGCGTTGTCGACCAGGTTGCCGACCACGGTGAGCAGATCACCGGTCGGCAGCGGACTGTCGTCGAGGCGGCAGTCCGGCTCGATGACCAGATCCACCCCGCGCTCGCCGGCCTGTGCGGACTTGCCGAGCAGCAGGGCGGCCAACGCCGGCTCGGTCACCGCGCCGACCACCCGGTCGGTCAGCTGTTGGGCGAGGGCCAGGTCCCGGGTGCCGAGCCGGACCGCCTCGTCGGCGCGGCCCAGCTCCACCAGGGTCAGCACCGTGTGCAGCCGGTTGGCCGACTCGTGGGTCTGCGCCTGCAACGCCTCGGTCAACGCGCGCACCGAATCCAGCTCGCTGGCCAGGGTGCGTAGCTCGGTCTGGTCGCGCAGGGTCAGCACGGTGCCGAGCACCGCGCCCTCGAAGCGGGTGGTCCGCTGGTTGGCGACGAGCACCCGGTCACCGGCGAGGATCGGCTCGTCGCGGGCGTCACGCCCGGAGTCGAGCAGCTCGGCCGCCGCGGGCGGCAGGTCGATCCCGGCCACCGGTTGGTCGATCACCGGCGCGTCCGCGTCGAGCCCCAACAGCCGGCGGCCCTCGTCGTTCACCAGCGCCACCCGACGATCGGTGGTCAGCACGACGAGACCTTCGCGCACCGAGTGCAGAACGGCGTCGTAGTACTCGTACATCCGCGTCATCTGGGCCGGCCCCAGACCGTGCGTCTGGCGGCGGAGCCGGCGGCTGAGCAGCCAGGAGCCCGTCGCGGCGAGCGCCAGAGCCGGCGCGACCACACCGAACAGCACCGGCAGCTGGCCGAGCAGCTTCTTGTCGATCTCGCGGGTGGTGATGCCCACCGAGACCAGACCGACGAGGCGTCGCTGCTCGTCGTACACCGGAACGACAGCGCGCACCGACTCGCCGAGCGTCCCGACGTTGGTGGTGGTGAACGCGCGGCCCGCCAGAGCGGGCCCGATCTCACCGACGAACGGCTCGCCGATCCGGTCCCGGGTCGGGTGCGAGAAACGGGTGCGGTCGGGGGCCATCACCACCACGAAGTCGGTGCCCGTGGCCTTCCGGGTCGACTCGGCGTACGGCTGGAGGACCCCGGCGGGGTCGGCGGTCGTGAGGGCCGCCCGGACGTCGGGGGAGCCGGCCACGGTCTGCGCCACAGCGAGCACCTCCTCCTGCGCGGCCTGGCGGGAGTCGCTGCGGGCCAACCAGACGGCGCCCGCCGCGCCGGCCAGCACGAGCAGCGTCACCACCATCGCCTGGAGGGCGAAGAGTTGCCCCGCGATGCTCCACTGGCGTCGGGCCACCTCCACCACCTCCCTCGTCGCGCCACCGTTTCTGCCATCGCGGTGAACAGAATGACCGCAAGGCTGTCAACGGGTGAGACGCGCTTCACATTGTCGACATGGACACCACCGCATCCGCCACCACCCCGGCACCGGCGGCCCGCCGGGACCGTACCCGTTACCTGTATCTGGCCGTCATCGTGGCCGTGGTCGCCGGCATCGTGGTCGGCCTGGTCGCGCCCGATTTCGGCAAGGAACTCAAGCCGATCGGCACCGGCTTCGTCAACCTGATCAAGATGATGATCAGCCCGGTCATCTTCTGCACCATCGTGCTCGGCGTCGGCTCCGTCCGGCAGGCCGCGAAGGTCGGCAAGGTCGGCGGCCTGGCCCTCGGCTACTTCCTGACCATGTCGACCGTCGCGCTGGCCATCGGCCTGGTCGTCGGCAACCTCATCCACCCCGGCTCGGGCCTGAACCTCGGCCCGGACCTCGTCGGCTCCGGCAAGGCCGCCGCCGGTGACGAGGCCGCCGGTACGGCCGACTTCCTGCTCGGGATCATCCCGACGACGCTGCTCTCCTCGCTCACCGAGGGCAAGGTGCTCCAGACGCTGCTGGTCGCCCTGCTGGTCGGCTTCGCCGTCCAGGCCATGGGCCGGCGCGGTGAGCCGGTGCTCAGCGCCATCACCGTCATCCAGCGGGTCGTCTTCAAGGTCCTCGCCATGATCATGTGGCTGGCGCCGATCGGGGCGTTCGGCGCGATGGCCGCCGTGGTCGGCGCGACCGGCGTCGACGCCCTCAAGAGCCTCGCCCAGATCATGGTGGGCTTCTACGCCACCTGTCTGATCTTCGTGCTGGTGTTCCTGGGCGCGCTGCTGTGGTTCGTGGCCCGGATCTCGATCTTCTCGTTGCTGCGTTACCTGGGCCGGGAGTTCCTGCTGATCCTGTCGACCTCGTCGTCGGAGTCGGCGCTGCCGCGGCTGATCGCCAAGATGGAGCACTTCGGTGTGAGCAAGCCGGTCGTCGGCATCACGGTGCCGACCGGCTACTCGTTCAACCTGGACGGTACGGCGATCTACCTGACCATGGCGTCGCTGTTCATCGCCGACGCGCTGGGTAAGCCGCTGGCCATCGGCGAGCAGATCTCACTGCTGCTGTTCATGATCATCGCGTCGAAGGGCGCCGCCGGGGTCACCGGCGCCGGGCTGGCCACGCTGGCCGGCGGCCTCCAGTCGCACCGCCCGGACCTCGTCGACGGGGTCGGGCTGATCGTCGGCATCGACCGGTTCATGTCGGAGGCTCGGGCGCTGACCAACTTCGCCGGCAACGCGGTGGCGACCGTACTGGTGGGAACCTGGACTGGGGAGTTCGACCGGGAGCGGGCGGCCGGTGTGCTGAGCGGCAACGACCCGTTCGACGAGGCCACCATGGTCGACGAGCACGACGACGAGGCGGCGTCCCACCCCGACGAGAAGCAGGCCGCGCCGGCCGGAGCCCCGGCCTGAGTCACGGCGTGCACCGGGTCGCGGCGGCCGAGTGCCGCCGCGACCCCGGTCCGGCAGCGCAGCGCCGCCGCGACCCCCTCCGGCCGTGATCCACTCGGCATCCCGAAAATCGGGGCATCCGAGCCGCCCGGACACCGCGACTTCCTGAAAGTCGAGTTGATCAGTGGCCGGCCCCGGCGTGGTCCCGGCCGGCGGGGCTCGCCGCCTGTCTGACCACCGCATCCGGGGCGCCAACTCGAAGTGGCGGGCCAACTCAGCGCTGACGGCGGGGCCCGCGATGGTTACGGTCGTGGATGCCGAGGTATCCCGACCGTTCGAGGAGTGATCGCATGCCCCCCTCTCCGTCCCGGCTCTTCGCCGAGATAGCGACGGCCGAACCACCCGCCGAGACCAGAGTGGTCATGCGACGGGCGGTGGTGCTCGGTGGCAGCATGGCCGGGTTGCTGGCGGCCCGGGTGTTGAGCGACCACGCCGAGGAAGTGCTGATCATCGAACGGGACCCGTCCGCTGTGGACGCCGGTCCACGGCCGGGTGTGCCCCAGGGCAGTCAGGTGCACGCGCTGCTGCCCGCCGGTCAGGTCCAGTTGGAGCGCTGGTTTCCCGGCATCGCCGAGGAGGCGCTCGCGCTCGGCGCCCCGCCGCCACCGCGCGACCCGGGCACGGCGAAGATCTTCGTGAACGGCATGTTGGGTCTGCCGCCCGCGGCGACCGGCACCGGGCCGGCGCTGATCACCACGCGTCCGTTCCTGGAGGCGCTGGTCCGCCGACGCACCCTCACCATCGACAACATCCGCATGGTGTACGGCCGGGCGGAGGGTCTGCTCTTCGACGAGCGGCGGGTCAATGGCGCCCGGTACGTGCCCGAGGGTGGCACCGAGCCCATCGTCGAAGCGGCGGACCTGGTGGTCGACGCGATGGGGCGGTCCAGCCGGTTGAGCGACTGGCTGGCCGAGCACGGGTGGCCGCGCCCGCCGCTGCACCGCATGCCGATCAAGCTGAACTACGCCACGGCGCTCTTCAAGCGCGACGAGTCGGTCAGCGACGCCTGGGTGGCGGTCTTCCACACCATGGCCGGCAAGGGGCGTACCGCCCGGATCGGTGGGATCAACTCGGTCGAGGGGGACCGCTGGATCATGCTGGTGGCCGGCTACGACGGGGACCGGCCCAGCCGCGACGTCGCCGACTTCACGGCCCGTTGCCGGGAGCACTACCCGCAGATGTTCGGTGACATCGCCGAACGCGGGGAGATGCTCGGTGGCGTGGTCACGTACCACCAGGCGGACAGCCGACGCCGCGACTTCCACAAGCTCGACCGTCTGCCCGCCGGGTTGGTCGCCGCCGGCGACGCGGTCGCGTCCTTCAACCCGGTGTACGGCCAGGGAATGACCTCCGCGACACTGCACGCCTCCTGTCTGTCGAAGTACCTGCGCTCCGGTCCGAAGCCGCACGACGAGCCCGCGCACGCGTACTTCGACCAGGTCCGCGTGGTGGTCGACGCCGCCTGGCAGATCTCCACCACCGCCGACATCGAGCTGCCGCACGTCGACGGGCCGCACCCACCCGGCTACAAGGTCACCAAGTGGTTCGGGGACCTGCTCTTCCGGGCGTCGCTGACCGACCCGGTGCTCAACGCCCGGCTGGGTCGGGTCACCACCATGCTCGACCACCCGGCCGCCCTGAGCCGCCCCGGCACCCTGTTCCGGGCCCTCCGGCTCGGCCTGCTCGGCGGCTCCCGGCGGTGATTCGTCGCCAAACCCGTCGCCGGTCGCGGCGCGCGGTGGAGAATGGTGGGCCGGGGAGGGGTGCTGCGACGAACCGGGGGAGCGGTCGTGCTCGGAACCAGCCTCCTTGGCCGGCTTCGCCGCCGTGACCCGGGTGACGCCATCCTGCGACGCGCGGCCCGGCTGACGCTCGTCGCGTCCGTCGTCTTCTACGGCTGCCGGTACGGCGCGGGCAGCTCGACGCTCGCCACGTACGGATTGTTCGGCACGATCGCCGCCGGGTCGTTCGCGCAGCTCCCTGGTCCGGCGCCGCAACGGGCGCGGCTCCTCGTGCTGTCGCTGCCGGTGGTGTGGGCGCTGATCGCGGCGGGCTCGCTGTTGGCGTGGAGCACCTGGGCGGCCGCCGGTGGCATGCTGGTCGTCGGGTTCGTGGTGGCGTTCGCCGGGGTCGGCAACCCGCGTCTGGTGGGTTTGGCGAGCGCGTTCCAGCTCTTCTACATCCTGGCGTCGTTCCCGCCGTACCAGCCGGACACCCTGCCGGAGCGACTCGGTGGGGTGACCCTCGCCGTCGTGCTGCTCGCCGCGGCCGAGGTGTTTCTCTGGCCCGACCCGGTGCCGGTCTCCTACCGGCAGCGCCTCGCCGAGGCGGCGGACGGCGTCGCCGCCTTCCTCGACGCCGCCGCCGAGAAGTTGACCGACCCGCACGCCGCTGCGGGTGACCCGGACGGGCGGCGCGAGCGGGCGCACGACGTGGTGGCGGCGATCGAGCTGAACCGCAGCCCTCCGGCGTGGGCGCCCACCGCGGCGGGCGCTCAGGATCGGGCGTTGCGGATCTGCGCGGCCGCGTTACGGGAGGTGCTCGGCGAGGCGGACCGGTTGGCGGCGGACGCCCCGCCGGAGCCGATCCCGGACCTGGCGGCGGCGCGTCTGCTGCGCTCGTGCGCGGACACCACCCGCGCGGTCGGCCGGAGCCTGTCGCCGGGTGCCCCGGCGGTGACCCCGGCCGACCTGGATGTGGCGGTCGGACGAGCCGAGGCGGCGTACCCGGTGGGAGACGGCCAGGTCCGCGACGCGCCGGACGTACCACGGTTGTGCAGGGACGCGACCGCGCTGGCCCTCGCGGACCAGGTGCGGGTCTTCGTCGTCGGTTCCCGGGTGGCCACCGGGGCGCGGCTCGGCGGCGACGACGCCTCCTCGGCGCTGTTCGAGTACGCCCGACGCAGCCCGTGGACGCTGTACTGGTGGCAGTTCCGCTCCCACCTGGCGCCGCGCTCGGTCCACCTTCACAGCTCGCTGCGGCTGGCCGTGGCGCTGGCCATCGCCCGGGTGGCCGCCGGGGTGTTGCAGCTGACCCACGGCTTCTGGGTGCTGCTGGCCACCCTCACGGTCCTGCGCACGTCGGCCGCCGACACCCGCACGGCGCTGCGGCCGGCCGTGCTGGGCACGATCATCGGTGCGGTCGTCAGCGGCGGGGTGATGGTTGTCGTCGACGATCCGATCGTGTACGCCGTCGTCCTGCCGGTCACCCTGCTGCTGGCCTTCGGCGTCGGCCGCCTGCTCGGTCCGGTGTGGCAGCAGGCGCTGTTCACAGTGCTGCTGACTGTCGTCTTCGCCCAGCTCAGCCCGGAAGGGTGGCGGCTCACCGAGGCCCGCCTCGTCGACGTGCTGCTCGGCGCGGTGATCGGTGTGTTCGCCGGGGTGGCGATCTGGCCGCGCGGCGCGGGCCATGACCTGCGGCACAACGCCACCCGGTACCTGGCGGCCAGCGCGGACGCTGTCGAACAGACGGTCCAGTCGATGCTCGGCGATGCTCCGCCACCCGCGCGTGCCCTCGCCCGGGTCCGTCGCCGGATGATCCTGATCGACTCGTCGTACTGCCAGTACCACTCTGAGCGGCACGATCCGCACCGTCAACAGGTGAACTGGGACGCCGTGCTGAGCGCCGGGCACCACGTCGTGCCCGGCGCGGAGTCGCTGCTGCGCCGCAACCCGCCCGGCTGCCTCGCCGGCTGGCCCGGGGCGGCGGCGCTGCTGCGGGACTCCGCCGCGCGCCTGCGATCGGCGTACGACGCCCTCGCCGACGAGGTCGCCCACGGCCGGACGTCGGACCGGGCACCGGTCTCGACCAGCTGCGTCGATCAGCTGGACCGGATCCGTCCGCTCCTCGGCGAGGCCGACCATCAGTCGGTCCGGCACCTGGTGGAGGTCGACCGGTGGCTCGCCGGCCTCGCCGACAGTCTTGCCCGGATCCCCCTGCCCGCTGCCGACGAGTCGATCGGGCGCTCCCGGAGGCGGTGACACCGGTGCCGCCGGGGTCGATGTGACCGATCCGGTGTCCCAACCAGTCATGACCTGTGGAAGCCCACCGGGGCCACGGGAGGAAACATGGATCAGAACCTACGGGTGCTCTTCGACCGCGCTGTCGCCGACGAGCCGGAACTACCCCTGGTCGACCTGGTCGGTGACGCGGTGACCGCCGGCACCGGCCTGCGTCGACGCCGACAACGCCTGGTGGCGACAGGTGTTGCCGCCGTGATCGCCGTCGCGGCCGTGGGGGCGGTGAACGTGGCGACACCGCCGCAACGGTCGGCGCCGCCACCGACGACGGTGCCGGCGGCGTTCGGCATGCTCGTGAACAGGGCGTGCCAGGCCCCCGCTGACGAGACCGCGACCGACGCCGCGGTCTACCTTGCTCCCGAGATCACCGACCAGCAGCGCAGCGCGGTCAACCGCGCGCTGGACGCGGACCCGGCGGTCGGGACGGTGGCGTATGAGAGCCGCGAAGAGGCGCTGAAGAAGTTCAAGAAGGTGTACGCGGACGCTCCCGAACTCGTCGACCACATCGTGCCCAGCCAACTGCCGGAGTCATTCCGGATCACGCTCGTCGTGCGGTCGAGGTACGCGGAGCTGGCTGAGCGCGTCAAACGCCTGTCCGGGGTCGACGAGATCATCGGCATCGACTGCCCGGCCGGCACCAACGCGTCGGCGGTCGACTGATGGCGGCTGCCCGCTGGGGCGCGGCTCGACGGCGTGAGCAGAGCGCCCAGCAGGCGGAGTTCACCGCCTTCGTCGAGACCACCGCACCGAGGCTTCGGCGTACCGCCTATCTGATGTGTCGCGACTGGCACCTCGCCCAGGACCTGACCCAGACGACCTTCGCGAAGATGTACGCGAACTGGGGCCGGATCCGGCACACCGCGAACCTTGAGGCGTACAGCCGTCGGGTCCTCATGAACGCCGTCTTCGACCAGAACAAGCGGCGCAGCGCCGCCGAGGTCGTGCTCGCCGAGCTGCCGGAGGGGTCGCCGCAACGGCCCGACGACACCACGGAGCTGCACGTCGCCCTGCTCCAGGCGTTGGCCACCCTGCCGATCCGCGACCAGGCCATCGTGGTGCTCCGGCACTGGGAGGACCAGAGCGTCGAGGCCGTCGCCAGCACCCTCGACGTCTCCGTGTCGGTGGTCAAGATGCAGAACGCCCGCGCGCTGACCAGGCTGCGGGCGTTGCTCGGTCAGGACTTCGTCCGCATCTGACAGGCCGCCGATCGCCGATTGGCCGTGCCCGTCGCGCGTCGCTCGGCCTAACGTCGACGACATGGAGATCGAGCAGGCGCAGAAGCTGTGGCAGCCGGAGCCTGGCTGGTTGAACACCGCCAGCTACGGGTTGCCGCCGGAGCCGGCGTGGGCGGCGTTGCAGGAGGCTCTCGCGGCCTGGCGGGTTGGTCGTACGTCGTGGGAGGGCTGGGGCGAGTCGACGCACCGGGCTCGCGTCACCTTCGCCGACCTCATCGGGGTGCCGGTCGGTGACGTGGCGGTCGGCGCGGCGGTGTCGCAGCTCCTCGCGCCGGTCGCGGCGGCGCTGCCGGCGGGTGCCACTGTGGTGGTCCCCGAGGTCGAGTTCACCTCGAATCTCTTCCCCTGGCTGGTTCAGGAGGAGCGTGGCGTCAAGGTCCGCACGGTGCCGCTGGAGTCTCTGGTCGACGCCATCGACGCCGATACCGACCTGGTGGCGTTCAGCCTGGTGCAGTCGGCCGACGGGGCGGTCGCCGCGTACGACGAGATCGTGGCAGCGGCCCGCGCCCACGACGCGCTGGTGGCGGTGGACGCTACCCAGGCGTGCGGCTGGCTGCCGTTCGACGGCAGCCGGGCCGACGCGGTGGCGGTGGGCGGCTACAAGTGGCTGATGAATCCGCGCGGGACCGCGTACGCCTATCTGGCCCCCGGGTTGCGTGAGCGGTTGCGCCCCGACGCGGCCGGCTGGTACGCGGGCCGGGACCCGCACGCCTCCTACTACGGCCCGCCGCTGCGGCTGGCCGACGACGCCCGCCGGTTCGACATCTCACCGGCCTGGTTCAGTTGGGTCGGTGCGGCGCCCGCCCTGGACGTGGTCGCCGAGATCGGCGTGTCGGCGATCGGGGCGCACAACGTGGCGCTGGCCAACCGGTTCCTGACCGGGCTGGGCCGGGCGCCGGGGGAGAGCGCCATCGTCAGCGTGGACGTGCCGGACGCGGAGCAGCGCCTCGCGGCGGCCGGCATCCGGGCGGCGGTGCGCGCCGGACGGGTCCGGGCCTCGTTCCACATCTACTCCACCGAGGCCGACGTGGACGCCGCGCTCACGGCGTTGACCGGTTAGACCGGCCGTGCCCGCTGTGGGGCACGGCCGGCCGGCCGGTCAGGAGCAGATGCTGAAGTTCGCGTGCGTGTACGCGAGAGGCTGCCACTCCAGGTCGACCCCGAGGCTCATGTCCCACTTGCCGTCCGCGAGGCGCCCGAAGTAGATGAAGTTGCTGCCGAGCCCGTCGTAGTAGAACCAGTTGTCGGTCTCGTACGTGCTGAGGCGGGTTGCTGCCCTGGCGAGTGTCTTGGGACCGACGACGCCGTCGCTCACGAGGCCCCTGTCGCTCTGCCACCGCTTGGTGGCGGCCGTCGTCACCGCACCGAACCTGCAGTCGACGCCGGAGGCGGCAAGGTAGCCGTCGGCAACCGGGATCTTCTGCCACATGGCGACGACGTTGTTGTACGAGCGGGTCGACGCGGAGATGGGCCCCTCGTCGTTCCAGTCGTCGGTCCAGGTGCCCGAGCCCGCGACGTACCCCTGGCTGACGTTGGCCGACGCCGGCGCGGCCGGGATGGCGACGGCGCCGACCGTGGCGACGACGATCGCCGTCGCCACGGCCCTGATTCGTAGGTGCATGGAACATCCCCCTTGGCTGTGTGGCAGCTGTCATGGGGGTAGATGGCCGGCGGACCTACTTTGTTCACGACGGGCGGAGATTCGACCTCAGGCCAGGTGGCCACCGATCTTCGTGTACCCGCGCAGCAGGTCCCGCGAGATGATCAGCCGCTGCATCTCGTCGGTGCCCTCGAAGATCCGGTAGAGCCGGACCTGCCGGTACCAACGTTCGATCGGCAGCTCTCGGGTGTAGCCCATGCCGCCGTGGATCTGGAGCACCCGGTCGACCACCCGGTTGACCATGCCGGCCCCGTAGAGCTTGCCCATCGACGAGGCGTGCCGGGGGTCCAGGCCCGCGTCGACCGTCCACGCCGAGCGCAGCACCAGCCAGCGGGCCGCCTCCAGCTCCGTCTCGGAGTCGGCGATCATCCACTGGATGGCCTGGTTGGTGCCGATCTTCGTGCCGAAGGTCTCCCGGGTGTTGGCGTACTCGATGGCCATCTGCAACACCCGCTCGGCGATGCCGATGGCGTGCGACGGGATGGTGTAACGCCCCTTGCCGATCCACTCCATGCCGAGCGTGAAGCCCTGCCCGATCTCACCGAGGATGTTGCGGTGCGGCACGCGTACGCCGTCGAAGATGAGCGACGCGGGCCCGCCCTCGCCCATCGTCTGGATGAACTCGGAGCGCCAGCCCATCGACCGGTCCACCAGAAAGGCGGTGGCGCCGCCGTTGCGGGCGCCCTTATCCCGGTCGGTCACCGCGACCACGATGGCGAAGTCGGCGTCGTGGCCGCCGGTGATGAAGGTCTTCTCGCCGTCGAGGATCCAGTCGTCGCCGTCGCGGCGGGCGGACAGCCGGATGTTTGCCGCGTCGGATCCGGCGCCCGGCTCGGTGATCGCGAAGCAGGAGCGTCGCTCGCCCTCGATGGTCGGGATGAGGAACTCCTGCTTCTGCTCCTCGGTGGCGTGGAACAGGATGTTGTCCGCCTCGCCGCCGAAGCGGAACGGCACGAACGTGCGGCCCAGCTCGGTCCAGATCAACGACTGGAGTACGGCCGGCAGGTTCATCCCGCCGTACTCCTCCGGGGTGGCCAGGCCCCAGAAGCCGAACTTGCGCGCCTTGAGTTGCAGTTCGCGCACCTCGGAGTGGTCGAGGCCCGGCTGGTGCGCCCGTTCCCGGCGGAGCACCTCCGCTTCCAGGGGCATCACCTCGCGGGTGATGAACGCGCGCACGGTGTCCCGGACGGCGCGTTCCTCGTCGGACAGTGCGAAGTCCACGGTTCCCCCTCGGTCGGCGTGGTGGTGTGCCGCCACGGACCGTAGCGGTTCCTCATAAACTAGCGGTGTAAGTTTTCATTCGTCCAGACCCCTTCTCCGGCCGACATGGTGACGCCTGCCCGCAGGCGGTCCCCGATAGGGTGCGTGAACAGGTGGTTCCCACGGGGAGGGACACCGCAGACCGAGGAGTTCTGACGTGCCCCGACCTCGACGGCCTCTGCTCACCCGCGACCGGATCGTCGAGACGGCGCTCGCGCTGATCGACGCCGACGGGCTCGGCGCGCTCTCCACCCGCCGACTCGCCGCCGCGCTCGGCGTCCAGGGTCCCTCGCTCTACAACCACTTCGCCACCAAGGACGAGATCCTCGACGCGGTCGCCGACACTGTCACCGGTGCCGTCGACACCAGCGGCTTCGCCAGCCGGGACTGGCTCGCGGCGCTGCGGGACTGGGCGTGGTCGTACCGGCGCGCGCTCACCGCGCACCCGAACATCGTGCCGTACCTGGCGCAGGGGCCGGGTCGTCGACCGGCTGCCCTCGCCATGGCCGACGCGGTCTACGGCGGGCTGGTCCGGGCCGGTTGGCCGCCGGCCCGCGCCACCCACATCGGCGCGGCGCTGCGGTATTTCGTGGCCGGGTCGGCGCTCGGCTCGTTCGCCCGCGGTTTCGTCGAGGACCCGGAGCTGTACGCGGCGCACTACCCGCACCTGCGTCAGGCCCACCGGCTCGCCGAGCATCAGCAGAGCGTGGACGAGGGCGCCTTCGCCCTCGGCCTGGATGCCCTGCTGCACGGTCTGGCCGCCGAGTACACCCGCACCGTCGAGACGGTGGAGTCCGCCCGGCCCAAGGGGTAGCGTCCAAACTCCCAGCGCTAGTTTCATCGCCCGTCGCGACCCCCGTCGCCATCGCCCATCGCCCACCCTCGAAGGGACGACATGGACCTCGCCGCCCCGCCGTCGCTGTTGCCCGACTCCCTGCGCCTCCGGCGCCACCTGCACGTCGGCGGGGAGTGGACGCCTCCCGCCGACGCCGGTCTCATCGACGTGGAGAACCCGAGCACCGGAGAGCTGATCGGGCAGGTGCCGGCCGGCACCGCTGCCGACGTGGATCGCGCAGTGGCCGCGGCCCGGGCCGCGTTTCCCGGCTGGTCGGGCGCCACCCCCGCCGAGCGCTCCGCCCACCTCGACCGGCTGCACGCGGCGCTCACCGCCCGCGCCGACGACCTCGCCCGCACCATCGCCGTGGAGCTGGGCTCGCCGCTCAAGCTCGCCACCCGGGTGCAGGTCGGGCTCCCACTGACAGTGCTGCGGGACCACGTCGCGCTCGCCGCCCGCGTGCCGGTCGAGGAGAGCATCGGCAACTCCCTGGTCGTCCGCGAGCCGATCGGCGTGGTCGGCGCGATCACCCCGTGGAACTACCCACTGCACCAGGTGATGGCGAAGCTCGCACCCGCCCTGGCCGCCGGTTGCACCGTGGTGCTCAAACCCAGTGAGCTGACCCCGTTGACCGCGTACCTGCTCTTCGACGCGGTCACCGAAGCCGGCCTGCCGCCGGGCGTGCTCAACCTGGTCCCCGGCACCGGGCCGGTGGTCGGTGAGGCGCTCGCCGGGCACCCCGACGTCGACCTGGTCTCCTTCACCGGCTCCACCGCCACCGGCGCGCGAATCATGAGGCTCGCCGCCGACCGGATCGCCCGGGTCGCGCTGGAGTTGGGCGGCAAGTCCGCCAACGTGATCCTCCCCGACGCCGACCTGGCCACCGCCGTCAAGGTGGGCGTCGGCAACGCCCTGCTCAACTCCGGGCAGACCTGTACCGCCTGGACCCGGATGCTGGTGCACCGCGACCGGTACGACGAAGCCCTCCACCTGATCGCCACGGCGGTGGCCGGCTACCGACTCGGCGACCCGTTCGACCCGGCGACCCGGCTCGGCCCGCTGGTCTCCGCCGCCCAGGCCGAGCGGGTGCGTGGCCACATCGACCGGGCCCTCGCCGACGGCGCCCGGCTGGTCGCCGGCGGGCCCGACGCCCCGGTGCCGACCCGGGGGCACTTCGTCGCCCCGACCGTCTTCGCCGACGTGCACCCCGACAGCGGGCTCGCCCAGGAGGAGGTCTTCGGCCCGGTGCTCGCCGTCATCCCGTTCGCCGACACCGACGAGGCGGTCGCCATCGCCAACAACTCGAAGTACGGGTTGGCCGGCGCGGTCTGGTCCGCCGACACCGACGCGGCGCTCGCCGTGGCCCGACGGCTGCGTACCGGCGCTGTCGACATCAACGGTGCGCCGTTCAACCCGCTCGCCCCGTTCGGCGGCTACAAGCAGTCCGGCCTGGGCCGGGAGTTGGGCGTGCACGGGCTGGCCGAGTTCTGCGAGCTGAAGGCGATCCAGCGATGACCGACCCCGAACTGTCCCCGGCCGCTCCGGGCGGCGGCACCGAGCCGGCGTCCGCGCCGGTCATTGTTCGCGCGCTGGTCGCACGCGGGTCCGGCGCCGAGCTGCGGGTCGAGCGGGTACGCCTGCCAGCGCCCGGCCCCGGCGAGGTGCGGGTGACGATCCGGGCGGCCGGTGTCTGCCATTCCGACCTGTCCATGGTCAACGGCACCCTCGCCGCGAGGTTCCCACTGGTCCTCGGGCACGAGGCGACCGGCGTGGTGGCCGAGGTCGGGCCGGGCAGTCAGCTGACCGTCGGCACGCCGGTCGTGCTCAACTGGGCACCCGCCTGCCGGGCCTGCTGGTGGTGCCGGCGCGGCGAGCCGTGGCTCTGCGCCGACACCACAGCCCCGACAGTGCCGCGCGGCGAGACCGACGACGGGGTCCCGCTGCACCTGACCCTCGGTCTCGGCGCGCTCGCCGAGGCGGTCGTGGTACCCGAGCGTGCCGTCATCCCGATCCCCGCCGGGCTGCCGCCCGAGCAGGCCGCACTGCTCGGCTGTGCGGTGCTCACCGGCGTCGGCGCGGTCCGGAACACCGCCCGGGTGGCACCCGGCGAGTCGGTCGCTGTCGTCGGGCTCGGTGGGGTCGGGCTCGCCGTGCTCAGCGCGGCCCGCCGGGCCGGTGCCACGACGATCCTGGCCATCGACGTCGCCGAGGCGAAACGGGACCTGGCGCTGGCCGCCGGGGCGACCGACTTCCTGCTCTCCGACGACCGGCTCTCCAAGGAGGTACGGGCGCGCACCGAGAGCCGGGGCGTCGACCACGCCTTCGAGTGCGTCGGTCGGGCCGCCACCATCCGCGCCGCCTGGCGGCTGACCCGGCGCGGGGGAGCGGTGACGGTGGTCGGCATGGGCGCCAAGGACGACATGGTCAGCCTGGGCGCGCTGGACATCTTCCACTCCGCGCGCACGCTGCGCTCCTCGGTGTACGGCTCGTCCGATCCGGACCGGGAGGTGCCGGTGCTGGCCGCCGAACTCGCCGACAGTGCACTGGATCTGGGTGTGCTGGTCAGCGGGACGGTTCCGTTGGACGAGGCGCCCGCGGCGTTCGACAGACTGGCCCGGGGTGAGGGCGCTCGCTGGGTGGTCACCCTGGACTGACGCTGGTCACAGCCAGGATCTCAGCACGTCGACGATCTCAGCACGTCGACCTCGCAGCCTGGTGCCCACGGGTCGAAGCCGTGCTCGACGAGCCAGCGGACGGCCAGCAGGCTTCGCAGCGACCACCACGCGCGGATCACGTCGAGGTCGACGTCGGCGCGGTAACCGGCGAGGACGTCGCCGAGGTGCTCCTCGTGGCCGAGCGTCAAGGTGGCGAGGTCGAAGAGGGCGTCGCCCTGGCACGCCTCGGACCAGTCGAGTACGCCGGTGATCTGGTCACCGTCGACGAACACGTGGGTGATCTGTAGGTCGCCGTGCGTGAACACCGGGGTCCACGGCCGGAGCGCCGCCTCGGCGACCTGGCGGTTGCGCGTGACCAGGTCGGTGGGGAGGACGCCGTTGGCGACGAGCCACTCACACTCGGCGTCGAGCTGCGATGTCAACTCGTCGCAGTCCCAGCGATTTGTCGGGGGCGACTGGCGTGGTTGGCCAGGTGCCCTGGGTCGACCCGGGAAGGGCCAACCCTGGGCACCCGGGCAACGAGGCCGGGGCGACTGGTCAGAAGGGTGGGGCGTCCTCGCCCATCAGCGCCAGCACGACGCCGCCCTTGCCGCTCTTGAGGCCCTGGACGACGACCTTGCCGGTGCTGCCGTCGGGCAGCTCCAACGTGAAGGTCTTGCCGACCGCGTTCTTGGGGCCGTTGCCGGCGCTGTTGGCGGGTCGGAAGTCGCCTGCCCAGGGCGGAATCCCGCCCCTACGGGCCGGCTCGGCGAAGAGCGCGGCGGTGCCGGGGGTCCTGGTGCCGTCTGAGGAAAGGAGCACTGAGGCGCTGCGAAAGGTAGCCATATGCGCCAAGGCTAACCCGGACCATGCCGTTCGCGGCACCACAGCTGCCCGGAACGGCGATTCGGTTGACCTCTCGTCCCGGGACGTTGCGCCGGGAGTGATACCTAGCAGTACTATGCATCGTACCTCTAGGTTTCGGAGTGGGGGGTTTCATGAAGGTCGCCAAGGATCTGGTCGCCGCCTCGGCGACGCCGATGGTGCTCGGCATCCTGGCGGAGGGCGAGAGCTACGGCTACGCCATCCTCCGGCGGATCAACGAGCTGTCCGGGGGTGAGCTGGACTGGACCGAAGGGCTGCTCTACCCGTTGCTGCACCGGCTCGAGCGCCTCGGTCACCTGGAGTCGAGCTGGCAGGCGGTCGCCGGCGAGCGGAAGCGCAAGTACTACCGCATCACCGACCGGGGTCTGGCCGAGCTGGCCGAACAGCGCCGACAGTGGGACACGGTGGTGGGTGCGCTCAAGGAGATCTGGCACGACCGCGCGCCGCTGACGGTGCACCCGTTGGAGGGCCTGGCATGACGGCGCACGAGGGGCCGCAGGAGCTTGAAGCGCAGTTCGAGCAGTGGCGCCAGTACGTGCTGCGCCGCCGGGAGCTGCAAGCGGTGGACGCCGACGAACTGGAAGACCACCTTCGTGGCTCCGTTGACGAGCTCGTCGCTGCTGGCCTGAGCCCGGACGAGGCGTTCCTGGTCGCTGTGAAACGAATGGGCAGCCTCGACGACCTCTCCCGCGAGTTCGCCCGGGAACACTCCGAACGGTTGTGGAAGCAGTTGGTGCTGACCGGCGACTCCGGCAGCCCGGTCGGCGGCACCCGCTCCCGCCGGGACCTGTGGGTCATGCTCGGCTGTGCGGCGGGTGCTGTGGTGTCCGTCAAGGTGCCGGCGCTGTTCGGGCTGAGCTTCGCCGACGACGGCTCGTTCTACGCGCGGAACTTCACACTGTTCGCGCTGCCCTGGCTGGCGGCGTACCTGGCCTGGCGCCGGGGGGCCCGCCGGATGGTGATCGCGGCACTGGCGGTGCTCTTCGTCCTCGGCGCCGTGGCGGCCAACGCCTACCCTCTGGCGGACGATTCACAGTCCGTTGTCGTCACCAGCGTCCACCTGCCCATCGCCCTGTGGCTGGTGGTCGGCCTGGCCTATGTCGCCGACGACTGGCGCTCCTCCCGTCGACGCATGGACTTCATCCGGTTCACCGGCGAGTGGTTCATCTACCTGGTGCTGATGGCCCTCGGTGGCGGCGTGCTCTCCGCGTTCCTGTTCAACACCTTCGCGGCCATCGGGATCGTCCCGGAGGCGTTCATCTCGCAGTGGCTGCTGCCCGGTGGCGCCGCGGCCGCGGTCGTGGTGGCCGGGTGGCTCGTCGAGGCCAAGCAGAGTGTCGTCGAGAACATCGCGCCGGTCCTCACCCGGCTGTTCACCCCGCTCTTCACGGCCGCCCTGCTCGCCTTTCTCGTCGCTGTCGTCTGGACCAGCCACGGCATCGACGTCGAGCGGGAGGCGCTGCTCCTCTTCGACCTCCTGCTGGTCGTGGTGCTGGGGTTGCTGCTCTACTCACTCTCGGCCCGTGACCCGCTGGCCCCGCCCGGCCCGTTCGACAAGCTCCAACTCGCGCTCGTGGTCAGCGCGTTGGCCATCGACGTGCTGGTGCTGCTGGAGATCACCGGGCGCATCACCGACGAGTACGGCGGTACGCCGAACCGGGCGGCCGCGCTCGGCGAGAACGTGATCCTGCTGGTCAACCTCGCGTGGTCGGCGTGGCTGCTGCTGTCCTTCATCCGTCGGCGCACGCCGTTCGCGGCGCTCGAACGGTGGCAGACCGGCTACCTGCCGGTGTACGCGGCGTGGGCCTGGATCGTGGTCCTCGTCTTCCCGCCGCTGTTCAGCTTCGCCTAGACGAGTAATTCCTCACGGCCTCCACCGTGGGCCCGGCTGACCCGCCATGTCGATCTGCCGGGGAGCGGTATACCTCAGAGGTATAAATATGCCTCTGAGGTATACCGCTTGGTGCCGCATCCGCCCCGGCGAAGGTGACCGATGGTGATCGCCCTGGGATTGCGGGTCACTTGCCGGTGACGATGCCCGGGTTGATGCAGAGCCCCGGGTTCGCGCCGTTCTTCTCCGCGATCTCCAGACAACGGGTCACCTTGTCGACAGTCGCGTTGGTCTCGGTGATCTGCTTGGAGATCTCGGCGTTCTTGCGGTCCTGCTCCAGGTTGCGGGTCTGCGCCAGCTTGTCCTGGAACGCCTTGATGTTGCCCTCGGTCTTGTCGTCGTGGTTCACCCGGGTGATGGTCACCGAGAGGATGTCCACGTCGGTGGCGAGGCGGGCCTCCGCGCTGGTCTTGATGTTCGCGGCGAACGGCTTCAGGTCGACGTTGAGGTCGCCGGTCTGGGCATCGATCTTCTCCAGCGGGTTGTACGCGGCGAAGGCGTCGTTGACCGCGCTGTCGAGCTGCACACCCACCCGCTGACCCCGGAAGCTGCCGAAGTCGCCCTTGTAGTCCATGAACTGCTTCGGCGCGTTCTCCGGCTTGACCTGCCATTCGACGAGCACCTCGACGCAGGCGTCGGCGAGGGTGCCGGTGCGCACACGTACGCAGTTGTTGCCGCCGATGTGGTCGTACTTCTGGCGGCCCGCGTCCCACTCGCCGACCTTCTGCCAGGGGGCCACCCACTTCAGGCCCGAGCCGGTCACCTCACCGGTGGGCTTGCCGAAGCTGGTGACGATGCCGACCGAGCGGATGGGCACCGAGTGGGCGCTGGAGGCGACGCCGACCACCAGCGTGAGGGCGAGAAAGCCGAGCGCCGCGAGGGCGGCCATCCGCTTGAGCGACCGTGCGGGAGCGACGAGAGCGACGACGGCGCTGACCGCCAGGGCGACGGCGAAGACGATCGCCATGGTGAAGCCGACGGGCATGGGGTGGGGACCTTCCGATGGGCTGTGTGGATCATCAACCTAGGGGGTCTGGTCAAGTCGACGGCGCGGGGAGTGGAGTTCGCGCACGTCAAACGTGGGTCGAATATGGAGCTCATCGACATGGTTCGACTCCGGCGGCCCGCCGTAGGTTTCGTCCACGCGACGGGCCTGTGACCACGGTCACCGAACCGACCGTCGCCGCGACGTGCGGAGGATGAGGCGATGGCCGGGCAAGCGCTCCTGTCGGCCCGTGGGCTGACCCGCGACTTCCGGGGCTTCCGGGCGGTCGACGACGTCGACCTCGACGTGGCGTCGGACAGCGTGCACGCGCTGGTCGGCCCGAACGGCGCGGGCAAGACCACCCTGTTCAACCTGCTCACCGGCTTCCTGCGACCCAGTGGTGGCCGGATCGAACTGGCCGGACGGGACGTCACCGGGCTGCCCCCCGAGCAGGTGGCCCGGCTCGGTGTGGCCCGCTCGTTCCAGATCACCAGTCTCTTTCCCCAACTGTCCGCGCGCGAACACGTCGCGCTGGCGTTGCAGTCGCCCAGCGGGCTGGGCTGGCGGTTCTGGCGGTCGGCGAAGCTGATGGGCCGCTACACCGAACGGGCCGACGAACTGCTGGCCATGGTGGGGTTGGCCGAGCTGGCGGACGCCCCCTCGGCGTCTCTGGCGTACGGCCGGAAACGCGCCCTGGAGCTGGCCATCGCCCTGGCACTGGACCCGAAGGTGCTGCTGCTCGACGAGCCGACCGCGGGCATGGGCCTGGAGGACGTCGACCGCACCGTCGAGCTGATCGGTCGGGTCCGTCAGGGCCGGACCGTGGTGATGGTCGAGCACAACATGAGCGTGGTCGGCCGTCTCGCCGACACCGTGACCGTGCTCCAGGCCGGCAAGGTCCTCGTCGAGGGTCCATACGAGCAGGTCCGCGCCGACGAGCGCGTGATCACCGCCTACCTGGGAGCCGCCGATGCTGCGCATTGAGAACCTGTCCGCCTTCTACGGCGAGGCGCAGGTGTTGCGCGACGTCAGCCTTGAGGTTTCTGTCGGCGAGGTGGTCACCCTGGTCGGCCGCAACGGCGCCGGCAAGTCCACCCTGCTGCGCTGCGTGATGGGGCTGCACCCCGGTCAGCGCGGCACTGTGGAGCTGGACGGGCGGGACATCACCAGGTTGCCGGCGCACAAGCGGGCCCGCCTGGGGCTGGGCTGGGTGCCCGACGACCGGGGCAGCTACGCCACGTTGACAGTCACCGAGAACCTCACGCTGCCACCCACTGTCGGCCCCGACCCGTGGTCGCTGGAGCGGGTGTACGAGGCGTTCCCGGCCCTGTACACCCGACGGGACTCGGCGGCCACCATGCTCTCCGGCGGCGAGCAGCAGATGCTCGCGCTGGCCCGGGTGCTGCGGATGGGCGCCCGGCTGCTGCTCTGCGACGAGCCCACCGAAGGGCTGTCGCCACTGCTGGTGCAGCAGGTCGGCGACCTGCTGCGCGAGGCCAAACGGCACGGGGTGACAGTGCTGTTGGTCGAACAGAACCTGCACTTCGCCACCGGTGTCGCCGACCGGCACTACCTGCTGGCCGAGGGCCGGGTCGCCGAGGCGATGGACAACTCCGAGGTGCGTTCGCGCGAACGCGAACTGCTCGCGTACCTCGGGATCTGAATTTTCTCAACGACGACCCGCGCGACGCCGCGCGGAATGGATGGAGTGGGCATGCGCAGGACGATGGGTGTGGCCGCGGCGTCGGCCGTGGTGGTGCTGGCCGCCGGATGCGGTGGCGGTGGTCCCCAGTCGAGTGGCGACCAGAAGCTGACCGGCGACAAGATCGTGCTGGGCGTGCTCAACGACCAGTCCGGGGCGTACTCGGAGTTGTCCGGAAAGAACTCGGTGGCTGCGGTGGAGATGGCCATCGCCGACTTCACAGCGAAGTACGGCGACAAGGCGGTGACCACTGACATCACAGTGGAGACGGCCGACCACCAGAACAAGCCGGACGTGGCCAACTCCAAGGCCCAGGAGATGTACGACCGCAAGGGCGTCGACCTGATCCTGGACGTGCCCACCTCGTCGGCCGCATTGAAGGTCGCCGACGTGGCGAAGGAGAAGAAGAAGCTCTACTTCAACATCGGGGCGGCGACCACCGACCTGACCGGCAAGAGCTGCAACAAGTACACCTTCCACTACGCGTACGACACGTACATGCTGGCCAACGGCACCGGAAAGACCACCACCGAGCAGATCGGCAAGAACTGGTACATCCTCTATCCGAACTACGCCTTCGGTCAGGACATGGAGAAGAGCTTCTCCACAGCGATCACGGCGGCCGGCGGCACTGTCGTCGGCAAGGACGGGGCGCCGTTCCCGAACACCAGCGGTGACTTCTCCACCTTCCTGCTCAAGGCGCCGAACCTGAACCCGAAGCCGGACGTGCTGGGCACCATGCAGGCCGGCGCGGAGCTGGTCAACGTGGTGAAGCAGTACAACGAGTTCAAGCTGCGGGACAAGGGCGTCGGCCTGGCGGTGGGGCTGATGTTCCTCACCGACATCCACTCGCTCACCCCGGCCGCGCTGGCCGGCACCACGTACACCGACGCCTGGTACTGGAACTTCGACGCGAAGAACCGGGAGTTCGCCGACCGCTTCCAGCAGAAGGCCGGCACCCGGCCGACCTTCGCGCACGCCGCCAACTACTCCGCGGCGTTGCAGTACCTGGAGGCGGTGCAGGCCGCCGGCACCGATGACGCGGACGCCGTGGTCAAGGGCCTGGAGGGCAAGACGGTCGAGGACGTCTTCCTGCGCAACGGGAAGATCCGCGCCGAGGACCACCGGGTGGTGCACGACGCGTACCTGGCCCAGGTGAAGCCGCAGTCCGAGGTCGCCGAGCCGTGGGACTACGTGAAGGTGCTCAAGACGATCCCCGCCGCGGAGGCGTTCCGCGCGCCCTCCGCGGACTGCAAGCTGTGAGCGGCTCGCTGTGAGCGGATTCGCGCAGAACACCTTCAACGGGTTGGTGAGTGGGGCGTTCTACGCCCTGCTCGCCCTCGGGCTCGCGGTCATCTTCGGCATGCTGCGGGTCGTCAACTTCGCCCACGGCGCGTTCTACATGCTCGGCGCGTTCGGGGCGTACGTGCTGCTCAGCGAGGCCGGCGTGCCGTTCTGGGCCGCCCTGGTGATCATGCCGGTGGGGCTGGGTCTGCTCGGCATGGCGCTGGAACGCGCGGTGATCCACCGACTGACCAAACTGGACCCGCTCTACAACTTCCTGCTCACCTTCGGTCTGACGCTGATCCTTCAGGACCTGGTGAAACTGCGCTACGGCGTGCAGTCCAGCCCGTACGAGACACCGTCGCTGTTGAGCGGGTCGGTCGACTTCGGGCTGTTCGACTTCCCGACGTACCGGGTGTTCATCCTCGGCTTCGCGGTGCTGCTCTGCGTCGCGGTGTGGTGGGTGCTGACCCGGACCCGGATCGGCATGGTGGTCCGTGCGGCCACCGAGCGGCCGGACCTGACCCGTGCGTTCGGCATCGACGTCGGACGGTGGGTGACCCCGGTCTTCGGCTTCGGCATCGGGCTGGCCGGCCTCGCCGGTGTGCTGGCTGCGCCGATGCGCGCGGTCAACCCGCTGATGGGCGCCGACCTGATCATCGTGGTGTTCGCCGTGGTGGTGATCGGCGGGCTGGGCTCGATCTTCGGGTCGGTCGCCGCAGGCTTCGGCATCGGACTCGTGCAGGCGTGGGGTGAGGCGTACCTCTCCAACTTCCCGCTCGTCTCGCAGACGATCGTCTTCGTGGTGATGGCCGGCGTGCTGCTCTGGCGCCCGGCCGGCCTGTTCGGTCGGGAGGAGGCCCCCGCATGACCAACACCGTGGACACTCCTACCGACGCGTCCCGTTCGACGCCACCGTCCGGGCTGATCGCCGTGGCCCGGGCCCCCGGCTGGGTCCGGTACGCGCTGCTCGCCGTCGGCCTGGCCGTCGCGGCGTGGCTGCCCAACGGCCTCTACCCGGCGGTCGCGGTGGACATCCTCTGCTGGGCGCTCTTCGCCGTGGCGGTGGACCTGCTGCTCGGCTTCACCGGGCTGATGTCCTTCGGTCACGCCGCGTTCTGGGGCACCTCCGCGTACGTCACCGGGCTGGTGGCCATCCACGCCGGCCTGCCGTTTCCCCTCGCGGTGCTGGCCGGGGCCCTCGCCGCGGCCGTGCTGGCGGTGCCGATCGGATACCTGGCGGTCAAGCGGACCGGCATCTACTTCGCCATGGTGACCCTGGCCTTCGCGCAGATGGTCTACTACGTCGCCAACGAGTGGCGTTCGGTGACGCAGGGCGAGAACGGCCTCCAGGGGGTGCCCCGCGAGCTGTTCGGCGTCGACCTCACCGACGACTACTTCTTCTACTACGCGATCCTGCCGATCGTGCTGCTCGGGCTCGCCGCCGCCTGGCGGATCGTGCACTCACCGTTCGGTCGGGTGCTGGTCGGCATCCGGGACAACCCGGCGCGG
Source organism: Micromonospora noduli (assembly GCF_003264475.1). Lineage (NCBI taxonomy): Bacteria > Bacillati > Actinomycetota > Actinomycetes > Micromonosporales > Micromonosporaceae > Micromonospora > Micromonospora noduli. The sequence goes on along the minus strand of NZ_PYAC01000013.1, from coordinate 6,453 downwards.
GCCAGGGCGCTGGGCTATCCGGTGCACCGCTACAAGCTCACCGCGTTCGTGCTCTCCGGGTTCATCGCCGGCCTCGGTGGCGGGTTGTTCGCGGTCGGCCACCGGTTCGTCTCGCTGGACGTGCTGCACTGGACCACCTCCGGCAAGGCGGTCATCGTGGTGGTGCTCGGCGGGATCGGCACCCTCTGGGGTGGGGTGCTCGGCGCCGCCCTCGTGGTCCGGCTGGAGGACTGGCTGTCGTTCTCCGGGTTCGAGGCGATCGGCCTGGTCACCGGCGGCATCTTCGTCCTGGTCGTGGTGCTGTTCCGGCGCGGCATCTGGGGCAGCGTCGCCGCGTTGGCCCACCGGCTGGCGGCCCGCCGCCGCTGAAATTCCGCGACGGCGCATCCGCCAGGTGCGTGCCGAGCGAACCCCCGGGTAGAGAACGTCTACCCGGGGGTACGTCTGGTGCTGACCGATCCGATGCCGGCCGAGGCCGTGGAGATCGCGCACAAGCAGGTGTCGCTGGCTGCCGAGGACCTGGACGCCAACGCCGTTGCGACGCTTGTGCTGGAGTTGGCCGAGGCCTGGGGCGTGCCGGCGCTCTGGGAGCAGGTCTGTCGTCCGTTGCTGGCCCGGCTGTCGGGGCGTACCGCCGTCGAGGTTGTCGTCGAGCACGCCCTCTGCGAGGGTGTCCGGGTCGGGTTGGACGTCTACCGCCGGGAGCCGGGCCGGTCACTGCCCACCGGCGGCGTGCTGTTGGCCGGCGCCGAGAAGGAGGCGCACAGCCTGGGTCTGCTGGCGCTCGGCGCCGCGCTGCGCGAGCAGGGCCGCGGCTGTCTGAACCTCGGCGCCGCGCTGCCCTGGACCGCGCTCACCAGCGCGGTGTACCGGGCCTGCCCGCGCACCGTCGTGCTCTGGTCGCAGACGCCGCTCACCGGCCGCGCGTACCGCCTGGTGCGCTTCGCCCGGGACTTCCCGCTGCTCCGGGTGTACGGCGCGGGGCCGGGCTGGATCGAGCCGCTCGGCGCTCCGGCGGTCCGTCTCGGCACGTTGACGGAGGCCGTCCACGCCTGCCTGGCGGTCGCGTCCGGGCGTGATGCCCACCACATACGATACGGATCGGTGCCGTATCGTTAATACGCGTCGTAGGCTGACCCGCGTTACGAGTCTGACCCGTATCGTATTTCGTCGCGGGTGATCAGCGTGGGGGGAAAGCCAGGCATGGAGCTGCACAACAACACCGGACACCCGAGGCGGTGGGCGATCCTGGGGGTGCTGGTGATCAGCCTCCTCGTGGTCGTCCTCGACAACACGATCCTCAACGTCGCCCTGCGCACCCTGGCCGACCCGGTGCACGGTCTCGGCGCCAGCCAGGGCGAGCTGGAGTGGTCCATCAACTCCTACACGCTCGTCTTCGCCGGGCTGCTGTTCACCTTCGGGGTGCTCGGCGACCGCGCCGGCCGCAAGCGCTTCCTGATGATCGGACTGGTGCTGTTCGGCCTGGCTTCGCTGCTCTCCGCGTACGCCCAGAGCCCCGGACAGCTCATCGCGGCCCGCGCCCTGATGGGGGTCGGCGGCGCGGCCATCATGCCGGTGACTTTGTCGATCATCTCCAACGTCTTCGACCCGCGCGAGCGTGGTCGGGCCATCGGTGTCTGGGCCGGTGCGGTCGGTCTCGCCGTGGCGATCGGCCCGATCCTCGGCGGCGCGCTGCTGGAGCACTTCTGGTGGGGCTCGGTCTTCCTGATCAACGTGCCGGTGGTCGTTGCCGGCGTGGTTCTGGTGGCGCTGCTGGTCCCCGAGTCGCGTGACCCGCGGCCCGGCCGGATCGACGTGCTCGGCGTGCTGCTCTCCGTGGTCGGCCTGGTCGCCCTCTCCTACGGCATCATCGACGGCGGCGAGCACGGCTTCGGCCGCCCGCTGGCCTGGGGCTCGATCCTGATCGGCGTCGCGGTGCTGGCCTGGTTCGTTCAGCACGAGCGGCGCAGCGACCACCCGTCGCTGGACGTCCGACTGTTCAAGGTGCCCCGGTTCGCAGCGCCGGTCGCCATCGTCGGCCTGGTGTTCTTCGCCGCGATGGGCTCGATGTTCTTCGGCTCGTTCTACCTGCAACTCGTGCGCGACTACAGCCCGTTGCAGACCGGTCTGCTCTTCCTGCCCTTCGCCGGCGCCCAGCTGGTCTTCGCGCCGCGCAGCGCCGCGATGGTCCGCCGCTACGGCGGTAAGGCCGTCGCCACCGTCGGGTTGGCGCTGACAGTGGTGTCACTCGGCGCGTTCGTCTTCATCGGCGCCTCCACCCCGATCTGGATCGTGCTGCTCGTCTTCCTCATCCAGGGCGCCGGAATGGCCAACATCATGCCGCCGGCCACCGAGTCGATCATGTCGGCGCTGCCCCGGGAGAAGGCCGGGGTGGGCTCCGCGGTCAGCAACACCATCCGCCAGGTGGCCGGCGCGCTCGGCGTCGCCGTCCTCGGCTCGGTGCTCTCCGCGGTCTACCGCAGCGACATCGGTGACGCGTTGACCGGTCTGCCCACGCAGGCCCAGGACGCGGCCAACGAGTCGATCTCCGGTGCGTACGCGGCGGCGGGCCAGCTCGGCCCGGCGGCGCCAGGGCTGATCTCGGCGGCCAACGACGCCTTCGTCACCGCCATGCACTGGGCGGCCGGGCTCTCCGCGGTGATCGCCGCACTCGGGATCATCGTGGTGCTGCGCTGGATGCCGGGCAAGGAGGACACGAGCGTCGCCCCGGCGGCGCCGGTCGCCGAGCCTGAGCTGGCCGGTACGGCATAGGTTCGGGGAGAATGGCGGACATGACGTCCACTGCCGATGCTCCGCGGTCGCCCGGGCGACCGCGGAGCATCCGCGCCGACGAGGCCATCATCGAGGCCACCCTCGACCTGCTCGCCGAGGGCAGCACCATCGAGGCGCTCTCGATCGAGGCGATCGCCACCCGCGCCGGGGTCGGCAAGGCCACCATCTACCGGCGCTGGGCAGGCAAGGACGCGTTGCTGCTGGACGCGTTGCGCCGCCTCAAGGGCGTCATGGCGCAGCCCGCGGGCCACTCCGTCCGCGACGACCTGGTGCTGCTGGTCGGCGCGATCGGCAAGAACGTCGACCCACGAGCGGCCAAGATCATGCCCTGCCTGGCACCCGCCGTGAACCGCAGCGCCGACCAGTTCCAGCTCTACCAGAACATCATCTCGCCCCGGCGGCAGCTGATGCGCGAGGTGCTGCGGCGCGGCATCGACGAGGGCGTGCTGCGCGCCGACATCGACGTCGAGGTGACGATGGCGCTGCTCACCGGGCCGATGCTGATCCAACGGGTCCTCCAGTGGAACCCGGACCTGGACGAGCAGTCCCTGCCCGAACGGGTCGTCGACGCCGTGCTGGAGGGCATCCAGGCCCGCTGACGCCGAGCGCTCGGTCGGCGGCGTTCGTGCCTACTGACGGCGGGCGCTCGGTCGGCGGCGTTCGTGCCTACTGACGGCGGGCGCTCGGTCGGCGGCGTTCGTGCCTACTGACGGCGGGCGCTCGGTCGGCGGCGTTCGTGCCGTCGGCCGGCGTCGGTCAGCCGGCCGGTGCGCGCAGGCGGTGCAGGCGCAGCGCGAGCTGCACCTCCAGCGCCCGCTCGGGCCGCTGCCAGTCGACGCCGAGCAACTGCCCGACCCGCTCCAACCGCTGGGTCACCGTGTTGACGTGCACGTGCAGTTGCTCGGCGGCCCGGGCCAGGCTGCCACCCACCCCGAAGTACGCCTCCAGCGTCTTCACCAGAGCCGTGCCGCGCCGGGCGTCGTAGTCGAGCACCGGCCCGACGGTGGCGCTGAGGAACTCGGTCACGTCCTTCTCACCCCGGTCACCGACGGTGCCCAGCAACAACCCGACGAAGCCCAACTCCACGGTGCTCGCGCCCTGCCCGGCGCGGCCCAGCGCGCCCAGCGCCGTCAGGCACCGGTCCGCCTCCTGGAACGTCCTGGCCAGCGCCGCCGGTGTGTTCGACGGGCCACTCGCCCCGGCGGTCACCGGCCGACCGGTCACCCGGGACAGGTCCCGGGCCACCGCGCGGGCGCTGCCGCCCGCGTCCAACCCCGGCAGCATCAGCACCACCCGGCCGTCGCGCGCCGCGGCCAGCCCGCCGCGCGCCGAGGCGTACGTGGTGGCCCAGGAGAGCACCCGCTGCCGAGCCGAGCCGGTCGCGGCGATCGCGTCGTCGCCCACCGCCACCAGCACGTGCGGCGCGTCCAGGTCCACCCCGAGCCGACGGGCACGACTGCGCAGCGCGTCGGTGTCGCGCAGCGGGCGGGCGATCAGGTCGTCCAGCAACTCACCACGCACCCGCCCCTCCGCCTCCGCGACCGTCCGGCGGAACAGCAGCAGCAGCGCGGTCACCAACGCCGCCCGCTCCAGGATGCGCTGGTCGGCGTCGACCAACTCGTCGTCCGGGCGCAGCACCAGGGCGCCCAGGTTCTCCGCGCCCGCCACCACCGCCGCGTACCAGAGCGGACCCCGCCGTACGCTGCGACCCTCGGTCCGGGACGCGGCCACCGCCTCGACGATGTCCGCGCGGTCCGGCTCCTCGATCTCACCCACCCGAGCCAGCAGGCGGCCCTCGGCGTCCAGCGCCAGCAGCGCGCCGCCCAGCACCTCGGTCACCGCAGCCGCCACGTCCTCCACACCGCCGCCACGCAGCACCAACGCGGTCATCCGGTCGTGTGCCGCCGCGGCCCGCTCCACCGAGCTGCTGTGCGCCCGGATGGTGGTGTTCGCCGCCGACAACTCGGCCAACGCGGAACGGGTCTCGGTCAGCAGCCGGGCGGTGTCGATCGCCACCGCGGCGTGCGCGGCCAGCGACACCAGCAGCGCCACCTCCTCCCGGACGAACGGCCGGGCCGAACGGTTGGCCGCGTAGAGCACCCCGATCGAGGTCGAACCGAGCCGCAGCGGCACCCCCAGGATCGCCACCAGACCCTCCTCGCCCACCCCGGCGTCGATCTCGCCGGTGTGGTGGAAGCGCGCGTCCTCGCCGTAGTTGGCGGTGACGTACGGGGCACCGGACTGGGCCACCAGACCACCGAGACCAGCGCCCATCGGCAGGCGCAGCCGCTGGAAGCGGGCCGAGACCGACCCGTCGGTCACCCGCATGTAGGTGTCGCCACGTTCGTCGTCGTTGAGCGTCATGTACGCCACGTCCGCGCCCAGCAGGTGACGGGCCCGGTGCACGATCGCCCGCAACACGTCGTCCAGATCGCGCAGCCCAGCCAGGTCGCTGACCGTGTCGTACAGGCCGGACAGCTCGCTCTCCCGGCGGCGGCGACGCTCCAGCAGCGCGCGGACCCGCAACGCCACCGACTTGGCCTGCTCCAGCTCGGCCAGCCGGTCCGGTGGCAGCCCGGCGGCCCGCGCGGCCACCAGCGGTCCCTCGAACTCGACCGCCGCGGCCTCTCGGGCGAGCAGCTCCAGGAACTCCACCGGCGAAGACATGGTCGACATTGTGCTCAGCCCCACTAGTTGGCCGTCCAGCCCCCGTCGAGGGCGATCGACGCCCCGGTGATGAACGCCGCCGGCGGCGAGCAGAGGTACGCCAGCAGCTCGGCCACCTCCTCCGGCTCGATCAACCGTTTGATCGCGGCCCGAGCCAGCATGATCTTCTCGATCACCTCGGCCTCGTCGATGCCATGACTGGCCGCTTGGTCGGCGATCTGGCTCTCCACCAGCGCGGTGCGCACGTACGCCGGGTTGATGCAGTTGGCGGTGACCCCGTGCGCGGCGCCCTCCAACGCGACCACCTTCGACAGCCCTTCCAGGGCGTGCTTGGCCGAGACGTAGGCCGCCTTGTACGGCGAGGCACGCAACCCGTGCACCGAGGAGATGTTGACGATCCGCCCCCAGCCCCGCGCGTACATGTGCGGCAGCGCCCGGCGGATCAGCAGGAACGGCGCCTCCACCATCACCCGCTGGATGTACTCGAAACGCTCGACGGGAAAGTCCTGCAACGGCGCGACGTGCTGGAGCCCGGCGTTGTTCACCACGATGTCCACGTCCACGTCGAGTGAATCCACCGCCGCGGCGTCGGACAGGTCCACGCCCTCGGCCCGGCCACCGGCCTCTGCGGCCACCGCCTTGGCCGCCTCCAGGTTGCGGTCCACCACGATCACCTTGGCGCCGGCCGCGCCCAGCCGCAGGGCACACGCCCGCCCGATGCCGCCGCCGCCCCCGGTGACCAGGGCGGTCCGACCGGAGAGGTCGACCTGTACGACGTGGGGGACCACCACGGGTTCTGCCGTCATGGCGCAAGAAGTTACGAGCTGTGTGCTCCCCGGCACATGGGCCAGCGACACATACTCCGTACCAAAGCTGTGTGGCCCCACCCGCCCCTGCCACCCGTTCCCGCCCCGCCGCCGCTCCCTTCCACCGCGCCGCGCCTCGTCTCGCCGTGCCGCCCCCGTCTCGCCGCGCGCCGCCTCCGCGCGCCGC
>NZ_PYAC01000012.1:0-741878 GCF_003264475.1 Micromonospora noduli | reverse complement strand
CGGGCTGCGCCGGCGGCGGGCGACGGCGCGGTCAGACGTAGAGCGAGGTGAACGGCGCCCAGGGCAGGTTGCGTAGCACCGAGAAGGCCAGCCACGCGGCCAGGAAACCACCGATGACCTTCGAGCTGATCCGCAGCTCGGGCAGTCGCCAACCGAACGCCTGGTTGCCCGCCCAGGCCACGAAGAGGTACGCGAGGAACGGCAGCGCGAAGACGAACAGGAAGTGATGCCGGGCGGCGGCCGGCAGGTCGCCGTGCAGCACGTACCAGAGTGCGCGGGTGCCACCACAGCCCGGGCAGTCCAGCCCGGTGGTGAGCTTGAGCAGACAGGTGGGCGCCGCGTCCGGGTCGGCGTAGGTCGGGTTGCTGAGCAGCGCGTAGCTCATGCCGACGGCGACGCAGCCGACCGCGGCCAGCGGCACCGCCCAGCGCGGGGAACGTTCGTAGAGCCGCAGCACGAACCGGGTGAGCCGGTCCGGCTCAGGCGCCGGGTAGCCACCCGGCGGGGTCGTCGGCCAACCCTCCGGACCCGAGCCGCCGGGACCGAAGCCGGCGGGACCCGAGCCGCCGGGACCGAAGCCAGCGGGACCCGGGCCAGCGGGACCCGGGCCAGCGGGACCGAAGCCAGCGGGACCCGGGCCACCAGAATTGAAGCCACCGGGATTCGTGTCACCGTCGGCCGGCGCCGTGTGGACCGCGCCGGGGGCGGGGTGTGGCTGGTCGACCGGTCCGGGAGCGCTCGTCACGCGCTCACGGTACACCGGACACGCCGGCCAACGCGGCGGTGAGCGGACCGGCCAGATCGCCGGCCGCCGGCGGGGCCACCGCGTCCAGGCCGAGCCAGCCGGCGAGACGGTACAGCTCGGCGGCGAGCGCGACGGCGGTCTCCCCCGGGTCGGCGCCGGGTTCGAGCCAGGCGGCCGGCACCAGCAGCACCCCGGCCTTCCGATCTGCCTTCAGATCGACCCGGGCGGTGAACCGGTCGCCTTGCAGGAACGGCAACACGTAGTACCCGTAGACCCGCTGTGGCGCCGGGACGTAGATCTCGATCCGGTAGCTGAAGTCGAACAGTCTCTCGGTGCGGGCCCGTTCCCAGATCAGCGGATCGAAGGGGCTGACCAGTGTGTTGCCCCGCACCCAGCGGGGCAGCCGGGCGGACGTGTGCAGCCAGGCCGGCTGCCGCCAGCCGGCCACGGTGACCGGCACCAGCTCACCGGCCTCGGCCAGCTCCGCGACGGCCTGCCGGGCGCCGGCCAGCGGCAACCGGAAATAGTCGCGCAGCTCCGGCTCGGAGGCCACCCCGAGGGACCGCGCGGCGAGGGCAACCAACGTTCGGTACGCCTCGGCGTCGGTCGGGGTGGGCGCGGCCAGCACCGCCGCGGGCAGCACCCGCTCGGGCAGGTCGTAGCGGCGGGCGAAGGAGGTGCTGCGCTCGGCGGCGGCCACCTCCCCGGCCCAGAACAGGAACTCCAACGCCCGCTTGACCGCCGACCAGTTCCAACCCCAGTTGCCGGTCTCCCGGGGCGCGTCGTGCTCGATCTCGGCGGCGGTCAGCGGCCCCCGGGCGGCCACCTCGTCCCGGACCCAGGCGACCAGCTCCGGCTGCTCCTGGGCGATCCGCCGCATGCCGCCCCAGGATTCGCTGTGCGCCCGGGCCATCCGCCAGCGCAGCATCGGGTGCAGCTCCACCGGGACCAGCGACGCCTCATGGCCCCAGTATTCGAACAGCTCACGCGGGCGCCGGTAGGCGGCCTGGTCGAGCAACGTGGTCGGGTAGGGCCCGAGCCGGCTGTAGAGCGGCAGGTAGTGCGCGCGTTGCAGCACGTTGACCGAGTCCATCTGGATCAGCCCGACCCGGCCCAGCACGCGACGCAGGTGCCGGCGGGTGGGCACGCCCGTCGGCGCCGGGTCGGCGAAGCCCTGGGCGGCGAGCGCCACGCGGCGGGCCTGGGCGAGCGAGAGTGATTCCGGTGCGGTCATCGTCGGCGACCTTAATTCATCGGTACGACGCCGGTGCGGGAAGCTGGACGTGACGACCAACGGGGCATAGAACGGTGCAATGCTGACCATCCGTCGGGAGGAACCGGACGACGCCGAGGCGGTCGCCCAGGTACACGTGCACGGCTGGCAGGCGGGCTACGCCGGCTTCATGCCGGACGAGGTGCTCGGGCGGCTCAACGTGGTGGCCTGGGCGCAGCGTCGTCGCGACGTCGGCACCGCCGATCCGGAACACCCGTTCACCACAGTGCTCGGCGAGGTGGACGGGTTGGTCGTGGGTTTCACCACCTTCGGGCCGTACCGCCGCAACCAGGACCGGGACGACCTGGACCCGACGGTCGGCGAGGTGGTGGCGCTCTACGTGGAGCCGGCCCACTGGGGTGACGGGACCGCCGCGGCGCTGCTGGACGCCGCCCGGAGCGGGCTCACCGAGCGGGGCTGGGCCGGGTACCGGGCGTGGGTGCTGGCGGACAACCGGCGGGCCCGGCGGTTCTGCGAGCGCGCCGGCCTGTCACCGGACGGTGAGCGGTCGACCTACCAGGTGCCGCTGGCCGGTGGGGGCCCGCCGGTCGGGCTGGTCGAGCTGCGGTACGCCGGACGCCTCGACCACTGACCCGTTCGGGGTCAGCCACCGGCGGATCGGCAGGAAAGCCAGCAGCGCCAGACTGACCCACACGTAGGCGTTGCTGCCCAGGAAGCCGTCGACGCCGGTGAAGTCCTTCTCCCAGAGCCAGACGGTCCGGCTGATCAGCAGCGCGTACCCGATGGTCGCGGTGAGCAGCAGGACCTGCCGTCGGCGGCCGGCCGGCGCGGCCATCGCGTTGTCGACCAGCAGGATCAACGCGGGCAGCAGCCAGACCAGGTGGTGCACCCAGGTGACCGGGCTGACCAGGCACATCACTGCGCCGGTCAGCGCCAGACCGGTCGCCTCGTCGCCGGCCGCGACGGCGGCCCGGGAGCGCCAGGCCCAGAGCGCCAGGGTGCCGAGCACCAGCAGCAGCCACAGCACTGTGCTCGGGTGCTCCGGGTCGAGCCGGGCGACCACCCCGCGCAGCGACTGGTTGGAGACGAAGGCCAGCTCGCCCACCCGCCCGGTGTTCCACAGCGCCTCGGTCCAGAACTCCCGGGACGCGTCGGGGAAGAGCGCGGCGGCCAGCAGCGACACCCCGGCGGCCGTGCCGCTGGCGGTGAGCGCCGCCCGCCACCGCCCGGTCACCAGCAGGTAGACGATGAACACGCCAGGGGTCAGTTTGATCGCCGTGGCGAGGCCGATCCCCACCCCGGCCCACCGGTTGCCGGCCGGCAGCAGCCGCAGCAGGTCCACCGCCACCAGGAAGAGCAGCAGCGTGTTGACCTGGCCGAAGTTGACCGTCTCCCGCATTGGTTCGAACGCGGCGGCCAGGCAGAGCGCCACGGCGAGGGCGAACCACCGGGTCCAGCCGGCGCGGCGGGCGACCGGGTCGACCAGCCACCAGATCAGCACCGTGGTGGTGGCCACGCTGGCGAGCACGCTCACCACGATCGCGGCCGTCCACGGCAGGTACGCCATCGGCAGCATGACCAGCGCTGCGAACGGCGGATAGGTGAAGCCGTACTGGGTGCCCGGCTTGAGATAGTCGTAGATCTCCCCGCCGTCGTGCACCCACCAGGTCAACGCGCCGTAGTAGACCTTCAGGTCGAAGAACCCGTGCCGGACGGCGGCGACGGCGAGGAACCCGGTGACCGCCGCGGCGAGCACCACCACCCCGACGACCTGCGCGGTCGTCCTGTTGGCACCCTGCGCCACCGTCGTCTCCCTCGCCCTGCGTAGGCTTCCGTCCCATGGCTCTCGGGTACGTCCGCCCGGCGCGTCCCGAGGACGCCGGCGAGATCGCACGCATCCAGCTCGCGACCTGGCGGGTCGCGTACCGCCGGATCCTTCCTCGGCATGTGCTCGACAACCTGGACGAGGCGTTCCTCGCCCGGCGGTGGAGCGCCGCGGTGCTGGAGCCGCCCTCGGGCGCGCACCGGGTGCTGGTCGCCGTCGAACAGGCCGAGCAATCGTATCTGGTGGGGTTCGCCGCCTCCGGCCCGGCCGACGGCGAGGCGTTGGCTCCGGGTGAACCGGCCGACGCGCTCGGCCCGGACGTGGCGGCGGTGACCGACCTGCTGGTGGAGCCGCGGTGGGGCCGGCGGGGGCACGGCAGTCGGCTGCTCGCGGCCGCCGTCGACCTGTGGCGCGAGGACGGGATGAGTCGGGCGGTGGCGTGGGCGTTCGACGGTGACGAGGCGACCCGCAAGTTCCTTACCAGCACCGGGTGGGAGCCCGACGGCGCGGCCCGGGCGCTGGACGTCGACGACATGCTGGTGCCCCAGGTGCGCCTGCACGTGGGCGTGCCGACCGAGAAGGTACCGGCCGAGTGAACCGGTGTGGCGGCCCCGGCAGGGCCGCCACACCGGGCCGGTCAGCCCTTGTCCGAGCCGTCGTTGGCGTCGCGGACGAAGTACCGCTGGAACAGCACGAAGATGATCGCTACCGGGATGGTGGCCAGCAGCGCGGCGCCGAGCTTGAGCGGGTACTGGGTGCCCTTGCCGAGCGAGCCACTGACCAGGTCGGCCAACCCGCGCGGCAGGGTGAACAGGTCCGGGTCCTGCACCGACACAAGGCTGTGCGGGAACTCGTTCCAGGAGCCCTGGAACGACAGGATGGTGAGGGTGATCAGCGCCGGTTTCGCCATCGGCAGCACCACCGACCAGAAGGTACGGAAGATGCTCGCGCCGTCTATCCGGGCGGCCTCCTCGACACTCACCGGGATCGACTCGAAGAACTGCTTCATGATGAACACGCCCGCCGCGTCGGCCAGCAGCGGCACCACCAGCCCGGCGTAGCTGTTGTAGAGGCCGAGCTGGTTGAGCACCAGGAACTTCGGGATCAGCAGCACCACCCCGGGCACCGCCATCACCGCGATGACGGCGGCGAACAGCCCGCCGCGGCCGGCGAACCGCAGCCGGGCCAGCGCGTACCCGGCGAGCGAGTCGAAGAAGACCCGGCCGATGCTGACCAGCACCGTCACCAGCAGCGAGTTGCCCAGCCACAGCGGGAAGTTGGTGCCGGCGAAGATCCGTTCGAAGCCGGCCAGCGTGAGCGGGTCCGGAAACGGTGACAGCGGGTTCGCCGCCGCGTCGGGCTCGGTCTTGAGCGCGTTGCCGATCTGGATGACGAACGGGTAGAGGAACACCAGCCCGAAGAAGACCAGCGTGGCGTACCCCAGGAAGCGGGTGGCCAGGGTGCGGGCCGCGTGCTGCTGACGCCGCGCGGGCGCCGCGGCCGGGCGGTCGGTGAGCACGGCCATCTCAGGACCTTTCCGGTACGCGCCGACGCCAGCGGCCTCGGCGCGGCCGGTCGGTGTCCCGCTCGGCCAGCGCCCGGCGCTGGATCACTGTGAGCACGATGATGATCAGAAACAGGACGAAGGAGATCGCCGCGCCGGAGCCGTAGTCGAAGTCCCGGAAGGCGGTCCGGTACGACAGGTACGCCGGGGTGAGCGTGGTCTTGGCCGGGTCACCCTGGCTCATCACGTACACCTGGTCGAAGACCTGCCAGGAACCGATCATGCCGAGGGTGAGCACCAGGAAGGTGGTGGGCCTGATCATCGGCAGTGTGACGTACCGGAAGCGCTGCCACCGGGAAGCGCCGTCGAGGGTGCTCGCCTCGTCCAGCGTGACCGGCACGTTCTGCAGCCCGGCCAGGAACATCAGCATGAAGGTGCCGGAGGTGGTCCAGACGACCAGCGTGATGATCGAGATCATCGCGACGCTCGGGCCGGCCAGCCAGTCCCACCAGGTCAGCCCGAACGGGCCGCCGCCGGCCAGTGCCGCCGGTGGCGAGTCGACGCCGACCGCGCCGAACAGCAGGTGCAGCACGCCTCGGGAGTCGGCGAACCACTCCGGGCCGTCGATTCCGAGGAAACCGAGCAGGGCGTTCACCGCGCCGGAGTTGGCGAAGAGGAACAGGAACACCACGCTGATAGCTACCGAGCTGGTCACCGAGGGGAAGTAGAAGGCGCTGCGGAAGAAGCCCTTGCCCTTGAGCATCCGGTTGTTGACGACCAACGCCAGTCCGAGAGCGAGCACGGTCTGCGCCGGCACCACGATCGCCACGTAGTAGATGTTGTTGCGGATGCTGGTCATGAAGTCGCGGCGGGCCAGCCCGTCCTCGGTGAACAACTGGGTGTAGTTGTGCGCGCCGACGAACGGGACGTCGCCGGTGAACGGGCTGCCCTGGCCGTTCCAGTCGGTCAGGCTGACCCAGAGCGCCATCAGGATCGGCAGCAGCAGGAACAGCCCCAGAATGACGATCACCGGCGCGACGAAGAGCCAGCCGGCGAGGTTCTCGTTGCTCCGGATGCCGCCCCTGCGTCGGCGGGGGCCGACCCCGCCCGCGGTCGCCGCGGCGGTCAGTGTCTCGGTTGCCATCTTCCCTCCCTTCTTCTCTCCGGCCGACGTGCGGCAGGGGCCCCGGTGTTCGCCGGGGCCCCCGCCATCACCTCAGCTGCCGCCGAGCGCCGCCTTGGCGTTCTTGTCGAAGTTCTGCAGCACGGTCTTCGGGTCGCCGTTGGCCAGCCCCTGTAGACCGGTGTCGAGGTCCTTGAGGACGCTGTCCATCTTCGGGGCGTTCACCGGGCCCTGGGCGTACGCGGCGCCGTCGATGAACACCTTGTCCGCCGGGAAGGCGGCGGTGTACTGGTCGCGGGCCGACTGGCGGGACGGCATGACACCGAACGCCTTGGCGAAGGTCATCTGCTGCTCGCCGCTGGTCATCGCCTCGACGAACTTGATCGCCTGATCCTTGTACTTGCTCTTCGCGGCGATGCCCCAGCACTGGGTGAAGGAGAGGGTGCCCTGGCCCTTGGGGCCGGCCGGCAGCGCCACGACCTTGTACTTCACGTTCGGGAAGTCGTTCTGCAGGGCACCCTTGATCCAGTTGCCCTCGATGGTCATCACGGCCTTGCCCTTGCCGAACGCCTCACCGGACCAGCCGGCGTCGAGCTGCTTCGGGTACTTGGCCAGGCCGGTGCTGAGCATGGTCTTGACGTACTGGAGGGCGGCGAGGTTTTCCGGGGTGTCGGCCGTGGGCTGCTTGCCGTCCTTGCTCACCAGCCAGCCGCCGTTCTGCACCATGAAGGCGCCGATCCGGTCCCGGGTGTCACCGAGGGCCAGCGGGACCTGCCCCTTGGCCTTGATCTTCTGGGCGACGGCGGTGAGCTGCTCCCAGGTCGTCGGCACGTCGGCGTCGGTCAGCCCGGCCCTGGTCCACAGGTCGGTGTTGATCTGCAGGGCCAGGGTCGAGAAGTCCTTGGGCGCGCAGTAGACCTTGCCGTCGTACGTGAAGGCGCTGCGCAGGCTCTCGTAGAAGTCGCCCGGGTTGCTGATTTTGTCGCCGTACGGCTCGAGGGCGCCGACGCTGGCGTAGTTGGCGAACTGGGCCGCGTCCACGTAGAAGACGTCCGGCGGGGTACCGCCGGCGAGGGCCTGACCGAGCTGCTGGGTGAGGTCCTGTGCCGGGGTGACCGTCGCGGTGTTGCCGGAGCTGCTGGCCCACTTCGCGGCGGCGTCCTGCACGGCCTTGGTCTCGGCCTCGCCGGACGAGCCGATCATGATCTGCAGGCTGGCCGGGCCGCTGGACTGGGCGGTGTCGCCGGAGGAGTCGTCGAAGCCGCTGCCGCAGGCGGCGGAGCCGAGGAGCGCGACGGCGGCGAGGCCGGCCACCGCTGCCCGGGTGATTGTTCGGGGTGCCATGGTTTCTCCTGGTGGGGGTGGGACTACGCGGTGTGCCGCAGTGCCAGCGAGGGCTGGAGCAGCACGGGGGTGGGGGTCTCGTGGTCGCCGTCGAGGACCCCGGTGAGCAGGTCCACGCAGCGGGCGGCGGCCTCGCCGAGCGGTTGGCTGACGCTGGTCAGCCCAATCGCGGCGGCCACCGGCGTGTCGTCGAAGCCGATCACCGACACGGGCGGGTCGACGCCGCGAATCGCCTGGAGGGCGCCGAGGGCGAGTGAGTCGCTGGCGCAGACCACGGCGCTCGGTGCCACGGTGTCGAGCAGGTCGTGCATCAGGCGTTCGCCCTCGGCGATGCCGTCCTCGGTCTCCCGGTGCAGCCCGGTCGGGTCGACGCCGGCCGCACGCAGCGCGTCGCGCCAGCCGGCCCGCCGGTCGTCGCCGACGCCGGAGCCGACCGGCCAGCCGATGAAGGCGATCCGCCGGTGGCCGGCGTCGAGCAGACGCCGGGTGGCCTGGGCGGTGCCGGCGGCGCCGTCCACGTCCACCCAGGGGTGCGCGTCGAGCGCGTCCCAGGGGCGACCGAAGGTCACGAACGGCACGTCCCGGTCGGCGAGCCATTCGGTACGCGGGTCGCCGTGCTTGGTGCCCACCAGCACGAACGCGTCCAACTCGTAGGTGCCGAGCAGGTCGCCGTAGGTGGCGATCTCCCGATCGTCGTCGGTGGCGGTGTAGAGCAGCACCCGGTAGCCGGCGGCGTCGGCGGTCTCGGTGAGGCCGTGCAGGAAGCGGTCGAGCACGGAGCCGTTGATGCCGTCGCGGGTCGGGTCGATCCGGGCGGCGATGAGGCGGGACCGGCCGGTGCGCATCTGTCGAGCGGCCTGGTTGGCCCGGTAGCCGAGCGCGTTGATCGCGTCCTCGACCCGCTGACGGGTCTCCTGCCGCACGATGTGCGGGCTGTTGAGCACGTTGGACACCGTCTGCCGGCTGACTCGGGCGTGCCGGGCCACCGTCGCGATGGTTACCTTTTCGGCCACTTAATCCCTCTCGCCATCTTGAACGATCCAATTTGGATAAGGCAGGATTGGATCGTTCAAGTTTCTGGAATGTTTCGCACTTTGCACCGCCAGGGGCGCGTTGTCAAGATGGCCGCCCCGCACCCCGAGGATCTGGAGCCACACCGTGATCGAACGCCAGCTGCAACCCCTCCTGCACGAGCTGGTCGGGGTGGTCTTCGCCCCGACCAGCGCGCTGGGGGACGCGACCGGGCAGATCCGCCCGACCGGCGTCCAGGGCGTCTTCCACGCCGATGCCCGGGTGCTCTCCCGCGCCGAGCTGCGGGTCGACGAGCGGGAACTCGAAGGGCTGACCCGCGGCGACGACGGGCCGCACGGCGCACACTTCGTGAGCCTGGCCCGCTGGCTCGGTGACCCGACGCCCGACCCCACCGTCCGCGTCGACCGGCTCCGGCGGGCCGCCCGCAACGGCCTCACCGAGGAGCTGCGGATCGTCTCCACCGCCACGATCGGCGTACGGGCCACCGTCTCCGTCGACCTCGGCTGCGACCTGGCACCCATCGAGGTCGTCAAGTCCGGTGGCGGCACCGACGCGCTGACGGCCACGACCGGTCAGCCCGGCACGCTCACCTGGTCAGGCGCCGGGATCACCGTCACCGTCACCGCGCCAGGCGCCGACCTGCTGGTCGACGGCGAGCGGGCCACCGCACCCCGGCTGGTCTGGCCGGTCGACCTGCCCCCCGGCGGCGAGACGGTGCTGCGCTGGCAGGTGACAGTCGACGACCCGCGCGCCGTCGTCGTCGGCCCGGCCGGCGAGCCCGAGTGGTCCCGACCCGAGGTGACCGCCGACGACCGACGGCTGATCCGGCTGCTCGACCGCAGCCTGGACGACCTGCGCGGCCTCCGACTGGCCGAGACCGGCGCACCCGACGACGTGTTCCTCGGCGCCGGCGTGCCCTGGTTCCTCACCCTGTTCGGCCGGGACAGCCTCTGGGCCGCCCGGATGATGCTGCCGCTCGGCACCGACCTGGCCGCCGGCACCCTGCGCGTGCTCGCCCGTCGGCAGGGCACCCGCGTCGACCCGACGACCGGCGAGGCCCCGGGCAAGATCCTGCACGAGCTGCGCCGCCACGCGTTCGCCCTGCCCGACAACGGCCTGCGCCTTCCGCCGGCGTACTACGGCACCGTCGACGCCACAATGCTCTGGATCAACCTGCTGCACGACGCGTGGCGTTGGGGAATGCCCGCCGAGCAGATCGAGCCCCTGCTGCCGCACCTGGAGGCGGCGCTGCGCTGGCTCGGCGAGCACGCCGACCCGGACGGTGACGGCCTGGTCGAGTACGTCGACACCACCGGGCACGGGCTGTCCAACCAGGGCTGGAAGGACTCCGGTGACGCCGTCCGCTTCCACGACGGGTCCCTGGCCACCGCGCCGATCGTGCTGGCCGAGGTGCAGGGGTACGCGCACGAGGCCGCCGTGAACGGCGCGGCCCTGCTGGACGCCTTCGGTCGCCCGGGCGCCGACCGCTGGCGCGAGCACGCCGCCGCACTGGTCGGCCGGTTCCGCAAGAGCTTCTGGGTTGACGGTCGTCACGGACCGCAACCCGCGCTGGCCCTCGACCGCGACAAGCGCCCGGTCGACTCGCTGACCAGCAACATCGGCCACCTGCTCGGCACCGGTCTGCTCGACCGCGACGAGGAGGCCCAGGTCGCGCACCTGCTCACCACCGACACGATGGCCGCCGGGTTCGGGCTACGCACCATGTCCAGCGACGACGCCGGGTTCAGCCCGTTGTCGTACCACTGTGGCTCGATCTGGACCCACGACACCGCGATCGTGCTCGGTGGGCTGGCCCGCGCCGGGCACCGCGAGGCCGCGCTCGGTCTGGCCGACGGGCTGCTCAGCGCGGCCGAGGCGTTCGACTACCGGATGCCGGAGCTGTACGGCGGCGACGACCGGGCACTGGTCAACCGCCCGGTGCCGTACCCGGCCTCGTGCCGGCCGCAGGCGTGGGCCGCGGCGGGCGCGGTGCTGCTGCTCCAGGCCGCCACGGGGCTCTACCCGGACGTGCCGGGCGGCACTGTCCGGCTGGCACCCCTCGCGGGAACAGAGTTCGGTGCCGTAGCGGTCGACGGCCTCCGCGTGGCCGACACCCCGGTGCACGTCACTGTCGACAGCACCGGCGAAGCCACCGTCACCGGTCTCCCCACCCGCCTGACCCCAACCCCGTCCCTCCCCACCCAACGCCGCCCCACAACCCCGTCCCTCCCCCGCTAGGCCGGCCCGACCACCCCGGTGATCTTGCAGTTTCGGTTGTTGAGATGTACGGAAGGTCTGATACGTCGCAACAGAAAGTGCAAGATCGCGAGGGCGGGCGCTGGGACGTAGGGCTCGGGTTAGCGGGTTCGTTCGGCTACTACTTCGTCGTCATCCATGGCGCCTGTGGGGTGGAAGCCCAGGGAGGCGTAGAGGGCTGCGGCTAGGGTGTTGTCGGGGTGGTACGACAGCCGGACCGGGGGGTTGCCGTTCCGGGCCGCCAGCCAGGGGGCCAGCGTCTGCACTGTGGCCCGGCCGACGCCCTGGCCCTGCTCGGCGGCGTCGATCAGCATCCCGCCGATCCAGTGCGAACCGTCGTCGTCCACGCCCCACATGACGTGGCCGACGACGGTCTCGTCGGCGTACACCGCGAGGGAGTTCCACACCTCGGAGCGGGTGCTCAACAGCAGATAGCGCGCGCCCAGCGCGGCCACGAACCGGCGTTGGTCGTCGCGCGGGGCGACGTCGGCCACCGCCCGCCAGTTGTCGTCGTCGACAGGCCGGAGCGTGAGTCGCCGCCCGCGCCGGTCCAGGTGTCCCGCATCGATCATCCGGCGGATGCTACCCGGCCCGCACCGCGATGTGGAGGAGCGGGCGAGCGGCCCGGTCAGTCGAGCAGGGCGTCCAGGCCGACGGTGAGGCCGGGGCGGTTGCGCACCGCGCGGACGGCCAGCAGCACACCCGGCATGAACGACACCCGGTCGTACGAGTCGTGCCGGATGGTCAGGGTCTCGCCGGTGCCGCCGAACAGCACCTCCTGGTGGGCGACCAGGCCGGTGGCGCGCACCGCGTGGACGCGTACCCCCTCGATGTCGGCGCCGCGCGCACCCGGCACCTCGTCCTTGGTGGCGTCCGGGACCGGGCCGAGGCCGGCCTCGGCGCGGGCCCGGGCGATCTGCCGGGCGGTGTGGGTGGCGGTGCCACTCGGGGCGTCCAGCTTGCGCGGGTGGTGCTGCTCGATGATCTCGACGGACTCGAAGTGTCGGGCGGCCCGTGCGGCGAACTGCATCATCAGCACCGCACCGATACCGAAGTTCGGGGCGATGACCACGCCCACCTCGGGCTTGTCGGCCAGCCAGCCGCGTACCTGCTCCAGCCGCTGCTCGGTGAAGCCGGTCGTGCCGACCACCGCGCTGATGCCCTGCTCGATGGACCACCGGAGGTTGTCCATCACGACGTCCGGCGTGGTGAAGTCGACGACCACCTCGGCGGTGGAGACGGCGGAGCGGCTGTCGCCCTGGTCGACCGCCGCGGTCAGGGCGAGATCGTCGGCGGCGTCGACCGCCTTGCAGACCTCGATGCCCATCCGGCCGCGCGCACCAAACACGCCGACCCGCAGCTGCTGGGCCGGGGTCTTTCCCTGCTCGTCAGTCACGGGGCACAACCTATCCCAATCGGGACGGGCGCTTCCGGCCGGATCCGCTCTGCTCCACCGGCCGGGACGCCCGATCGGGGTGCCTCAACCGGGCCGGACGGCAGACCTCAGACCGCGAAGTCGCCGGCACCGAACGGGCCCACCACGGCCAGCGACATCGGCCGGCTGAGCAGCTCGGCGGCGAGGACGTTCACGTCCTCCACGGTGACCTCGTCGACCCGGCGGAGCAGTTCGTCGACCGGCATCAGGTCGCCGTAGAGCAGCTCACCCTTGGCCAGCCGGCTCATCCGCGAACCGGTGTCCTCCAGGCCGAGCACGAACGAGCCCTTGCTCATCCCCTTGCCCCGGGCCACCTCGGCCTCGGTCAACCCGTCAGCGGCCACCCGGGCCAGCTCGGCGCGGGTCAGGGCCAGCACCTCATCCACCTTGCCCGGGGCGCAGCCAGCGTAGACGGCGAACAAGCCGGTGTCGGCGTACTGGCTGGCGTAGGAGTAGACCGAGTACGCGAGGCCGCGCTGCTCGCGGATCTCCTGGAACAGGCGGCTGGACATGCCGCCGCCGAGCACGTTGTTGAGCACCCCGAGGGCGAACCGCCGATCGTCGAGCCGGTCGATGCCGGGGCAGCCGAGGATGACGTGCGCCTGCTCGGTCTCCTTCGGCTCCACCACTGTGGTCGTCGGCTTGGTGCGTACCGCCGGGGTCGCCGCGCGGTGCGGCGCCGGGCTGGCCGGGTCGCTGTCCAGCGGGGTGCCGCGCACGGCCTGACGGACCAGCTTGACCACCGCCGCGTGGTCGAGGTTGCCGGCGGCGGCGATGACGATCTGCGGCGCGGTGTAGCGACCCCGGTAGAAGCTCTGGATCTGCCGCCGGGTCATCGGGGTGACGGTCTCCGCGGTGCCGGAGATCAGCCGGCCCAGCGGGTGATCGCCGTAGACGGCCTGGACGAAGAGGTCGTGCACCTCGTCACCCGGCTCGTCGTCGTGCATGGCGATCTCCTCCAGGATCACGCCACGCTCGGTCTCGACGTCGGCCGGCTCCAACAGCGAGTCGGCGACCAGGTCGCACATCACGTCGATCGCCAGCGGCAGGTCCTCGTCCAGCACGCGGGCGTAGTAGCAGGTGTATTCCTTCGTGGTGAAGGCGTTGGTCTCGCCACCCACCGCCTCGATCTGCGAGGAGATCTCCAGCGCGGTGCGCTTGTGCGTGCCCTTGAAGAGCAGGTGCTCGAGGAAGTGCGCGGCACCGGCCTGCGGGCCGGTCTCGTCACGCGAGCCGACCGCCACCCAGATGCCGAACGAGACGCTGCGCATCGCCGGAATCGCCTCGGTGAGGACGCGCAGACCGCTGGGCAGCACGGTACGACGTACCGTGCCGCCCAGCGGGTCGTCGCTGAGCGTCCGGGTCACCGCGCGGGCGGTGCCGCCGGAGCGGCCCGCCCCGGTGTCCCGAGACGGGGCCACCCCCCGTCGATCCGGTGGAAACGGCGCGCTGATGGCCCGACTCACGACTTGCTCCCGGTTCGACGAGGGGTGGGTGATGCGTTGTACGACGGTCAGCTGTGCCGGGTCCGACGGCGCGGACGCTCGCCGCCCTCGCCACCCTCGCCGCCGCCGCCGTTGCCGCCCTCGCCGCCGCGCTCCGGGCCACGCCCGCCACGGTCGCCGCCACGCTCGCGGTCGCCGCGGTCACGCGGAGCCCGGTCGCCCCGGTCCCGACCAGCCGGCCGGTCGCCAGCGGCGGCCTCACCGGCGGCCGGAGCCTCGGTGCCCTCCGGGCGGACCTTGTCGAGGTAGATCTTGCCGCGGGCGTCGATGTCAGCGATCTCGACCTCGACCCGGTCACCGACGTTGAGGAAGTCCTCAACACGCTCGACGCGCTTGCCGTCGCCCACCTTGGAGATGTGCAGCAGGCCGTCACGGCCCGGCAGGAGCGAGATGAACGCGCCGAACGCGGCGGTCTTGACCACAGTGCCGAGGAACCGCTCGCCCTGCTTCGGCAGCGTCGGGTTGGCGATGCCGTTGATCCGGTCGACGGCCGCCTGGGCCGACGGGCCGTTGGTGGCGCCGACGTAGATCGTGCCGTCGTCCTCGATGGAGATCTCGGCGCCGGTCTCGTCCTGGATCGCGTTGATGGTCTGCCCCTTCGGGCCGATCACCATGCCGATCTTGTCCACCGGGATCTTGACGGTGGTGACCCGCGGAGCGTAGTCGGACATCTCGGCCGGAGCCTCGATCGCCGCCTTCATGACCCCGAGGATGACCTGGCGGGCCTCGTTCGCCTGCTGCAGCGCGGCGGCCAGCACGTCCGACGGGATGCCGTTGAGCTTGGTGTCGAGCTGGAGCGCGGTGACGAACTCCGGCGTACCGGCGACCTTGAAGTCCATGTCACCGAACGCGTCCTCGGCACCGAGGATGTCGGTCAGCGTCACGTACTGGGTCTTGCCGTCCACCTCGTCGGAGATGAGCCCCATCGCGATGCCGGCGACCGGCGCCTTCAGCGGGACACCCGCGGAGAGCAGACCCAGCGTCGAGGCGCAGACCGAACCCATCGAGGTGGAGCCGTTGGAGCCGAGCGCCTCCGACACCTGCCGGATGGCGTACGGGAACTCCTCGCGCGACGGCAGCACCGGGATCAGCGCACGCTCGGCGAGGGCGCCGTGGCCGATCTCGCGACGCTTCGGCGAGCCGACCCGGCCGGTCTCACCGGTCGAGTACGGCGGGAAGTTGTAGTTGTGCATGTAGCGCTTGCGGTTCTCGGGGGACAGCGTGTCCACCATCTGCTCCATGCGGAGCATGTTCAGCGTGGTGACGCCCAGGATCTGGGTCTCGCCCCGCTCGAACAGCGCCGAACCGTGCACCCGGGGCAGCACGCCGACCTCGGCGGTCAGCGCCCGGATGTCGCGCGGGCCACGCCCGTCCATGCGGACCTGCTCGCGCAGCACGCGGTTGCGCACCTCGGACTTGGTCAGCGACCGGAAGGCAGCGCTGAGCTCCTTCTCCCGACCCTCGAACCGTGCGCCCAGCTCCTCGGCGACCCGGCCCTTGACCCGGTCCAGGGCCTCCTCGCGGTCGGCCTTGCCGGCGATGGTGATCGCCTCGGCCACGTCGCCGCGGGCCAGCTCGGAGACGGCGTCGTACACGTCGTCCTGGTAGTCCAGGAAGACCGGGAACTCGGTGACCGGCTTGGCGGCAACCTCGGCCAGCTCGCTCTGCGCGCGGCACAGCTCACGGATCGCCGGCTTCGCGGCCTCCAGACCGCTGGCGACGACCTCCTCGGTCGGGGCGGTGGCACCGGCCGAGATGAGGGCGACGGCGTTCGGGGTGGCCTCGGCCTCGACCATCATGATCGCGACGTCGCCGTCCTCGAGCGTGCGGCCGGCCACGACCATGTCGAAGGTGGCGCGAGCCAGCTCCTCCAGGGTCGGGAAGGCGACCCACTGGCCGTCGATGTGGGCGACGCGGGTCGCCCCGATCGGGCCGGAGAACGGCAGGCCGGAGAGCTTGGTCGACATCGAGGCGGCGTTGATCGCCACGACGTCGTACGGGTGCTGCGGGTCGAGCGCGAGGATGGTCTCGACGACCTGGACCTCGTTGCGCAGGCCCTTGACGAAGGACGGGCGCAGCGGCCGGTCGATCAGCCGGCAGGTGAGGATCGCGTCCTCGCTGGGCCGACCCTCACGGCGGAAGAACGAGCCGGGGATGCGGCCCGCGGCGTACATCCGCTCCTCGACGTCGACGGTCAGCGGGAAGAAGTCGAACTGCTCCTTCGGGTGCTTACCGGCGGTCGTGGCGGAGAGAACGACCGTCTCGCCCAGCTGGGCGATGACGGAACCGGCGGCCTGGCGAGCCAGCCGACCGGTGGAGAAGGTGATCTCGCGGGTGCCGAAGGACCCGTTGTCGATCACGGCGGTGCGGGATTCGGTGCCGAGTTTGGTCTCGGTCATGTGCTGTCGTGCTCCTTCGCGTCGTGGGCCCACGACATCGGGGAGCTGCTCAGCCGGCCGGTCTTCGATCGAAGCGCCCGGGTGGCCGGCATGATGCCGGAGTTCCCGGGGGCCACTACCGGAGACCGGTACGCTGACCGGCTCCCTCTCGGGTGGTCGCGCGGCCCGTGTTTCTTCAGGTGGGACGCGGTACGGGGGAGCGGCCGTCCGGCCACTCCCCCGTCACGTCACCGGCGCAGACCGAGCCGCTCGATGAGCGACCGGTAGCGGGCAATGTCCTTCTTCTGGACGTAGTTGAGCAACCGACGGCGCCGGCCGACCAGCAGCAGCAGCCCACGGCGGCTGTGGTGGTCGTGCTTGTGCACCTTCAGGTGCTCGGTCAGCTCGGCGATCCGCTTGGTGAGGACCGCAACCTGGACCTCCGGCGAACCGGTGTCGCCCTCGGCGGTCGCGTACTCCGCGCGGATGCTGGCCTTGGCTTCCTGATCGAGCGCCATGTTCTCCCTGTTTCGATGGGTTGATCAAGTGGGTGTCCGTCGTCCCGATGGACCGGGAACGGACCGGTACCTCGCACCCGCGGCGTCGAGCAGGCACGCGAGGCCCCACGCCGGTCACCCGACGTCCCGGCAAGACTACCAGCACTCGCCGGTAACACCCGGCGAAGGGCCTCGGTGCCGGCCCGTCACCCCACCACGATCAGGCCAGTACGCGCCGGGTGCGCTCGACGTCCTGATTCATCTGGGCGATCAACGGCTCGATCGAGTCGTACCGGATCTGACCACGCAGGTGCGCCACGAAGTCCAGCGCCAGCCGCTCGCCGTACAGGTCGCCGGAGAAGTCCAGCGCGTACGCCTCCACCCTCCGCTCCCGGCCGGAGAAGGTCGGGTTGGTGCCCACTGACACCGCCGCCAGCAGCGGCTCGTGCTGACCGCGGCGGATCAGCCGGGCCGCGTACACACCGTCGGCGGGCACCGCCGCGTACCGGTGGCAGAGCAGGTTTGCGGTGGGGAAGCCCAGTTCCCGGCCCCGCTGGTCGCCGCGGACCACGACGCCCTCCACCCGGTGTGGGCGGCCCAGAGCGGCGGCCGCCGCGCCCACGTCACCCGCGTCGACGCAGGACCTGATGTACGTGGAGGAGAAGACGGTGCCGGCCTCGGCCACCAGCGGGGCGCCCTCCACGCCGAAGCCGAACGTCTGACCCAGCCGTTCCAGCAACGCCACGTCGCCAGCGGCCCGGTGCCCGAAGCGGAAGTTGCTGCCGACCACCACCAACGCCGCGTGCAGGTGCTCGACAAGGACGTCGTGCACGAACTGCTCGGCCGGCACCCGGGAGAACTCCGGGGTGAACGGCACCACGCAGAGCACGTCCACGCCCAGCGCCTCGATCAGCTCGGCCTTACGGGCCGGCTCGGTGAGCACCGCCGGGTGCGAACCGGGGCGGACCACCTCGGCCGGGTGCGGGTCGAAGGTGACCACCACCGACTGCACGCCCAACTCGCGGGCCCGGGCCACGGCGTGCCCGATCGTCGCCTGGTGCCCCTTGTGCACGCCGTCGAAGACGCCGATGGTGACCACCGAGCGTCCCCACCCGCCGGGCGCCGCGTCGTAGCCCCGCCACCGCTGCATGCCGTTCCTCTC
This sequence comes from Micromonospora noduli, assembly GCF_003264475.1. Classification (NCBI taxonomy): domain Bacteria; kingdom Bacillati; phylum Actinomycetota; class Actinomycetes; order Micromonosporales; family Micromonosporaceae; genus Micromonospora; species Micromonospora noduli. The sequence continues at coordinate 723,838 of NZ_PYAC01000012.1, read as the reverse complement.
TGCTGTCCCGCCGGCGGCGGGTCGACACCGCCGGCTGCGGGCCGGCGGACCTGCGCTGCGCTGTCAGGCCGGTGCGAGCACGATCTCCGCGCGGGCCCGCCCGTCCCGCTCGCTGACGATAGCGATCAGGCCGCCGGTCGGCCCGAAGACGGCGTACGGCCCGGTGAGGCCGGCCGGGTCCAGTGGCCCACCGTGGGCGAGCACCCGGGCCTCGTCCGGCGTGGCCTCCCGGCGCGCGAAGAACCGGTCGGCCGCCGCGTCCAGTGGCAGGTTCACCACGTCCGGGGCGCGCTGCTCCAACTCGTCGAGCGTCGCCGCCTCGGCGAGGGTGAAGCCACCCACAGCGGTACGTCGCAGCGCCGTGAGGTGCCCGCCGACGCCGAGCGCCAGGCCGGCGTCCCGGGCGATGGCCCGGATGTACGTGCCGGAGGAGCAGGTCACGTCCACGTCCACGTCGACCACGTCCGGCTCGCTGCGACGGATCGCCAGCACCTCCAACCGGGAGATGGTGACCCGCCGCGCCGGCAGCTCGACGCTCTCCCCGTCGCGGACCCGCTTGTACGCCCGCTGCCCGTCGATCTTGATGGCGCTGACCGCGCTCGGCACCTGGTCGACCTCACCGCTCAGCCCGGCCAGCGCCGACCGGATCGCGTCGTCGGTGACCTGCCCGGCCGGCACGGTGGCGGTCACGTCGCCCTCGGCGTCGTCGGTGACTGTGGTCTGGCCCAGCCGGATGGTGCCGGTGTAGCTCTTGCCCGCGCCGATCACGTAGGTCAGCAGCCGGGTGGCCCGGCCGACACCGATCACCAGCACGCCGGTCGCCATCGGGTCGAGGGTGCCGCCGTGCCCGACCCGTCGGGTCTTCGCCAGTCGGCGGATGCGCGCCACCACGTCGTGCGACGTCATGCCGCCGGGCTTGTCGACCACGATCAGACCATCGGTGCTCACGTCGGCCAAGCCTGCCAGATGGCACGTACTCCGCAGTGCGTGGGCACGCCCGGCGTGACCCCAGCCTCCGCTCACGCGGTCTGAGCCGGTTCGTCGCGACGAGGCGTCCATCCGGCGGAATGTCGAGCGGGGCAGCCGTGCTCGGGGCCGCGCTGGTGCCCCGCACCTACTATCTGCTCGCGCGCGCCACCAGCGGCGAAACTGACGGGGGAACCATGGACAACACGTCGTCGAGCGAGCCCACACCGACGGACCCGGTCGACCCGCCACCGCCGCCCGCCGCGGTGGCGCAGGTCAACCCGGTGCTGCTACCGGATTGGCTACGGTCATCGCAGACCGAGCACCAGCCCACCGGGTGGAACCGCGTCCGTTTCTTCTCGGCCCGACACAACGGGGCCCTGCTGCTCGGCCTCGGGCTGGTGATGGCACTGCTGATGGTCGTCGGCGGGGTGGTGTTGGTCGGTCGGGTCGCCGACGGTGTCCGCACGTCCGCCTCGGCGAGCCCCACACCGAGCCTCACCCCGCCGGTGAGCAGGGTCGGCGAACCACGGGACCTCTTCGCCGGGTCACCGGCGGCCTCCTTCGCGCCAGCCGAGGAGGCCGTGCGGATGCCGGCGGCCAAGAGCACCGGGCCGTTCACCGCGGCCCAGGTGCGGACCGCGCTGGAGTCGGTGCGCAAGGCACTGATCGAGAGTCGGGTGGACATCTCGATGTTCTCCGGGGATCCGGAGCCGTTCCTCGCGCTGCTCGCCCCGGACGCTCGCGAACGGCTCCGGGGAGACTTCACCAACGGCAGCTTCCTGCGGTACGCCACGAGGATGGCGTCGCCGTCGGAGTGGGAGTTCGGCGTCCGCGCCGACGGCCGGGTCAGTTACCGGGCCACCAGGCAGAACGGCATCCGACTGCTGGAGGTCGCCACGGAATTCGTCTGGGCGTACCCGTTCGACGTGGACCTGCGGGCGCCCGCAGGCGCGACAGTGGTGGCGCTGCGCGACCAGGTGGTGTGGCAGGTGCCGCACCCGGACGACGTGCCGGCCTCCGCCCGGGGCCTCTGGGTCACCTCGGCGGAGGCGGTGACCTGGAACGCGGACTGCGCCCAACTCCGTGAGGGCTGGGTGCAGGAGCAGTTCTGGGTGGCCGACGTGCACCGGGACCGGATACCCGCGGGCGATCCCGGCACCATCTTCGACCTCGACGCGCCCGCGCCGACCACCACGCGCTGCTGACCGGCGGGCACCGGCGACCGGTCACCGGACCGCGCCGGTCACCGCCCACCTGCCGTTGCGCAGTCGCAGCAGCAGGGCGACCAGCCGGATCACCACGAACACTGTGAGCCCGGCCCAGATGCCGCCCAGCCCGAGGTCGAGCGCGTACGCCAGCCAGATGGCCGGCAGGAAGCCGCCGAGCGCCGCCACGATGGTGAGATTGCGCAGGTAACGCACGTCACCGGCGCCGATCAGCACGCCATCGAGGGCGAAGACCACCCCGGCCAGCGGAAGCATGACGACGAACCACGGCCAGGCCACCATGGCCTGCTCGCGTACTCCCTGATCGGAGCTGAACCACGACGGCACCACGCTCGCGCCGGCGGCGACGAGCAGCGCGAAGCCCACGCCGCAGACGCCGCCGAGCAGCCCGACTCGGCGGGCGAGCGCCCGCGCACCCGCGTCGTCGCCGGCGCCGAGCGCGGCACCGACCAGGGACTGCGCGGCGATGGCGAGGGCGTCGAGCACCAGGGCGGTGAAGAACCAGAGTTGCAGGGCGATCTGGTGGGCACCGACGGCGGCGGCACCGAAGCGGGCGGCGACGGCGGTCGCGGACAGGAAGCTGGCCTGGAACGCCAGCCCACGGATCAGCAGGTCGCGGCTGAGCACCAGTTGTTGGCGGATCACACGAGGTTGGGGTCGCAGCGACACCCGCTCACCGACCAGGGCGGCGGCGAAGAGCACCCCGCAGAGCGTCTGCGCGACGACGTTCGCCACGGCCGAGCCGACCAGACCCAGCCCGCCGGGGTAGACCAGCAGCGGGCAGAGCAGCGCGGAGAGCAGGTTGGGGCCGAGCACGAAGAACAGGGGGCGGCGAGTGTCCTGCACGCCGCGCAGCCAGCCGTTGCCGGCGGCGGCGAGGAGCAGGCCGGGAGCGCCGAGGGCCGCGATCCGCAACCACTGGGCGGCGGCGTCGGCGACCTCGCCACCACCACCGGCGAGGGTACGCGCGAGCGCGCCGCCGCCGACCTGCATGCCGATCGCGATCAGCAGACCGACGCCGAACGCCAACCAGGACGACTGGACGCCCTCGGCGACAGCGGCGGCCCGGTCACCGGCGCCGAAGCGGCGGGCGGCGCGGCCGGTGGTGCCGTAGGCGACCACGGTGCCCACCCAGGCGGTGAGCGTCATGACCGTGCCTCCGACGGCGAGCGCGGCGAGTGGCACCCGGCCGAGGTGACCGACCACGGCGGTGTCGACCAGCACGTAGAGCGGCTCGGCGGCGAGCACCACGAGGGCCGGCAGTGCGAGCGCGGCGATCCGCCGGGGCGAGGCGGGTCGGTGAGCGGTGGTGGCGTGGTTCATCGCCGCCGATCCTGGCATGGCCACGGTAAGGAGCACAAGGCCACTGGTAACTTACGAACCCACACTCGACCGGCTCGGCGGACGTCACCGGGGATCGAGGCCCTGCTGCGCTCCGTGTCGCCGGCATCCCGGTTTGCGGCGCTCACTACCCTGTCCGAGGCTCCCACGCGGGGGGCATCACGACAGCGATAGGCCTTATTACAGTGAGCGACAGTTACCCTCCGCCCGACCCGAACGTCACCCCCTGGAGCGGCCCGCCGGCCCCGCAGCAGGGCGGCTACCCGCCGTACGGACAGCCACCACCCCAGCCGTACTACGGCACACCACCGTCACCGGCGCCGGACAGGTCGAACAAGGGCCTGATCATCGGGCTGGTCGCCGGCGCGGTGGTCGTCATACTCGCCATCTGCGGCGCGGGAATCGGCCTCCTGCTCGCCTACGATGACGACGAGCCCGCACGGGGCACGTCCTCCACCCCCACGCTGGGCACCGGCAGCACGCCGGGCGCGGGGACCGTCCCCACGCCGGGGCAGGCGGACCCACCGAACAACAACTCGATGACCGCCCGATACTCCAGCGACCTGGCGAACGTCTGCGAAGGCAGCCCGATCCTGAACGCGGCGCCCTACAGCGGCCCGGCCGGCGCCAAGGCGTACACGTTCTCGAACAACCCCGACCGGCCGACGTCCTGGTCGTCGACGTACGTCCCCTCGGACAAGTCCTACTACGCCAAGGGCGCGGACTACCAGAAGGTGTCGGTGGTCGGCTGCCTGAAGTTCGACGAGGGCAGCCAGGGCGCCCCGAAGAAGTGTCAGTACAAGGACAAGGCGGAGAAGAAGGTCACCATCGACTACGTCTCGTCGCGCTACACCCTGACCTTCTACGCGGCCAGGACCGCCGAGAAGATCGGCGACGGCGGCACCGTGACCGCCCCGACGAACAGGTGCCCGAGTTTCATCTCGTACGACAAGACCACCATGAGGGCGTACGCGACGCCGGACTCCGGCACCATCGAGGCGGCCCTGGACACGTTCCTGTCCTGAACGACTCGACCCCCAGTGGCGGCCGGACGGTCACGCCGTCGGCGCGGCGCGTCGGCGGCGTCACCACCGGTCGAGACGAGTCACTGACGGGTGTCCATCGACGTCTGCAGCGCGCGGCGGGCCTGCTCGCGGGCGTCGTCGGTGGTGGTCTCGGGCTTGGGCTTGTTCGGCATGGTGGCGCTCCCCTTCCCAGGGCGTGAGCCGCCGACACGCGGCGGCCCTCACGGGCGGTCCTGCTGAGCGCCCCACGGCGGTCCGGGGTTACCGGAGCAGCCGACTGGGCAGCGTGAGCCCGGGTCGATCCGACCCTGGAGGGAGGCGGCACGGGGTGTGGCACCACCGCCCATGACCTGCACCGCTACGCGGCACCGGCCTTCTCCCAAGTTATCGTTCAGGTCCACATACTGCTTACGGTTCCCGCCATTTGGACGGTCGGCAGCCCGGCTCAGCGAGCCAGGAAGTGCCAGCCCAGCCACCACCAGAACCCGAACAGACCGATCCGGCCCACCGGCACCGGACCGACCTCGTAGCGCATCACATAGGCACAGACCTCGCCCAGGGTGGGGATCCGTGACCCCTCCCGCCGGGCCAACCACTCGACCACCGCGAAGAGGATCAGCGCGGCGAGGAAGCCGCCGATCGCGAGCGCGCGCATCATCGCCGCACCAGCCCCCAGAAGGCGGCCAACCAGGCGAACCAGACCGCTGACCGGGTCAGTTGATCCTCCAGGAGAGGATCGGCCAACCGGGAGAAGGTGGGAAAGTCATCGCCGGCAGCCAGCACGAAGGTCACGCCCTCGAAGACCCCGAAGACCACCACCGGCACCGCCCACCAGACCGCCCCCGTGCCCAGCCGGCGCGGCGCCGGCCGACGGGGCACCCGGTTGCTCAGACCGAGCCAGATCAGCACCCCACCCGTCCCGAGGGTGAACAGATTCGCCTCGGTGGAGAAGGACGCGAACCGGCCACCGACGAGCGACAGGCAGACGAGGACCGGAACGGAGACGGCGGGCCGGTCCCAGGCGCGGGGGGCCTCCACGGTGAGGTCGTGCGGCTGCTCCATCCCGCAATTCTTCCCGGTATCACGGAACGCGGGAAGACCAACACTCCCCGGAGCTGACCCTGATCTTCCGGACCGACGGATCGATGGCGGCCGAAGGCTCGTCAGCCGATGAGCGCCGCGTCCAGCTGACCGCGGATCGACTCGACCACCTGCTCGGCGGTGCCCCGACCGGTGAACCCGGCCGCGAACGTGTGCCCACCACCGCCCAACGCCACCGCGACCCGACTGACGTCCACCGCGCCCTTGCTGCGCATCGACACCGCCCACTCGGCAGGCCTGGTCTGCTTCACCACACAGCTCACATCCGCCTCGGCGGTGCAGCGCACGGAGTCGATCAGCGCCTCCAGCACGTACGGCCGCTGGTCGTGCCGGGCCAGGTCATCGAGGGTGGCGAAGGTCCAGACCAGGCCGCGACCTCCGGCGGCGGCCGGCTCCAGTCGAGCCCGGCCGAGCACCTCACCGAAGAGGCGGACCGCGCCGAAGGGCCGGGTGTCGAAGACCCGCCGGGAGATGTCACCCGGCGAGATGCCGGTCGCCAGCAATCGCGCGGCCATCTGGTGCACCGCCGGAGTGGTCGCCTCGAACCGGAACGAGCCGGTGTCAGTGGTCAGCGCCACGTAGAGGCACTCGGCGATGGCCGGATCCACCACCACCCCGAGCCGGGCCAACAGTTGTTCGGCCACGACCGACGTGGCCGCCGCACCCGCGTCGACCAGGTTGACAGTGCCGAAACCGGGGTTGGAGGCGTGGTGGTCGAGCACCAGCGCCGCACCCGCCGACGACAACCGCCCGGCCAAGTCGCCGAGACGCGACTCGCTCGCCGCGTCGAAGCAGATCACGAGATCGGGTGCCGGGTCGGCGGCGTCCGCCGGGACCAGCAGGTCCAGCCCGGGCAGCCCCCGGAACGGCTCCGGCAGCTCCGGCGGCCCGGGAAAGGTCGCCTGCACGTCGCGTACGCCGAACTGCCGCAGGCCCAGGCCGAAGCCGAGCATGCTGCCCAGCGCGTCGCCGTCCGGATTGATGTGGCAGATCAGCAGCACCCGGGCGGTCGCCGGGAGAGCCCGCACCAACGCCTCGGCCGCGGCCCAGTCCGCCTCGGCGGGGCCGAGCCCGGCTGCCCCGGCGGACGGGGCGCTTGCGGTGCTGGTCACCGAGTTTCCCCACCCCGCGGGGTCTCCTTGACGTCGGTGGCCTCGTCGGCCTCGTCCGTCTCGTCCGCCTCATCCTCGTCGTCCACCCGGTACGGCTGGGCCTCGCCCGCGTACTTCGCCTGGGCGGCGAGCCGCTGCACCTCGGCGTCGGCGTTGCGGGCGGCGGCGAGCAGGTCGTCGATGTGCTTGACCTGGTCCTGCACGTCGTCGAGGACGAACGTGAGGGTCGGCGAGTGGCGCAGCCCGAGGGCCTTGCCGACAGTGCTGCGCAGCAGCCCCTTGGCGCTCTCCAGCGCCGCCGCGGTGTCCGCCTGGGCCACCGAGTCACCGAGCACTGTGTAGAAGACCGTCGCGTCACGCAGGTCAGCGGTAATCCGGGCATCGGTGATGGTGATCATCCCGAGCCGCGGGTCCTTGATCTGGCTCCGCACCACCGACGCGACCAGCTCACGCACCCGTTCCGCGTGCCGGCGTACCTTGGCCGGATCAGACATCTCGCCACCTCCACGGCGTCCTGCTTCCGGCCGACCCGGCGGCCCGCAGGCCGCCGGCCGACCGGCCAACATCTCGAACATTACCTTCGGGGCCGCTCCGGTCGCCCGGCACAGCCCGGCACCATGGTCAGTCGTCGTCCACGCCGTAGAGCCGGCGTCGAACCGACAGCAACTCGACCTCGGGGCGATTGGCCACCAGGCGCTCACAGGAGTCGAGCACCTCGCGGACGTGCGCCGTCTCGGCGGCCACCACGGCCACCGCCAGCTGCGCTCGACCATGCAGGTCGAGCGCACCCACCTCGGCGGCCGACACCTCGAAGCGGCGCAGCGCCGCCACGATCGGCCGTACATATGATCTCTTGGCTTTGAGCGACCGTGAGTCGCCCGGCAGCAGCAGGTCGAAGACCGCGGTTCCGGTGAACATCGCCCCGGACGATACCGCCAACGCGCCCCGCATGATCAAGGGGTTTACGCCGAGTCGGCGTAAACCCCTTGATCAGCGTGTCACTGCCGGATCAGGCGCGAACCTTCTCCCGCATCTCGAAGGTCTCGATGACGTCGCCGACCTGGACGTTGTTGTAACCACCCAGGGTCAGACCGCACTCGAAGCCCTCGCGGACCTCGGTGGCGTCGTCCTTGAACCGCTTGAGCGAGGTGATCGTGAGGTTGTCCGCCACGACCGCCCCGTCCCGAAGCAGGCGAGCCTTCGCGTTGCGTCGGATGATGCCCGACCGGACGATGCAACCGGAGATGTTGCCGATCTTGGACGAGCGGAAGACATCGCGGATCTCCGCGCTGCCCAGCTCGGCCTCCTCGTACTCCGGCTTGAGCAGGCCCTTGAGCGCTGCCTCGATCTCCTCGATGGCCTGGTAGATGACGGTGTAGTACCGGATCTCCACGCCCTCGCGGTCGGCCATCTCACGGACCTTGTTCGAGGCCCGCACGTTGAAGCCGATGATCGTGACCGGCTCGGACGAGGCGCTCGCGAGCATGACGTTGCTCTCGGTGATCGCGCCGACGCCCCGGTCGAGGACCTTGAGCTGGACCTCCTCGGGGATGTCGAGGTTGAACAGCGCGTCCTCGAGAGCCTCCACCGAACCGGAGACATCGCCCTTGAGGATGAGGTTGAGCGAGGTCTTCTCGCCCTCCTTGAGCTGCTCCATGAGCGTCTCAAGGGTGGCCCGACCACGGGAGTTGGCGAAGGACGCCGCCCGCCGCCGTGCCTGCCGCTGCTCGGCGATCTGCCGCACCGTGCGGTCGTCCGCCGCGGCCAGGAACGTGTCTCCCGCGCCGGGCGGCGCGGTCAGACCCAGCACCATGACCGGACGCGCCGGCCCAGCCTCGGTGAGCTGGTTGCCGTTCTCGTCGAGCATGGCCCGGACCCGGCCGTGCGCCCCACCGGCAACGATCGAGTCGCCCGCCCGCAGAGTGCCCTTCTGGACCAGCACCGTCGCCACCGCACCGCGACCCTTGTCCAGGTGCGCCTCGATGGCCACACCCTGAGCCGGCCCGTCGATCGGAGCGGTCAGCTCCAGCGACGCGTCGGCGGTCAGCAGGACGGCCTCGAGCAGCTCCTCGATGCCGATGCCCGGCTTGGCTGCCACGTTGACGAACATGGTCTCGCCGCCGTACTCCTCGGCGACCAGGCCGTACTCGGTCAGCTGCTGGCGGACCTTGTCCGGGTTGGCATCCGGCTTGTCGACCTTGTTGACCGCGACCACGATCGGCACGTCGGCCGCCTTGGCGTGGTTCAACGCCTCGATCGTCTGCGGCATCACACCGTCGTCGGCCGCGACGACCAGGATCACGATGTCCGTGACCTGGGCACCACGAGCACGCATGGCGGTGAACGCCTCGTGACCCGGGGTGTCGATGAAGGTGACCGCCCGGTCCTCGCCCTCATGCGGGACGTGGACCTGGTAGGCACCGATGTGCTGGGTGATGCCACCCGCCTCACCGGCCACGACGTTCGCCTTACGGATGGCGTCGAGCAGCTTGGTCTTACCGTGGTCGACGTGACCCATGACGGTCACCACCGGCGCACGGCTGACCAGACGCTCCTCGGCCACCTCCGCGTCGAGGTCGATGTTGAACTGCGCGAGCAGCTCGCGGTCCTCGTCCTCCGGGCTGACGATCTGGATGTCGAAGCCCAGGTGCTCACCCAGCAGGTGCAGGGTGTCGTCAGAACAGGACTGGGTCGCGGTGACCATCTCGCCCAGGTTGAACATCTCCTGGACCAGCGAACCCGGGTTGGCGTTGATCTTGTCCGCGAAGTCGGACAGCGAGGCGCCACGGGAGAGCCTGACGATCTGACCCTGACCCCGGGGAGCACCCGAGCTCATGGTCGGAGCCGACAGGTTGTCGAACTCCTGTCTGCGCTGCTTCTTGGACTTGCGACCGCGCGTCGGCCGACCACCCGGACGCCCGAAGGCACCCGCGGCGCCGCCGCCACGGCCACGACCGCCCGCACCCGGACGACCGCCGCCACCGGCCGGACCACCCGGACGGAAACCGCCACCGGGAGCACCCGCGCCGCCGCCGGGACCGCCACGGTAGCCACCGCCACCGCCGGCACCCGCGCCGCCACCAGGGCCACCTCGGTAACCGCCACCGCCGCCGCCGGCACCACCGCCGGGACCGCCACGGAAGCCACCGCCACCGCCACCGGGACGACCAGCGCCACCGCCACCGGGGCGACCAGCGCCACCGGGACCGGGGCGACCAGCAGCCGGACGCTGACTCGGCATGGACGCCGGGCTGGGCCGCGGCGGCATGGAGTTCGGGCTCGGCCGCGGCGGCATGCCCGCCGGGCTGTTGGGCCGAGGGCCACCCGCACCGGCGGCCGGGGGCCGCTGCTGCTGGCCACCCTGGATGCCGAACGGGTTGTTACCGGCACCGCGCGCCGGCGGACGACCGCCCGGACGGGCACCCGGACCGGGAGCCGGCGTGCTCGGACGAGCTGCCGGCGAACCGGGACGGGGCGGCATCGCCGCAGGACCCGGCCGAGGGCCGGGGCGGTTACCGCCGTCTGCCGGAGGCTCCCGGCGAACGGGATTGTCCCGCTGCTGCTGGCGGGCGGCCTGCGCGGCCTTGACCGCGGCCTCCTGCTCAGCCTTCAGCGCGGCGGCACGCGCCTCCGCGGCCGCCACCTCGATGTCGTGGGCACTCGCCGGCTTGGCGACCGGGGTCGCCGGCTGCGGGGCACCGGGAACCGGACCCTTGGGCTTCGGACCGGGTGCCGGCGCGGCCGGCCGCCGAGGCGGCATCGGCTTGGCCGAGACCCGGGGCGCGCCCGGGGCCGGGGTTGGCGTCGGGGTCGGGCTTGAAGCCGGCGTCGACGCGGGCGCCGACGGGGCGGCCGGAGCCGGGGCTCCGGCGGACGCGACGAATGCGTTACGCAGCCGCCGGGCGACGGGCGCCTCGACGGTGCTGGACGCGGACTTCACGAACTCGCCCATTTCCTTCAGCTTGGCGAGAACGGTCTTACTCTCGACCCCGAGCTCTTTTGCAAGCTCGTGTACGCGGGCCTTGCCTGCCACTGCACTCCTCACTCCGAGGTCGTGCGGGCAGCACCCGCAGCGACCTCACTCGTGCACTTGAAGCCTGGTCATTTCAGGGACTTCATCGTGTGCTCATGTCGGTCGTCCTACCCTGCTAGCGACCCTCGCCCGGTCGGGCTGACCGGACGTAGTGGTTGGCGCATCGACGTGCTCCGCCAGCGCACCGTGGTCGAGGACCTCGGTGCTGCGCAGCGCACGCCCGAAGGCGCGGCGCCGCACCGCCAGCGCGAAGCAGGCCGGATCCGGGTGCATGTTCGCTCCCCGACCCGGCAGCCTGCGGCGCGGATCAGGCCGGAGACTGTGACCAGCCTCGTCCCTGACCGCGACGACCCGCAGCAATTCGCTGGCCGGCGCACGTTGCCGGCAACCCACACAGGTGCGCTCCGGCTGCGCGCGTCGTACCACTGGAGGAAGTCTACCCCTAGCTCCCCGAGATCGCGCCGCCCGGCTCCCGCACGTGATCAGTTACCCCACGCGCGGCCGGCGCCGCCTGCTCCGCATCGGAACGAATGTCGATCCGCCAACCGGTCAATCGGGCCGCGAGTCGGGCATTCTGCCCCTCCCGACCGATCGCCAGCGAGAGCTGGAAGTCGGGAACGGTCACCCGGGCGGCCCGGTTGGCCAAGTCGACCACCTCGACCCGCAGCGCCTTGGCCGGCGACAACGCGTTGCCGACGAAGGTGCCCGGGTCGTCCGACCAGTCGATGATGTCGATCTTCTCACCGTGCAGCTCGCTCATCACTGCACGCACCCGCTGACCCATCGGGCCGATGCAGGCGCCCTTGGCGTTCACCCCGGGGGTGGTGGAGCGGACAGCGATCTTCGTGCGATGGCCCGCCTCACGGGCGATCGCGCCGATCTCGACGGTGCCGTCGGCGATCTCCGGCACCTCCAGCGCGAAGAGCTTCTTGACCAGAGCCGGGTGCGACCGGGACAGGGTGATCTGCGGCCCGCGCATGCCCTTGGCCACGTGCACCACGACGCAGCGGACCCGCTCGCCGTGCGCGTACCGCTCGCCGGGCACCTGCTCGGACTGCGGCAGCACGCCCTCCAGCTTGCCCAGGTCGACGCTGACGATGCCCTTCTCGGTACGCGTCTCGTGCGCCTGCACCACGCCGGTGACCAGGTCACCCTCGCGGCCGACGTACTCACCGAAGTGCACCTCGTCGGTGGCCTCCCGCAACCGCTGGAGGATCACCTGCTTGGCGGTCATGGCGGCGATCCGGCCGAAGTCGTGCGGGGTGTCGTCCCACTCCCGCACCAGGCTGCCGTCGGCATCCATCTCCTGCGCGTACACCAGGGCGGCGCCCGACCTGCGGTCGATCTCCACCCGGGCGTGCGGTTCGGCCCCGTCGGTGTGCCGGTAGGCGGTCAGCAACGCGGTCTCGATCGCCGCGAGAATCGTGTCGAACGGGATCTCCCGCTCGCGCTCGAGTGCGCGCAGCGCCGCGAGGTCGATGTTCACCTCTCCTCGTCCTCCACATCATCTTCGTCGTCGATGTCGTCTGAATCGTCGTCGATCTCGTCGGAATCGTCCGCGTCGTCGAACTCGTCGTCCGGCTCACCCAGCTCGGCGAGCCGGGTGAACTCGACCTGCACGCGGCCCGGGCCCAGCTGGGCGTACGCCCAGGCGGCGCGGCCGTCGTCGGTCTCCAGGTGCACGCCCTCGTCGTCGGCCGCGACCACCCGGCCGGTCAGCTGACGGTCACCCGCGGGCTGCTCGCCCCGCTGGCCCGGCAGCGCGGCCGCGCCCCGGGCGGTGACCTTGACCAGGCGGCCCACGTTGCGCCGCCAGTGGCGGGGCAGGGTGAGCGGCCGGTCGACGCCGGGCGAGCTGACTTCCAGCTGGTACTCGCCGGCGACGATGTCGCCACCGGTCTCCTCTGCGGCGTCCAGCGCGGCCGAGACCGCGCGGGAGACGTCCGCGACGGCGTCCAGGTCGATCCCGCCGTCGGTGTCCACCATCACCCGCACCACGTGCCGGCGGCCGGCCCGGGAGACCGACAGGTCCTCCAGGTCGTAGCCGGCGTCGTTGACCACCGGCTCGATCACGGCCCGCAGTCGGTCCCGCCGGGCGGCGAGGTCACCGCCGCGCGGGCCCGCAGCACCGCGGGGTCGACCCGTCGGCCTGGTGGCACGGCCACGCTGCGTCATCTCCGCACCCTCTCCCTGGTCGACGGGGACCGGTCGTCCCGCCATGCCGGCACGCCACCGGAGTGGACACGCCGGTGGTTGCGCAGAGCGTAACGCGCCTGCCCGGCGGCGGACCGGGCGGCGCACCGACGCCGGTGACCCCCGGACCGGCACGGATGGTGTTGACTTGGCCGGTGGGGATCGGCAGAACGACACAGCGCGACCAAGCATCCGGACATTCCCGGCGAAAGCTCCTGAGTGCCGGGGCGCTGCTGGTGCTCGGCGGCGCCGTGACGCCGCTGACCGGCTGTGATCTTTTCGACCGCGACGACCAACCAGCCCCGCCGCCCGACCCGCTGCGGCCGATGGTGGACGAGTCACTCGCGCTGGCCGCCGCGTACCGGGCGAGCGCGACCGCCCATCCCGAGCTCGCCGACCGGCTCAACCCGATCGCCGAGACGCACACCGCGCACGCCACCGAACTGGCCCGGGTGATCGGCGTGACAGTGCCGTCGGCAGCCTCCGCCGCCCCGACCGCCGCCCCGGCCGCTGACCCGAAGGGCGCGCGCGCCGCCCTGCGGGCGTTGGAGAAGACCGCCCAGCAGTCCGCCACCGCCGCCTGCGCCGCGGCGCCCGCGGAACGGGCGGCGCTGCTCGGGTCGATCGTCGCCGCCCGGGCAACTCACCAGGAGGCACTGAAGTGAGGCAGCCGTCCGCCGGAGAGGCACTCGCCTCCGCCCTGTCCGCCGAGTACGCGGCCATCTACGCCTACGGACGGATCGGTGTCCGGCTCAGCGGAGCGGCGCGGGACGCGGCACGCCAGGCGGAGGCCGCGCATCGACGCCGGCGCGACGCGCTGGTGGTGCAGCTCACCACGGCCGGCGGCGTCGTCCCGCCGGACCGCGCCGGGTACGCCCTGCCGTTCCCGGTCACCGACCGGGCCAGCGCCCTGCGGCTCGCCGCCGAGGTGGAGGAGCGCACGGCCGCGCACTGGCGGGCCGCCCTTGCGTCCACCACCGGCGCCGACCGGGACCAGGCGCTGGCCGCCCTTGTCGAGTACGCCGTGCGGGCCACCCGGTGGCGCAAGACTGCCGGGCTGACCCCGCTGACTGTCCCGTTTCCCGGTCGACCGACCTGAGCCGCTCCACTCCGGTTGCGGTACGCATACCAGGTATGCATACTCCGTTGCCATGTCCATCCGTCACGGGTTGCTCGCCCTGCTCGAACGCGGCCAGATGTACGGCTACCAGCTGCGCGCCGCGTTCGAGGAGTCGACCGGCTCGACCTGGCCACTGAACATCGGGCAGGTCTACACCACGTTGTCCCGGCTGGAACGGGACGGTCTGGTGCGCCCGCTGCCGGAGAGCGAGGCCGGGCAGCGCCCGTACGAGATCACCGACGCCGGCCGGGCGGACCTGGCGCTGTGGTTCGCCACCCCGATCAGCCGTACCGACCGCCCTCGCGACGAGCTGGCGATCAAGCTGGCGCTGGCGCTGACCACCCCCGGGGTCGACGTCCGGTCGGTGGTGCAGGCCCAACGCAGCGCGACGATGCGGGCCCTTCAGGAGTTGACCCGGTTGAAGTACGGCAGCAACCGGCCGGAGGACCTTCCCTGGCGCCTCGTGCTGGACTCGATGGTGTTTCAGGCCGAGGCCGAGGTGCGCTGGCTGGACCACTGCGAGACCAGTCTGGTCCGGCACCAACCCAGCGGCCCGGCGCCTCCCGTTCCCCGCCCCGATGACGCCGACGCGCGGGACGTGGCTCGATGGGCCGGCGAGGAGGCAAGACGGTGAGCGGATCGGACGACGCGGTGCTGGAGCTACGCGCCGTCCACCGCACCCACGGCGCCGGGCCGGCGGCGGTGCACGCGCTGCGCGGCGTCAGCCTGGTCGTCCGGCCCGGCGAGCTGGTCGCCGTGATGGGGCCGTCCGGCTCCGGCAAATCGACCCTGCTGGCTCTCGCCGGTGGGTTGGACCGTCCGACCGGCGGCGAGGTCCGGGTCGAGGGGCAACCGCTGGGGGCCCTGGACCGCCGCGGGCTGGCCCAGCTGCGCCGCCGTCGGATCGGCTACATCTTCCAGCAGCTCAATCTGCTGGGCAGTCTGAGCGCACTGGAGAACGTCGCGCTCCCACTGGAACTCGACGGGACCAGCGGACGTCGGGCCCGCGCACTGGCCATGGCCGCGCTCACCGAGGTGGGTCTGCCCGCGTTGGGTGACCGTTTCCCGGACCAGCTCTCCGGAGGGCAGCAACAGCGGGTGGCGATCGCGCGCGCACTGGTGGGCGAACGCCGGCTGGTCCTCGCCGACGAGCCCACCGGGGCGTTGGATTCCCAGACCGGTGAGGCGGTGCTGCACCTGCTGCGCCGCCGGATCGACGCCGGAGCCGCCGGAGTGCTGGTCACCCACGAGGCGCGGCACGCCGGCTGGGCCGACCGGGTGGTGTTCCTCCGCGACGGCGTGCTGGTCGACACGACGGCACCGCTGGGCAGTGTCGAGCAGCTGCTGTCCGGCAGCGACCGGTGACCACTCGCCGTCCGACGCGGGTCCCCGGTCGGGCCGACACCGCGACGCCGCGGCCGGTCGCGCCGCCCGCCCCGGTCGGCCGACGACGGTTCGCCGAGCTGACCGGCTCCTGGCGGGCAGCGCTGCGGATCGCCCGGCGCGAGTCGCGCCGGTCCCGGCGGCGGACCGCGCTGGTGCTCGCGATGATCGCCATGCCGGTGGCGGCGCTGGCCTTCCTGGCGGCGAGCTACGACATGGCCGAGCTGACCCCACAGGAACGCATCGAGCGCCGGCTCGGCGTGGCCGACGCGCAGCTGCAGTGGATCGCCAACGGCCCGGTGGGACAGGACGAGTGGGGTGAGGGTTGGTACACCCGCGACGGCGAGCCCCCCGCGAAGGTCAGCGCGGCCCAGCTGACGGCACTGCTCGGGCCGGGCAGCCGAGTCACCGAGGTGCGTCAGCACGTCCCGCTGAACCTGCGCGGCCCGCACCGCGACGAGGTCGTGAACGGTCGGGTGCTGGACCTCAGCGATCCGCTGGCCCGCGGGTTGGTGCGGTTCCGGGCCGGCCGGGCGCCGCAGCAGCCCGGTGAGGTCGCGGTCAGTCCGGTGGCGCTGCGTCGCCTGGACCTGCGCCTCGGCCACGCCGTGGCCGCCGCCGACGGGAGCAGGGCGTACACCGTGGTGGGGGTGGTCGAGTTTCCCGACGACCTCGGACCGGTGGTGGCGCTGCACCCGGGGGCCGCGCCATCGACCGGCCCGGAGCTGGACGGAGTCTGGCTGGCGGACCTGCCGGGCACCATCGACGCGGCGCTGGTGTCCCGGCTCAACGACCGTGGGGTGGTGGTCACCGCGCGGCACCTCGGCTCGGCCGCCGGTACGGACCGGACATGGCTCGGGTCGATCATGGGGGACAACCCGAACGACCTGGGCACCGTCGTCCTGATCGCCGGCCTCGGGCTGCTGGAGGTCGTCCTGCTGGTCGGGCCGGCCTTCGCCGTCGGAGTCCGTCGCCGCCGACGGGATCTGGCGCTGGTCGCGGTGGCGGGCGGGGACGCCGCCCAGCTTCGCCGGGTCGTGCTGGCCGACGGTGTGGTGCTGGGTGTGCTCGGGGCCGCCGCCGGCCTGCTGGTCGGCGTCGGCGCGGCGTTCGCCGGTCGCCCGCTGATGGAGCAGTACGTCTTCAGCGCCCGTTTCGGCGGCTACCGCTGCTGGCCGAGCGCGCTGGTCCTGCTCGGTGGCGTCGCGGTGCTGGCCGGGGTGCTCGCCGCGCTGGCACCGGCCTGGACCGCCGCCCGGCAGGACGTCAGCGCCGGGCTCGCCGGACGACGCACCCCGGCGAAATCCCCGGGCCGGTGGTTGGCTCTCGGCCTGGCACTGGTGGTCGGCGGGGCGGGGCTGGCGGCGTTCGGGGCCACCAAGACTTCGCCGGCGGTGGTTCTCACCGGGCTGATCCTCGGCGAGTTGGGCCTGGTCTGCTGCACGCCCACGCTGCTCGGGGTGCTCGCCCGCCTCGGCCGGGTGTTGCCGCTGGCACCACGGATCGCGCTGCGCGATGCCAGCCGCAACCGGGCAGCCGCGGCACCGGCCATCTGCGCCGTGATGGCCGCCGTCGCGAGCAGCGTCGCCCTCGGCGGATACCTGGCCAGCGACGACGCCCGCGACGCGCGTGCCTACCGGCCGGCGCTGCCGACCGGCCACGTGATGGTCAACCCGGTCGGATCGGCCGGGCAGCCCACGCTGGCCCAGATCACCGACGCGGCCCGGAATCACCTCGGGGTCGGCGCTGTCGCCCCGGTGCAGACGCCAACCTGCGGGGCGGGGCGCACCGGCTACTGCGACATCGCACCGGTGCTCCCGCTGACCCGGGCCTGCCCCTGGCAGCCCGGCGTTCAACTTCCCGCGGCCCAGCGCCAGCAGGCCCGCGCCGATCCCCGCTGCCAGATCCGCGAGGCGGACTACTTCGGCGGCTACGTGGAACCCGGAGTCGACGACGGGACCGCACTGCCCCTGCTCACCGGGGTGGACCCGGCCACGACCGCCGCCGCCACGGCCGTCCTGCGCGCCGGCGGCGTGGTGGTGACCGACCCGCGCTACCTGCACGACGGCCTGGTGACCGTCCGGGTCGGCGAGGTGGAGGCCGGGCCGGACCGGCCGATCACCGTCCACGATCTTCCGGGGTACGCGCTGACCCGTGCGACCGGCCAGTCCCGTCTGCTGCTGTCCGCCGCCGCCGCCCGCCAACTCGACCTGAGCTGGTCCCAGACCGGTTGGGTGATCGGCACCACGACCCCGCCCGACGAGGAGCAACAGGCACGGTTCGCCGCCGTCCTGCGGCCATTCGGGACGCTCGCGCTGAGCGTGGAGAGCGGTGGCGCCCCACGCGACGTCTCACCGTTGCTCCTGCTGCTCGCGGCGGCGGCCGGACTGATCACCGTGGGGGCGGCCGGGATCGCCACCGCGCTCGCCGCCGCCGAGGGACGCGCCGAGCTGACCACCCTCGCGGCCGTCGGCGCGGCCCCAGCGGTACGCCGGCTGCTGGCGATCTGCCAGGCCGGGGTCATCGCCGGTCTCGGTTCGGTGCTCGGCATCGTGGCCGGTCTCGGCACCGCCGCGATCGTGCTGGTATCGGTGAACCGACAGTACGCCAGCGACTGGCCGGTATCAGATCCGTACCCCTTTCTGGTGCCGTGGCCCGCGCTCGGGGTCCTGGTGCTGGTGCCGGTGGTGGCGATGCTCGGGGCGGGCCTGTTCACCCGGGCCCGACTGCCGATCGAACGGCGGCTGGACTGACCGATCCGCCGGGCGACCGAAAGGGGACCGCGCGGGGGTGCCGCCGGGGCCGGGCAGCCGGCAGACTGATCGGCGTGTCAGTGCTCAGGAATGTCGTCCGTCGAGTCGGTCATCAGCGCTGGTTCGGCGCCACCGCGCGCCTGCTGGTTCCGGCCGATCGGATGGTTGGTCGACTCACCCGGGGCCGGGTGGTAGCGCTCGGCCTCCTCCCCTCCCTGCTGATCACCACAACGGGCCGCCGCTCCGGCAAGCCCCGCAGCAATCCGCTGCTCTACGTCCCCGACGGCGACGCGTACGTGGTGATCGGCTCCAACTGGGGGCAGACCCACCACCCCGGCTGGGCGATGAACCTGCTCGCCGATCCCGCCGCCGAGGTGGACGTGAAGGGCCGGCGGTTCGCGGTGCGGGCCGAGCGGGCCTCCGGCGCCGAACGGGACCGGTTGTGGCAGCTGCTGGTCACCGCGTGGCCCGCGTACCACACGTACGTGCAGCGGGCCGGTGGCCGGGAGATCCACATCTTCCGGCTGGCCCCGACCGGGCGCGGCGCACCCGAAGCTCCGCCGTCGGCTGGCTAGGCTGACGCTCGGTAGCCAAAGCGAGGTGGTCCCGTGAGCGCGAGGCGTGAGCCGGGGTTGCGAGCCCCGCAGCCGCGAACAGAGCTGGCCCGGTGAGCGAGCTGGCCGGTGTCGACCGGGGCGTCGACGATCGACGGTGGACGGTCGCGGAGCGGGTCGCCGAGGCGGTCCGACGGCGGTTCCCGGCCGATGCGCTCGCGATCGCGGTGCACGGGCCTCTGGCGCACGGGGACGACGACGGCGGCGGGGACCGCGAGGCGGGAATGCTGGTCGTCACCTATCGGCCCGGGACGGGCCCGCCGCCGGCAACCCGGCGGGTGGACGGGGTGCTCGTCGATCTGACGGTGGCCGCCGCCGAGGACTACCTGGCCCAGGCCCGGGTGCTCTCCCCGCTCTGGCCGCTGACCGCCGACCGGTACGTCACCACGCAGGCGTTGCACGATCCGACGGGCTGGTTGCGGACGCTGCGCGACGAGCACCTCGGCCGGCTGGCTCGGGCCCGGCCGGCGGAGTTCAGCACAGCGGCCCGCCAGGCGTGGTACAGGGGCAGCGCGGCGCACTCCCGGGCGGCCCGGCTCGCCGAGTGGTACGAGACCGATCAGGCTCTGCTGATGCTCGGTGAGGCCCGGCTGGCAGCGGCCACGGTGAACGGTCTGCTGAGTCGCACGTACTTCCGCGACCCGGGGGACGCGGTGCGGCGCACCGGGTTGGCCGGCGCGGACATGACCGAGGTGGGTGTGGTGCTGGCCCGGCAGGCCGAGGAGTTGGCCGCCCGTGGTCGTGCGGTCGACGGCACGATCGACGAGCTGCTCAGCACCTGAGGCGCGTCACAGCCCGCCCGGTACGCCGATCAGCGAGCCGATCAGGTAGGTGGCCCCGGCCGCCGCGGCGCCCAGCAGCAGCTGGCGCAGCCCACTGGTCCACCAGGGACGGTGGGTGAAGCGGGCCACCACGGCACCGGCGGCGAACAGCCCGAGCCCGCCGACGGCGAGCGCCAGCCACAGTTCGGTGGCGCCGAGCAGGTACGGCAGCAGCGGGACCAGCGCGCCGATCGAGAAGAACAGGAACGACGAGATCGCCGCGGCCCACGGGCTGGGCTGGTCGTCAGGGTCGACGCCCAGCTCCTCGCGGACGTGCACCCGCAGCGCCTCCTCCGGGTCGCGCCGCACCGCCTCGGCGACCTGGGTGGCGAGGTCCCGGGGCAGGCCCCGGGCCACCCACGCGTCGGCCAGCTCCCGGGCCTCCGCCTCGGGGTGCCGTTCCAGTTCCCGTCGTTCCTTGGCCACCTCGGCGGCGACCTGCTCGTTGGCGGAGCGCACGCTGGTGTACTCGCCGAGGCCCATGGAGATCGCACCGGCGACGAGGCCGGCGCTGCCGGTGAGCACGATGCTGCGGGGCGAGACCCCGCCGCCGCCGACGCCGGCGATCAGGGCGATGTTGGTGACCAGGCCGTCCATCGCGCCGAAGACGGCCGGGCGCAGCCAGCCGCCGGAGACGTCCGCGTGGTGCGCCTCGCGCAGCGCCGCTGGGGTGTCGGTCACGGCAGGGTCAGAATCTCGTGGCCGTCGTCGGTCACAACGATGGTGTGCTCGAACTGCGCCGTCCACTTCCGGTCCTTGGTGACCACTGTCCACCCGTCGTCCCACATGTCGTACTGGTAGGTGCCGAGGGTGATCATCGGCTCGATGGTGAACGTCATCCCGGGTTCCATGATGTCAGTGGGGCGCGGGCTGTCGTAGTGCGGCACGTAGAGGCCGCTGTGGAAGGCCTCGCCGATGCCGTGGCCGGTGAAGTCGCGGACCACGCCGTAGCCGAACCGCTTGGCGTACGACTCGATGACGCGGCCCACCACGTTGATCTGGCGCCCCGGGGCGACGGCGCGGATGCCGCGCATCATCGCCTCATGGGTCCGCTCGACCAGCAGCCGGGCCTCTTCGCTGACCTCGCCGACGCAGAAGGTGGCGTCGGTGTCACCGTGCACCCCACCGATGTACGCGGTCACGTCGACGTTGATGATGTCGCCGTCGGTCAGGACCGTGGTGTCCGGGATGCCATGGCAGATGACCTCGTTGAGGCTGGTGCAGCAGGACTTCGGGAAGCCCTTGTAGCCCAGCGTCGACGGGTACGCGCCGTGGTCGCAGAGGAACTCGTGCACCACCTTGTCGATCTCGTCGGTGGTCACGCCGGGCTTGCAGTGCTCGCCGGCGAGCTGGGTCGCCTGGGCGGCGAGCCGGCTGGCGAGCCGCATCTTCTCGATGGTCTCCGGCGTCTGCACGTGCGAGCCACGCCACTCCCGCGGACGCGCCTTGCCCACGTACTCGGGTCGGGCGATCTGGGGTGGCACCGGTCGCATCGGGGAGAGCGTGCCTGGTGTCAGCGGCGGACGGACGGTCATGCCGCAAGC
Organism: Micromonospora noduli; assembly: GCF_003264475.1. Classification (NCBI taxonomy): domain Bacteria; kingdom Bacillati; phylum Actinomycetota; class Actinomycetes; order Micromonosporales; family Micromonosporaceae; genus Micromonospora; species Micromonospora noduli. Next base: position 702,603 of record NZ_PYAC01000012.1, on the reverse strand, counting down.
CTATCGCCGGGGCCGCTGGTGACCCGCGCCACGGCCGCCCGGTGGAGGTTGTTGCCCTGCCAGGGTGGCTGTGCCATGGTGTCAGCGTGGATCAAGGGGGAGCACCGCCCGTCTTCTCCGCCAGCGCCGAGATCGACGGTGACCACCTCCACGTCGTGGTGGCCGGCGAGGTCGACATGGCAACCGCGGACACGATGCTCCAGACGGCGCTGCGCGAGCCCGCCGGGAAGATCACTCTCGACCTGAGTGCTGTCACCTTCTTCGACTCGGCCGCCATCCACGCCCTGGTCCGGCTCGCCCAGGAGTTGCCGGGCCGGCTCACCGTTCGCCCGTCCCGGCAGGTCCGTCGGGTGCTGGAGATCTCCGGCCTCGGCGAGCAGAGCTGGCTCGACCCGGCCTAGGCACCCGGCGCGCGGTCAGTCCTGCAACTGCCGGCGCAGCGTCACCTCGGTGCCCTCAGCTGTACGCCGTACCGACAGATCGCCCAGCGCTCTGATCAGGGCCAGGCCGCGGCCCCGGAAGCCGGAGCCGGTCGACTCCCGCCACTGCCCGCTGTCGCGCACCGTGGCCGTCACCGTCCGATCCTCGATGGCCACCTCCACACTGATCATGGCCTCGGCGGGGTGGACCGGGTGCTCGATGGCGTTGGCGGCGGCCTCGGAGACGGCGACGGTCAGGTCGAACAGGTCGGTCTCGCCGACGGAGTGCGCGATCAGGAAGTCCTCCAGCCGCTTCCGGAGCACGCTGAGCCGGGTCGGGTCCGCCGGTAGCCGCAGCGCGAAGCGGTTCAGCTCCGCCGCCTCCAGGGCGAGAACCGCCACGTCGTCACGGCGCGGCCGTCCGGTGACCCGGTCCACGACCGCGTCGATCAGGTCCACCACGTGCTCACTCGGGCTGGCCGCGTCGATGCGCAGCTGGGCCAGTGAGGCATCGATGCCGAGCTGACGGTCCTCGATCAGCCCGTCGGTGTAGAGCAGCAGTCGAGTGCCGGCCGGCAACTCGCCCTCGACCGACTCGTACGTCGCGTTGGGTAGGGCGCCGACCGGTGGACCGAGCGCCCGGTCGTGCAGGAACGCCACGTCGCCTCCGGTGATCAACAGTGGGGACGGATGACCGGCGCTCGCGTACCGCAGCCGACCGGTGCGGGGGTTGAACAGCAGGCAGACCACCGTCGCGAAGGAGCGGCCCTCGGTGGAGCCGACCAGCCGGTTGAGCCGGGTCAGCGACTCACCCGGATCGAAGCCCTCCAGCACGTACGCCCGCAGCGCGTTGCGCAGCTGCCCCATCGCCGCGGCGGCCCGGACGCCCTTACCGACCACGTCGCCGATGACCAGCACCAGCTCGTCGCCGTTCAGCGCGATCGCGTCGTACCAGTCGCCGCCGACCTCGACGTCGGCGCTGCCCGGCAGATAACGGCTGGCCACCACCGCGCCGGGCAGTTGAGGCAGCGACCGGGGCAGCAGGCTGTGCTGCAGGGTGGTGGCGATGCGGTGTTCGGCTTCGTAGAGCTGGGCGTTCTCCAGTCGCACCCCGACGAGCCGGGCCAGCTGGGTCAACGCGGCGTCGTCGGCCTGCGCCTCGTCGCCGGCTGCCCGCCAGACCTGCAGCTCACCGAGCTGCTTGCCGGTAGTGCCGGCCAGCTCGGTCACGAAGGACGGGTCGGCGGCGGTGGTGCCGCCGCCGTCCGCCTCGAAGCGCGCCTCAGCGGCGGTGACCACCACCCGAGCCGCCTCGGCGAGGCTCAACGCGTGTCGGGCGGCGACCTGGAGCACATCCGCGGTGGATCGGGCGGTGTTCACCGCCACCGCCGCGTCGGCCAGCGCGCGGAGCCGGCGGATGATCTGCCCGCGCAGCTGGCCCAGCTCGACGTTGGCCCGGACCCGAGCGATCAGCTCCTGCGCGGAGAACGGCTTGGTGAGGTAGTCGTCGGCGCCGACGGCGAGACCGGCGACAGCCTCCGCGGAGCCGGCACGGGCGGAGAGCAGCACGATCGGCACGTGCCGGGTACGCGAGTCCGAGCGCAGCGCGCTCACCAGCCCGAACCCGTCCAACCGGGGCATCATCACGTCGGTGAGCACCAGGTCGAACCCGCCCTCGCGGGCCAGCGGCAGGGCATCGAGCCCGTCGTTCGCGGTGACCACGTCCCAGGTCGGGGAGAGCAGCCGACTGACGTGTTCCTGCAGGTCGGCGTTGTCATCAACGACCAGGATCCGGCCAGCCGAGGTGCCCTTCGCCGGCTGCCGGTCGAGCTCGGGTGCCGACGCGACACCGGCCCACAGCGCGGTCTCCGCCACGAAGAGCCGGGCCTGCTCGGGCTCACCCACGGGCAGCGGGTCGAACGCCGCCACCCGGTCCGCCGGCAGGTGCGCCGAGCCAAACGGGACGGTCACCGTGAAGGTGCTGCCCACGTCGACAGTGCTGGTCAACCCGACCTCACCGCCGTGCATCTCGACAAGTTCCCGGACCAGCGCGAGGCCGATGCCGGTGCCCTCGTGGGTGCGTGCCCGCACCCCGGGCACCCGGTGGAACCGTTCGAAGACGTGCGGCAGTTCGTCCGGCACGATGCCGACGCCGGTGTCCGTCACCTCCAGCCGGGCCGCGCCCTCGACGGCCCGGATCCGCACCCGGATCTCACCGTCGAAGGTGAACTTGACCGCGTTCGACACCAGGTTGAGGACGATCTTCTCCCACATGTCCCGGTCGACGAAGACCGGCGTCGGCAGCGGCGGACAGTCCACCACCAGTCGCAACCCGGCCCGGTCGGTGGCCGAGCGGAAGGTACTGGCCAGCCGGGCGGTGTAACCGGCGAGGTCGGTGGGCTGGTAGCGGGCCGCGAGCCGACCGGACTCCAGTCGGGAGAAGTCCAGCACTGTGTTGACCAGCTTGAGCAGGCGCAGCGCGTTGCGGTGCATCATGGTGAGCCGGTCGGTTTCGGCGGCGGGCAGCTCCGGGTCGGCCAGCATGTCCTCCAGCGGGCCGAGCACCAGGGTCAGCGGGGTGCGGAACTCGTGGCTGACGTTGGCGAAGAAGTTGGTCTTCGCCCGGTCCAGCGCAGCCAACTCGGCAGCGCGGGCCCGTTCCTGTTCGTACGCCCGCTGCATGCCGACCGCCCGGGAGATCTGGGCGGCGACCAGGCCGAGGAAGTCGCGGTAGTCGTCGCTCAGCGGCAGCTGACGGGCCACGCCGACGACCAGCGCGCCGACGGTCTGGTTGGTCGCCGTGAGCGGCAGCACGAGGGCCTGGTCGGCGGCGTCGACAGGCAACGCGTCGAACAGAGCGGCCACCTCGATCGTGGCGGGCGCGCCATCGGCGGTCAGCCGGGCCAACAACTGCGCTGTGACATCGACGGCGGGCGGGGTGGTGCCGGTGCAACCGGCCAGGGTGAACTGGTCGTTGTCGTCAGCCAGATAGATCAGGGCGAACGGCACGTCCGCCCGGTGCCGGCCGAGCACCCCGGCGGCGGTCCGACCCAGTTCCGTGGCGCTGCCGATATCGGTCAGCTCGGCACCCAGCTCGGACAGCGCTCGCAGTCGACGCTCGCCGAGCACCCGCCCGGTGGTCTCGCTGACGATGCAGTAGACGCCACTGACCGAGCCGTCGTCCCCCCGGATCGGGTCGTACGAGACGTTGAAGTAGGTCTGCTCGACGAAGCCGTAACGGTCCAGCAGAAAGGGATGGTCCTCGCCCCGGTAGGAGCGGCCGGTGCTCCGGACGCTGTCGAGCAGCGGGCCGAGCACCGGCCAGGTCTCCGCCCAGTTCGCGCGGGCCGGTTGGCCGATCACGTCCGGGTGTTTGCCGCCGATGGTCGGCCGGTAGGCGTCGTTGTAGAAGGCCAACTGCTCGTCGCCCCAGAACATGACGATCGGCGCGCTGGAGGCGAGCATCATGCCGACCGCGTTGGAGAGCGCCGGAGGCCACTGACCGGGCTCGCCCAGCGGACCGGAGGACCAGTCGAAGGAGGCCAGCCGCTCGCCCATCTCGCCGCCGGCCGCGAACGCGGCCGCCAGCATCGGCGGGGTCTCGCGACCGGACAGGGCGGGATGCCCGATGTCCGCGCCCCCCTGGGCCGAGCTCATGCAGCCTCCCGCTCCGGCCGTACCCCTCGACCGTTGATCTTCACCCGCCGTGCTTCGACTTGTACCCCAGCGGACCAGCAACGTAACGCATCACGAGCGACGGACGCTGGTTACGTACACCTGGGTCGTCGGGCACCGGACAGTGCGGGTGGACGGCGGCGTCGAACGGCGGCGGGCGGAACGCTCTGACGAGTCAGAAGACCGGCAGTCCGTCGATGCTTGCCGCGTTCCTGGTGGCCCGGTAGGCGACCAGATCATCGGCGCTGCGGCGAGAGTGTGAGGTGAGTAACAGATCACGTTCGGCGCGGAAGTCCATCAGTGGCACCGCGTATCCGCAGGAGTCACTGACCCGCTCCACCTCGACCGTGATGACCGCCCGGACGGCGTGCACGTCCGGCGGTGCGGGAAACTCGGCGAGCCGATCGGCGAAGGCGTCCTCGGTGACCGCGACGCTGCTGCCCCGACCATGCAACCGGACGATCTTCGGCGGGCCGTCGAAGGCACAGAACATCAGCGTGATCCGGCCGTTGTCCCGCAGGTGGGCGATGGTCTCCGCCCCACTGCCGTGATAGTCGAGGTAGGCCACCCGGTGCGGGCCGAGGATCACGAACGTGCCCCGCATGCCCTTCGGAGACACGTTGACGTGCCCCTCGACCCCGGACGGGGCGGTCGCCACGAAGAAGAGCGGCTGCGCCACGATGAAGTCACGCAGTCGACAGTCGATCTCCGGATAAACCTTGCCCATGCCCCGATCCTCCCACCGGTGCCATCGACGGGCGGGGGCGATCTCAGTCACACCCGCCGGCCGGCGGCCTGCACCAACGCGGTGATCGGGGCTGGATCCGACTCGTTCTCCGGATGCCACTGCACTCCGAGCACGAAGGGCAGGGCCGGGTCCTCCACCGCCTCGACCACGCCGTCCCCGGCCCAACCGGTCACTGTGAGCCGGCCCGGATCGGCGACCGCCTGGTGGTGGTACGAGTTGACCTGGTCGACACCGGCCAGCACCGAGGCGGCCAGGCTCCCCGGCGCGAACCGCACCGCGTGCGCCCCGTACACCCCGGGCGCGGGGCGGTGCGCCTCGTGACCCACCACGTCGGGCAGGTGCTGGTGCAAGGTGCCGCCGTACGCGACAGCGAGCAACTGCATCCCCCGACACACGCCCAGCACCGGCACCTCGGCGGCGAGCGCGGCGGCCAACACTGTCAACTCGCCGGCGTCCCGGTCCGGCCGATCCTCGGTACGGGGGTCGGGCGGCTGGCCGTACCGCCCCGGACCGACGTCCGCGCCACCCGCCAACAGCAACCCGTCGAGGACTGCCACCACGTCCGCGTCCACGTCGTCCGGTGGCAGGACCACCGCCCGGCCACCCGCGGCCGCCACCGCCCGCGGGTACGCCTCAGGTACCAGCACCGCCCGCACACCCCGCCAGACCGCCCAGTCGGCGGGTTCGACGTACGCGCTGACCCCGATCAGCGGCCTTCTCATAGCTGGCACGGTTCGCGACTGCGGGGCTCGCAAACCCGGCTCACTCCTCGCGCTCACAGAGGCGTGACGTAGGCGCCAGTGATGCCGCCGTCGACCACGAACTGCGCGGCGGTCATGAACGAGGCGTCGTCGCTGGCCAGGAACGCCACCGCGGCGGCGATCTCCTCCGGTTGCCCGAAGCGTCCCATCGGCACGTGCACCAGCCGACGGGCGGCCCGCTCCGGGTCGGCGGCGAAGAGTTCCAGCAGCAACGGGGTGGCCACCGGGCCGGGACAGAGGGCGTTGACCCGGATGCCCTCACGGGCGAACTGCACACCCAACTCCCGGGTCATCGCCAGCACCCCGCCCTTGCTCGCGGTGTACGCGATCTGCGACGTGGCCGCACCCATCAACGCCACGAACGAGGCCGTGTTGATGATCGAGCCCTTGCCCTGCCGACGCATGTGCGGAATGGCGTACTTGCAGCACAGGTAGACGCTCGTGGTGTTGACCCGCAACACCCGCTCCCACGCGTCCAGGCCGGTGTCCAGGATGGAGTCGTCGTCCGGCGGGGAGATGCCGGCGTTGTTGAACGCGATGTCCACCCGGCCGTGCCGGTCGGCCACCCCGTCGAACAGGTCGCGTACCGCCGACTCGTCGGCCACGTCGGTGGCCACGAACTCTCCGCCGCACTCCTCGGCGGCCTTCGTACCGGCCGCCGCGTCGATGTCCACGCACACCACCCGGGCCCCTTCGGCGGCGAACCGCCGCACGGTGGCCAACCCGATGCCACTGCCCGCTCCGGTGACCACTGCCACCCGGTCCTGCAACCGACCCTGCACTGGCGTCACTCCTCCGTCGCGATGAACACGTTCTTGACGTCCGTGAAGGAGTGCAGCGCGTCCGGGCCCAGCTCGCGGCCGAGCCCGGAGCGCTTCATCCCGCCGAACGGGGTCCAGTAGCGCACCGAGGAGTGCGAGTTGACGCTGAGGTTGCCCGAGTCGACGGCGCGGGCCAGGCGCAGGGCCCGACCCACGTCCCGGGTCCAGATCGAGCCGGAGAGGCCGTACTCGGTGTCGTTGGCGAGCCGGACCGCGTCCGCCTCGTCGTCGAACGGCAGCACCGAGACCACCGGGCCGAAGATCTCCTCCCGCCAGTGCCGGTCGGCCGGCGAGTCGGCCAGCAGCACTGTGGGCGCGTGCCAGAACCCGGGGCCGTCGGGGCAGGAGCCGGTGAAGGCCACAGTCGCCCCGGCGAGGTAACCGGCTACCCGGTCCCGTTGGGCGGCGGAGATCAGCGGGCCCATCTCGGCGGTGTCGCGGGACGGGTCCTCGACCCGCACCGCCCGTACCGCAGGTTCGAGCAGTTCCAGGAACCGGTCGTACACCGAACGCTGGACCAGGATCCGCGACCGTGCGCAGCAGTCCTGGCCGGCGTTGTCGAAGACCGCGCCCGGCGCGGTCGCGGCGGCGCGTTCCAGGTCGGCGTCGGCGAACACGATGTTCGCGCTCTTGCCACCCAACTCCAGGGTTAGTCGCTTCACCTGGGCGGCGCAGCCGGCCATGATCCGGGTGCCGACCTCGGTGGAGCCGGTGAAGCAGATCTTGCGGACCGCCGGGTGGGTGACGAACCGCTCCCCCACCACCGAGCCCTCGCCCGGGATGACGGTGAAGACGCCGTCGGGCAGGCCGGCCTCGCGGGCCAACTCGGCCAGGCGCAGTGCGGTCAGCGGGGTCAGTTCGGCGGGCTTGAGCACCACTGTGTTGCCGGCGGCGAGCGCCGGGGCGAACCCCCAGGCGGCGATCGGCATCGGGAAGTTCCAGGGCACGATCACGCCGACCACACCGAGTGGCTCGTGGAAGGTGACGTCCAACCCGCCGGGCACCGGAATCTGCCGCCCGGTCAACCGCTCGGGCGCGCCGGCGTAGTAGTCCAGGACGTCGCGGACGTTGCCCGCCTCCCACCGGGCGTTGCCGACGGTGTGCCCGGAGTTGCCCACCTCCAGCACTGCCAACTCGTCCAGATGCGCGTCGACCACGGCGGCGAACCGCCGCAGCAACCGTGCCCGATCACCCGCACCCACCTGACGCCAGGTCTCGAAGGCGGCGGCCGCCCGTGCGATGGCCGCGTCAACCTCGTCCACCGAGGCCGCCGCAACCTCCCGAAACCCCACCCCACTAGCCGGGTCCACCAGGACCGTCACACCGCCACCTCCATCCTCACGTGGTCAGAGGCGTTCGAAACCACGGGTCAGCTCCCAGTCCGTCACCGCGGCGTCGAAGGCGGCCAGCTCGACCCTCGCCTGGTTGGCGTAGTGGGCCACCACCTCGGCGCCGAACGCCTCCCGGGCCACAGTGGAACCTTCCCAGAGGGCCAGGGCGTCGCGCAGGGTGCCGGGAACCCGCTCGGCCTCCGGGTCGTCGTACGCGTTGCCGGTGCACTCCGCACCCAGCTCCAGCTCGCCGTCGATGCCGTGCAGCGCCCCGGCGACCAGCCCGGCGATCGCCAGGTACGGGTTGACGTCGGCGCCGGGCACCCGGTTCTCCACGCGCATGCCCTGCCCGTGCCCGACCACCCGCAGTGCGCAGGTGCGGTTGTCGACACCCCAGCGCAGCGCGGTCGGGGCGAACGATCCCGGCTGGTAGCGCTTGTAGGAGTTGATGTTCGGGGCGAAGAGCAGGCTGAACTCCCGCATGGTGGCCAGCAGCCCGGCGAGCACCCGCTGCCCGGTCTGCGACAGGTGCGCCGGTCCGTCGCCGAGCATCGCCGACGAGCCGGACTGGTCCCGCAGTGAGAAGTGGATGTGGCAGGAGTTGCCCTCCCGCTCGTTCGGCTTGGCCATGAAGGTGATCGACATCCCCTCCTGGGCGGCGATCTCCTTGGCGCCGTTCTTGTAGATGACGTGATGGTCGGCGCAGGCCACCGCCTCGTCGTACCGGAAGGCGATCTCGTGTTGCCCGAGGTTGCACTCGCCCTTGGCGCTCTCCGGGGTGAGCCCCGCGCCGGCCATCTCGACGCGGATGCGACGCAGCAGCGGCTCCACCCGGGCGGTGCCGAGCAGCGAGTAGTCGACGTTGTACTGGTTGGCCGGGGTGAGGTCGCGGTAGCCACGCTGCCAGGCGTCCTCGTACGAGTCGCGGAACAGCACGAACTCCAACTCGGTGCCGGCGTACGCGGTCAGCCCGTGCTCGGCCAGCCGGTCCAGCTGCCGGCGCAGGATCTGCCGGGGCGAGGCGACCACGTCACCCGAGCCGTCGAGCCAGGTCAGGTCTGCCAGCAGCAGGGCGGAGCCGGGCTGCCAGGGCACCCGACGCAACGTGGCGAAGTCCGGCACCATCGCGAAGTCGCCGTAGCCGCGTTCCCAGCTCGACATCGCATACCCGTCGACTGTGTTCATGTCGACGTCCACGGCGAGCAGGTAGTTGCAGCCCTCGCTGCCGTTGGTCACCACCTGGTCGAGGAAGAAGGGCGCGTGGAACCGCTTGCCCTGCAACCGACCCTGCATGTCGACGAGGGCCAGCACCACGGTGTCGATCTCACCCTCGGCGACGGCGACCCGCAGTTGTTCCAGCGTGAGCGGAGCTTTCCTCATTCGCGGGCCTCCATCACCAAGGTCTACTGGCAAACCGGATCACCGTCAATGCCCCCGGCGGCACGTGCGGCAAACCCGGCCGTCGGCCGGCGGGACGGCAGCACCGCCCGTCCCGCCGGGTGCCGATCAGACCGGGCCGTCGACCGGCGCCGGGTCGGCCGCCACAGCGGGTTCCTCGACGGTACGAACAGGGCCGGTGAACCACTTGCGGGCCGAGGCGTACCACCAGACGGCGACCACCAGTAGCACCCCGCCGACGGCGAGCGGCGCGTAGTTCACCGCCGACCAGGTGAACTCGTCGTTGCCGGGCACTCCGGCGGGCACGATCGGCAGCACGAAGTAGACGGCGATGATCGCGATCTCGATCACCGCGATCCAGCCGAGCAGCTTGTACTTGCGGCCCAGCGTCCACGGCCCCGGGACGAACCGGTCGCCCATCCGCAGTCGGAGCGCGATCGGAATGAGGAACGACAGGTAGAGCCCGAGTACCGCGACGGAGACGACCGCGTAGAAGGCGATCGGGATACCGGCGGAGCTCTCGTACAGCGCCGGCAGGGTCAGCACCAGGCCGGCCAGAGTGGCGCCGATGATCGCGTTGACCGGGGTGCCGTTGCGGTCGACCCTCGACCACAGCCGCCATCCGGGTACGGCACGGTCCCGGCTGAACGCGTACGCCATCCGGCTCATCGAGGTCACGCAGCTCATGCCGCAGAAGAACTGGCCGATGGTCGAGATGATGATGACGATCTTGAAGAAGACCGGGGTCAGCGCGGACTCGAAGATGGCGCCGGAGAAGCCGCCCGCGGCGTTGACCGCCTCGACGTCGGTGGCCGCGAAGAGAAACGCCAGCAGCAGGATCCAGCCGCCGACCGCCGAGTAGAAGATCGACTGCCAGAGTCCGCGGGCCGCGGCCTGGGAGGCGCCCCGGGTCTCCTCAGAGACGTGCGCGCAGGCGTCGAAGCCGGTAATCGTGTACTGGGTCAGGAGGAAGCCCAGCGGCAGCACGTAGAACCAGAACGTCAGTCCGCCGATGTCCCCGTCGCCGAAGCCGGAGTTGTTGAACCGCTCGGTGAACACGAACTGGAAGCTCTGGTGGTTGTCGGGCACGAAGACCAGGATGGCGACCACGACAGCCGCGCCGGCAACGTGCCACCAGACCGAGACGTTCTGGAGTACGTCGATGATCCGGTGCCCGAAGATGTTGATCAGCCCGTGCAGCACCAGGATGATCACGAACAGGACGAACGCCTGACGCAGCGTCCCGGCCCAGCCGTCGAAGAGCGCCGACAGGGTGAGGTTGAGGAACGTCGCACAGCCGTAGTCCACCGAGGCGGTGACCGCCACCAGACCGATCAGGTTCAGCCAGCCGGTGAACCAGCCGTGCACCGGGCGACCCATGGTGGCCGCCCACCAGTAGATCCCACCCGCTGTCGGGTACGCCGACACCAGCTCCGCCATGCAGAAGCCGATGATCAGGATGAACAGCGAGATCAGCGGCCAGCCCCAGGAGATGGCGACCGGCCCGCCGTTGTTCCACGCCTGACCGAAGGTGGTGAAACAGCCGGCCAGGATCGAGATGATCGAGAAGGAGATGGCGAAGTTGGAGAAGCCACTCCACTTACGGCGCAACTCCTGTTTGTAGCCGAGTTCGGCGAGCCGTCGGGCATCCTCGTCCATTGGTTGCTCGGCGGTCGGCACGGGCGTCGTGGCCACTGCACACCTCCCTGAGGTGGTTCCGCGTGCGAGTGGGCAAAGTGTCGTCCCGGCCGATCAAGGCGGTCAATACGTAGTCGGTGGGAATCTCACCGCCGTCGGGCTAATTGCGTTGCCGACCGGCCGCCCGCGCCGCATCCTGGACCAGTGACCAGGCCCGACAAGGGCCCACCCCGGGCGCTCGGACCGCCCGACCCGGTGGCGCGGGGCACGCCTCTCTCTCACGTACGGCCACTCCGCCGTACCCGAAAAGTGCCCCGCGCCCCACTCCCCCTCGTGATCAAGAGGTTTGCGTCAGATTTCCGGCCGTGCCCGACCGAAAGCTCTTGATCAACCCGGTAGAGGCGTGGGTCAGGTCAGGAGGAGGCCGGTTACCCAGAGGGCCGCGACCAGGAGGCCGGCCAGGAACTCCACCAGCATCGACAGGCCGGCGGCCTTCAGGGCCTGCACGGTGGAGGGCCACGCGAGCTGGTTGCTGCCCAGTCGGAGCCGTTCGGCCGCCCACACCCCGGCGACGAAGCCGAGCACCAGGCCGACGACCGGCACCACGAAGAACCCGATGATGCCGAGCACCCCACCGGCGAGCAGCGTGGACGTCGGCACACCGGTGCGCTTCAGGTTCCGGCCCGGCCACGCGTACTTGATCACGGCGCCACCCCCGGCGACCACTGTGGCGGCGCCGAACACCGCCCAGCCACCCAGGCCGGCGCCGCCGAAGATCGCCCAGAGCAGCACGCCACCCCAGCACAGCGGCAGCGCCGGCAGACCGGGCACCACCACGCCGGCCAACCCGGCCAGGATGGCCAGCCCGGCCACCACTGTCACCGCCGTCTGCGAGTCCGTCAGGTCCACGCCGCTGCCCTCCGTCGCCACCCTCCGGACCGGTTCGGTCCCCACTCACGCCAACGCTCCGCCGCGCAGCCGGGCGGTGATCACGTCGCCCGGGGCGGGCGCACCGAAGTATCGGCCCTGCCCGGTGTCGCAGCGCAGCGCCCGCAGCCGTTCCGCCTGCACGCCGGTCTCCACCGCCTCGGCCGTGACCCACAACTCCAGGGCGTGCGCCAACCGGACCAACGCGTCGACGATCCGTTCGTCGCGGTGGTCTGCCGCCGCGTCGGTCCCGTCCGCGCGGATGCCCTCGACGAACGGACCGGCTAGCTTCAGGCAGTGGATCGGCAACCGGCGCAGGTACGCCAGGTTGGAGTACCCGGTGCCGAAGTCGTCCACGGCCAGCCGGACGCCGAGCGCGGCGAGCCGGTGCAGGCTGCGCAGGGGTTCACCGGCACTGCCCATCACGGCGCTCTCGGTCAGCTCCAGTTGGAGCAGCTCCGCGGGCAGCCCGCTGGTCTGCAACGCGTCGGCGACGGTGTCCACGATGGCCGGTTCGTCGGCCTGCCGGGCGGCCAGGTTGACGCTGACCACCAGCCGAGCGTCGGGGAACTCCCGCCACCACCGTTCGGCGTCGGCGCAGGCCCGCCGCAGCACCCACTCGCCGAGCCGGACGATCAGGCCGGTCTCCTCGGCCAGGCCGATGAACCGGTCCGGCCCGATCAGGCCCAGTTCCGGATGCTCCCAACGGACCAGCGCCTCCACCGCGAGCATGGTGCCCTCCAGCAGCGACACGATCGGTTGGTAGTGCAGCACGAACTCGCCCCGCTCCAGTGCGGCGGGCAGACCGGCGACCAGCGCCGACCGGGCGATGTCCCGGGCACCGCGCTCGGGGTCGTAGACCGCCCACCGGCCGCGGCCCGCCGCCTTGGCCCAGTAGAGCGTGGTGTCCGCGGCCTTCATCAGCTCCGACGCGCTGGTTTCCGAGGCCGGGCACTGCACGATGCCCACACTGGCCGAGACGGCCAACTGGTGCTCGCCGACGTGGACCGGGGCCGCGACGGCGGCCAGCGCGGCCTGCGCGACGGCGACCGGGTCGTCGGTGTCGTCCCCTCCGTCGACGAGGATCACGAACTCGTCGCCGCCCATCCGGGCGACCAGGTGGCCGTGGTCGGCCACGCATGCGGCCAGCCGCCGGCCGATCATCACGAGCAGCCGGTCACCGAGGTCGTGGCCGAGACTGTCGTTGATCGCCTTGAAGCCGTCCAGGTCGAGGAAGCACACCCCGACGCGCTGCCCGGTGTCCGCGGTGTCGAGCACCCGTCCCAACGTCTCGAAGAACAGCGTCCGGTTGGGCAGCCCGGTCAGCGGGTCGTGCAGCGCCTGGAAGCGCAGCCGCTGCTGGAGTTCGTACCGCTCGGTGATGTCCTCGATCATCGCGACGGTGAATCGCGGCCGGCCATCGTGTCGGATCAGCGATACGGCGAGATCCGTCCAGACCACTGTGCCGTCCTTACGGTGGTAGCGCTTCTCCACCCGGGCGGCGTCGTGCTTTCCCTCGATCAGCTCCTGGTAGAGCTCCCACATCCCGGCGGCGTCGTCGGCGTGGAACAGCGACGCCACGTTGATCTCGCGCAATTCCTCGATCGAGTAGCCGAGCATGTCGGCGAACGCCTGATTGACGTCGATGATCCGACCGTCCACGCCGGCGATCCCGATCCCGATCGCCGCGCCGGTGAACACCGCCCGGAACCGCGCCTCACTCTCGCGTAGCGCCTGCTCGACCTCGTCGCGCGCCTGCCAGGCGGACCGGGCGATCCGCTCCTGCTGGCTGAAGGTGCGGTCGCGCAGCGCACGGGCGAACCCGGCGGCCAGCCCGCCCTGCAACGCCGCGATCCGGTCGGCGAGGTCGGCCGGCCGGTCACCGTCGCACAGCACCCGACGCCCGAAGGTCGCGCCGAGCGCGTGCAGCGTCCACTCCAGGGCCTGCGGCTCGGTGAGGTGCGCCTCCACCAGAGCCCGCCCGACCTCCTCGGCCGGGTAGGCGCTGAAGGGCTCCGCCCGTACCGCCTGAGCCAGCCGGATCGTGTGCGCCAGCAGCAGCCGCTCGGTCTCGGCCACGCTAAGCGGCACGAAACCGAGCCGGCGCACCGCGCGGGCCCAGTCGGCGGCGTACCCCTGGGCGTCCGCCCGACCGGCGACGACCCCGGCGGGGTCCCGGCCGGAATCGACCCCGGCGGGGTCCGGGACGGCGGCCACGGGATCAGCCGGCGGGCTGGTCGTACCGGGCGACGCCCCCGAAGGCGCCGAACCGCTCCGGGTGCTCGTCCACGTCGGACGGTGAGTCCGGGCGCCAGAGCGGCATGTGCACCACGCCCGGTTCCACTACGGTCCAGTCGCCGAAGAAGCCGGTGACCTGGGCGCGGGAGCGCAGGGTGATCTCGGTGGCGGTGCGGGCGGAGAGGCGCTGGGCGTCCAACATCTCCTGCGGCTGGTCCTCGAAGGTGGAGTGGGAGACGACCAGGAAGCTGCCGGGCGCGGCTGCGGCCCGCAGGGTGGCCAGGATCGCCTCGGGCTGGTCGGCGTCCGGGATGAAGTGCACCACCCCGGCCAGCAGGATGCCCATCGGACGACTGAAGTCGATCAGCCCGAGCTGTCGGGTCTCGGCGAGGATCCGCTCCGGCTCACGCAGGTCGGCGTGGATGACCCCGGTCAGCTCGTTGCCAGCCAGCAACTCCCGGCTGTGCGCGACCGCCACCGGGTCGATGTCGACGTACACGACGCGGGCCTTGGGGTTCACCCCCTGCGCAACCTCGTGCACGTTGCCCACGGTGGGAATTCCGGAGCCGATGTCGAGGAACTGGTCGATGCCGGCGTCGAGCAGCACCCGGACGGCCCGGCGCAGGAACTCCCGGCCGGAGCGCATGGTGGCGGCGAGATTCGGGGTCATGCTGGCGATCTGCTCCGCCAACTGCCTGTCGATCTCGAAGTTGTGCGCTCCGCCCAGAAAGTAGTCGTACACCCGGGCCGCGCTCGGCCTGGTCAGATCGATCTCGGTCGGCAGTCCGTCCGGCATCAGCGTGCTCCCCAGTTCATCGCCGCGGCGCGGGACGGCACCGGCGTCGGGGCGCGCAGCGGGCACGCGTGGGCACCGGTCGACCCGCGGGTCGTGTGGTGTGGACCACTCTAGGCGGCTGACTCCAGCAACAGCGAAATGCCTTGACCAACGCCGATGCACATGGTGGCCAGAGCCCGGCGCCCGCCGCGACGGCGCAGCTCCAGGGCTGCGGTCAGCGCCAGCCGCGCGCCACTGGCGCCGAGCGGGTGACCCAGCGCGATGGCCCCACCGTTCGGGTTGACGTGGTCGGCGTCCACGGGCAGCCCCAGCTCCCGCAACACCGCCACGGACTGCGCGGCGAACGCCTCGTTCAACTCCACCACGTCCACAGCGCCCACCTCGACGCCGACGCGGTCGAGCAGCTTGCGGGTGGCCGGCACCGGGCCGATCCCCATGATCCGGGGTGGCACACCGGCCGCCGCCGCGCCGACGATCCGGGCCAGCGGGGTGAGGCCGTACCGGGCGACAGCCGCCTCGCTGGCCACCAGCAACGCGACAGCGCCGTCGTTGACGCCCGAGGAGTTGCCGGCGGTCACCGTGCCGCCGTCGCGGAACGGGGTGGGCAGCGCCGCCAGCTTCGCAAGCGAGGTCTCCCGGGGGTGCTCGTCGACCTCGACCAGCCGGGTCTCGCGACGACCGGCCGGCACGGACACCGCCACGATCTCCTCGGCGAACCGGCCGTCGGCCTGCGCCTTGGCCGCACGCTGCTGCGACCGGTACGCGAAGGCGTCCTGCTCGGCCCGGCTCACGCCGTACTCGGCGGCCACGTTCTCCGCCGTCTCCGGCATCGAGTCGACCCCCCACCCGTCACGCATCAACGGGTTCACCAACCGCCAGCCCAGTGTGGTGTCGTACACCTCGGCCGAGCGGGAGTACGCCGACGTCGCCTTCGGCATGACAAACGGCGCCCGGCTCATGCTCTCCACCCCGCCGGCGATCACCAGCTCCGCATCGCCGGCGACGATGGACCGGGCGGCGGTGGCGAGCGCGTCCAGACCCGAGCCGCAGAGCCGGTTGACAGTGCTGCCCGGCACCCCCTCGGGCAGACCGGCCAGCAGCGCCGCCATCCGGGCCACGTTGCGGTTGTCCTCGCCGGCCTGGTTGGCGCAGCCGAGCACGACGTCGTCGACCCGCGCCCAGTCCACCGACGGGTGGCGGGCGACCAGTTCCCGGATCACGTGCGCGGCCAGGTCGTCGGGGCGGACGCCGGCGAGCGCGCCCGCGTACCGGCCGATCGGGGTGCGGACACCGGCCACCAGGTATGCCACGGTCATCGCGAGTCCTTAGGGGGTGCAGACGGCGGGGGTGGGGCACGCCCACCGGGTCACGAGGGCTGCCGGCCGCCAGGATATCCGCGTCGGCAACGGATAGGTTGACGGCATGGCCCGGGCCCAGTTCAGCGCAGAGACCAGCGGCGGCGGAGCGTTCGTCCGCCAGCCGAACCGGTTCACCGGTCGGGTCACCGCCGACTCCACCTCGCCACCCGGCGGCGGCCCGGACGAGCAGGACCGCTGGCCGCTGGAGGCCGGCCGTTACCGGCTGATCTGGTGCCGGGCCTGCCCGTGGGCGCACCGGGCGAGGATCGTGCGTGGCCTGCTCGGGCTGGACGACGCGATCTCGCTGGGCACCGTCGACCCGATCCGGGACGAGCGGGGCTGGGCGTTCGCCCTCGACCCGGACGGCTTCGACCCGGTCCTCGGCGTGAGCTTCCTGTCCGAGGCGTACCTGGCCACCGACCAGGACTACACCGGCCGGGTGACAGTGCCGGCGCTCGTCGACACCCTGACCGGCCGGGTGGTCACCAACGACTATCCGCAGCTCACGCTCGACTTCTCCACCGAGTGGCGGTCGCTGCACCGTGCGGGGGCACCGGACCTGTACCCGGTGGAACTGCGCCCCGAGATGGACGCGCTGATGGCCGAGATCCACACCGACGTGAACAACGGCGTCTACCGGTGCGGGTTCGCCACCTCCCAGCAGGCGTACGACGAGGCGTTCCGGGCGCTCTTCGCCCGGCTGGACGCGCTCTCCGAGCGGCTGGCCGGGCAGCGCTACCTGATGGGCGGAGCGATCACCGAGGCGGACGTGCGGCTGTTCACCACGCTGGTCCGCTTCGACGCCGCGTACCACGGGCACTTCAAGTGCAACCGCAACAAGCTGACCGAGATGCCGGTGCTCTGGGCGTACGCCCGGGACCTGTTCCAGACGCCGGGTTTCGGCGAGACGGTGGACTTCGACCACATCAAGCGGCACTACTACGGCACACACCGGGAGATCAATCCCAGCGGCATCGTGCCACTCGGGCCGGACGAGTCCGGCTGGAGCACGCCGCACGGGCGTGGCTGAGCCGGGTCGGCCGGCCTCCCCGACCGTGTCGAGGGCCCGCGGCGAGGTCGCCCGTCGGGTCGCCGGGTCCGCGGCGGCCGGCTGCACCCTGGCCGGTGCGGTGGCGGTGACGCTCGCCGTGGTCGCCGGTCCCGGTCCAGGGTTCACCGGGTACGTCAGCGAGGCGGGCATCGCCGGCAGCGCCCACGCCGCGACGTACCGGATCGGGATCCTTGCCCTTGCCGGCGCGTTGCTGCTGATCGGCGCGGCGCTGCCCCCCGGGGTGTGGGCGGCGGCCCCGGCGCTGCTCGCCGCCGGGGCCGTGTTCACCGCCGTGTCGGGGGCGGTGACCTGCTCCGGCGGCTGCCCGTTGCCGCCGTTCGAGCGCGCGACGGCGGCGGATCTGGTGCACGGCGGCGCGAGCATCGCGGCGACCGCTGCGGTGGTCTTCGCCATGATCACGCTGGCGGTCTCCGGGCCGGTCGGCCGGACGGTGCGTCGGCTGGCCGGCATGGCCGCCGCGCTGGCCCTGCCGCTCTGCGCCACTGTGGGGCTGGCGATGCTCGTGATCGGTCGAGGCCCGGTGGTGGGGGTGCTGGAACGGCTGATCCTCGCCCTCGCGGTGCTGTGGGGCGTGAGTACCGCCACCGCGCTGGCCCTCTGTAAGGAGCCTCACGCGTTCCGGTCCTTCCGATGAGCGGGAATCGGCGTATCGTCGGCCAGCGATGACCAATGTCTGGGGCCTCACTGTCCGCCTGTATGTCGATCTCCGACTGCAGGCCAGTGGCATCTGTCCGGGCTAGCCGCGTTCCTACGCCTGCCCCGATCGGACCGGACAATTGGATACATCCTCATGCCCTTCAGCCTGCGCAAAATTCCCTTCTCCGTGCAGATCCTGCTCGGCCTCGTGCTCGGCGTCGCGCTGGGCTTCCTTGCCCGCAGCAACGACCTGAGCTGGCTGACCAGCACCCTGCACACCGTCGGTAGCCTCTTCGTCCAACTGCTCAAGCTGGCCGTGCCGCCGCTGGTCTTCACCGCCATCGTGGTCAGCGTGGTCAGCCTGCGCGGCGTCGCCAACGCCGCCCGGCTCGCCGTCAAGACCCTGATGTGGTTCGGCATCACCGCGCTGATCGCGGTGAGCATCGGCATCGGCCTCGGCCTGCTCACCAACCCGGGCAAGGGCGTGACCCTCGACCTGGGTGGCGCCGCGGCGCCGAAGAAGACCGGCTCGTGGACCGACTTTCTCACCGGCATCGTGCCCACCAACCCGGTCGGCGCGTTCGTCGAGGGCAACGTCCTCCAGATCGTTTTCCTCGCCGTCGTCATCGGTGCCGCGGCCCTGCTGGTCGGCGAGGCCGCCGAACCGTTCGTGGCGCTGAACCGCTCCCTGCTGGAGATCGTCCAGAAGGCGCTCTGGTGGGTCATCCGGCTCGCCCCGATCGGCACCCTCGGCCTGATCGGCAACGCCGTCGCCTCGTACGGCTGGGACCTGCTGGCCCCCCTCGCGAAGTTCACCACAGCCGTCTACGTCGGCTGCGCCATCGTGCTGTTCGTGGTCTACCCGCTGGTGCTGATCCTGGCCGGTCGCCTCAACCCGCTGCGCTTCTTCGCCGGTGCCTGGCCGGCGATCGAGCTGGGCTTCGTGTCCCGCTCCTCGGTCGGCACCATGCCGGTGACCCAGCGCTCCGTCGAGCGGCTCGGCGTGCCCCGCGAGTACGCCTCGTTCGCGGTGCCCTTCGGCGCCACCACGAAGATGGACGGTTGCGCCGCCATCTACCCGGCCCTCGCCGCGATCTTCGTGGCCCAGGTGTTCGGCGTGCACCTCGGCATCGGCGACTACCTGCTGATCGCCTTCGTCTCGGTGGTCGGCTCGGCAGCCACCGCCGGCCTGACCGGCGCGATCGTGATGCTGACCCTGACCCTCAGCACGCTGGGCCTGCCGCTGGCCGGCGCCGGCCTGCTGCTGGCCATCGACCCGATCCTCGACATGATCCGCACCGCCACCAACGTCGCGGGGCAGGCGCTGGTGCCGACAGTGGTCGCCGCCCGCGAGGGCACTCTCGACCGCGCCGCGTACGAGTCCGCAGGCCGGCGTGACCTGACCGACCCGGGGCCGGTCGCCGACACCCGGCCCGAGCTCAGCCCTGTTCCTGCCTGACCGATTCACCAGTACGGCGACGGGCCCCTCTCCCCGGGGGCCCGTCGCCGTGTCGGAGAGGATGACCCCATGAGCTCCCTGTTCACTCCCCTGGCCCTGCGCGGGGTCACACTGCCCAACCGGATCGCCATGGCACCCATGTGCCAGTACTCCGCCGGCCCCGACGGCCTGCCCACCGACTGGCACCTGATCCACCTCGGCAGCCGCGCGGTCGGCGGTGCCGGCCTGGTGCTGACCGAGGCGACCGCCGTACTCCCCGAGGGCCGGATCAGCCCGCAGGACAC
This sequence comes from Micromonospora noduli, assembly GCF_003264475.1. Lineage (NCBI taxonomy): Bacteria > Bacillati > Actinomycetota > Actinomycetes > Micromonosporales > Micromonosporaceae > Micromonospora > Micromonospora noduli. The sequence continues at coordinate 683,042 of NZ_PYAC01000012.1, read as the reverse complement.
CGGCCTCTGGTCCGGCGCGCACATCGACGCCTGGAAGCCGGTGACCGCGTTCGTCGCCGCCCACGGCGCGGTGCCGGCCGTGCAGCTCGCGCACGCCGGCTTCAAGGCCTCCACCTACCGGCCGTGGGCACCCGAGCGCGGTGGTGTGCCGGACGCCGAAGGCGGCTGGACGCCCGTCGCCCCCGGTTCGGAGCCGTTCACCGCCGACTACCGGACGCCGACCAGCCTCGACGAGGCCGGCATCGCCGGTGTGGTCGAGGCGTTCGCGGCCGGAGCCGAACGCGCCCTGGACGCCGGCTTCGCCGCCGTGGAGATCCACGCCGCCCACGGTTACCTGCTCAACGAGTTCCTCTCGCCGCTGACCAACCACCGCACCGACGCGTACGGCGGCGACCGGGCCGCCCGGATGCGGCTCACCCTGGACGTGGCCCGCGCGGTGCGCGCCGCGGTCGGCGAGGACGTGCCGGTGCTGACTCGGATCTCCGCCACCGACTGGGTCGAGGGCGGCTGGACGATCGAGGACAGCGTGGTGCTCGCCGGTGAGCTGGCCGGCGTCGGCGTCGACCTGGTCGACGCGTCCTCCGGTGGGGTGAGCACGGAACAGCGCATCCCGCTCGGCCCGGGTTACCAGGTGCCGCTGGCCGCCCAGATCCGCCGGGAGGCGGGCGTTCCGACCGGCGCGGTGGGCCTCATCGTGGAGCCCGAGCACGCCGAGCAGATCGTCGCCAGCGGCGAGGCCGACCTGGTGCTGCTGGGTCGGGAGTTGCTGCGCGACCCGTACTGGCCGCGCCGGGCCGCCGCGAAGCTCGGCGTCGCATACTCCGGCCCCGCCCAGTACGCCCGCGCCTCCTGATCCCGACCGGTCGGGCGGCCGCCGCTTGAGCGGCCGCCCGACCGTCGGTCAGCCGGCCAGGTGCGACCAGTCGCCCTCCAGGTCCTGCCAGGTGCCCTGGGCGGCCACCGTGCCGCCGAGCAGCACCACCACGTGGTCGGCCCGGACCAACGCTGCGCGTTTCGCGGTCGAGCCGACAACTGTCACCCCGTGGCCGCGCAACGCCTGCCACAGCGCCAGCTCGGTGGTGACGTCCAGCGCCGACGACACGTCGTCGGCGACCAGCAGTTCGGTACGCGGCGCCAGCGCCCGGGCCAGCGCCAACCGCTGCAACTGCCCGCCGGAGAGCCGGGTGCCCTTGTGCCCGATGAGCAGGCCCAGCCCACCACCAGCGGCGGCCAGGTCATGGTCGAGCTGGGCGGTGCTGACCGCCCCCGCCGCGTCCACCTGGTGCCCGAGGGCGATGTTGTCGGCCACCGTGCCGGAGAGCACCCGCGGCAACTGACCGACGTAGCCGACCTGGTTGGGACGTAGGAACAGCTCCGGCTCGGTGACCGGGTCACCGTTCCAGGCCAGCTCGCCGGTGTGGTGCACGATCCCGGCCAGCCCGCGCAGCAACGAGGACTTGCCCGACCCCACCGGCCCGACGACCAGCACCAACTGCCCCCGCTGCACGGTCAGGTCCACGTCCCGGACGGCCACCGTGCCGTCGGAGTGCACCACCCCGAAGCCGCGCAGCTCCAGCCGGCGCAGCGGATGCCGCGGCGGCATGGTCGGCGCGGGCGCCGTCCCGGCGGTCAGGTCGACCTCCGGCACCCCCGCGGAGTACGCGCTCACCCCGGTCATCGCCGCCGTGCGCCGGGTCCAGACCCGCGCCGAGGGCAGCTGCGAGATCAACGACGCCGTCGTCCAGGCGAACCAGCGGGCCGCGCCCAGGGTGGAGACGGCCACCAGCACCGCCCCGGCGGAGAGCGAGCCGTTCAGGTAGAGCGCCCAGGCGCCGATCGGCAACAGCCCACTGGCCATCGACGGTGTGGAGCGCGCCCACACCTGCACCGAGATCTCCCGCCGCTGCCGGTCGCTGCGCAGCACGTCCAGGCCCGCCAGGTGGCGCAGCACCGCAGTGGTCGCGCCGGCGAGCTTCACCGTCCGCGCCGCGGAGAGCGCGGAGACCAGCGCCGTGGCGAAGGAGGCCCGCGCCGCCACGGTCGCCCGGGCCGCACGCTCCAGCTTCGGCCCGAACAACGTCGCGGCCAGCCCGGAGACGACCATCGTGCCGAGGAAGAACAGCCCGGGTACGACGCTGCCGGTGACCGCCGTCATGGCGACCACGAGCACCAGCGCGACGGTCTGGTCCAGCACGTTGTCGGCGAGCTGGACCACCCGTTCGGTGTCCCCGCCCTGCGCCACCACCTCGGCGGGGGTGTGTGAGCTGACCCGGCGCGGCCCGGTCTGCCCGTGCACCAGGCGAAGGCCGATCCTCAGCATCTGCCGCACCCACCACTGCGGGAACCAGACGTGGGTGTAGAACGGCAGCGGCAGGGTGACCAGCAACCCGGCGACGATCCCCACCGCCGGCAGGTACGGGTTGCCCGTCCCGTCGACCAGGTCCGCCCAGAGCCAGGGCAGCACCGGGCCGTCCAGCCCGAGCAGGCTGAGCCCGAGGAACAGCACGATCGCGGCCGCACCGTACCGGGGATCGTTGGTGCAGAGTCGGAAGATCTCCCGCAGCGTCCGGGCCTGCGGCACCGGCGGCAGCGGCGGCGGGTCGGCCCGGGTCGGCCCGACCGCGCCCTGCGTGCCGTTCGGCGGTGTCGCCGGCGCGGTCTGCCTATTCGGCTCGGCCCGCGCGGACGCCGGCTCGGTCGGCCAGGCGGCGGCATGCTCGGTCGGCGCGACCGGCTCGCCCCGCGCGGGCGCCGGCTCGCTCGGCCACGCGTCCGGACCGGGGCCGACCAGAAGGTCGGTGCCGACGCCGCTGCGACCGGCCGGCGCCACAGTCGCGTACGCGGCAGCGTGGCTGGTCGCCAACAGTTCCGCGAAGCGGGTCGACGACTCCAGCGGACCGGCCTCGACCACCGTGCCGTCGGCCAGGACGACCACCTCGTCACAGCGGCGCACCGAGGAGAGTCGGTGCGCGATGACGATGCCGATCCGGTCGCGCAGCAGTCGTTCGGTGGCCCGCTGCACCCGCGCCTCGGTGACCGGGTCCAGCCGAGCGGTGGCCTCGTCGAGGATCACCACGTGCGGCTCCCGGACCAGGATCCGGGCGAACGCCACCAACTGCTCCTGACCGGCGGAGAGCACATGCCCGCCCTCCCCCAGCCGGGTCGTCAACCCGTCCGGCAGCTCGGCGATCCAGCCGGCCAGGCCCAGCTCGTCGAGCGCCCGAGCAGCCGCTTCGAGCAACTCCGGGTCGAAGAGCGCCACGTTCTCGGCGAGCGTGCCGGCCAGGATCTCGGTGCGCTGCGGCACCAACGCCACCCAGCGGCGCAGCTGCTCGACGTCGAGGTCGCACAGGTCGGTGCCGCCAAGGAAGACAGTGCCCGGCGGCACGTCGACCGCCCGGGTGAGCACCTTCGCCAGCGTCGACTTGCCCGAACCGGTCCGCCCGATCAGCGCGTACGAGCGACCGCGCGCGAAGGTGAGGCTGAGCCCGCGCAGCGCGGCACCTCGGTCACTCTCCCCGTACCCGAATGTCAGATCCCGGATGCGCAGGTCACCCTCGCTCGGGCTGGCCCCGCCGACCGGCTCCTGCCGGGCCTTGTAGAGCAACTGCACCCGCGCCCACGCGCCGAGCGCCTCCTGGATCTCCGGCACCATCCGGCTGACGTGTTCCGCTGTCGCCCCGAAGGCCAGGGCGAGCAGCCAGATGGCGGTGAGCCGCGCGGCGTCGATCCGGCCGGTGGCCAACGCCCAGGCACCGCCGAGCACCACAGCGCCGATGCCCGCCCGGATCGTCGCGGTGGCCACCGTCGCCACCCGGGCGGACAGCACCCAGACCACCAGGCCACGGGACAGCACGGCGGAGGCCCGCCGGGCGTACAACCGCAGCACGTACGGCCGCGCCAGACTGGTGCGAACGTCGTCCTGGCCGTGCACCGCCTCCTCCATCACGGCGGCCAGGTCGGACCACGCCTCCTCCTCGGCCATCCGGGCCGGGCCGATCCGCGCCGTGGGCCGGCGCAGGCCGACCGCGAGCACCACAGTGAGCAGCACCATCGCGATCCCGGCCGGCCACCAGACGAACAGCGCCACGACCATCGACAACAGACCGACGCAGAGGCCCTGGGCGAGCCGGGTGCCCTGGTTACGAATTGCCGACGCCACCTGATAGACGTCCCCGTCGATCCGGTCCAGCAACTCGCCCACCGGAGTGGTCTCCAAGGTGGGCAGGTCCTGCCCGAGAGCCACGCGGCAGAGCCGGCGACGCACGTCGGCGGACCAGTCGGCGGTCAGGCCGGCCATCAGCAGACTCACAGCGAGGTCGCTGAGGACCACGGCGACCAGGGCTGCGGCCAGTACGGCGAAGAAGCCAGCCGAACGATGCACCAGCACCGCGCCGGCCAGCGCCGACGCGCCCGCCTGCCCAGCGGCACCCAGCACGATCAGAACGGCCACGATCGTCACACGACGGGTCGAAGTACCCCACAGATCACGGAGCAGGCGCATGGAAAGTCCTCCGGGACGTGGGTGGCGGAGACCTCAGCCTGCCGGCACCACCCCGCCAACTCAACCGATTTTCCCGCCCCTGAGCTGGACTTCCGTCAGTTCCGCCAGCGGCGGCAGCCGACCTGCTCGACGCCGCCGGCCACGGCCACGTCGCCCGTTTCCCGAACCAGACACGGGGCACAGAACCGGCGGTTTCAGGTCAGCGCCGCCAGCAGCCGGCAACGCACGGCACAGTGGCGGACCAGAGCCGGCCGGCAGAACTCCGGCGGCTCCACCGGCATCCCAGGCGTTTCGCCCGATCTGATGCGGTCTAGCCAAACGCGTCGCCGTCAGAGGCTTCTTGATCGATTCGGGTTCCTTGATGTCGGGGTGTCCGGGCGTCCGGGATGCCCCGACTTCCGTGAACCCGAGTCGATCACCCGGTGAGGCCCGGTTCGGCGCTGCGAGCCCGACGTTGTGTGGGCCATTTGTCCGTTGGTGGGGGTGTGTGGGTGGTGACTGGGCGCACCCGCAGGCTGGAATCATGGCGGGGTCGGGGTCGTTACATACCCTGACGATCGCAGTACCACCGACCCGCCGCCCGACCCCTGGGGGCTGGTCGCGCAGGCCGGAATGCCAGCCCGCGCCCGGTCGTTACAGTCCCCACGAACGACCGCAGGCACCGCCTTGATGAGGGTGCCGACGGGTGGGCCAACCCCGGAATGACCCCGGCCCCCCGGTCGTTACACCCCCCAGCGAACGACCGCAGGCACCGCCACGACGAGGGTGCCGACGGGGTGGGCCACCCGGAATGACCTCGGCCCCCCGGTCGTTACAGTCCCCACGAACGACCACCTGGTACCGCCCCGATCAGGGTGCCGGTGCCGGCAGGTGGGGCCACCCCGGAATGACCCCGGCCCGCCGGTCGTTACACAGGGACCCGGCGCCACGAGCCCCCCGCTCGCAGGTCGCCGCCCGGCGCCCGACAGGGCGTCACCCCCCAAACTTTTCCCCTTTGTTAGTGCAGCGCCGGACGAGGTGCTCACACCCTGCCGCCGCCCCCTGGTGGTCGGGTGTTTCCTACCCCCGAAGGAGCTACCCCCATGAACACGATCTTCCGTAAGAGCATGTTGTCTGTTGCTGGTCTCGCGTTCGCCGGTGGTGTGTTCGCCGGTCCGATCGCCGCGCACGCCAACCCGGTCGATGCCAAGCCCGTCGCGGTGGCTGTGCAGTCGGCGCCGAAGCCGCAGGGCGACCAGTCCCACATCAGCCTCAACGATGAGCAGACCGCGAACGTGAAGGCGATCATCGCCGCGACGAAGAAGGCCGGTCTGCCGGAGCGGGCCGCGGTGATCTCGATCGCGACGAGCCTGCAGGAGTCGAAGCTGGAGAACCTGGGTCACCTGGGCGACATGAACGACCACGACTCGCTGGGCCTGTTCCAGCAGCGCCCGAGCTCGGGTTGGGGTACGCCGGAGCAGATCACGAACCCGGAGTACTCGACGACCGCGTTCCTCAAGGGCCTGAAGCAGGTTGACGGCTGGCAGGACATGCCGCTGACCGACGCCGCGCAGACCGTGCAGGTATCGGCCTACCCGGACGCCTACGCCCAGTGGGAGCAGCAGGCCACCGACCTGGTCGGCCAGTACTGGAACAGCTGACCCGCGCCACATCGCAGAACCAGCGCACTAAGCACCACTGCACGACACCGACCGCTGGCCGGCATCCCCAACCCGGGGTGCCGGCCAGCGGCCTTTCCGTTGTGGCCGGACGCTGGCCTCCGGTTGTTAGCCGCCTGACGCTGCTCCCAGAACTGGAGATCCCGCGGTGCCGGAGCCCTCGCGGGGTGTGGCTCGCGTCATCCAAACCGGCATCCGCCAGCAGATCTTGGACACTTTCCGTTCCGCGCGAACGGAAAGTGTCCAAGGTCTGCGGGACATCACCGCGTGCCGCTCGTGCCAACCGGCAGCGGTCAGAAGAGGACTGTGGCCAGGGTGCCGATCGGCTGGAAGCCGCAGCGCTCGTAGACGCGGCGGGCCGGGAGGTTGAAATCATTGACGTACAGGCTGACGGTGGGGGCGACCCGGAGCAGCGCGTCGCGGACCACGGCTGCCATGGCGGCGGTGGCGATCCCCCGGCCTCGCCACTCCGGTGCCACCCAGACGCCCTGGACCTGCGCCGTCCGCTTGGTCACCACGGCCAGCTCGGCCTTGAACACGACCTTGCCGTCGATGACGCGGGCGTACGCGCGACCGCTCCGGACCAGGTCGTTGACCCGCCGGCGGTAGCTGCGGCCGCCGTCCTCGGCCAGCGGGGAGACGCCGACCTCTTCGGTGTACATGGCGACCGCCGCCGGGAAGAGCCGGTCGACCTCGCCGGAGCGAACCTGGCGTACCTCCGGATCGGCCGGTACGGGCGGCAGCGTGTCGGTGACCAGCAGTGGCTGATTGGGGCGAACGTCTCGCGCTGGCCCCCAGGTGTCGGACAGGCGGTCCCACAGCCCGAGGACGGCATCGGCGCGGCCGACGATGGAGGAGCAGAGCCGCTCCTCGCCCGCGAGCAGGTCGGCGAAGGCAGCCACCGCGGCGTCACTGGCCAGCACCGGGGTCAGGTTGCCGCCGAGCCAGCAGAGTGACTCGAGGTTGCGGCGAGCCCCGTACCCCAGGATTCTGCCCTCGGCCCGCCACCAGGAGAGTCCGCGCGCGGCGATCCGCTCGGCGACCTGCGCGCCCGCGAACGGGTCATGATCGAGCAGTCGCTCGACCGCGCGGCGCTCCGATTCCCCCAGTTGGCGTACCGGCACCGTCAGCACGACTATCAGCCTGCCAGATCGACCCCCCGCTCCGCCGGTCGAGTGCCGAGGCCGGCACCGGTTCTGCGGGCCCACTGATCGGCCGGGTCCGCCCGGCCCACCGGACGACCGGGGGCACCAGGGCCCCGAGCAGGAGAAACAGGGCACCGAGCACGAGCCAACCAGGTACGCCCCAGCCGAGTGCGAGGCTGGTCACCACCACCGGTGCGAGCATCTTGCCCAGTTCGTAGCCCATGCCGTAAGTCCCCTGGTACTGCCCCTGGGCGTCCGCTGGTGCCAGCCCGAAGGAGATCCCCCAGCCGGCGGCGGAGTGCCACAGCTCCCCGGTGACGTGCGCGAGTGACCCGAGGCCGAGCAGGCCCACCGCGCCGGCGGTGGGCACCGCGCCGCTGGCGGCGAAGAGTACGCAGGCCAGGGCGATGGCCACGCCCGCTCGGCGGGCGGCCCGGGCGGCTCCGGGCAGGGTGGCGGCGGTGCCCGCGGCCCGTACCTGAAGGAGCACGACCAGCACTGTGTTGACCAGCGTCAACGCGGAGATCATCCAGGCGGGGGCCCGGGTGTGGCCGGCGATCCACAGCGGCAGGGCGATGGTGAGCAGGCTGAAGTGCATCGACATCAGCCCGTCGACCAGTGTGAAGGCGAGGAACGGGCGGTCCCGTAGGGCGACCAGCCGAGGGCCGTGCGTCGGGGCGGCGACCGGGGCGACGGCGGGCAGTCGGAGAAACACCACCGCTGCGGCCAGTGAGGTCGCCGCCGAGGCCAGGATCAGCGCGACGTAACCGGTTCGGGTGTCGGCGGCGATGGCGAAGCCGCCGAGGACGGCGCCGACGGAGATCCCGACGTTGGTGGTGGCGCGTAGGTAGGCCCGGGTGCGGACCCGCTGGTCGGCTGGGACGGCTCCGGCGATGAGCGCGCCGCGGGCACCGCGCTCAACCGCGTCGGCGAGCGCGGTCGCCGCTCCCACCAGCACGAACGTGGGGAACGACCGGACGGCGATCAGGCCGATGGTCAGGGTGCCGGCGACGAACAGCGCGCCGACCTGCACCCCGCGTGGGCCGACGCGGTCGGCCAGGTAGCCGCTCGGGGCGCTGGCCAGGACACCGACCAGGGCAGAGACGGTCAGCCCGATGCCCACCTGGGTGGCCGACAGGCCGACCGACCGGGTGAGGAAGAGCGCGCTGGCGACGAGCCAGAGGCCCCGCCCGACGGTCTTGACCAGAGTGCCGAGGGTGAGGACCCGGGCCGGACCCGGCGGGGGAAGCAGGCGCATGACCGACACCCTAACAAGACGTACGTACGGTTTGGTAGATCGGGGTTGTCGGCGATGCATTGCCGATATATCGTTGATGCATCAGCGATAGTCCTACGGAAGGAAGAACCCGATGAGGTTCCACCGACAGCACCACCCGATGCACGAAGCGCGGATGCGGGGGTTCGGGTTCCCACCGGTTCCGCCCGGTCCGCACGGCCACGAGCACGGACACGGCGGCCCCTGGGGCGGCCGGGGCCGTGGACGGGGTCGGGGCCGACGCCCCAACGTCCGAGCCTCCGTGTTGGCCCTGCTCACCGAGCGGCCGATGCACGGCTACGAGATGATCCAGGAGATCGACTCCCGCACCGGCGGTGCGTGGCGGCCGAGCCCCGGCTCGATCTACCCCACCCTCCAGCTACTGGAGGACGAGGGCGTGATCGTCGCCAGCACCGAGGAGTCCGGTGGCGGGCGGAAGCGGTTCACTGTCACCGAGGCCGGTCAGGCGGAGGCCACCGAGGCCGCGCAGACCCCACCGTGGGCGGACGTCGCCCAGGGCACGGTGAGCAGCTGGCACGACATCCGTGACTCGGGCGCGCAAGCGATGAACGCGCTGCGCCAGGTGATGATGAACGGCACCGACGACCAGCGCGAGCGGGCCGCCCAGGTGCTCGACGAGACCCGGCGCAAGCTGTACGCGATCCTCGCCGAATCCGAGTGACGCCGGGCCGGCGCCACGGCACACCAAGGCACGGCACAGCACATCACGGCACGGCACGGGCAGCACAGCGCGAGAGCGCAGGATCAGCACAAACGCACAGCGGCCGTTCCCCGCACGGGGAACGGCCGCTTTTTCCAAATGGAAAATCAGTGCACGGTGACGGTCGGACCGGTGACCAGCCCGCGCAGCTCCTCGGGGAGCTCGGCGCCCATCTCGTCGGCGATCCGCAGCGCCTCCTCGATCAGCGTCTCCACGATCTGCGCCTCGGGCACCGTCTTGACGACCTGCCCCTTGACGAAGATCTGGCCCTTGCCGTTGCCGGAGGCGACACCGAGGTCGGCTTCCCGGGCCTCGCCCGGACCGTTGACCACGCAGCCCATGACGGCGACCCGCAGCGGCACCGGCAACCCTTCCAGGCCGGCGGTGACCTCCTCGGCGAGCTTGTAGACGTCCACCTGGGCCCGGCCGCAGGACGGGCACGAGACGATCTCCAGGCCCCGCTCACGCAGGCCGAGGGACTCCAGGATCTGGTTGCCGACCTTGATCTCCTCGACCGGCGGGGCGGACAGCGACACCCGGATCGTGTCGCCGATCCCCTCGGCCAACAGGGCGCCGAAGGCGACCGCCGACTTGATGGTGCCCTGGAACGCCGGCCCGGCCTCGGTGACGCCGAGGTGCAGCGGGTAGTCGCACTGCTCGGCGAGCTGCCGGTACGCCCGGATCATCACGACCGGGTCGTTGTGCTTGACCGAGATCTTGATGTCACGGAACCCGTGCTCCTCGAACAGCGAGCACTCCCACAGCGCCGACTCGACAAGCGCTTCGGCGGTGGCCTTGCCGTACTTGCTCAGCAGGCGCTTGTCCAGCGATCCGGCGTTGACGCCGATCCGGATCGGCACCCCCGCCGCCCCCGCGGCACGAGCGATCTCCTTGACCTTGTCGTCGAACTGCCGGATGTTGCCCGGGTTGACCCGGACCGCCGCGCAGCCGGCGTCGATCGCGGCGAAGACGTACTTGGGCTGGAAGTGGATGTCGGCGATCACCGGGATCTGCGACTTCTTGGCGATCGCGGGCAGCGCCTCGACGTCGTCCTGGGACGGCACCGCCACTCGGACGATCTGGCAGCCGGACGCGGTCAGCTCGGCGATCTGCTGAAGGGTCGCGTTGATGTCGGAGGTGAGGGTCGTGGTCATCGACTGCACGGACACCGGCGCACCACCACCGACCGGAACCGAACCGACCATGATCTGGCGGCTGGCCCGACGGGGAGCGAGCGGCGGGGGCGGCACGGCGGGCATACCGAGACTGATAGCTGTCACTTCAGGCACTCACCTTGAGAAGAGCGTGATGGGGTTGACGACGTCCGCGGCGATGGTCAGCAGCGTGAACGCGCCACCGATCAGGATCACCACGTACGTGAAGGGCATCAGTTTGAGGTAGTCCACCCGGCCGGGGTCGGCCCGGCCGATGCGACCGTAGACCCAGGAGCGGGCCCGTTCGAACCAGGCGATGGCGATGTGGCCGCCGTCCACCGGGAGCAGCGGCAGCAGGTTGAACACGCCGATGAAGAAGTTCAGCGACACGAAGAGCATGAAGAAGACCAGCCAGGCGTTGTTCTCCACCGCCTCGCCGCCGAGTCGGCTGGCGCCGACCACGCTGATCGGGGTGTCGACGTCCCGCTCGCCGCCGGTGAGGGCGGTCCACAGGGCGGGGACCTTCTGCGGGAGGCGCTGGAGCGCCTGGGCGGTGCCGACGGCCAGCTGACCGGTGAAGTCGGCGGTGGCGCCGAAGGCGCCGACCGGGCCGTACGTCACGCGGGTGGGCGTGCTGGGGACGAGCCCGACACCGAGCGCGGCCACCGGCGCGGCGGCGCCCTTGGGGTCGTCCAGCGGCGGACGCTGGGTCTGCGCGAGCACCGTGCTGGTGGTGCCCGGCTGCCCGTCGCGGACGTACGCGATCTGCGCGGTCTCGCCCGGCTTGAGCCCGCGCAGCGTGGTGAGCAGGTCGCCGTAGGAGTTGATCGGGGTGCCGTTGACCGAGGTGATCCGGTCCCCGTTGCGCAGTTGCGCCTGGGCGGCCGGGCTGGCCGCGTCGGCCGGGGTGCACGCCCGCACCGCGTTCTCCGGAACCACGCACTCACTGAGCTGGATGACGGCGGGCTCCTGGCGGGCCTGCGCGTCGGTGGTCGGGAAGTCGGGGTTGGGCAGGCCGGCGGAGACGGCGAGGATCCAGATGGTGACCAGGGCGAGCGCGAAGTGCGTGATCGACCCGGCGGCCATCACGATCGTCCGCTTCCAGACCGGGTAGCGCCACATCACCCGCGACTCGTCGCCCGGCTCGACGTCGTCGTCCTGCGGGGTCATCCCGACGATCTTGCAGAAACCGCCGAGCGGAATGCCCTTGACGCCGTACTCGGTTTCGCCGCGCTTGAAGGACCAGAGGGTGGGGCCGAAACCGACGAAGTACTTGGTGACCTTCATCCCGAACATCTTGGCGGTCAGCAGGTGCCCCGCCTCGTGCAGACTCACCGAGATGAGAATGGCCAGGGCGAAGAGGACCACCCCGAGCAGGTACGACATCAAGCTCCTTCCACCGAACCCGCGATGATCTCCTGCGCGTGCGCGCGTGCCCACGACTCGGCCGCGAGCACGTCCTCGACGGTACCTGGTTCGTCGAAGTCCGGAGCCTCCTCCAACACGCGTTCGAGGGTGTCGACGATGCCGAGGAACGGCAGTCGGCCCGCCACGAACGCGGCCACGCACTCCTCGTTCGCCGCGTTGTAGATCGCCGGGCGGCTACGCCCGGCCTCCCCGGCGGCCTTGGCCAGCGCGACGGCCGGGAACGCCGCGTCGTCGAGCGGCGCGAACTCCCAGGTGTGCGCAGCCGTCCAGTCGACGGCGGTGGCGGCCTCGGGCACCCGGTCCGGCCAGCCGATGCCGAGCGCGATGGGCAGCCGCATGTCCGGTGGGCTGGCCTGGGCGATCGTCGACCCGTCGACGAACTCGACCATCGAGTGGATCACCGACTGGGGGTGCACCATCACGACGATGTCGGCGTAGGGCACGTCGAACAGCTCGTGCGCCTCGATCACCTCAAGCGCCTTGTTGACCATGGTCGCGGAGTTGATCGTGACGACCGGCCCCATGTTCCAGGTCGGGTGCGCGAGGGCCTGCTCGGGTGTGACCTGCGTCAACTCGTCGCGCCGTCGACCCCGGAACGGGCCACCGCTGGCCGTGACGATCAGTCGACGCACCTCACCGCGCGAACCCGAGCGCAGACACTGGGCCAGCGCCGAGTGCTCCGAGTCGACCGGAACGATCTGCCCCGGCCGCGTCACAGCGGCCTTGACCAGCGGGCCGCCGGCCACGAGCGACTCCTTGTTGGCCAACGCGAGAGTACGACCACCGCGCAGGGCGGCCAGCGTAGGAGCGAGGCCCAGCGAGCCGACCACCCCGTTGAGCACGATGTCGCACGGCCACTGGGCCAGCTCGGTCATGGCGTCCGGGCCCGCCACGATCTTGGGAAGCTTGAAGTCACCGGTGGCCCACCCACGCCGGCTCGCCTCGGCGTAGAACGCGAGTTGCAGATCCTGCGCGGCGGAGGCCTTCGCCACCCCGACCGCCTCGACGCCCAGTTCGAGGGCCTGCGCGGCGAGCAGCTCGACGTTGCCGCCACCGGCGCCCACGGCGACCACCCGGAACCGGTCCGGGTTGCGCCGGACGATGTCGATGGCCTGGGTGCCGATCGAGCCGGTGGACCCGAGCAGAACAAGGTCGCGGGGGGTAGTCACCCGGCCATTCTTCCCCACCCTCGCTGCACGCTCGCTGGGAGCCTCAGCCCTCCCCCTCCGACGACGCTTCGGGCAGTGCCTCCTCGCCCAGCAGGTCGGCCGGATCAATGGAGAACTCGAACGGCTCCCGCATGACGAAGCGCGTCCCGGCCGCAGCGGCAGCCACCGGCCGGTACTCCCCCTCGGTCAGCTCGTACAACGCGATGGTGGGCACCCGATTGCGCAGGTCGACCCGGAGGAAGAAAGGCACGCGTGCGGCGGCGTACTCACGCGGGCGGTCGATAATGTCCTTGCGTCGGTTTCCGGGGGAGACGATCTCCCCGAGAAGCACGGCGTGCCCGATGTCCATCGTCGTGCGACCGCCGCCGGGCGCGTCGAGAATGACGATGTCCGGGATGAAGAGATCCTGGCCCGAGACGATGTTCGTCTCAAGATAGAGCCACAGCTTCGCCCGACGGGCCGCCTGCTTGAGGAGATAAGCGAGGCCCAACTCCGCGTCCTGATGGTCGTACCCGGCATGTGGTGTCAGGATCACGCTTCCGCTCAGGACCTCAACCTTGGGGCCGTTGGTCTCCGGCAACAGGTCGAGGGCGAGCTGCGCAGTCCAGGGTTCGTCGTGCCACCGCAGTACGTCGAACGACGGCTCGGTGTGCTGCGGCGCCGGCTCCGGCGCGAACGCTGCCTGGGTCATCCGGGCTCACCCCCTCAGCGGACCATCCTGCTCAGCTCAGCCTAGTCGCGCCGCCCCGCCCGGTACGGCATCGCACACACGGTGCGACAGATTGGGATATCGGCCTGATCCCCAGGTTCCGGCGGCGTTCAGACCGGGGCGACGCAGAACACGACGTCGAGGTAGTCGGAGCGTTTTGTCCAGTTCGAGTAGTGGTAATCCATGAAGCCGGGTGCCTGGGCCTCGCACACCGCATCGGCCTGCGCCTCGTCGGCGACGGCCTGTTCGATGCGAGCCAGCACGCGCCACGTCCCGGGACCACACGGGGAAATCTCGTACACCACGGTGGCCGCGCCACCGACGTTGCGCACACACTGGCCGGCCTGCACGAACTGCTCGTCGCCGCTCGCCGTGGCGGTGGGCGTGGCCACTGTCGGGCTCGCTCCCGCGCTGCTCCGCGCCTCTGGCGTGCCGCGCGAACCGGCCCATTCGATCACCTGGAACACCACGCCCACGATGCCGGCGATCGCGGCAGCGGCACCCAACCAGCGCAGTAGGGCCCGCAGCGGCCGGCTTGTGGTGGACCCGGTTTCGTCATCCATGCTCGCCTCCGACCCTGTTGCTGGGCAGCCCTCCGCGAATCGCAGCGCCGATCCACTTTCCACATTGACAGGTCGCCCCGAGACCCGTCACGCACCCTGGATCGCCGACAGGGGGCCGCACGGCATCCGCTGCCCACCCTGTCGCACCAGGTCAACGGCCACCCTCGGCGGTCATGACCGGTTCGACAGGTCGGCAGCGGCGTCGGATGTCCGACTAACGCCCCTACCCGGTGATGATCGACTCGGGATTACGGAAGTCGGGGTGTCCGCAGCGTGCGGACACCCCGACTTCACTGAATCCTGTTGATCAAGCGCGATCGTCGATCGGGGACCGCCGGAGCGGCCCCCGATCAGGGCTAGCCGCCGTTGATGACGAACTGCGAGCCCGGCTGGATGACGATGTTGCCGTCGGCCGAGTTGGTGATTGTCACGTTGGTCAGGTTGGCGTTGCCGCGCGCGCCGCTCATCGCGAGGATGCCGGCACCGTTGACGGACCTGTCGATCCGCACGTTGGTGATGGCGACGTTCGGCATGTTGCCGCCGCCGTTCTTGAACTGGATGCCGTCGTACGTGGAGTCGATGATGTCGGTGTCGCGGATGGTGACTCCGACGATGTCTCTGGTGGAGGGGAAGAGGGTGATGGCACCGAACTCCTGGTCCTCGTTCCAGAAGGCGCCGCCGGTGCGGTAGAGCCCGTTGTTGGCGATCAGCGTCGTGCCGGAGAACGGCAGCGGGTCGTGGTCGGTCGCCAGCATGATGCCCGGGTAGTTGGCGGTGTCGTAGATCAGGTTGTTCTCGATCGAGTTGTCGTAGCCGCCGTAGATGGCGATGCCGTTGGCCCGCCAGGGCAGCTGGATGGTGTTGTTGACGAAGTGGTTGTCGTGGGCGATGTCGACGTTGCGGTCCTTGACGTACGGGTTGGCCCAGACGGCGAGCGCGTCGTCACCTGTGGTGCGGAAGGACGAGTTGAACACCCGCGAGTTACGCGTGCCGTTGCTGAAGTTGATGCCGTCGGCGTACGTGTTGCGGATCCGCATGCCGGTGAACTCCAGCCCGTCGGCCGGCCCCCACAGGTCGGGGATGTTGTCGTAGTCGCGGCCCACCCAGACACCCACGTTGGCGTGCTCGATCCAGACGTTGCTGATCTTCGTGCCGGCGCCGAAGCGACCGTTCAGACCAACGCCACCCTCGGCGTTGCCGTCACCGCCCCGGATCCGACCCGAGCCGAAGATGGCGATGTCGGAGATCTGGGTGTTCTTGTCGATGTCGAAGCCGAAGTTGCCCTCGTGCGGGTGGTTGATGCCGCCCACCACGTTCTGCGGCTCGGTCAGCGTGTAGAGCTGCGAGTGCCACATCCCGGCGCCCCGGATCGTGACGTTGCTGATGCCGACCTGGTTGTGCGTGCCCCGGTTCAGCGGGTCGTCGGTCAGGATCTTCTGCTCCTGCCGCCACTGCCCGGCGGGGATCCAGACGCAGCTGATGACACCGTTCTGGTCGTCGGTCACCGCCCGCTGGATCGCGGCGGTGTCGTCGAGCCCGTCGTTCGGGACCGCACCGTACGAGGTGATCGAGGTGCAACCGGCCGGCTGGCTCGCCGCTGGCGCCACCTGCTCCAGATCGATCGTGTCGATGACGTAGAAGGAGGCGGTGTCACCCGAGTCGCGCTGCAACTTGAACCGGGTGCCGGCCGGGTACGACTGCGCCAGCAGCGCGTTCGACTCGTCGAAGAGCCGTCGGGCGTCGGCCTGCGGGGTGTTGGTCAGCGCCTCCGGCCCGTCGGTGTTGCCGTAGAGCCAGCTGTGCTTCGACGACAGTGTCAACTTCCGGGAGAAGACGTCGTTGACGTAGAGGCTGATGGTCGCCTCGATGCCGCCACCACCGGGCGCGTCCGGGATGGAGTTACGCACGACTATGGAGTTGGCCTGGTTGGCCGAGGTGAACTCGACGAACTGGCCGGTGCTGCTGAGTCGTACCGACTTGCGGCCCGAGGACTCGCTGGCGAAGTTGGTGTGCCCGAAGGTGCGCAGCGGGTCGGCCTCCAGCAGCGTGCCCTGGTAACGGCCGGCCTCCGCCTCGTAGGAGACGTACGGGACGGCGGCCCCACGACCGACCACTATCGACTGACTGAACGAGTTGTTGGTCTCGTTGGTTTCGGCGACCACGTTTGTGGCGTCGGCGGTGGCGGTGATGGTGGCGCCGCCACTGGTGGCGGTCCAGCTACCGCTGACCGCCACGGTGACCGTCGCGCCGGCGGCGATCGAGGCGGTGTTGGTGTTGAGCGTGGTGCTGCCCGCCACCAGCCGGGTGACAGTTGCCGCGCCGGTCGCGGTGGTGCCCCGGTTCCGAACCGTCACGGTGAAGGTGACGGACGCCCCGACGGCCGGGTTCGGCGGGTTCGAGGCGATGCTGAGCACCTGGAGGTCGGGGCCCGGGGCCTGCGCCACCACCAGCGGCGACGCGGCCGTGAAGCTGTTGTTGCCGTTGTTCTGCTCGACGATCGTGTTCGCCGGGTCGACCACCGCCGAGACGGCGTAGCTGCCCATCGGCCGCGTACCCGCGTTGAACGACACTGTGGTCGAGGCGCCCGCGGCGAGCGTGCCCACCGAGGCGCTGCCGACGACCGCGCCGGCCAGGCTGAAGTTCACAGTGGTCGCACCGGCGGCGGCCGACCCGATGTTCTGCACCACTGCCGAGAGGGTGACCGGGGAGACCTCACTGGGCGACGTGGGCGACCAGGTCACCGAGCTGACGACCAGATCCGGGTTGGGTGCCGGGGTGCCGCACACCTCAAGCTCGGCCACCTGGCCGGACGGGGCACCGGTGTTGCCGGTGAACCGCAACTGCACGTCCGCGGTGGTCGCGCTGACCGGGATGGTCACCACGTTGCTGCCCTGGGCGAACTGGTAGGCCGCCGCCGACACCAGACTGGTGTACGAGGACGACGCCTGGTCGCGACCGAGCACCTGGATGGTCTGGGTACGGGTGCCCCAGGCCGGGTCCGGGTTGAGCTTCACAGTGACACCGGAGATGGAGTGGTTCGCGCCGAGCGCCACGGTCAGGTTCTGCGGGTAGCTCGCCGCGCCCTCCCAGTAGGTGGTGAGCTGCCCGTCGTTCGCCTTGTCAGGGGTGAAGCTGAAGGTGGAGCCGCTCGCCGTCATGCTCTTGCCCTGCGCCACGTTGGTGCAGGCCGGCGGGTTGCTGCCGGTGCGGGTGACGGTGTTGCTGTTGCCGGAGAGGTTGCCGGCGCCGTCGCGGGCCCGGACGTAGTACGACACGGTCGCCGTCGCCGGTTGGGTGTCCTGGTAGGTGAGGACGGTGCCCAGCGTGGCGATCAGGCTGCCGCCCCGGTAGACGTTGTAGCCGGCGAGCCCGCTGCCACCGGAGTCGGTGGAGGCCCCCCAGTTGAGCGTGATCGTGCTTCCCGACGTGCTGTGCGACAGCGTCCCCGGGACGCTCGGCGCGGTGGTGTCACCGCTGCCGGTACGGGTCACCGTGTTGCTGTTGCCGGAGAGGTTGCCGGCGGCGTCGCGGGCCCGGACGTGGTACGACACGGTCGCCGTGGCCGGCTGGGTGTCGTTGAAGGTGGTCACGTTGCCGATGGACTGGAGGAACGCGCCGTTGCGGTAGACGTCGTAGCCGGCGATGCCGCTGCCGCCCGCGTTGTCGGTCGACGCGACCCAGTTGAGGCTGATGGTGGTGCCCGACTGGGTGTAGGACAGGTTGCCGGGAACGCTCGGCGCGGTGGTGTCGGGGGTGGTGCCGCCGCTGCCGTACACCTCCAGCTCGGAGAGCTGCCCGGCCGGCCAGCCGCTGTTGGCGGTGATGGCGATCCGGACGTAGCGGGCGGAGGTCGAGCTGAAGTTGATCGTGACGGTGCTGCCGCTGGCGGGGTTGAAGGTGTACGTCTGCGACCCGACCAGATCGGTGAAGGACGAACCGTTGGTGCTGCCCCGCACGCTCAGCGTCTGCGTCCGGGTTCCCCAACCGGAGGTCGGCAGCTTCAGCACTACCTGGTTGACGCTCTGCGATGAGCCGAGATCGACCTGCACCCACTGCGGGAACGCGTTGTTGACGCTCTCCCAGTAGCTGCCCGCGTTGCCGTCGACGACCTTCGACGAGTCGTAGACGTCGGCGTGGCCGCTCTCCTGGGTGGGACGGCCCTGGGCGAGGTTGGTGGCCGCCGGGGCGAAGCCGGTGCTCGGTGCGGCGGCCCGGTCGGCCGGGCGCGCGGCGGCGGCCGGGTTCGCGAGGGCGGTCGCCCCGGCCGTCGCGATCAGCGCGGCGGCAGCTGTGGCCGCCACCATCCTGAACAGATTCGTTCGTCTCATCACTGTCCTTGTCGTCGGGGGACGGTTGCCGCGGTGGCTGGACCACGGGGGTGGAGGTGCGGCGGTGCAGCGCCGGCCGACGCGAGCGGGCCGGTGTGGGGAGAGACGGGGTGGTACGCGCGGCGCGGGGGCGCCGCTCGTCCTGGAAACACCAGATGGGTACGACCATCAACGGGCCTCCCCAGGAGGCCCGTTGAATCTTCCGAGAGCATGCACGGAACCGTGCACTTCTTTGTCGAAATCTTGCGTTACTTTGGCCCAAAGGTTACTGACGTGCTACGAGAGCGTCAACACTTCGACCACCGTGACTATTGACGGACTTGTCTGCCCTGATGGCCGCCGCCCCTGCCCACCTGCCCACAATTTCGGGGAAGGTGCCGCCTCCCGACGACTGGAGGCCACACCTTCCCCGAAGTTGCACGGATCTTGCGTCAGGTCGTGCGGGAACGATCAGGCATCTGGTGCGGTCAGCACGAAGGTCTCCAGCAGCTCCCCGCCATACCAGTCGGTGCGCTGACCGACATGTCTCATGCCCAGCCTCCGAGCGACCGCCATCGACGGCTCGTTGCTCGGCGACACGACCGCGTAGATTTCCCGGGTACCGGCGGCGAACTCCCGGGCCACCGCCGCGCGGGCCGCCTCGGTGGCGTAGCCGTGGCCCCACGCGTCCGGGTGCAGGTGCCAGCCCACCTCGATGTCGTCGGTCCGGCGCGACTCGTCGCGCCCCGGCAGCGGCTTGAGCAACACGGTGCCCACCACCTGACCCGTCTCGCGTACCTCGATCGCCCAGGTGCCGTACCGACCGCCGTCGTCGGCGTGCCGCTCCTGCCAGATCCGCAGCCGCTCGACGGCCTGGGCCGGGTTGGTCATCGGCAGACCGGACGCCATGCCCAGATAGCGGCTGACCTCGGGACGCGAGTAGATGTCGTAGATCCGGGCCAGATCGGCCGGATCGTCGGTCCAATCGCGCAGGATCAGGCGTTCGGTGGTGAGAACAGTCATGACCGGCGATCTTAAGGAGTGGCGGCCCCGGCGACAGGGAAGGAGGATCTGATGGGCAACGGATGGCAGCGCGCGAAACGGATCACCAGTGCCGCATTCCGTCCGGTGCGCGGACGGGACCTGTCGCTGCACGCCGCCGCGATCACCTTCTACGGGGCGATCGCCGTGGTGCCGGTCGCCCTGCTGGCGATCTGGCTCACCGCGCTGGTGGCCGGGGCCGACCGGGTACGCCGGCTCACCTCGTACGCCGTGGAGGCCCTGCCCACAGCGATCGGCGCGCCCCGGGCGGTGGAGGCGCTGGTCGACGCCGGGGTGGAGTTGACCCCGCTGCTGGCGCTGGCCTCCCTGCTGCCCGCCTCGCTGTACGGCGAGGGCCTGCGCCGGGCGTTCGTCTCGGTGGCCGCGTCCCGCTCCGACGAGCACCTGGTCGGCTGGCGGGGCCGGCTCCTGCTACTGCCACTGCTCGCGCCGGCCCCCGCGCTGCTGCTGTCGATCCTGCTGGCGCTCCCGCTCACCACCCGCCTCGTACGCCAGGGCGGTTGGCTCGGTGTGCTCGGCGTGGTGCTGTCGTTCCTGGGGGTCTGGCTGGTGCTGACGCCGGTGCTGATGTGGGTGTTCCGGGTCGTCGGGCCGGCCTCACCGGACTGGCTCTCCACCCTCGGGGTCGGGTCGTTCACCGCGGCGAACCTCTCCGGCTTCCTGCACGGCTTCGTGCTCTTCGCCTCGCTCCCGCTGGACCTGGGAGTGCCCTTCGGCGGCTTCGACGACATAGGCGCCGGCGTGGCCGTCCTCCTCTGGCTCTACCTGTTCCACGTGATCGTCCTGGCCGGCTACTCCGCCACCCTGGCCCTCTCCCACTGGCGCACCACCCCCACCCCCACCCCCACCCCGCCGGGTTGATCAAGAGGTTTGCGTCATCGGGAGGGCACTCCTTGACGCAAACCTCTTGATCACCGGGGGTGGGGCAGGGGGTTAGGGGGTGGAGAGGGCTTCGGTGGGGGTTAGGCGGGCAGCTCGGATTGACGGGTAGACGCCGGCGATCACCCCTACCAGGAGGGCGCCGGCTATCCCGCCTACCACCGCAGTCAGTGGAATCGTGGGCGGCCAGCCCTGGTAGCTGGCGTAGCCGACAGTGGCGAGCACCCCCAGCGCCGCCCCGGCTGCACCGCCGAGCACGCTGAGCAGCACCGACTCGGTGAGGAACTGCACCCGGATCTGGCCGCGGTTCGCGCCGAGCGCCCGGCGCAGGCCAATCTCCCGACGGCGCTCCAGCACCGAGATGACCATCGTGTTGGCCACGCCGATCCCGCCGACCAGCAGGGCGACCGCCGCCAACCCGAGGAACAGCGCGGAGAAGCTGTCCTCGGTGGCCCGTTTCGCGGCGAGCGCGTCGGAGGGGCGGCTGACCTGGACCAGCCCGGGCAACTGCGGGTTGAGGGTGGCCGGCAGCACGGCACGGACGTCCTCCAACGCGTCCTCCCTGGCCCGCAGGTAGACGACAGTGGGGTGACCGTCGAAGCCGAGCATGGCCTTGGCGGCGTCCCACCCGACCAGCACCGAGCGGTCGAGATCCGGGGAGAGCGGCAACGGGTCCAGGATGCCGATCACTGTGAACCAGCGCTCGCCGATGAACACCTGGGGTGGTTGCCGGGGGTCCACAGTGGCGAAGCCGAGCCGGCTCGCCGCGACGTAGCCGAGGACGGCGGTCGGCAGCCCGGCCGCGCCGGCGTCGAGGGCCCGCCCGCTGCGGATCCGGCCGTTGACAGTCCCCAACAGGTCCGGCCGGGACGCGAGCACGGTGAGCCCGGACGTGTCGTACCGGTCCAGCAGGTCGTTGCGGCGCACGGCGGTGTGGGTGTTCGCGACCGCGCTCGCCGTGTGGACCGGCCCGATCCGCGACGCCATGGCGGCGGCGTCCTCGGGCAGGAGGACTGGCGGGTTCTGATCCGGCACGGGCTCGGCCCGCAGCAGGTTGGTGCCGAGGGCGGAGAGCTGGTCCATCAGGTCGCGCTGGCTGGACGCGGGGATACCCACCACGACGACCAACGTGGCAATGCCGATGGAGATGCCCAGGGCGGAGAGGACGGCCCGCATCCGGCGGGTGGTCAGGCCGAGCAGACCGAGCCGGAGTACGTCGGCCGGGGCGAGCCGGGTCGCGCTCATGCCCGGCTCCCGGTGACGGTGTCGGCGACGATCCGGCCGTCGCGGATCTCCACCTGTCGAGGCGTACGGGCGGCGAGATCGCGGTCGTGGGTGATCACGGCGATGGTGGTGCCCTCCGCGTTGAGGTCTGTGAGCAGGGCAAGAACAGCCTCCCCGTTGACAGTGTCGAGGGCGCCGGTCGGCTCGTCGGCCAGCACCAGCGCAGGCTCGTTGACCAGCGCCCGAGCTATCGCCACCCGCTGCCGCTCCCCGCCGGAGAGCTGCTGCGGCAGGTGGTCGACCCGGTGCGCCAGGCCGACCCGGGCCAGCGCGTCGATAGCGGTGCGGCGACGGCGACGGCGGGGCACCCCGGCGTAGAGCAGGCCGGTGGCGACGTTCTCGGCGGCATCCAGCCCGTCGGTGAGGTGGAACTGCTGGAAGACGAAACCGAGCCAGCGGCCCCGCAGCGCGGAGAGCCGACGGTCGGACAGCGCGGTTACCTCCTGCCCGGCGACGCGTACCCGACCGCTGGTCGGCAGGTCGAGGGTGCCCATGATGTTCAGCAGCGTGGACTTGCCGGACCCGGAAGGCCCGACGATGGCGAGCATCTCGCCCGCCCGCACGGTCAGTGAGACGTCGTCCAGGGCGGTCACCCCGCCGGGGTACGTCCTGCTCACCCCCTCGACGTTCAGCACCGCTTCGGCGATCACGAGGCCGTCACCACGTCGAGGCCCTCTGTCACACCGGTGCCGCTGACCTCGACCAGGCCCCGGGCGAACATCCCGGTCTCCACGGCCACCAGCCCACCGTCGGGCAGTTGCAGCGCATGCCCGCCCTCGCGGAGCGCCACCAGCGCGCCGACCGGCACCGCGAGCACGCCCTTGTGGACGGCGGTGGTGAAGCGGACCTGCACCGTGGCCACGTCCAGCTTGGCCACGTCCGCCGCCCGGGTCGGTGCGACGAGGACGTCCACCGTTGGCGGGCTGCTCTGCCCGGTGCCGCCGTCCGACCCGCCGCCGCGAACGGTCTGCGAGATCGAGGCCACAGTGGCCGGGATCTCAGAGCTGTCCGGCAGGGCGACGACGACGGCGGCACCCACCGTGATGGTGCCGACCTCGGTGGCCCCGACCGGCACGGTGACCAGCTTGACCTTCTCGGTGACGGCCAGCAGCTCACCGGCCACCGGGTCACCGGGCAGCGCCTTCACCGCGCTGACCCGGGCCGGTCCGGTCAGCACGGCGACCTGCCCGACCCCGATCGTGCCGGTGGGCTCCAGGCCGAGGGCCTGCTGCCACTTCTTGATCGCGCCGACCAGGGACTCGGTGAGTAGAGCCTGACCCGTGCCGATCTTCGTGCCGTCCTTGCCTCGGGATGGCTGCGACCCGGTGCCGAATCCCAACGCTCTGAGGTTGTCCGACACAATCCGCACGTCGCTGCCCACCAGTCCGGGTTTGTCGAGCGTGCGGAAGAGCGGGGTCCCGCCGAACAGCACCGGCACCGGTCGGTCGTCTACCCAGTAGAGCGACTTGCCCCGGGCCACCGTGTCGCCCACCTTCGGCAGCCGGGTGACGACGCCCTCCCCGGCGCCCTTCACCAACCGCTCCGGGCCGAAGCCGAGCGTCCCGTTGAGCGAGCGACTGTCCGACAGGTCGGCCCGGGTCACAGTCGTCGTGGTCACCGGCGGCGGGGCGCTGGCGACATCACCGCCGGGGTGACGCCGCAGCGCCAGCGCCCCGACGCCGGCACCCACGGCGACCACCAGGGTCACCACCGCCACCACGATCGCGGTACGCCGGGTCGTCCGCCGACCAGGATCGTCGGTCGGCTTACTTCTGGGCACCGAAGATCTCCATCGTGCATTCCCTCTCGACAGTGGCCAGGGCGGGACCCTCAAGGCCGCCGGCGGGGTCGGCGACCCCGTCGTCGTAGGTCCAGCCGGAGCCGTCGGGCAGCGAGTGGATCTTCATTCCTCGTCCACGCAGGCACTGGACGTAGTCGTTCCACTGGCTCACGTAGTTCGGGTTCTTCTCCGGGTCCAACTCCGGCGGCTGGAGCGGCAGCTTGTTCGCGCACGCCACGTACGCCGCCTTCGGCTCCCCGCTCTGGTCGAGGGACAGGCCCGTACCGTCGCCCACCGGGCCGGGTTGTGACCGGCCGTCGTTCAGCTTCACGCCGTTGTCATGCAGGCAGATGTTGTACGCCCCCCAGAGCCGCTCCTCCTCCTCGTCGGTCATGTCCAGGCGTAGCTGCGGTCGACCGTTGGCGGCACCACCCGCGGGGGTGGCGCTCGGCGGGGCGGACGGGGTGACGAGCGACGCGACGTCACCGCTGGCGGCGTCCTTGTCGGCGCTGGACGCACCGCCGCCGCAGCCGGTGAGGGCCACGGCGAGCACTGTGACCGCGGCGAGCCCGGCGGCGACGCGATGGGTTGAGTTGGTCATGGCGTGCAGCTTCACGGCCGGGTGTCAGAGACCTGTAAGAAACCGGTCGTCATCCGATAGCCCCAGCTCAGCGGCCGTACTGGAACCCGTCGGGGCCACGTACAGTCGCTGCCGTGTGTGCGTACGTGCTGGTAGCCGAGGACGACCGGAAGCAGGCGGAGCTGGCGCGCCGGTATCTGGAACGCGAGGGGCACGAGGTGGTCGTGGTGGCCGACGGGCGGGCCGCCCTGGAGCAGATCCGGCAGCGGCCCCCGGCGCTGCTGGTCCTCGACGTGATGATGCCGAAGGTCGACGGTCTGGACGTCTGTCGCATCCTGCGCCGGGAATCCGACCTGCCGGTGCTCATGCTGACCGCCCGGTCGACGGAGGACGACCTGCTGCTCGGCCTCGACCTGGGCGCGGACGACTACATGACGAAGCCGTACAGCCCGCGTGAGCTGGTCGCCCGGGCCCGCAGCCTGCTGCGCCGGGGCCAACGGACACAGGCGGACCCGGTGCTGCGGGTCGGCGCGGTGCACGTCGACCCGGTGCGCCACGAGGTACGCAGCGACGGACGCCTCGTCGACTGCACACCTGGTGAGTTCCAGCTGCTCCAGGCGATGGCCGCCCAGCCCGCCCGGGCGTTCACCCGGGATCAGCTCCTGGGCTACCTGCACGGGTTCGACAGGTACATCACCAACCGGACCGTCGACGTGCACGTGATGAACCTCCGCCGGAAGATCGAGCCGAACCCGCGCAAGCCGGCCCGGTTGGTGACCGTGTACGGCATCGGATACAAGCTGGTCGAAGAGTCACCCCGTGTCGGGTGAGGTCCCGCTGCGCCGCAGCCTGCTGCTCCGGCTGCTGGCGTTGGCCGTCCTCATCGCCGTCGGCTCGATCGCGGCGACCGCGTGGCTGGCCGTCCGCACCACCACCGGGGCGATCCGGCAGGAGCAGGGGCAGGCGCTCGCCGACGACGCGCGCATCTACGACACAGTGCTCGCGTACGCGGCGACCCACCCGAACTGGGACGGGGTCGACGCGGCCCTTCGGCCGCTCGCCCAGGACGTCGGCCGGCGGATCGCCCTGACCACCGAGACCGGTGCGCCGATCGCGGACTCGGCCCCCGGCGCCGGCCCGTTGCCGACGACGTCGTCCGCGACCGTCGACGCGCTCGCCGTCGACACCGCCCTGATGCCCGGCACCACACTGCCGGGCAGCGGTGACGGCGGCACCAGTCGTATCGACCCGCGCACCACCGGGCCGTACCTGCTCCCGCCCGAGGAGCGCGCCGCGCTGCGCGACAAGGCGGCCACGGCGGTCCAGTGTCTGCGGCTGCGGGCGCAGATCGACGCGGCCGTCGTGGACGGCCCCACCGGCCGCCCACGGATCGACACCCCGGGCACCGACCTCGCCGACAGTGCCGTCTGCGGCCAGCCGAGAGAGGAGCTCGCGACCCGTACGGCCACCGAGGGCAAGGCGCTCGCCCAGCTCAACGCCCTGGTGAACACCTGCCTGGCGCGGCGGCGCCTGCCCGCCGTGCAGGTGGACCTGAACTGGACCTGGACGAGGCAGCCGGCGGCCAGCGCACCCGACTCCCGCAGCGCGGCCGGCGTCGACCAGGAGCACAACCGGGCGATCAGTGCCTGCGTCGGCACCAGCCGACGCGAACAACTCCTCCCGTACGTCGCCCCGGCCGCGACCCTCTTCGTCACCGACCCGGGCGGTCGCCCCTCGACCACCTTCGACCTCTCCCCCGCCAACCAGACCCGCATCGTCGCGGTCGCCGGTCTCGTCCTGCTGGTGACGATCGGCTTCACAGTCCTCGCCGGCATCCGGCTGACCCGGCCGCTGCACGCGCTGACCGGGGCCGCCCAGCGGATGCGCGACGGCGACGGCACCGCCCGGGTCCGGGTGACCGGCCGCGACGAGATCGCCCGGCTGGCCGAGGCCTTCAACGACATGGCCGAACGGCGGGAACGGCTGGAGCAGCTACGCCGGGCCATGGTCAGCGACATCGCCCACGAGATGCGTACGCCGGTGAGCAACATCCGGGGCTGGCTCGAAGCGGTCGAGGACGGCGTCGCGGCTCCCGACCGCAGGCTGCTCTCCTCACTGCTGGAGGAGGCGACAGTGCTCCAGCACGTGATCACCGACCTGCAGGACCTGGCCGAGGCCGACGCGGGCGCGCTGCGGCTGCACCGTGAAGAGGTCTACCTCACCGACCTGCTCGCCCAGGTCGCGGAGGCGCACCGGGCCCAGGCCGACCGGGTCGGCGTCACCATCACGGTACGCACCGAGGCCGACCCGCAGGTGGACGCCGACCCGGTGCGACTCCGCCAGGCAGTCGGCAACCTGGTCGCCAACGCGGTACGACACACCCCGTCGGGCGGGCGCGTGACGCTCAGCGCCAGCGCGACCGACGCCGAGGTCATCGTCTCGGTGACCGACACCGGCAGCGGTATCAGCGCCGAGGATCTGCCCCGGGTCTTCGACCGCTTCTGGCGGGCCGAGAAGTCCCGGAGCCGGCAGACCGGCGGCAGCGGCCTGGGCCTCGCCATCGTGCGCAAGCTCGCCGAGGCCCACGGCGGCACGGTCAGCGCCACCAGCATCCCCGCCCAAGGCTCCACCTTCACCCTCCACCTACCCCCACCCCCAGCCCCCACCCCCGCTCCCACCCCCATCCCCTTCCGGTGATCAAGAGGTTTGCGTCATCCGGCGGCCCGCTGGTGACGCAAACCTCTTGATCACCGGGAGCGGAGGCCGGGTGGGGCAGGGGCGGGGCGGCAGGGGAAGGGTGGGTGGGGAGCGGAAGGGGTGACCTGGGCTGGTGGGGCGGACTAGGCTGCCGCGGCATGAGCAGTGAGATTCCGGCCCGCGCCGACGTCGTGATCGTCGGTGCCGGGCACAACGGTCTGGTCTCCGCGGTCCTGCTTGCCCGCGCCGGCCTGGACGTCCTCGTGCTGGAGGCCGCCGACGTCATCGGCGGCGCGACCCGCACCGAGAACCCGTTCCCGAAGGTGCCGGGGCTGCGCCACTCCACCGGGTCGTACCTGCTCGGGCTGATGCCCCCGGAACTCCTCGCCACGCTCGACGTACGGATCCCGGTGCTGCGCCGCGACCCGCACTACTTCCTCCCCACCCCGGGCGGCCTCGGCTCGCCGTACCTGCTCTTCGGCAGTGACACCGCCGCCACCCGGGCGCAGCTCGCCGAGTTCTTCTCCCCCGCCGACGTGGCCGCCGACGACGCCATGCAGGCCGAGCTGGCCGCGCTGCGGGAAGACCTCGCCCCGGCCTGGCTGGCCGAGCCGCTGAGCGTCCAGGAGACCGCCGAGCGGCACGTCCGCCCGGCCCTGCGCCAGGTCTTCGTCGACCTCGTGCAGGGCTCGGTCGCCGACTACCTGGCCCGGTTCGAGTTCCGCTCCGAGCTGCTGGTCAGCATGTACGCGGTCACCGACGGCCTGTCCGGGCTCAACGCCGGCCCGGACGACCCCGGCACCGGCCACAACTTCCTCGTGCACAACATGTGCCGACTGCCCGGCTCCGGCGGCACCTGGATGATCGCCGAGGGTGGGATGGGCACCGTCTCCCGGACCTTCGCCGAGGCCGCGCGCGCCGCCGGAGCGACAATCCTGACCGGTACGCCGGTGCAGGCGGTGACAGTGGACGGCGGCGCGGCGAGCGGAGTGGTGCTGACCGACGGTCGGGAGGTCGCCGCCCGGGTGGTGCTCGGCGCGTGTGACCCGTACCGGTTGATGGACCTGTTGCCCGACGGCGCGCTCCCGGCGCGGCTCGGCGAACGGATGGCGGCGGTCCGCCGGCCCGGCACCACCCTCAAGCTCAACCTGGCGCTCACCGGGCTGCCGCGCTTCTCCTGCCTTCCGGACGGCACGCCGAGCCCGTTCGGCTCGACCATCCACCTGCTGCCCGGGTCGGCGTCGCTGGTCGGTGGGGCGGAGGCATCGCCGATGACCGCGCTACGCGCCATGTGGGCGGACGTGCAGGCCGGGCTGCTGCCGGCGGAGCCCACCATCGAGTGGTACCTGCACACCACCGTCGACCCGTCGCTCTCCGACGCCGCCGGGCACCACTCGTCGGCGCTCTTCGTCCAGTCCGTCCCCTACGAGTTGGCCGGCACCACCTGGGACGCGGAGCTGCCCGGCTACGTCGACCGGCTGATCGGGATCGTCGAGCGGTACGCCCCCGGCACCGCCGACCTGATCGCCGACGCGGTGCCGCTGCCCCCGCCCGGGATCGAGGAGCACTTCGGGATCACCGGCGGGCACATCCACCACGTCGACAACACCGTCTCGTTCACCGACCGGATGCCCTACGCCACCGGTATCGACGGTGTGTACGCGGGCAGCGCCGGCTGCCACCCGGCCGGCAGCGTCATCGGCGCCGCCGGCCACAACGCCGCCCGCCGCATCCTCACCGACCTGTCGGCCTAACCGGGACCCCCCAGACCTCCGTTGATCATGAAGTTATTGCCTGCCATGGCGGCGTGTCGGGGCAATAACTTCATGATCGACGAGGGCGGGGTCAGATCACGGCCTCGCCTGCGGGGGCGGGGGTTTCCGCGTCTACCCGGTGGGCTCGCACCTTGTGGCCGACGCTCGTCAGGCAGCGGCCGCTGGGCAGGTCGAAGCGCCAGCCGTGCAACTGGCAGGTGAGCTGGTCACCGTCGACGATGCCGAAGCGGGTCAGGTCCGCCTTCAGGTGCGGGCACCGCCGCTGCACCACCCAGTCGCCCAACGTGATGTCCTCGGCGTCGGTGCTGCGTTCGTGCTCGTCGTACCAGCCCTCGGCGTACTGGAGCCGCTCCTCGGAGAGGCACTTGAAGAACGCGTAGACGAACTCGTTGTACTGGCCGATCCGGGCCGCCGAGAACCGGCAGGACAGGAAGAGCGAGTTGACCCAGTCCACCTCGTCGATGAAGAGCAGGTGCTCGATCAGCGACCGCTCGGTCCGGAACCGGTAGCGCACCTTCTCGTCCGCGTACGGCCGGACCTCCTTGCCGGGGAAGTCCACCACGATCGACTCGACGCTCTCGCCGTCATACCCCACCAGGTCGAAACGGACCGGGCCGCCGACCCCCTTGGCCAGGTAGATCGACTCGTCGAGCAGCGGCTCGATCCGACGCTTCATCTCGCCGAGCACGTCCACCTCGGGGTGCCGCCAGGACGCCTTCTCCGCCTCGATGATCGGGCGCTTGCGCTCCCGCATCTCCTCCAGGTGCGCGACCTTGTTCGCGAAGAACTCCTGCACCGGCACCGGGTGGGTGGTGCTCGCGCCCTCGGTGGTGACCTCGGCGACGCTGCCCGGCAGCAGCACGATCCCGTTGGTGCCGCCGACCTTGGCGTACTCCGACAGGAAGACGGACTGGTCGGGGAAGATGTTGCCCTCGTCGCCGTGGATGTCGTTGAACTGCCACAGGGCGTCGTCGAGGAAGCACGGCGGGCCGGCGATCGGGAAGACGTGCGACGCCTTCAGGTCGTCGATGTACCGCCAGGTCCTGTCGAACTGCCGGTCACGCTTCTGCTTGCCGAACGCGGTCTTCGCCGCCTGCGGCAGTTCGTAGACCATCGGGTACCAGATCGCACCGGAGAACTGGAGCAGGTGCGCGTGCACGTGCCCCAGTTCGGCGAAGACGCTCAGGTCGGTGGGGCGGGCGTCGTTCTGGTTGAGCAGCCGCACACCCTCGTACTCGACCCAGAGCGACGAGTCGCCGATCGGCCCGTCGGTCGGGCTGGTCAACGCCTGAATCATGATCTTCAGGCCGCCGGGCAGCTCCACCACCTGCTCGTTGGGCGCCTTGAGGAACTTGGTGAAGCCCAGCGCCCGGAACTCGTCCTCCATCTCCGAGGTGGGGAACTCGGGGAGCAGGACCGTGGCGTCCTTGGAGACGAAGTCGCGCAGGTGCTTCGCGTCGAAGTGGTCCCGGTGCAGGTGGGAGACGTACAGGTAGTCGACCTGACCCAGACTCTCCCAGTCCAGCAGTGAATTATCCGGGAACGGGAACCACGACGCGAAGTAGGCCGGGTTGACCCACGGGTCGCACAGGATGCTGCCCGCGGCCGTGTCGATCCGCATGCTGGCGTGCCCGGTTCCGGTCACTCGCACCGCACAGTCCCCCTCAAACAGACAATCAGGTGTACGCCAAACGCTACCGGAGCGAGTCTGACCGCCGCCCCGCGACGCCGGTAGTGCCGTCCAGCCCGTGTGGGGCAGGGCCGATGGCCAGGAAACCCCCACCCCACCGCACCGGGTACGAGGCGTGCCAGACTAACCAAAGATCCGATCGCGAGGGAAGGACCGACAGTGGCAGGAAGCGAGCCGGTAACGTCGCCAGACCAGCACAAGCCCGGGCACCGCAAGGCCGGGCAGATCGGCGCCGTGCTGTCCGCACTGGCGCTGCTGGCGATGATCTGCGGCAACCACGAGGGCAGGGTCGAGGACATCTGGCTGATCGGCCTGGCCGCGCTGCTGCTGATCATCGTGATCGGCGACATCGTGTTGCGGCGCAGCGGTCTGCGCTCCTGACCCGACCCCACCGCCGGACGACCGGCCGACGTACGCCGAGGGCCCGCCCCCACCCGGGGGACGGGCCCTCGTCCGTATCGCGTCGGGGTCAGCGCCCGAAGAGGATGTCCTGCACGTCCTTGAGCGCGGCGTCGACCTCGGCCTCGAAGTAGCCACCCGGCACCAGGCCGAACCGGAGCGTGTCCAGGTCCTTCGGGTCGACCGGCATCGGGTTGCGGCGCTGCATGCCACCGAGCAGGGTGTCGAAGAACCGGTCCACCTGGTCGGGGTCGTACCCGCTGCCGAACCGGCGCACCTGGAAGCTACGACGGATCTGGTCGACCCGGTACAGGTCGCTGCCGGGCGGACCGGCCATCGGCGGACCACCCATCGGCGGGCCACCCATCGGGGGGCCGGCCACCGCGGGCGGACCGGCCATCGGCGGGCCACCCATGCCCTGCTGCGGCAGCGGAGGCGGACCGGCCGGACCACGGCGCATGTCGCGCAGATCCCGCTCCGGCATCCGGATCTCGGCCGTCATGTCGGCGCGACCGTGCCGCCCGGCCTCGAAGCCGTCGAAGCGCGGCTCCTCCGGCGGCGGCGGATAACCGCCGGGCGCGCGCTGGTCGTCGGCGCCGTACCCGCCGCGCTGATCATCCTGGCCGTAGCCACCGGGTGAGCGCTGGTCGTCCGGGGGGCCGTACCCGCTGGGACCGGCGGGCAGGCCGCGCTGCGGCATGCCGTGGCCACCCATCGGGCCGGGGCCCATCGGGCCACCGGG
Source organism: Micromonospora noduli (assembly GCF_003264475.1). Taxonomy (NCBI): domain Bacteria; kingdom Bacillati; phylum Actinomycetota; class Actinomycetes; order Micromonosporales; family Micromonosporaceae; genus Micromonospora; species Micromonospora noduli. Next base: position 651,520 of record NZ_PYAC01000012.1, on the reverse strand, counting down.
ACCCATCGGGGGGCCGGCCGGGCCACGTGGCGCGTCGTAACCACCGCCGCGGGGGGCGTCGTACCCACCGGCGAAGGCACCTGTCGGCTCGTCGTAGCGGCCGTAGGGCGGGCCAGCCTGCGCGGGCATCGGCCGGGGCGGCATCGGCTGCGGGACCATGCCGCGGTCATCACGCATCGGCGGACCCATCCGGTCCGGTGGGCCCATCCGGTCACCCATCCGGGGGTCGCCACCGCGTCCGGCGCTGTTGCGCTCCTCCAGCTCGGCCAGCTGCCGCTCGACCCGGTCCAGGTGCAGGTCGACCTGCCACTCGTCGTAGCCGTTGAAGCGGACCCGGAAGACGACGTCATGAACCTCCTGGGAGGCCACCGGGGCACCGACCTGTCGGCCGTCGAGCGTCGCCTCGACCCGGTCGAGGAAGGCATCCACCTCGTCGACCTTGTATCCCCGGCGGAGCGCCTTGCGCCGGAAACGCTGACCCTGACTCGCCACTATGTCTCCTGGTCTCGTTCGCCACGCCCGGTCACGCCGGTGCCTCTCCGGCGCGGTCGGTATTGGTGTCGTTGTCTTCGGCGGCGGCAAGCTGGCCACACGCGCCGTCGATCTCGCGACCTCGGGTGTCCCGAACTGTGGTGGACACCCCGGCGTCGCGCAACCGCCGGACGAACTCCCGCTCGACCGGCTTCGGGCTCGCGTCCCAGCGGCTGCCCGGCGTCGGATTGAGCGGAATGAGGTTCACGTGGGCCAACTTGCCGGCCAGCAGCCGCCCGAGCAGGTCGGCTCGCCACGGCTGGTCGTTCACGTCCTTGATCATCGCGTACTCGATCGACACGCGGCGGCCCGTCCGGGCGGCGTAGTCCCACGCTGCGTCCAGCACCTCGGCTACCTTCCAGCGCTGGTTTACCGGCACGAGTTCGTCGCGCAGATCATCATCGGGCGCGTGCAACGACAACGCAAGGGTCACTGAGAGGTCTTCGCTGGCCAGTCGGTGGATGGCCGGAACCAGGCCGACCGTGGAAACGGTGATGTGCCGCTGGGACAGGCCGAGCCCCTCCGGAGCCGGGCTGACCAGCCGACGGATGGCCGCGATCACCCGGTTGTAGTTGGCCAGCGGCTCGCCCATGCCCATGAAGACGACGCGCGACAGCCTCGGCGGGGAACCCGCCACCACGCCGGAGGCCGCCACCCCGGCCATGTACACCGCCTGGTCGACGATCTCCGCCGTCGACAGGTTGCGGGTCAGCCCGGCCTGGCCGGTCGCGCAGAACGGACAGGCCATGCCGCAACCCGCCTGGCTGGAGATGCAGACTGTCACCCGGTCCGGGTAACCCATCAGCACGCTCTCCACCAGCGCACCGTCGTGCAGCCGCCAGAGCGCCTTGCGGGTCGCGCCGTCATCGCAGGCCAGCTCGCGCACCGGGTTGAGCAATGTCGGCAGCAACTGGTCGGCCAGCCGCTCCCGGGTCGCAGCGGGCAGATCGGTCATCGCCTGCGGGTCGCGGACCAACCGCCCGAAGTAGTGGTTGGAGACCTGCTTGGCGCGGAAGGCCGGCTCACCCAGCCCGGTGACCAACGCCTGGCGGCCGGCCAGGTCCAGGTCAGCGAGGTGCTGAGGGGGCATGGAGGCCCGGCGCGCGGCGGGGGCGACCGAGATGGCGGGGATCAAGGGCAGGCTCGTCATGGCTGGTCCAGTGTGTCACGCCGTCGGCGGTGGCTGCCGGTCCGGAGGTGTCGAACGGGCCGCGACCGCCGGAGCCGGATGACCAGGTCGCCGTGATTCATACCTCAGCTCACCACCGGCACGAAGACCGCCAACAGCAGGTAGGCCGTCGGCACCGCGAACAGGATCGAGTCCAGCCGGTCCATCAGACCGCCGTGGCCGGGCAGCAGGTTACTCATGTCCTTGACGCCGAGATCCCGCTTGATCATCGACTCGGCCAGGTCGCCGAGGACCGCCGCGCAGGAGACGGCCACCCCGAACAGCGCGCCCCACCAGGGGGCCACCTCGAACATCAGCCACAGCAGCACCGCGCTGCCCAGGGCCGCCGCGGTGACCGAGCCGGCGAAGCCCTCCCAGGACTTCTTCGGGCTGATCGACGGGGCCATCGGGTGACGGCCGAAGGAGACCCCGGCCGCGTACCCACCGGTGTCGGAGAGGACCACCCCGATCAGCGTGGCCAGGATGCGCAGGTGCCCATCGCCGGGGGCCGCCGCCAGCAACGCCGCGAAACCGGCGAGGAACGGCACGTAGACGGCGATCAGGGTGGCCGCGGTGAGATCCCGCTGGAAGCCGGCCGGCCCGTCACCCAACCGCCAGATCATGGTGCCCAGCACGGTGACCAGCAGCCCCAGGCTGAGCGCGTCCGGGCCGGCGTACCAGGCCAGACCCACTGTCAACACGCCACCGGCGATCAGTGGCACCAGCGGCGGGTGTGCACCGCTGCGTCGTACCGCGCGGGCCATCTCCCAGATGCCGATGGCTACCGCGGCGGCGATCACCGGCAGGAAGGCCAACGGATAGAAGGCCAGCGGCACCACGATCAGCGCGCCGAGGCCGAGCCCGACCCCGATCGCCGCGGGAAGGTTGCGCCCGGCCCGCCCGGTGCCCACCTGCTGGGTGGCCGGTCGGTCGAGGCTGGCCCGACGTCGCCCCTTCGACCGTCGACCGGTCGTCGGAGCCTCGTCCGGCACCACCTCCGCCCGGACGGGCGCGAGCTGCTCGGTCGGGTACCCCGGGTCGTCGAAGCGGACGGGAGGGCCGTCGAAACGGCTCGGCTCGTCGAAACGCCCACGGTCCGGACCGTCGTAACCGGGCGGCCCCTCCCCCGCGGGAGGTCGATCCGGGTAGCGGTCACCGCGACCCCGGTCGTCGTACCGGTCGGGCTGGTTGCGGTCGTCGACGTGCCGGTCCCGGTCGTCGAAACGATCGTGCCGGTCGCGGTCGTCGAAACGGTCGTCCGGGCGGACCGGGCGGCCACGCTCGTCGTACGGGTCCGCTGGGTGCGGGTCGGCGTACGGCCGCGCGTGCGGGTCGGCGTACAGCTCAGGGCCGGCAGCCGGACGGCGGCTCCACTGGCCGGCCTCCAGCTCCTGCTCCGGCCAGGGCAGCGCCACCGGGCGCTCCGGCCGGTCCCAGCCGCGAGGCTCGCTGCCGTAGGGGTCGGGGTGGGACATCACGCACCGCGAAGCGGCACGAGATCCACCACATGACGCAAGACCACAAGCATCCCCTACACGTGCGATGTTCCTCCGATTGACCGCCCCGACGGTCGGTCGATCCCCGGTGTTCACCACCCGGTGGCCGGGAATCCTGCCGAGCCTACTGCACACGCCGGATCGGCACGGCGGACGAGGCACGCCCACGGACACCACCCGCGCCGCCGGCCCGCCGGCCAGCGACGCCCACCCGTTCGGTACGGCAGACCGGAGGCAATCCGCAGCCGTCGATCCGACTCGTCCGGTGCGCGATCGAGTACTGACCGAACCCGCCCGGCGTGGTCCGCTGGTGCCGCGCCGGCGCCAGCCCGCGCTTCGCAACGGGGGAAGGGCACTCACATGTACAAGTTCGGTCTCGCGGTGTTGACGGTGGCCGCCATGGTCCTGGGAGCAGGGTCACCGGCCGCCGCCACCACGGCACGGACCAGGATCACCATCGACCGCCATACCAGCGAGCTGTTCCCGTTCGAGCCGCCCGTCGGCGAGCCGGGAGTGACGTACCCGGCAGCAGGGGTCACCGCCACCGCCCGGAACTGCCCGGCCGGCATCGTCCTCATGTCGGCCTCGCTGGTGCAGGACGGCCTGCCGACCCTCTGGGCCACCGGGGGACACGGCGCCGGCGAGATCCTCTGCGACGGCGGCACTGTCGAACTCGGGATGGCGTTCGCCCGGATCGCTCCGGCGCTGCACCCCGGTCGGGCCACCGCCCACTTCTCGCTGCGCGACTGGGACACCGGCGAGCAGTTCGCCGAGAGCACCAGGACCGTCTGGATCCCCTGCTGACCTATGGAACGAGGCCCGTCCCCGACGTCGGGAACGGGCCTCGAAGCATGGGTCACACCTCGAGCAGCTCGGTTTCCTTGTGCTTCACCAGGTCGTCGATGCTGGCCACGTACCGCTGGGTCAGGTCGTCGAGTTCCTTCTCGGCGCGGCGACCGTCGTCCTCGCCGGCCTCGCCGTCCTTGACGATCCGGTCCAGCTCTTCCTTGCCACGGCGGCGGACGTTGCGGATCGCCACCTTGGCCTCCTCGCCCTTGTGCCGAGCCACCTTGATCATGTCGCGGCGGCGTTCCTCGGTCATCTGCGGGAGCAGGATGCGCAGCTGGTTGCCCTCGTTGTTCGGGTTCACCCCGAGGTCCGAGTCGCGGATCGCCTTCTCCATCGCGTTGATCTGCGAGTTGTCGTACGGCTTGATGATGGCCATCCGCGGCTCGGGGACCGCGATAGACGCCATCTGCGTCAGCGGCGTGGGCGTGCCGTAGTAGTCGATGATGACCTTGGAGAACATGGCGGCGTTGGCGCGACCGGTACGGATGGCGCCGAACTCCTCCTTGGCGTGCTCAACCGCACGCTCCATCTTCTCCTCGGCCTCGAGGAGGGTGTCGTCGATCACCGGTCTCCTCGCCTCCTTCTGTGCTCGTGGTGGGCTCTGCTGAAAGTCGTCAGACCGTCGCCGTCGGCGGGACTCAGGCGGTGATCAGGGTGCCGATCTTGTCGCCACCCACCGCGCGGATGATGGTGTCGTCACCCTGCGCGCCAAAGACCAGCATCGGCAGGCCGTTCTCCATGCAGAGGCTGAACGCTGCCGCGTCGGCCACCCGCAGGTTGCGGCGCAGCGCCTCGGAGAAGGTGATCGAGTCGAGCTTACTGGCGGTGGGGTCGATCCGCGGGTCGGCGGTGTAGACGCCGTCCACGCCGTTCTTGCTCATCAGCACCACGTCGGCCCGGATCTCCAGCGCCCGCTGGGCGGCCACCGTGTCAGTGGAGAAGTACGGCATTCCGGCACCGGCGCCGAAGATGACCACGCGGCCCTTCTCCAGGTGCCGGATGGCCCGCAGCGGGATGTACGGCTCGGCGACCTGGGCCATCGTGATGGCGCTCTGGACCCGGGTCTCGATGCCCTCCTTCTCCAGGAAGTCCTGGAGCGCGAGGCAGTTCATCACGGTGCCGAGCATGCCCATGTAGTCGGCGCGGGCCCGGTCCATTCCACGCTTCTGCAGCTCCGCGCCGCGGAAGAAGTTGCCTCCGCCGACCACCACGGAGACCTGCACGCCGCGGCGGACCACTGTGGCGATCTGCCGGGCGATGGCCTGGACGACGTCCGGGTCGACGCCGATCGCGCCGCCACCGAAGACCTCACCGGAGAGCTTCAGCACCACCCGGCGGGCACGCCCCGGCGGCGGTGCCGTCGGATCGTCCAGCTCCAGCGTCCGGTCACTCACAACCTGCGTCATCCGCCCCGCCCTTCCCCACGCGCACGCCCCGTGCGGCGCGTACCGCGAACCTGCCGCTGCCGACCCTATGTGACGAGGAGGCCGCGGTGCCTGTCACGTACACCGGCGGCCTCCTCGTTGATGTCTCCTGCCCACGGGCGCCAGCGGCGCCCGGTGGCGGCTCAGGCCTGGCCGACCTCGAACCGCACGAAGCGGGTGACCTCGATGCCGGCCTCGGCCAGCAGCTGCTTCACCGACTTCTTGTTGTCAGAGACGGACGACTGCTCGATCAGGACGAAGTCCTTGAAGAAGGAGTTGACCCGACCCTCGATGATCTTCGGCAGAGCCGCCTCGGGCTTGTTCTCCTCGCGGGCGGTCTGCTCGGCGATGCGCCGCTCGGACTCGACGACCTCAGCCGGAACCTCGTCCCGGGTGAGGTACTTCGGCCGCATCGCGGCGATCTGCATGGCCACACCACGGGCGTCGGCGTCGCCGGCCTCATCGGTCTTGCCGGTGTACGACACCAGCACGCCAACGGCCGGCGGCAGGTCCTGGGCCTTGCGGTGCAGGTAGACGGCGGTGGTGCCCTCGACCCGGGCGAACCGGTTGAGCACCAGCTTCTCGCCGATCTTGGCGGACTGCTCCTGGATCAGGTCCGCGACGACCTTGCCGTCGAGCTCGGTGGCGAGCAGCTCCTCGGCGGAGTTCACGCCGGCGCGCTCACCGTGCTCGACCAACTGCTGGCCCAGCGCGATGAACGACTCGGTCTTGGCGACGAAGTCGGTCTCGCAGTTGAGCTCGAGCAGCGCCTTGCCGGAGTGGGCGACCAGGCCGTTCGCGGCCGTACGGCCGGCCCGCTTGCCAACATCCTTGGCGCCCTTGACGCGCAGGATCTCGACGGCCTTGTCGAAGTCGCCCTCGGCCTCGGTCAGCGCCTTCTTGCTGTCCATCATGCCGGCGCCGGTGAGGTCGCGGAGCTTCTTGACGTCCGCGGCGGTGATTTGGGACATGGCTCTCTCTTCGGTGTTGAGACGGCGTGTGGATGGTCAGAGGTGCCGGTTACCCGGATCCGGGCGGATCGTGCCCGGCGTACCGTCGCTGCCCGCCGTTCGCGAAAACGGACGGCGGGGCAGCGACGGTGCGATCACTCCGCGGTGGCGGCCGCCGGCTGCTCGGTGGCGGCCTGCGCCGGCTGCTCCGGGGTGGTGGGCTGCTCGGCGGCGGCAGCGGCGGGCTGCTCGGCCGGGGCGGCCGCAGCGGCCGGGGCAGCCGACTCGTCGGCCTTCTTCGGCTCGAGCAGCTCGCGCTCCCACTCGGTCAGCGGCTCGTCGCTCGCGACACCCTCGGGCTTCTCGTCGTTGCCCCGGCGACGGCCGGAACGCGCGATCAGACCATCCGCGACGGCGGCGGCGACGACCTTGGTCAGCAGCTCCGCCGAGCGGATCGCGTCGTCGTTACCCGGGATCGGGAAGTCGACCTCGTCCGGGTCACAGTTGGTGTCCAGCACCGCGATCACCGGGATGCCCAGCTTGCGGGCCTCGTCGACGGCGATGTGCTCCTTCTTGGTGTCGACGATCCAGACCGCGGCGGGAAGCTTCTGCATGTCCCGCAGGCCACCGAGGGTGCGGGTCAGCTTGATCTTCTCGCGGGAGAGCTGCAGGGTCTCCTTCTTGGTGTAACCGGCGGCGGTGCCGCTGAGGTCACCCAGACCCTCCAGCTCCTTCATCCGCTGAAGCCGCTTGTAAACGGTCTGGAAGTTGGTCAGCATGCCACCGAGCCAGCGGTGGTTGACGTACGGCTGGCCGACCCGGGTCGCCTGCTCGGCAATCGCCTCCTGGGCCTGCTTCTTGGTGCCGACGAACAGGATGCTGCCACCCTCGGCGACGGTCCCACGCACGAACTCGTACGCCTTCTCGATGTACTCGAGGGTCTGGCGCAGGTCGATGATGTAGATGCCGTTGCGCTCGGTCATGATGAAGCGCTTCATCTTCGGGTTCCAGCGCCGGGTCTGGTGCCCGAAGTGGACACCGCTCTCCAGCAGCTGACGCATGGTCACGACGGCCATGGTTGGGGTACTCCTCAAGGTCCCTGGTTGTCACGCCCGGCCGGTGGCCGGGCGTCCTGGCGCCTGGTCGCCGACCCATGGTGGACCCGATCAAGATCGGGACCAGGGAGGCCGTCGCTCCACGACGATTCGTGAAGAGGGCGCGCGAGGTCGACCGCACGAGGCGGTCGCCAGTTGGCCAGTGTACGCCCCTCACCCGTTCAGCCGCCCCGGGGTGCGCGTGGGGTGCTGCTCCGCCGCTCCCCCGCTCGCCCGCGCGAGTCGCTGGGAAGATCGCGCTGGTTCGTGGAAATAGTGGCCTCCGCGTCGCCGGAGGCCACTATTTCCTGGTTGTTGTCCGAACCGTCAGCGCGCGCGACAGGCCGGCGGCGGGTCGCCGGGTCAGCCGGCGGCGAGCGCGGCAGCCACGAAGAGCACCAGGCCGACGGTCAGGTAGGCCGTCGGTGGGCGCAGCCAGCCCCGACCGTTGTCGGCGAGCGCCAGACCTCCGGTTCGTAGCCCGTACAGCCCGGTCGCGAAGATCGGCAGGCCGGCGACCAGGGCGATACCCACCACCACGTTCCCGGCGTCCACCGGGTCGCCGGTCACGCCCGCCAGCAGCACCCGCAACGCGGGGACCTCGAAGACCAACACCAGCAGAGCGAAGAGTACGGCCAGCACCGGTCGACGGGTCCGATAGACGCCGTCGGCGGCCGGCGGATACATCGGCGGCTCGCCTGCGGGCAGGTCGGGTCGCGGGCCGATCCCCGGCATCGGGCCGGTTGGCATCTCCAGCGGGTGCGGCGTGTCGCCGCCGCCACGGGTCGGTTCGATGATCGGGTAGCCAGCGAGCGGAGCAGGCCGAGCCTGGTCAGCGAGCACGGCCGCCGGCGCTGTCGACGTGCTGTCGCGGGACGTCTCCGGCGGGGCGCTGGTCACCGGAGATCCCGCCGTGGTCGTCTCGCGGGCGGCCCGCCGTCCGGGCAGCTCACCGGAGGTCTCCGAGGGGTCCCGGTCCGCCCGCCGCGATCGGGTGGCCCGGTAACCGTCCGCCTCCGACCGCCCGGCACCCAACGGCTCCACCGCACCGAAACGCCCCGAATCAGCCTCGCTCCCCCCGAACCGACCGGTCTGAGCGTCCAGGGCGCCGAAGCGACGCGAGTCCGACTCGGGCGCACCGAAGCGACCCGCGTCCACAGCACTCAGGCGACCCGAATCCGACTCCGGCGTACCGAAGCGACCCGCGTCCACAGCACTCAGGCGACCCGAGTCCGACTCCGGCGTACCGAAGCGGCTCGCGTCGACGGCGCCGAAGCGTCCCGAGTCCGGCTCGCGGCGGCGGCCGACTCCCGTGTCCTCGACGGAGCGGCCGTCTTCCGCGCCACGCGGCTCGGGAATCTCACCCTCCCGGTACCGCGGTTCGCCCGCGCCGCGCCACTCCGACTCGCCGTAACCGCGACCCCGCTCGTCGGGGTACCAGCGCGACTCCTGATCTTCCGGAAAACTCCGTCGTCCGTCCACGTCAGGCACCGTATGCGACCGGCCACGCCCGCGCCATTTCAACCCGGCCGACCACGCCGCCGATCGTCCGGGCAGCGCGGACACGAGTCGCGCCCTAGCACAGCGCGGGCATGATCATCCGACTGTCCACAGCACCCCCGTTGTCCACAGTTGGGCTGCTGCCGGGTCGCGGCGATCACCCTCCGGCGGGCACCGTGCCGGCCATGACGAAGCGGAACCAGGCGGTTGGCGCGTACGGCGAGCGGTGCGCCGCCCGGCACCTGACCGAGGCGGGGCTACGCCCGATCGCCCGAAACTGGCGCTGCCCGGCCGGGGAGATCGACATCATCGCGTGGGACGGGCCCGTGCTCGCCTTCTGCGAGGTGAAGACCCGCCGGGGTGAGGGCTTCGGCACCCCGGCCGAGGCGGTCGTACCGGCCAAGGCCCGCCGGCTGCGAGGGCTCGCCGCACGGTGGCTCACCGAGACCGGTACGACCGCCGAGGAGGTGCGCTTCGACGTGCTGTCGGTGCGGCTGCCCGACTCCGGGCCGGCGCAGGTCGACCACCTCAAGGGCGCGTTCTGACATGCGTACCCGGAGGATCGGTGACGTGCCGTGAGCTACGCGAAGGTGCTCTGCGTGGGTCTGGTCGGAGTGACCGGCCACCTCGTCGAGGTGGAGGCCGACCTGGCCGCCGGTCTGCCTGCGGTGGTGATCTCCGGTCTGCCGGACACCGCCCTGCACGAGGCCCGCGACCGGGTCCGCGCCGCCGTGGTCAACTCCGGCCAGCGCTGGCCCAACCGGCGGATCACCCTCAACCTGCTGCCCGCCACGCTGCCGAAGTTCGGGTCGGCCTTCGATCTGGCCATCGCCGCAGCCCTACTGGGTGGCTCGGGTGAGCTGCCGCTGCTCCCTCTGGAGGGGGTGGTGGTCCTCGGCGAGCTGGGGCTCGACGGGACGGTCCGGCCGGTGCGCGGCGTGCTCCCGATGGTCGCCGCCGCAGCCCAGGCCGGCGTCACGCGGGTGATCGTTCCGGTCGGCAACGCCGCCGAGGCCGCCGTCATCCCGGGGATACGGGTACGGGCGGTGGACACCCTGCACCGGCTCGTCGCCTTCGTTCGGGACGGGACCCCGCTGATCGAACCACCGGCGGACATCCCGGAGCCGCTGGCCGGTGGGCCGGATCTCGCCGACGTCGCCGGGCAGCAGATGGGTCGACGCGCCCTGGAGGTCGCCGCGGCCGGCGGGCACCACGTGGCACTGCTCGGCCCTCCGGGCGCCGGCAAGACGATGCTCGCCGAACGCCTGCCGTCGATCCTGCCCGAGCTGGACGACGACGCGGCGCTGGAGGTCACCGCGCTGCACTCGGTCGCCGGGCTGCTGCCGCCGGGTGGTCGCCTGCTGCGTCGCCCGCCGTTCCAGGCGCCGCACCACACCGCGACCGTGCCGTCGCTGGTCGGGGGTGGCTCGGGGCTGGCCCGACCCGGTGCGGTGTCGCTGGCGCATCGCGGGGTGCTCTTCCTCGATGAGGCTCCCGAATTCAGCAAGGGTGCGCTGGAGGCGCTGCGCCAGCCGCTGGAGCACGGCCGCATCCAGCTGAGCCGCAGCGGAGGCGGCACCGTGTACCCGGCCCGCACCCAGTTGGTGCTGGCGGCCAACCCGTGTCCGTGCGCGAAACCGGCCGGCGACGCGCACTGCGAGTGTTCGCCGCTGGTTCGCCGCCGCTACCTGGGAAGGCTCTCCGGGCCGCTGCTCGACCGGATCGACGTCCAGGTGCGGCTGATGCCGGTGCGGGCGGCCGAGCTGATGGCGACCGACGGCGATGTCGAGCCCTCGGCGACGGTCGCCGCCCGGGTGGCGGCGGCCCGGCAGGCGGCGGCTGCCCGCTGGGCCGACCTCGACCGACGGCTCAACGCCGAGGTGGAAGGGCCGCACCTGCGCCGACCGCCGTGGCGGCTGCCGGCCCGGGTCACCGTGGAGCTGCGTGGCCGGCTCGACTCCGGCTCGCTGTCGGCGCGCGGCTTCGACCGGGTGATCCGGATGGCCTGGACCATCGCCGATCTGGACGGTCGCGACCGACCTGACCGGGACGACGTCCGGGAAGCGCTTCAACTACGGACGGGGGAGGCGACGTGAGCGCCGAGGAGGAACGCAGGCTGGCCCGGGTCGCCCTGACCTGGCTGGCCGAGCCGGGTACGCGCGCGGTGCATCACCTGGTCGAACGGCACGGCCCGGTGGAGACCCTGGATCTGCTGCTCGACGGCGGCAGCCCGGCCGGCTGGCTGCACACCACTGTCGCCGCACGCTCGGCGGCCGGCGACGCACGGGCGGTGGCCGCGGAGGCCCTGGAGCGGGCGGACCGACTGGGTGCCCGGCTGGTCACGCCGGACGACGAGGAGTGGCCGGCCCAGGTCGCCAGCCTGGCCGCACTGCGGCTGCCGGACGTCAGCCGCCGGGTGGATGGTGAGACCGCCCCGCCGCTCTGCTTCTGGGTACGCGGAAGCTGGCCGCTCGGTGAGGCTCTGGATCGCTCGGTGGCCGTGGTGGGGGCCCGGGCGGCCACCGGTTACGGGCAGCACGTCGCGACTGAGCTGGGGTACGGCTTGGCGGAGCGGGACTGGACGGTCGTGTCCGGTGGCGCGTTCGGCATCGACGCCGCCGCCCACCGGGGCGCACTCACCGCGGGGGGTCTGACCGTCGCAGTGCTCGCCTGCGGGCTCGACCGTCCGTACCCGATGGGCAACGCCGCGCTCTTCGACCGGATCGCCGAGACGGGGCTGCTGGTCAGTGAGTGGCCGCCCGGTGCCGAGCCGCTGCGACCCCGGTTCCTGATCCGCAACCGGGTGATCGCCGCAGGCACCCGGGGCACCGTCGTGGTGGAGGCGTCGGCGCGCAGTGGCGCGACGCAGACCGCGCGGCGAGCCATCCACTCCAATCGGGTGGCCATGGTGGTGCCGGGGCCGGTGACCTCGGCGATGTCCGTCGGCGCGCACGAGTTCCTGCGCGAGCACTCCAAGGCCCGACTGGTCACCGGGGTGGCGCACGTGCTGGAGGAGGTGGGTCGGATCGGCACGGACCTGGCCCCGTTGGCGCGTGGACCGCAGCGGGCCACCGACGCGCTGGACGACGAGGCGAGGTCGCTGCTGGAGGCGCTGCCCCGCCGAGGCGCGATGGGCGTGGACCGGCTCTCCGCCCGCGCCGGCGTCGACCTACGGACCGCGTTGCGCAAGCTGTCGCTGCTGGAGGAGCTGTCCATGGTGGTCCGTCGCGACGATGGCTATGCCTTGGCCCCACCCGCCAAACCCAAGCGTGCTGCGGCGGAGACGCCCGCGTCGACATGAGGTGTGCTCACGCGGCCCCGGCAGACGTCCCGGCATTCCAAACACCGTCTCAAGGCCAGCGAGCACAGTGGATATGACAACCACCACAAAAGCTTGCCAAGCCTCTGCACGGCCACCAGGGTGCTCTTGGCGGGTCCCCTTTAATCCCGCTCGACGAGGTCACCTCCAAGAGGAGGAGTCCGTCGAGTGGAGGATGAGATGGGAAGTCAGTTCCCCGTTCGCCTACTGTGCCTCACTATTGTCGCCCTCGGGTCGAGCCAGGTCGCGACGATCGCCAGTTGGATCACATGGTCGATGGACCCGAGCGTCGGCAAGGCCCTGATCGCCGGGGCTGCGGCGTTCGCCGGCTCGGCTCCCCTCATCTTCGGGGCTCTCAACTACCTCATGCGGCACGACGCCTGATACCCCGGTGTCCGGGCGATCCCTGGCGAGGGCTGGGGTCGCCCGGACACTGAGGGCCGTCACGGCAGCCAAGCGTGTGACGGCCGCGAAGACGTCCGGGCCGGCCTGAGGTGCGCTCGCGCGGGGCAACGGCCTGCCACTACGACCGGTACGGTGCCCGGTCATGGGTGCAATCAAGCCGTGGCACATCAGCGTGCTCTGCTGTCTCGTCGTGACCGCCGTGCTCGTTGTCGGCTTGGTCGTGTTCCTGAGCAAGAGGAACAACCGCCGGTAGCCGGGGGTGGACACCGGCACCGTCATGTCCGGTGGCGTAGACGGACTGGCCGTAGGCTGGTGCCGTGCCAGCTGTGATCGAGAGCGCCGGGGCCGACGAACCGGCAAGCACGCCGGCGCGGCCACGATGAGCCGACCGGACCGGGGCACCCGGGCCATGCACCAGGCACTCCCGCCAGCGTTGCGCGACGCGGTCGACGACTTCGCCGAGCACCTGTCCCGGGTCCGTAACCGGTCGGCGCACACCGTCCGCGCGTACGTCACCGATCTGGTTTCGCTGCTCGACCACGCCGTCCGGATGGGCTGCGTCGACCTCGCCGAGCTGGACCTGTCGGTGCTGCGCAGTTGGCTGGCGCGGCAGCGCACCACGGGTGCCGCCCGCACGTCGTTGGCCCGACGGGCCGCATCGGCGCGGGCATTCAGCGCCTGGGCACACCGGGCCGGGCTGCTCCCCGCCGACGTGGGCGCCGCACTGGCCAGCCCCCGCGCGCACCGGGAACTACCCAGCGTGCTGCGCGCCGACCAGGCCGCCGCCCTGGTCGAGGCACCGGCCCGGCAGGCACCGCCCCCGAACCCGCCGGCGGAGTCGGGCCCGAGCGAAGCGGCCGAGGCGGTACGGCTGCGGGACCGGATGCTGCTGGAGCTGCTCTACGCCACCGGCGTACGGGTCAGCGAGGCGTGCGGGTTGGACGTCGGGGACGTCGACCACGGCCGGCGGGTGATCCGGGTGTTCGGCAAGGGTGGGCGGGAGCGCTCGGTGCCGTACGGGGTGCCCGCCCAGCGGGCGTTGGACGACTGGCTGCGCCACGGCCGCCCGGCGATGGTGGGCGCCCGCTCCGGTGACGCCCTGCTGCTGGGGGCTCGGGGTGGTCGGCTCAACCCGACGACAGCACGTCAGATCGTCGGTGCGTACGCCGAGACCGCCGGGCTGCCCCGGACCAGCCCGCACGATCTCCGCCACTCCGCGGCCACCCACCTCCTGGAGGGTGGCGCGGACCTGCGCGCCGTGCAGGAGCTGCTCGGCCACTCGTCCCTGGCGAGTACGCAGATCTACACCCACGTCTCGGTCGAGCGGCTGCGCGCTGCCTACCGGCAGGCGCACCCCCGCGCCTGATCAAGGGCCGCAGGGCGCGCACGCGTGGCGGTTACGATCATCAAGTGAGCGTCCCGAATCCCCCTGAGCCGATCCCGGGCGCCCGCCTGCTCTTCTCCCTGGACCCGGCGGTCAGTCACCTCAACCATGGCTCGTTCGGCGCGGTGCCGATCGGCGTGCAGCGCGCCCAGCAGCGGCTGCGCGACGAGATGGAGGCGAACCCGCTGCGCTTCTTCACCCAGGGGCTGGTCGACCGGATCGCGCACACCCGCCGGCACCTCGCCGGGTTCCTGGGCGCCGACCCGGACGGCAGCGCCCTGGTGGGCAACACCACCACCGGCGTCGCCGTGGTGCTCCAGTCGGTGGGCCTCACTGCCGGCGACGAGGTGTTGAGCACCGACCACGGGTACGGGGCGGTGAGCCTGGCCATCCAGCGCGAGTGCCGCCGCACCGGCGCGGTCAGCCGGGTCCTGCCGATCCCCCTGGCCGCCACCGACGAGCAGATCGTGCAGATCATCCGCGCTGGCCTGCGCCCCGGGCAGACCCGGCTGCTCGTCGTCGACCAGCTCACCTCGGCCACCGCCAAGCTCTTTCCGACCGCCGCCGTCGCCGGGGTGGCCCGCGAACACGGCGTGCCGGTCCTGGTGGACGCCGCGCACGCCCCGGGCATGCTGCCCACCCCGGTGGCCAGCATCGGCGCGGACTTCTGGGTGGGCAACCTGCACAAGTGGGCGTACGCCCCGCGCGGGACCGCCCTGCTGGCGGTGGCACCGCAGTGGCGGGACCGGATCGAGCCACTGGTGGTGTCCTGGGAGCAGGAGTCGGGTTTCCCGGCCCGGCTCGAGTGGCAGGCGACGCTCGACTACACGCCCTGGCTGGCCGCCCCGGCGGGCCTGTTCACGATGCGCAGTCTCGGCGTCGACCGGGTGCGGGCGCACAACGCCGCGCTCGCCGCGTACGGCCAGCGGGTGGTGGGGGACGCCCTGGGGGTGGCCCCCGCCGATCTGCCCGACCCCGGCGGACCGGGGGTGGCGCTGCGTCTCATCCCGCTGCCGGCCGGCACGGGCACCACGATCGACGCGGCGCGGGCGTTGCAGGCGCGGATCGGTGAGCGGCTCGGCGCGGAGGTGGCGGTGATGAGCTGGAACGGCCGAGGGTGGTTGCGGCTCACCGGTCAGGTCTACAACGCCGCCGACGAGTACGAGCGGCTGGCCGCACGGCTGCCGGCGCTGCTCGCCCAGCGCTGAGCGGCCGGCCGGGAGCGGACACCGGGACCGGACCGACCGGGAGCAGGCGTACCGGGCCGAGGCCGAGCAGGGCGAGCGGGTCGAGATACTCCTCGCCCCGGCGCAGGCCCCAGTGCAGGCACGCCTCGGCCGGGCACCCCGGATGCCCGGGCAGCAGCTCGCCCAGCGGTGCGCCGGCGGTGACCGGCTGGCCGGGGCGTACGGCGGGTTGGACCGGCTCGTGGGTCGTCCGCAGCCCGCCGGCGTGCCCCACGGTGACCACCGGTCGACCCGCCACCAGACCGGCGAAGAGGACGGTGCCCGGCCCGGCGCTGCGGACCACCGCTCCGGCGGGGGCGGCCAGGTCGACGCCGCGATGGCCGGGCAGCCACGGTCGCGGCGGCGGGTCGAACCGGCGCACCGGACGGGGTGGCCCGTCGACCGGCCAGCGGAACCGCCCGGCGGGCGCTGCGGCGACGACCGGCTCCGCCAGGGCCGCGACCGGCACGGTCGGGGTCGGTGATTGACCGGGCACCGCCGCGACCAGCACCGCCAGCCCGCAGAGCTGCACGGTCAGTGCGAGCGGGAGCGCGGTGCAGAGCAGCAGCGTGCGGCGGATCGAGCGGGCGGGTGGCGGTCGCATGACGGCAGCTTCCGGCCGACGCCGGGTCGTCCGCCGGCCCGGACGCCTGGGCTGTGGACAACCGGAGGTGCTGTGGACGACCACCCAACGCCCTCGATGATCTGCTATGCCCGGTACGGCGGGACGCTGTCCACGACCCGCCGCGCGGACGCCGCCGTACCCTCGGTGCCGTTTTCGGGCCGACACGGAGGGCCTAGGCTGGGCCGCGTACGGCGGGTGCCGCCGTCTGTACCGGGGAGGCCGCATGACCACTCTCGATGACCGGACGTCGTACCCCACCGGGCCGACGGTGGCCGACGTGAGCGGCCCGTCCCGGCTCGCGGAGCCGGACGAGACGATCAGCGCCGAGGAGTTGCAGCTCGCGGCCCGCAACCACGGCATCCCGTTGGAGGCGCTGCGCTACGACGTCACCCCGGCCGGGTTGCACTACCTGCTGATCCACTACGACATCCCGGAGCTCGACCCGGCGACGCACACGTTGACCATCGGCGGTGCGGTGGACCGTCAGTTGGCGGTCACCCTCGCCGACCTGCGCGAACGCCCCCGCGTCACCCGGCAGGTGACACTGGAGTGCGCCGGCAACGGGCGGGCCCTGCTGCACCCCCGGCCGGTCAGCCAGCCCTGGCTGGTCGAGGCGGTCGGCAACGCGGAGTGGACCGGCACCCCCCTCGCGCCGCTGCTGCGGGAGGCGGGCGTCGACCCGGACGCGGTGGACGTGGTCTTCACCGGCGCCGATCACGGCGTGGAGCGCGGGATCGAGCAGGACTACCAGCGGGCGCTTCCGGTCGCCGACGCGCTGCGCGAGGAGGTGCTGCTGGCGTACGAGATGAACGGCGCTCCCCTGCTGCCGCAGCACGGTGCGCCGCTGCGCCTGATCGTGCCGGGCTGGTACGGCATGGCGCACGTGAAGTGGGTCCACTCCATCGAGCTGCGGACCGAGCCGTTCGAGGGGTACCAGAACGCGGTGGCCTACCGGGTACGCCGCGACGCGGACGACCCGGGCGTGCCGGTCACCCGGATCGAGCCGCGGGCGCTGGTCCGCCCGCCCGGCTTCCCTGACTTCATGTCGCGCCGTCGGGTGCTGCGACCCGGCTCGTGCACGCTGGATGGTCGGGCCTGGTCGGGGCACGCCCCGGTGGTCGCCGTGGAGGTGACCACCGACGGAGGGCAGAGCTGGTCGCCGGCCGAGTTGGACCCGGCGGACGCGGGGGACTTCGCCTGGCGGCGCTGGCGGCACGAGTGGGTCGCCAGCCCCGGCCGGTACGTGCTCGGCGCGCGGGCCACCGACGCGTCCGGGCGGACCCAGCCGGTCGAGCAACAGTGGAACCGTGGCGGCTTCGCCAACAACATGGTGCAGCGGGTCGAGGTCGTGGTGCCGGCCGAGTGATCGGCGGTGGGTGTCACGCCACGGGTGGGGGCCCGTGGCACGGCCCCGGGGGCTCGGGTGCGCTCAGCCGCCGAAGCCGGAGTCGGCGGGCAGTGAGATGTCGGGCTTCTCCAGCTCCTCGACGTTGACGTCCTTGAAAGTCATCACCCGGACGTTCTTCACGAAGCGGGCAGGACGGTACATGTCCCACACCCAGGCGTCGTGCATCTCGACCTCGAAGTAGACCTCGCCGTCGGAGTTCCGCACGTGCAGGTCGACCTGGTTGGCCAGGTAGAACCTGCGCTCCGTCTCCACCACGTAGGAGAATTGGCGGACAATGTCGCGGTACTCCCGGTAGAGCTGCAGCTCCATCTCGGTCTCGTACTTCTCGAGATCTTCCGCGCTCATCGCACTCCGCCTTCCATGGCCACATCTTCCCCCACCGGCGTCGGAGGCCGAGGCTGCTCGCCCAACGCCACGCCGACGGTACCCCCTGACGCCCACGAGCGCTCCATCGGCTCATCCGGGCCGTGGCCGCCGGGCCGTCGGGCGCGCGGCGGCCGGCCGTCGCGGCCGGAGACCGCGGCGACATTGACGTACGAGAACCGGTGCTCCCGGCACGGCCCGTGCTCCCGCAGCGCCGCCGAGTGCTCCGGGGTGATGTACCCCTTGTGCTCGGCGAAGCCGTACGCCGGGAACACCCCGTCCAACTCCACCATGAGCCGGTCCCGGGTGACCTTGGCCAGCACACTGGCCGCCGCCACGCACGCGGCCACCCGGTCGCCCTTCCACACCGCCAGCCCGGGCACACCCAGGCCGTCCACGCCGAACCCGTCGGTCAGCACGTACTCCGGGCGGGTGGTGAGCGAGGCGAGCGCCCGGCGCATTGCGGCCAGGTTGCACACGTGCAGACCCCGGGCGTCGACCTCCTCGGCTGGGATAACCACGACGGCGTACGCGAGCGCGCGGTCCACGACCTCCGCGTACACCCGTTCCCGGCTGGCCGGGGTGAGCAGCTTCGAGTCGGCCAGCCCCTCGATCTCGCCACGCCGCCCCTCGGGCAGCACTGCCGCGGCGGCGACCAGCGGACCGGCGCACGCCCCCCGGCCCGCCTCGTCGGCGCCGGCGACGTGCCGGAAGCCACGCCGCTGCAACGCCCGCTCCAGGGCGTACAGGCCGGCCTCGCGGCGCACCACGGTGCGCGGCGGGGTCAGCACGACGCCTCGTCCTGGCCGGCGGTGGTCGACTGCCCCAGCCGGGTCAGCAGGGTGGGCAGTTCGGGCGGGTAGAACCGGTCACCGCTGGCCGCCAACTCGTCCGGAACCCACCAGCGGTGGTCGGCGATGCTGCGTCGCTCGATGTCGTTGAAGCCCGTGGTGTCCACTTGCCAGGAGTCCACCCGGAAGAGGAAGAAATCCTGCTCCTGGCGGTACCAGATGCCGTCGAAGGAGAACTCGGTCGCGTCGGACCAGACCGGCTCGCCCAGCTGGGACGGGTCGAGCCGCAGGCCGGTCTCCTCGGCCAACTCCCGGGCCGCGCCCACTGCCGGCGCCTCCCCCGGATCGAGCCCACCGCCGGGGGTGAACCAGTATCGGTGCCCGGGTCGGGCCGGGTCGAAGCCCTCGAACAGCAGGACCCGGCCGGCCGCGTCGACGAGCAGCACGCGGGCCGCGCGTCGA
This sequence comes from Micromonospora noduli, assembly GCF_003264475.1. Classification (NCBI taxonomy): domain Bacteria; kingdom Bacillati; phylum Actinomycetota; class Actinomycetes; order Micromonosporales; family Micromonosporaceae; genus Micromonospora; species Micromonospora noduli. Next base: position 632,525 of record NZ_PYAC01000012.1, on the reverse strand, counting down.
GGGGTGTAGACGGTCACCGCACCAGCCTGCCAGACCGGGGACGGATCGCCCACGCCCCGTACGGCCTACGGCTTGGGAATGCCGTCGAACCCGTCGGGCACCGTCAGCCAGGTGGCCCGGCTGACCGGCCAGAAGACGGTGAACGCCCGCCCGACCACGTCGTCCTCGGGGATCGTGGCCTCGGTGATGTTCTGCTGGGACTGCTGCCAGTGCTCCAGCGAGTCGCCGGAGGCCGACCGGTGGTCGCCCATCACCCACAGCCGGCCCTCCGGCACGGTGATGTCGAACTCCTGGTCGGCGGGCTTGTCGCGAATCCCGTCCATGGAGAAGATGTACGGCTCGTCCAGCGACTTGCCGTTGATCATCAGCCGTTCCTCGGGGTCGCAGCAGACCACGTGGTCCCCGGGGATGCCGATCACCCGCTTGATGAAGTCCTCACCGTCGGGGTTGCCGCTCCACGCGGTCGGAGCCTTGAACACGATCACCTCGCCGCGGTGCGGTGACCGGAAGTCGTAGACCAACTTGTTGACCAGCACACGGTCATCGATCTTGAGGGTGTTTTCCATGGACGGGGAGGGGATGAAGAAGGTCTGCAGCACGAAGGCGCGGACCAGCACCGCGACCAGGATCGCCACACCCAGCAGGATCGGCAGCTCCTTCCAGAAGGAGCTGCGCGGCTTGTCGGTCTGCTCGTCAATCACGCCAAGGAGCCTACGTTGCCCGGCTGGACGGCACCGTCCGGAACGCGCGGGAACCACGGAGCGCGGCTGCCAACGGAAGCATCAGCAGCACACCGCCCTGTGGAGTCGGTCGCGCCGGAGTCGCACCGGGCGACGCCGTGGCCGGCCCGGAGACGTCCTCGAACGTGGACGGCACCGACAGCGCACTCCACCGCGACGACGGCCAGACCACCATGAAGGCCCGGCCGACCACGTTGTCGATCGGCACCGGCCCCTGGCAACGCGCGTCCTGGGAGACCTCGCGATGGTCACCCATCACGAAGATCTGACCGGGCGGCACGACGATCTCGTCGAAGCGCCGGGAGCGACACTCCGCCGGGTTGGGCGGCAGGTCCAGGGGGGAGTCCCGCAGGACGTACGACTCGTTGAGCGGGATGCCGTTGACCGTCACCCGACCCTGACTGTCGCAGCACTTGACCCGGTCACCGGGGAGACCGATCACCCGCTTGATGAAGTCCTTCTCACCGGGGCGGCTCACCCCGACCAGGTCGCCGACGGTGCGGGCGAGCCGGCCGGCGACACCGGGCTTCGGCTGCTCGTCGACCTGCGGCGCCCAGCGGTCGGTGCCCCGGAAGACCACCACCTCGCCGCGCAGCGGGTCACGGACGTCGTAGACGACCTTGTTGACCAGCACCCGGTCACCGACGAGGAGGGTGTCCTCCATCGAGCCGGACGGAATGAAGAACGCCTGGAGCAGGAAGGTGCGGATCAGCACCGCGAGACAGAACGCGACCACCAGCAGCAGCGGCAGCTCCTGCCAGAGAGGCATCTGCCGGCGGGTGCGGCGAGCCCGTCGGCGCCACGGATCGACGGTGCCGTCCTCGTCAAGCGTCTGCACCACGCCACTCCCCGGTCCGCAGAAACACCACCGCCCGGGAGCCTCGTCGAGGCTCCACGGGCGGTAGTGGACAACTGCCCGCCACCTGGGCGGGACCGCCGCCTCGCTGCGCCCGTACCGACCAGGGTAGTGCGCTCTGGTCGGTACGGCATACGCGCAGCTCGGGCGGCGTGGCGAGCGGGAAGTCAGCTGGGCTGCTTCTCCCGCTTCTCCTTGATCTTGGCCTTCTTGCCGCGCAGCTCGCGCAGGTAGTAGAGCTTGGCGCGACGCACGTCACCGCGGGTCACGACCTCGATCCGGTCGATGCCCGGGCCGTTGAGCGGGTAGGTCCGCTCGACGCCGACACCGAAGCTGACCTTGCGGACCGAGAAGGTCTCGCGCAGACCGTCACCCTGGCGGCGGATCACGACGCCCTGGAAGATCTGGACACGGGACCGGTTGCCCTCGACGACGCGGGCGTGCACCTTGACGGTGTCACCGGCCCGGAAGTCGGGAAGGTCGGTCCGCTTCGACTGGGCGTCAAGGGCGTCCAGGATGTTCATCGCTGCGTCCTCGTAAGGCTCACGGCGCACCGTCACTCGGTGCGCGGGTGGGTGATTCTGATTCCCGGGTGGTGATCGGCGGACCGACCCCGGTCGGGGATCCTCACAGCCGACCGCGGGCGCGGACGGATGCGGCAACCCCCCTACTTTGCCACATCCCCCGGTGGAGGCTGAAATCCGGCCTGGTCCAGGGCCGCGATGTCCCGTTTGTCGAGCCGATCGGCCGGCAGCGCGGCCAGCAGGTCCGGCCGGCGGGCGGCCGTGCGCAGCAGACCCTCCTCGCGCCGCCAGCGGGCGATCTTGCCGTGGTCACCGGAGCGGAGCACCTCCGGCACGTCGTGCCCACGCCAACTCGGCGGCTTGGTGTAGATCGGCGCCTCCAGCAGCCCGTGCGCGTGCGACTCCTCGTCCAACGAGCCCGCGTTGCCCAGCACCCCCGGCAGCAGCCGGGTGACCGCCTCCAGCATCACCAGGACCGCGACCTCGCCGCCGAAGAGCACGTAGTCACCGAGCGACACCTCGGTGACCGGCATCCGGGTGGCGGCGTGCGCCAGGACCCGCTGGTCGATCCCCTCGTAACGACCGCAGGCGAAGAGCAGATGCGACTCGGCCGCCAACTCGTACGCCATGGCCTGGGTGAAGGGGGCACCGGCCGGCGACGGCACCAGCAGCCTTGGCGGCGGGGCGTCGAGCGGCGCGAGAGCGTCCAGAGCCTCACCCCACGGCTCGGGGCGCATCACCATTCCCGGCCCGCCACCGTAGGGGGTGTCGTCGACAGTGCGGTGCACGTCGTGGGTCCAGGTCCGCAGGTCGTGCACGGCGAGCTGGAGTACGCCGTTGGCCCGCGCCCGTCCGATCAGCGACAGGTCCAGCGGGGCGAAGTACTCCGGAAAGATCGACACGACGTCGACGCGCATGCGGGCTGGTCCTAAAGGTCGAGCAGTCCGGCTGGCGGGTCGACGATCACACGTCCGCCAGCCAGGTCGACCTCCGGAACGATCGCCCGGACGAACGGGATCAACGCGGTACGCCCCTCGGGGCGCCGCAGCACCAGCAGGTCGGACGAGGGCGCGTGGTCGATGCGGGCGACCTCGCCCAGGCGTTCGCCGGCCGGGGTCACCACGGCCAACCCGACCAGCTGGTGGTCGTGGAACTCCTCCGGGTCATCCGGTGGGGTCACGTCGGCGCTGTCCACCACGAGCAGCGTCCCGCGCAGCGCCTCGGCGGTGTTGCGGTCCAGGATGCCCTCGAACGCGATCAGCACCCGACCCTGGTGGAAGCGGGATTCCTCGATGGTCAGCTCCGCGGGAACCCGGAACGGCACCCCGGGCTCATCGCTGGCTGGCGGGGGTGTCGCCCCCGGCTCAGTGCGCAGCACTGTGCCGGGGGCGAACCGTGCCTCGGGCTCGTCGGTCCGCACTTCCACGGTGACCTCACCGCGGACACCGTGCGGCTTGCCGATCCTGCCGACGACGAGCTGCATCAGTACGAGTCGACGATGTCGACGCGAACCCCGCGCCCGCCGATGGAGCCGATCACCTGGCGCAGCGCCTTGGCGGTCCGGCCGGACCGCCCGATCACAGTGCCGAGGTCCTCGGGGTGCACGCGGACTTCGAGCCGCTTGCCCCGACGGGAATCGACCATCCGCACCCGGACGTCGTCCGGGTGGTCGACGATGCCCTTGACCAGGTGCTCCAACGCCGGACGCAGTGGCATGTCAGGCCTGCTCACCGGCGTCGGCAGCGGCCGGGGCCTCGGCCGGAGCCTCGGTCTTCGGCGCCTCGGCGGCCGGAGCCTCAGCCGGAGCCTCGGTCTTCGGAGCCTCGGCAGCCTTGGCGGCCTTCTTGGCCGGCTTGGCCGGGGTCTCCGGGGCGAGCCCGGCGGCGGCCTTCGCCTCAGCCTCGTACGCCGCCTTGCGGTCGGCCCGCTCGGGGGCGACCAGGAGCGGCGGCGGGGCCGGCAGGCCCTTGTACTTCTGCCAGTCACCGGTCAGCTCCAGCAGCCGCTGCACCGCCTCGCTCGGCTGAGCGCCGACGGACAGCCAGTACTGGACCCGCTCCGACTTGACCTCGATGATCGAGGGGTCTTCCTTGGGCTGGTAAACCCCGACGAACTCGATCGCCCGGCCGTCGCGCTTGGTGCGCGAGTCGGCGATGACGATGCGGTACTGCGGGTTGCGGATCTTGCCCATCCGCAGGAGCCGGATCTTTACGGCCACAGTTGTTTCGCTCCTGTTGCGATCTCACCGGCCCAAGCGGGCGGTGTGCATGGGTGAGCGCCGACCGGCACAGTGGGGTTGGGCCGGAGACTACTCGGTGGACTGGCGACGTGCCCGGGTTAGAGGGCGCCGGACGCGCGCCGGATACCAGCGACCTATTCTGCCAGATCCGATGCCGATCTCCCGCATCGGACCCGTACACCGCGCTGTCGGTGGCCTGGGGTACCGCTCAGCGCACCGGTGGACGATCCCATCCCGGTGGAAGTTTGTCCGGTATGCCCCACTCCGGAGGGGGTGTGAAGTCACACCAGGTGCCATCGAACGGGAACTCGCCGGCCTCGGCGAGCGCGATCACCCGCTCCCCCTCGGCGCGGACCGCCTTCTCGTCGGTCACCCAGTAGTCAGCGCCGAAGGCGAGCCGCTCGACGAACTCGCCCTCGTCCTTCCACTCCCAGCTGCGGTCCGGCCACACCACCACGTCCAGGTCCTGGTCCACCACGTCGACGCCGGCCACCGGGCCGTCGTCCCAGCGGACGCCGGGCTCCTCAAGGTTGACGTACCAGTGGGCGAACCGGCCCAGGGCGTCCCGGAACCACCAGACGGAGTGCGCCGCCCCCGTGGGCAGGAACTTCAACAGCGGCGGGCCGTTCCAGCGCCCCTGCGCCAACCGGTACGTCGACGAGATCCACTCGGCGAACGGCATCGCCCGCATCCCCAGCCCGGCCTCGGTCACCTCGTGGGCCACCGGCGAGTCCCGGGCGATCCAGACCAGCAACCCTCGATCGTCGTCGCTGACCACGCGGGCCGGCCGGGCCCACCCGATCCGGCCGTGCCGCACGTTCCGATGCATGATCAGCCGACCCGGCTCGAACCGGTCGACGGGGTTGCCCGGCCGCACCTCAGTAGGCGCGGGCGAGAATGGCGACCAGATCCGGCTCGTCCTCCGAGTCCGGTACCGAACCGTCGGCGCGCAGCAGGCAGCGCACCGTGACGCCCTGACCGTTCGCCTCGGCCTCACCGGCCACGCCGACCGCCGACCACGGCACCCGCGCCCAGCCGGTCGCGGCGGCCTCGATCGCCTCGGCCAGGGTCGCCACCTCCACGGTGCGCGACTCGCGGTTCGCCAGCGCCTGGTCGTGCAGCACCTGCTGGTCGGTCTCCAGCGCGGCCAGCACCGCGGTGACCACGTCCGCCACCGGCGTCGGAGTCTTCGAGCCGTCGGTCCGACGCACCACCGTCGCGTTGCCCACGGCGAGGTCACGGGGGCCGACCTCGACGCGTACCGGATAGCCGCGCAGCTCGGCGTCGACGGCCCGGCGGCCGAACGGGGTGTCGGTCCGGTCGTCGAGCGCGACCCGGACACCGGCGTCGCGCAGGCCGTCGCGCAGCTTGGCCGCCGCCTCGCCGACGCCGTCGCCGTCCTTGACGATCATGACGTACGCCTGGATCGGCGCGAGCCTCGGCGGCACGCGCAGACCGTTGTCGTCGCCGTGCGCCATGATCAGGCCGCCGAGCATCCGGGTGGACGTGCCCCAGGACGTGGTCCAGGCGTGCTCCCGGCCGCCCTCCTTGGAGGAGTAGCTGATGTCGAACGCCTTGGCGAAGTTCTGGCCCAGCTCGTGGCTGGTGCCCAGCTGCAACGCCTTGCCGTCGCCCATCATGCCTTCGCAGGTGTACGTGGCCGTCGCCCCGGCGAAGCGCTCGCGCGTCGTCTTCAGGCCGACCACCACCGGAATGCCGATCACGTTGACCATCAGGTCCTCGTACGCCTCGTGCAGGATCCGCCGCGCGTACGCCCGGGCGTCCTCACGGGTGGCGTGCGCGGTGTGCCCCTCCTGCCAGAGGAATTCGCTGGTACGCAGGAAGATCCGCGGACGGAGCTCCCACCGGACCACGTTCGCCCACTGGTTCAGCAGCAGCGGAAGGTCCCGGTACGAGTCGATCCACTTGGCCATGAACTCGCCGATGACCGTCTCGCTGGTCGGACGCACCACCACCGGCTCGGCCAGCGGCTTGCCACCACCGTGGGTGACGACCGCCAGCTCCGGCGAGAAGCCCTCGACGTGCTGCGCCTCGCGCTTGAGGTAGCTCTCGGGGATGAACAACGGGAAGTACGCGTTCTCCGCACCCGCCGCCTTGATTCGAGCGTCCATCTCAGCCTGCATACGCTCCCAGATGGCGTAGCCGGCCGGTCGGATGACCATGGTGCCGCGAACCGGGCCGTTGTCGGCCAGCTTCGCCTTGGCGATCAGGTCCTGGTACCAGCGGGGGAAATCCTCCGCACGGGGAGTGAGCACGCGTGCCATGACCGCACATCCTATGCGCCGCTCGTCAGGGCGGTGCGCTCGGGCGCGGCATCATTGGCATCCGCCGTCAAGGCCTTCCTCGATCCGCACCCCGAAGCGGCTCCAGCCCCGAGCCCGAGGCCCCCGATATGGCACACCTGGCGGCGAACTGGGTGCGCTGGGCCCGGCAGCCGACCAGCCCGATCGCCGACCGGCCCCCGCCGACACGCCGACTTACACTTCGACCACCATGATTGAGCAGAGGGAACCCACCCCGGTACGGACCGGCATCGTCGACGCCGCCCGCGCGCTGACCGTCGCGACCGGATGGGACGGCGTCCGGATGGGTGCCGTCGCCACTGCCGCCGGGGTGAGCCGACAGACCGTCTACAACGAGTTCGGCAGCAAGGCCGGGCTGGCCGAGGCGCTCGCCCGCGCCGAGGTGGACCGTTTCGTCGGCGCCGTCCGGGCCGCTCTGCTCGCCCACGGCACCGACGTACGGGCCGGCGCGTACGCGGCTATCGCGCACACCCTCACCACGGCGGGGGAAAACCCGCTGATCAAGGCGATCCTGACCAGCGCCCGGGGCGGCTCGGACGAGCTACTGCCGTACCTCACCACCCGGGCCGAGGTGGTGCTCACCGAGGCGTCCGGCGCTCTGATCGACTGGGCCGGCGACCACCTGCCCGGAGCGGACCACGCCGCGCTGGCCTTCGCCGCCGACACCATCGTCCGCCTGGTGGTCAGCCACATCGTGCTCCCCCGCGAACCGATCGAGCAGACCGCCACGGCCCTCGCCGACCTTGCCGTACGCCTCTTCAGCGCCGCCGCCCGCCCAGCCCACTAGCCCCCGCACCCGCGCCCCTCGCCCCGCCCGTGCGCCCCCTCCGCCCCGCCCGCCCGTGCGCCCCCTCCGCCTCCCCGCCTCCCGCGCTCCCGCGCTCCCGCGCCCCGCGCCCCGCGCCCCGCGCCCCGCGCCCCGCGCCCCGCGCCAACATCCGCAGCAACTTCCCGGATGTTGCTGCATCAGGCGCGCAGGAGGCAGCAACATCCCTGATGTTGCGGGGATCTTCTTCCTCATTGATCTCGCCGCACTCCAAGATCGCGCTCGATCCTGGATGTAGTGGCATCCCCAAGCGCCGAGGCCACTACATCCTGGTTCGAGCGCGATCTTGCGGCGCACGCACGGCCCGGCGAAACAGCCCGGCGCGGAACAGCCCGGCGCGGAACAGCCCGGCGGGGCGCGGCCCGGCGGGGGCGACGCTCTCGCGGGGTCAGCGGATGACGCGGCCGCGGAGGATCGTGCGGGACGGGGCGCGGACGACGCGCAGGTCGCTACGGGGGTCTTCGGGGTAGACGGTCAGGTCGGCGAGGCCGCCTTCGACCAGCCCGGGGAAGCCGAGCCAGGCACGGGCGCCCCAGGAGGCGGCGGCGAGTACGTCGATGGGTGCCATGCCGGCCTGTTCGTGCAGCAGCAGCATCTCCTCGGCGGCCAGCCCGTGATCGATGCCGCCACCGGCGTCGGTGCCCACGTAGATCGGCACCCCAGCCTCGTGCGCGGCACGCACCACCTCGGGGAAGCCGTCGCGCAGCGCGAGCATGTGGTCGGCGTACCCGGGGAACTTGCCCCGTGCCTGCTCGGCGATGCCCCCGAAGGTGGCAATGTTGATCATTGTGGGGACCAGGGCGGTGCCCTGGCGGGCCATCTCGTCGATCAGGTCGAGGCTGAGCCCGGTGCCGTGCTCCACCGAGTCGACGCCGGCCCGCACCATGATCTCGACGGCCGACTCGGAGAAGGTGTGCACCGCGGCGCGTACCCCGGCGTCGTGCGCCGCCCGCACGGCCGCGGTGAGGGTATCCGCGTCCCAGGCCGGCGCCAGGTCACCGACGCCCCGGTCGATCCAGTCGCCGACCAGCTTGACCCAGCCGTTGCCGGCCCGCGCCTGAGCGGCGACCGCCGCGGCCACGTCGGTGGCGTCCACCTCCACGCCGATGTCGCGCAGGTAGCGCTTCGGCGGGGCGACATGCTGGCCCGCGCGGGCCAGTCGCGGCAGGTCCGGCTCGTCGTCCAGTTCGGGGTACGGGTACGGCGAGCCGGCGTCCCGGATCGCCAGCACCCCGGCGTCCCGGTCGACGTGGGCCAACGCGCGGGCCTGGTCGAGCGAGGTGATCGGGGCGCCACCTCGGGCGATGCCGATGTGGCAGTGCGCGTCGACAAGCCCTGGCAGCACGAAACCACCGTCGACGACGGTCTCCGAATCGGGCACCGGGGTGAAGGTCACCCGGTCGCCGACCAGCCAGAGATCCCGTACCTCGTCGTCGGGGAGCAGCACGCCGCGCACATGAAGAGCCATGCGCACAGTCCTACCCGATCACTCCCCGTCGGGGGCGAGCAGGTGGTCCTCGACCGGCACAGAGGTCAGCGCGGGCCCTTGTCGCCGCCCTTGCCGAGCTTGTTGAAGTCGATCTTCGGGAGCTTGAAGCCGGGCGGGAGACCCTGGCCGCCAGCGAGGTCGTTCGGGTCCATCCCCGGCGGGAGCTGCGGCATGCCACCCGGGAAGCCGGCGGGCATCCCGGCGCCGGCGCCCGTACGCGGACGACCGCCGCCCTTGGTGCCCTTGCGCTTGTTCTTCGGCGACTTGGTCGCCTTGCGGCGGCCACCGCCGGGCAGGCCCATCATGCCGCCCATCTGCTTCATCATCTTCTGCGCGTCGGCGAAGCGGTTGAGCAGCTGGTTGACGTCCATCACGGTGACCCCGGAGCCGTTGGCGATGCGCGCCCGGCGGGAACCGTTGATGATCTTCGGGTTGGTCCGCTCACCCGGGGTCATCGACCGGATGATCGCGGTGACCCGGTCGAAGTGGCTGTCGTCCAGATCGGCGAGCTGGTCCTTCATCTGCCCCATGCCGGGCATCATGGCCAGCACGTTGGCGATCGGGCCCATCCGCCGCACCGCGATGAGCTGGTCGAGGAAGTCGTCCAGGGTGAACTGCTCACCGCCCATCAGCTTGGCGGTCATCTTCTCCTTCTGATCGGAGTCGAAGGCCTGCTCGGCCTGCTCGATCAGAGTGAGGACGTCGCCCATGCCGAGGATCCGGCTGGCCATCCGGTCGGGGTGGAAGACGTCGAAGTCCTCCAGCTTTTCACCGGTGGAGGCGAACAGGATCGGCTGCCCGGTGACCTCGCGGACCGACAGCGCGGCACCACCGCGGGCGTCGCCGTCAAGCTTGGAGAGCACCACACCGGTGATGCCGACGCCGTCGCGGAACGCCTCGGCGGTGCGGACGGCGTCCTGACCGACCATCGCGTCGATGACGAAGATGACCTCGTCCGGCGAGACGGCGTCGCGGATGTCGGCGGCCTGCTGCATCATCTCGGCGTCGATGCCGAGCCGGCCGGCGGTGTCGACAATGACGATGTCGCGTGCGGCGCGCTTCGCGTGCTCGATCGACGCGCGGGCCACCTGCACCGGGTCACCGGTGCCGTTGCCGGGCTCCGGGGCGTACACCTCGACACCGGCCCGGCCACCGAGCACCTGGAGCTGCCCGACGGCGTTGGGGCGCTGGAGGTCGGCGGCGACGAGCAGCGGCTGGTGCCCCTGGGCCTTGAGCCAGCGGGCCAGCTTGCCGGCGAGGGTCGTCTTACCGGAACCCTGGAGGCCGGCCAGCATGATCACGGTCGGCGGCTGCTTGGCGAACTGGAGCCGCCGGCCCTCGCCACCGAGCACGGTGATCAGCTCTTCGTTGACGATCTTGATGATCTGCTGAGCCGGGTTCAGCGCCTGGGAAACCTCGGAGCTGCGGGCCCGCTCCTTGACGGCCGCGATGAAGCCCTTGACCACCGGCAGCGCAACGTCCGCCTCCAGCAGCGCGAGGCGGATCTCGCGCGCGGTGGCGTCGATGTCGGCGTCGGTGAGCCGCCCCTTGCCGCGGAGCTTGGTGAAGATCCCGGACAGGCGGTCACTCAAGGTGTCAAACACGCGAACATCCCGTTTGTCAGTGTTCCGGCGGGCACAACGCGGCCGGCACTGCGGAGTCCGGCCACCGCTAGGGTAACCGCCCGGCCGTAGGGCCGCTGTCGCCCGGCCCGGGCCTCACCCCGACACCAACCCCGACTGGTACGCGAACACGACGAGCTGGGCCCGATCCCGGGCTCCCAGCTTGCCCATCGCCCGGCTGACGTGGGTCCGCGCGGTCGCCCGGCTGACCACCAGCTGCGCAGCGATCTCCTCGTTGTTCAGGCCCTCACCGACCAGGCCGACGACCTGACGCTCCCGATCGGTCAGCGCCCCCAGTCGGGGGTGCGGACGAAGCACCCGGGACGGCCGGGTGGCGAACTCCCGCACCACCCGACGGGTCACCGACGGCGACAGCAGCGCCTCCCCCTCGGCGACGAGCCGGATCGCGCGCAGCAGCTCAGCCGGTCTGGTGTCCTTGGTGAGGAACCCGCTCGCACCGTGCCGCAGCGCGTCGAAGACGTACTCGTCCAGCTCAAAGGTGGTGAGCACCACCACCCGGGTACCGGTCAGATCGGGGTCGGCGACGATACGGCGGGTCGCCTCGATGCCGTCGATGCCGGGCATCCGGATGTCCATCAGCACCACGTCCGGCCGTTCCCGACGGGCCAACTCGACCGCCCGCAGCCCGTCGGACGCCTCGCCGGCCAGCGCCAGGTCGTCCTCGCTCTCCACCAGCGCGCGCAGCCCGAGCCGGACCAGGTCCTGGTCGTCGACGATCAGCACCCGGATCACGTCGTCGGCTCCAAGGGCAGCGCGGCGTACACCCGGAAGCCGCCCCCGGCTCGCGGCCCGGTGGTCAACCGCCCGCCCAGCGCCGCGACCCGCTCGCGCATCCCGGCCAGACCGTGGCCACCCTCGTCGTCGGCCGGAGCCGGCCCGGCGCGGTCGGCGCCCATCCCCCGGTCGGTGACCTCGACGGTCACCTCGTCGACGCGGTAGTCCACGGTCACCTCCGCGCTCGCCACCCCCGCGTGACGCAGCACGTTGGTCAACGCCTCCTGCACCACCCGGTAAGCGGCCAGGTCGAGCGCGGCCGGCACCTCCCGGGGGTGCCCGACCACGCGCACCTCGACGGCGAGCCCCGCCCCGGCGAGCCGGTCGCGCAGCGCGGGGAGCCGGGCCAGGCCGGGTACCGGCTCGCGCTCGGCACCCCGCCGCACCGCGCCCAGGGTCACCCGCAGCTCGTCCAGCGCCTCGCGGCTCGTCCGGCTGATCGCGGTCAGGGCCACCTCCGCCTGCTCCGGCCGCTTCGGCAGCAGGTGCAGGGCGATCTCCGCCTGCATGCTGATCGCGGCCAGCCCGTGCCCCACCACGTCGTGCACCTCCTGCGCGATGCGCAGCCGCTCCTCGTCGGCCTGCCGTCGCGCCTGCTCAACTCGGCTGCGGGCCTCTTCGGCACGGGTACGCGCGGTCGCCTCACGGCTCACCCGCACCACCACCCCCACCGCGAACGGTACGACCACCCAGGCCGCCGCGGGCAGCACTCCCGTCCAACCCGGCGCGGGCCCCCGCCCGAAGAAGACGTGCGCCAACAACAGAACGAACGCGCCGCCGGTGGCGAGCGCCGCCGATCGCACCGGCAGCCACACGGCCACGGTGTAGACCGCGACCAGGAACGTGACCAGAATCGGCCCGTACGGGTAGCCGATCAGCAGGTACGTCGAGGTGGCCACGGTGACCACGGCGAGGGCGGCGACCGGAGCACGCCGCCGGACGAGCAGGGCGAGCGCGGCGACGGCGATCAGCAGCCGACTGGCGGCGTCCACCGGCCTCGACCCCGGCTGGTTGTCCCCGGCCAGACCGGTGGCGAGCAATCCGAACGCGAGCAGCACCAGGGCGAGCGCGGCATCCGCCGCCACCTCCGGCCACCGCCACTGCCCGCCTCGTCGCATGGCCGTCATTCTGCCCGCGCAGCTGCCGCTCGACGTGCGTCCACGAGCGGCACCGCCACTACGCCCCCGGACGTACCCGCTGCCGCAGCCCGCCCCCGCTGTCCGCCCCGCGCCTCTCCCTGTCCGGACCGGCCGGTTACGGCCCGCCCCCGTCCCTGCCCCCGCCCTTCCTTGCCCGCCCGGCCGCTCACGGCGCCCACTTGTCCGGCGCTGCTAGCCGACGGACTTGCGGGCGGCGCTTGCGGGCGGCGCTTGCGGGCGGCGCTTGCGGGCGGCGCTTGCGGGCGGCGGCAAGCAGAGCTGACAGACGTCAGCGGACGCAATCGACGGCGGACATCGCGGAGAGCGCTATACCTCAGAGGTATAAATATGCCTCTGAGGTATAGCGCTGAAAGGGGCACGAGGGTCGGCGGGCCTGCTTCACGGCTGCTCCCGGGTGGCAGGGCCGAGGTGGCAGGGCCGCGAGGTCGCCGAAGAGAACCGGTAGCCGCAGAGGCAGCACGCCTCGACCCCCAAACCGCAGCCTCGGCCCGAACGGCAGCGCTGGCCAGGACGGCAGCGCTGGCCAGGACGGCAGCCTCGGCCAGGACGGCAACCGTGGATCAGACGGCGGCGAGGACCGCGGCCTCCAGGCGGGCCCGGGTGGCGTCGTCCGGCCAACCGCCGACCAGATAGAAGGCGTCGACCACGTCGGCGCCGAGGGTGGAGATGCGGGCCGCGCGGACCAGGGCGCCGGCCTCGTCGAGCGCGCAGGCGACCCGGTAGAGCAGCCCGGCGGCGTCGGCGGCGCGCAGTTCCAGCAGTACGGCGTCGGTGGCCGCCTCGCGGTGCCAGACCACTCGTGGAGCCGCGCCACCGCCACGGCTGGCGAGCGCACGGCCGCGCAGCCGTTGGATGACCGACACGTCGCCGGCGACCGCCCGGCGCAGGTCGGCGCGGAGGGGGACCGGGTCCGGCGGAAGACCGTAGCGGGGCTGCACCCGGCACTCGACCAGGGCCCGGCCGTCGACGGCGGAGGCGTCCGCGGAGATCACCTCCAGCCGGTGCAGCGCCAGGCAGCCGGCCACCGTGGCGAGCAGACCCCGCCGGTCGGCCGCCGCGACCGACACCCGGTCGCCGGTCAGGTGGACGACCGGCAGTGGCCCGGCCAGCAGCTCCGGGTTCGGGGCGGGTGGCTCGGGGAGTACGCCGGTGTCCAGCGCGGTGCGAACCCGGGCGACCAGCTCGGCGACGAGGCGGCCCTTCCAGTCGGACCAGGCCGCCGGCCCGGTCGCCGCCGCGTCGGCGCGGACCAACGCGTGCAGCACGTCGAGGGTGCCGGTGTCACCGACCGCCTCGGCCACCGAGGCGATGGTGACCGGGTCGCTCAGGTCCCGGCGGGTGGCCACGTCGGGCAGCAGCAGGTGCAGCCGGACCAGCTTGCCGATCAGCTCGACCTCCGCGGTGGGCAGACCGACAGTGGTGGCCACCGCCTGGGCAACCGGCACACCGACGGTGCTGTGGTCACCAGGGAGGCCCTTGCCGATGTCGTGCAGGAGAGCGCCGAGGAGCAGCAGGTCGGGGCGCTCCACCTCCCGGGCGTGCCGGCTGGCCTCGTGCGCGGTCTGCACGAGGTGCCGGTCGAGGGTGAAGCGGTGTACCGGGTTGTGCTGGGGCAGGCTGCGCAGCCGGGTCCACTCGGGCAGCCAGCCGTCGACCAGCCCGTACCTGTCGCAGGTCTCCCAGGCCGGCACCAGGCCGGCGCCGGCGCCGAGCAGGGTGATCAGCGCGGCCCGGGCCTCGGCCGGCCAGGGAGCCGGCAGGGGCGGGCAGTACGCCGCCAGCCACTCGCAGGTGGCCCGCGCGATGGGGATCCGGGTGGTGGCCGACGCGGCGGCCACCCGCAGCGAAAGGCTCGGGTCGGGGCGCGCCCCGATCGCCGTGCGGGCGAGCACCAACTCGCCGTCGTGTTCGACCACGTCGCGGGCGACCGGGCGGCGGGCGGGGCGGCCGTTGCCACCCCGGGAGCGGCCGGAGCGCAGCCGGTCGGCGGCCCGGAAGGCGTCGTCCAAGGCGTGGCTGACCGTGCGGGCGTCACCGGCGACCCGACGCAGCAGCGCGTCGCCGTCTTCCACGACGGCTCCAGGCCGCCGCGCGCCGTCAGACGCGCCGGGCTGGAGTTGTCGCAGGCCGAGCAGGTTGGCCACTCCGTCGCGCTCCTGGGCGACCAGCCGGTCGACCCGTCGGCCGACCTGCTGGTGCAGCGCGTCGCGGGTGTCCAACAGGCGCAGGTGGGCGGCGCGTACGGCGGGACGCAGCGCGTCGGTGATGCCGGCGGCGGAGATCGCCCGCAGCAGCCCCACGTCACGCAGACCACCGGCGGCCTCCTTGAGGTCGCCCTCCAGCAGGAACGCCAGCTCACCGTGGGACTGCCAACGGGCTTCGGTGACCTCCCGCAGGCCGGGCAGGTGCCGGACCGCGGTGCGTCGCCAGTGATCGGCGGCGGTGCGGATCAGCGCGTCGGCCAGCGCCTGATCCCCCACGATCAACCGGGCGTCGAGCAGCCCGAGGGCGACCTTGACGTCGTCCTGGGCCACCGAGAGCGCCTCGGCGACGGTGCGGACGGAATGGTCGAGCCGCAGGCCCGCGTCCCAGATCGGGTACCAGACCGAGGCGGCCAACTCGTCAGTGCCGGGCACCCCGGCGTGCAGCAGCACCAGGTCGAGGTCGCCGTACGGGGCACACTGCCGCCGACCCAACCCTCCGACCGCCAGCAGTGCCACCCCGTCCCGCTCCGGCAGCAACCCCCGCAGGAACGAGTCGTAGGCGGCGGCCCGCCCCCGCCGGGCCGCTTCCCCGATCCCCCCGGGAACGCCGACGACCTCGTTGATCAAGAGGTTCGCGTCGCCGTCATCGGCGGGTCCTGACGCGTTCTTCTTGATCAACGAGGTCATGTCGGTAGTGGCCGCGTCAGAGTGCGTCGAGGCCGCGTTCGCCGGTACGTACCCGGACGACCTCTTCGACACCGGTGACCCAGACCTTGCCGTCACCGATCTTGCCCGTGCGGGCCGCTCCGACGATGGCGTCCACCACCTTGTCGACGTCGATCTCGTCGGTGAGCACCTCGACCCGGATCTTGGGCAGGAACTCGACCGTGTACTCGGCACCCCGGTAGACCTCGGTGTGCCCCTTCTGGCGCCCGTACCCCTGAACCTCGCTGACGGTCAGCCCGGCCACCCCGAGGGCGTGCAGGGCCTCCTTCACCGCGTCCAGTTGGTACGGCTTGATGACTGCGGTCACCAGTTTCATGTCCAACCCCTCCATCCCAGGAACGTTAACCGGCGACCTTTTCGCTGACCGGCTCGGCGGGCTCCGCCTCCGGCTTGGCACCACTCGTCGCGCCGCCACCGGGGGTGCCGATGCCGGCCATCGCGAACGCGCTGCCCGTGCCGCCGCCGGCCGGGGACAGGTCGTAGCTACTCTCGGCGTGCTCGGCGATGTCGATGCCCTCGACCTCCGCCTCGGCCTTGACGCGGAAGCCGATCGTCTTCTCGATGACGAAGGCGAGCACCCAGGCGATGCCGAACGACCAGGCGGTGACGATCAGGCCGGCGAGGGCCTGCCGCCCGAGCTGGGTCGCGCCGCCGCCGTAGAAGAGGCCGTCGGAGGCGCCCACCACGTCGGTGATCGCGGCGTTGACCGAGTTGGTGGCGAAGAGACCGAGCCAGAGCGAGCCGATCCAACCACCGACGAAGTGCACGCCGACCACGTCGAGCGAGTCGTCGTAGCCGAGCTTGTACTTGAGGCTGACGGCGAGCGCGCACACGACACCGGCGACGATGCCGAGCAGGACGGACGCCCACGGTGCGATGAAGCCGCAGGCCGGGGTGATGGCGACCAGACCGGCGACTGCGCCGGACGAGGCACCGACCATGGTCGGCTTACGGTCTTTGACCCACTCGACAGCGATCCAGCCGAGCACCGCCGCCGCCGTGGCGAGCTGGGTGTTGATGAAGGCGAGGCCGGCGACCGAGTCGACGGTCAGCTCCGAGCCGGCGTTGAACCCGAACCAGCCGAACCACAGCAGACCAGCACCGAGCGCGACAAGCGGGATATTGTGCGGCTTCATGCCCTCACGCGGCCAACCGAGCCGCTTTCCGAGGACCAGGACCACGGCCAGGGCCGCCGCACCGGCGTTGATGTGCACAGCGGTGCCACCGGCGAAGTCCAGTGCGTGGATGTCGCCGCCGATGATGCCGCCGCCCCACACCCAGTGGGCGACCGGGAAGTAGACCAGGGTGGCCCAGCCGAAGGCGAAGAGCAGCCAGCCGGCGAACTTGGCCCGGTCGGCGATGGCACCGCTGATCAGCGCGACGGTGATCACCGCGAAGACCATCTGGAAGGCCATGAACACGTAGAGCGGGACGCCGATGCCGCTGGGGTTCTCCGCCGTGGCACCCCACAGGTCGGTTTCGGCGAGGAAGGTCTTGGTGCCGAGGTACGCGCCCGGGTCGCCCCAGAAGCCGTTCACGTCGGCCCCGAAGGCGACGCTGAATCCGTAGAACCACCACAGAATAGAGATGAGCCCGATAGCCGAGAAGCTCATCATCATCATGTTGAGTACGCCCTTGGCCCGGTTGAGGCCGCCGTAGAACAGCGCCAGTCCGGGGGTCATGAGCAGCACGAGCGCGGTCGAAACCAGCAGCCACGTGGTATTGGCGCCGTCGATCGTCGGTGCTTCAGGCACGCTGGCCTCCTAAAGGTGAAGTCCTCCTTCGCGGCTTTCCGGGGCAGCGTCGCCCGTAGGCCGGTTGCGCGGAAGCTTCGCGGCCGGCTGTTTCACTTTGGGTCCCGTGCGGGTTTCCGTTTCGTGACGGGTTGTTTCGGACGTGTCACGAACTCCGCACAGTCAGCAGCATGGACGACTGTGGATCGACCGGACGGTGAACGTCGATGGCTGACCGGTCAGCGGCATCGACCGGTGCGCCTGACACCCCCCGGCCGAGCATCGCCCGACCGGCGCTCAGCGGAGGGCGTTCTCCAGGGTGTGCCGCTCGTAGTCGAGCAGCCGCAGATCGCGCATCGGTCGACGCAGGTGGCCCTTGTGCACGATCCGGACGAACGCCGGCTCACCGGCGGCGGCCATCCGCCGGATCCCCTCGACGTGGTCCACGATCCGTTTGCGGATGGTCCGGATCAGCCGGTGCCGGTCCCGGGGGATCAGCCCGTACGCGTCGGCGAAGAGCCGGAGACGGCGCGGGCGGTCCGGGTGCTTCCAGCCCAGCGTGATCGAGTCCCGGTCCGCGAAGATCGGCACCCAGGTCCAGGCCGCGTACGCCACGTCGTAGATCCGCGCTCCGGGCGAGGCGAGGTCGAAGTCGATCAGCCCGAGGGTGCCGTCCGGACGCCAGATCACGTTGTGCGGCGCGGCGTCGTGGTGGCAGATCACCTCGGTGTCCGGTGGTGGGGGCCCGAACGAGCGCCAGACCGCCGCCTGCGGAGGGGTGAAGCCGTACTGCGCGTCGTGGAACATCCGCAGCATGGTGGCGACGGTGACCAGGGCCTCGTCGGTCACCCAGTGCGGGGCGAGCGGATATTCTCCGCACTCCCCCTCCAGGTACGACAGCACCTCACGGTTGCGCTCGTCCATCCCGAGCGCCCGGGGGGCGCCGGTGAACCCCACGTACTCCAGGTGGCGCAGCAGCGCGTGCACGGACGGGGTCCACGGCCCGGCGTTGCGTCGGACCGTGTCACCCACGCGGACAACGGTGCTCACGTTGCCGCCGTGCAGCGGGATCTCCTGCGAAGTCACGTACGGTCTCCCGAGGCGCTGCGAAGGATGGCCGGGGTCACGCCAGCCCGCGTACGCGCGATCGTCAGTGGTCACCCGAGACTACGCGTCCCGGCCGGTGGCCTCGGTCCCCAGCAACGCGTCGACGAACTGCGCCGGGTCGAACGGGGCCAGGTCGTCCTTGCCTTCGCCGAGGCCGACCAGCTTCACGGGGATGCCCAGCTTGCGCTGCACCGCGATCACGATGCCACCCTTGGCGGTGCCGTCGAGCTTGGTCAGCACCACACCGGTCACGTTGACCACCTCGGTGAAGACCCGGGCCTGCTCCAGGCCGTTCTGCCCGGTGGTGGCGTCCAGGATGAGCAGTGTCTCGTCGATCGGGCCCTGCTTCTCCACCACGCGCTTGACCTTGCCCAGCTCGTCCATCAGGCCGACCTTGTTCTGCAGGCGGCCGGCGGTGTCGATGAGCACGGTGTCCACGCCGGTGTCGATGCCGCGCTTGACGGCGTCGAAGGCGACGCTTGCCGGGTCGGCGGCCTCGGGCCCCCGCACGGTCTCGGCTCCGACGCGCGAGCCCCAGGTCTCCAGTTGGTCGGCCGCGGCGGCCCGGAAGGTGTCCGCCGCGCCGAGCAGCACGCTGCGTCCGTCGGCCACCAGCACCCGGGCGATCTTGCCGCAGGTGGTGGTCTTGCCGGCGCCGTTGACGCCGACGACCAGGACCACAGCCGGCACGCCGTCCTTGGGGGCGGTCCGCAACGAGCGGTCCAGGCTCGGGTCGAGCGCGTTGACCAGCTCGGCGGCGAGCAGGGCCCGCAGCTCGGAGGCCGAGCGGGTGCCGAGCACCCGGGTGCGCTCGCGGAGCCGGTCGACGATGTCGCGGGTGGCGTCGACGCCGACGTCGGCGGTGATCAGGCTGTCCTCGATCTCCTCCCAGACGTCCTCGTCGAGGTGGTCGCGGGCGAGCAGGCCGAGCAGGCTCTTGCCGAACACGTTCTGTGAGCGCGACAGCCGCGAGCGGAGCCGGACCAGCCGCCCGGCGGTCGGCTCGGGGACCTCGACCTGTGGTTCGAGCACCGGCGGCGGCTCGACCAGGACGCCGGTGGACAGATCGGACTCCGGTGCCTCGACCGGCGGGCCGGCGAGATCCTCCTCGGCCCTGGTGTCGACCTCCGTGCGTGGCAGCGGGGGCTCGGGCCGTCGCCGCAATCGCGGCACGACCAGCCCGACTGTGCCGGCGATCAGCACACCGAGCAGGACCAGAGCGAGGACGAGATATTCGGCCATGCCGGAATCCTGTCAGATGCCGGCGGCGGCGTCCCAGCCACCGCACCCCGAGCTGTGCCCGGAGCCTCAGCCACCGCACCCCGAGCGGTGCCCGGAGCCTCAGCCCACCGCTCCCGCGCGCGGTACTGGGGGTCTCAGCACCGCACCCGGCCGGCACCAGCGAACCGGCGGTAGGCTCGGCCGCATGCCCGCCGCACACCTCCTCATCGGCCCACTTCTGCGGCGAGTGGTGGACACCCGGGCGACGATCTGGGTGGAGACGGCGGCGCCCGCCGTGGTCACCGTCCGCACCGCCGGCGGCGCCACCGGCACCGCGCCCACCTTCTCGGCGTACGACCACCACTACGCCCTCGTGGTGGTCGAGGGCCTTGCCCCGGACAGCGAGACCACCTACGAGGTGCTGGTCGACGACGAGATCGTCTGGCCGGTGCCGAGCAGCGGGTTCCCGCCGAGCGTGATCCGCACCCGGGCCGCCGACGATCGGGACCAGCCGGTAAATCTGATCTTTGGCTCGTGTCGCGAGACCACCCAGCACGCCACCACCCGCAAACTGCCACCGGACGCGTTGGACGCGTACGCCCGGCGGCTGATGGCCGACCCGGAGTCGAACCCGCTGCCCGATCTGCTGGTGCTGCTCGGTGACCAGGTCTACGCCGACGTCACCTCGCCCACCGTGCGCCGACTGCTGCGCCGACGGCGGCGGCGGCCGAAGGGTGCTCCGGCCGACCAGGTGGTGAGCTTCGACGAGTACACCAAGCTCTACCTGGAGTCCTGGCGTGACCCGGAGATCCGCTGGCTGCTCTCCACAGTGCCCAGCGTGATGATCTTCGACGATCACGAGATCATCGACGACTGGAACACCTCGGCGGCGTGGCGAGCCGAGGTGCGCGAGCAGCCGTGGTGGCAGGAGCGGATCGGCAGTGGGCTCGCCTCGTACTGGGTCTACCAGCACCTGGGCAACCTCTCCCCCGACGAGATCGTCGCCGATCCGGTCTTCGCGAAGGTCGCCGCCGCCGAGGACGCCACCAGCGTGCTGCGCGAGTTCGGTCACCGGGTCGACCAGGAGTCCGACCTGGCGCACGACACCGAGCGCTGGCGCGCGGTGCAGTACCAGTGGAGCTACGCACTGGACCTGGGCCGGACCCGGCTCGTCATGCTGGACAACCGGTGCAGCCGGGTGCTCGAGCCCAACAGCCGGGCGATGCTGCCGCCCGGCGAGTGGGCCTGGTTCCTCGACCAGGCGCACGGGGTCTACGACCACCTGGTGGTGGGCGCCTCACTGCCCTGGCTGCTGCCGCAGGGCATCCACCACATCGAGGCATGGAACGAGAAACTGGCGGACTCACGCCGACCGTGGGTGGCGCGCGGGGCGGAGAAGCTGCGCCGCGCCCTGGACCTGGAGCACTGGGCGGCGTTCCGGCGGTCCTTCGAGGCGCTCGCGGAGACGTTCGCCCGCATCGGCACCGGCACCCCGCGGCAGTCCGGCGCGCGGATCGGGGCCGGCCCGGCGTACGCCCCACCGGCGTCGATCAGCGTGCTCTCCGGTGACGTGCACCACTCGTACGTGGCGCGGGCCCGGTTCGCGGACCCGGCGGTGGTGACCCCGGTGCACCAGCTCACCTGTTCGCCGATCCACAACCAGGTGCCGGCGGGCATCCGTCCGCTGATGCGGCTGGGCTGGTCGCCCGGTCCCGCCGGGGCCACCCGGGCGCTGGCCCGTTCGGCGGGCGTACGTCGACCGGGGGTGCGCTGGCGCAAGCTGGCGGGCCCGTACTTCGGTAACGCCGTCGCCACCCTGACCCATCACGGGCGCGGGGCCGACGTGGTCATCGAGGGCACCACCAAGGACGGGCACCTACGCCCGGTGATGCGGCGTCGACTCTCCGGCGCCGGCGAGCCGGTCGCGCCGTAGTCTCTACGCCGTGGACGAGCACCTGCCGGAGCCGATCCGGGCGGTCGAGCACGAGTTGACCGCTCTGCTGCGCCGTGGCCGGGCGGTCTCCTGGGAGATCGCCCGGGAGGTGCACCCGAACCTGGAGCCGAACACCTACGGGTTGCTGCTCTGGTTGCGGCGTAGCGGGTCGATCCGGTTGACCGAGTTGGCGGCGCGGCTGGGCGTGGGCAAGGGGACGCTGAGCCGGCAGATCAACGCCCTGGAGGTCCTCGGTCTGGTGCACCGCGACCCCGATCCGAGTGACCGGCGGGCCGCGCAGATCAGCCTGACCGACGAGGGGCAGCGCCGGTTCGACGTGGCCCGCGCGGCCCGGCTGGGCGAGTTCCTGCGCGCTCTGGACGGCTGGCCGGAGCGGGACGTCGAGGAGTTCGCCCGGCTGCTCGGCCGGTTCAACGACTCCTGGCAGTAGCCGCACGGTGCCAGGGAAGTCCTGGCAGTAGCCGCACGGAACCGGGAATAGGGTGCCGGTCCGACAAGTTGTTGCTTCAGGCAACCAAGTAATACGTTTGCCTCAGGCAACTCACAGGCGGCCTGTGCGTACCAGCCCCGCCGTTCCACCTCGACTCCGCTCGGAGGCAACAAACGATGAGCCAGGCGACAGTGCCTCCCCAGGCGACCGCCGTGACCATGACCCACCGGCAGATCCTGGAAGCACTCTCCGGCCTGCTGCTGGGCCTGTTCGTCGCGATCCTCTCCTCCACGGTCATCTCGAACGCGCTGCCGCGGATCATCACCGAACTGCACGGCGGCCAGTCCGCGTACACCTGGGTGGTGACCTCGGCCCTGCTCGCGACCACCGCGACCACCCCCATCTGGGGCAAGCTGGCCGACCTGACCAGTAAGAAGACGCTGGTCCAGCTGGCCCTGGGGATCTACGTGCTGGGCTCGGTGCTGGCCGGCCTCGCCCAGGGCACCGGTGAGCTGATCGCCTGCCGGGTGCTCCAGGGCGTCGGCGCCGGCGGTCTCACCGCGCTGGCCCAGGTGATCATGGCCACGATGATCGCGCCCCGCGAACGCGGCCGTTACAGCGGCTACCTCGGTGCCGTGATGGCCGTCGGCACCATCGGTGGCCCGCTGATCGGCGGCGTGATCGTGGACACCTCCTGGCTCGGCTGGCGCTGGTGCTTCTACGTCGGCGTGCCGTTCGCCATCATCGCGCTGATCGTGCTCCAGAAGACCCTGCACCTGCCGGTGATCAAGCGGAAGGCCGAGATCGACTGGTGGGGCGCCACTCTGATCACCGCGGCCGTCTCGGTGCTGCTGATCTGGGTCTCGCTCGCTGGCGACCAGTTCGCCTGGGCCTCCTGGCAGACCGCCGCCATGGTCGTCGGCGCGCTGGTCCTCGGCGCGCTGGCCATCCGGGTCGAGACCCGGGCCGCCGAGCCGATGATCCCGCCACGGCTGTTCCGCAACCGCACCATCACCCTCGCCGTCATCGCCAGCATCGCGGTCGGTGTGGGCATGTTCGGCGCATCGATCTTCCTGGGCCAGTACTTCCAGATCAGCCGCGGGCAGAGCCCCACCATGTCCGGTCTGATGACCCTGCCGATGATCCTCGGCCTGCTGGTCGCCTCCACGGTCATCGGGCGGGTCATCACCAAGACCGGTCGCTGGAAGCGGTACCTGGTGATCGGGTCGGCGCTGCTCACCATCGGCTTCGCGCTGATGGGCACCCTCCGCGCCGACACCAACTTCACACTGCTCAGCGTCTACATGCTGCTGATCGGCGTCGGCCTGGGCATGACCATGCAGAACCTGGTCCTCGCCGTGCAGAACACCGTCGGCCCGCACGAACTCGGCGCAGCCAGCTCGGTGGTGGCGTTCTTCCGCAGCCTGGGTGGCGCGATCGGCGTCTCCGCCCTCGGCGCGGTGCTCGCCCACAAGGTCAAGGACTACACCGCCGACGGGCTGGCCCAACTCGGCATCCCCGCCTCCAGCTCGGGCAGCGGCGGCGCCCTGCCCGACGTGCACACCCTGCCCGGCCCGCTGCGGGCGGTGGTGGAGAGCGCGTACGGCCACGGCGCCGGTGACATCTTCCTGGCCGCCGCCCCGTTCGCGCTGATCGCGCTGATCGCGGTGGCCTTCATCAAGGAGGTGCCACTGCGCCAGCACAACGGCAACCCGGTTTCCGACCAGGTCGAGCGGGAATCGACAGTCGCTGCCGGCGCTGGCGCATCCGTGATCCGTACCGGCGAGCAGAGGTGAGGTAGAGCCATGGGCGTGGGAGCACCGGACCGCGAGGAGTACGGCCCCCGGACCCGACCGCTGCCCTTCGAGCGCGGCACGGACGGCCCTCGGGTGATCATGGTGGGCATCGACGGCACCCGGACCTCCGAGCGGGCCGGCTCCTACGCCGCGGGCCTGGCCCGTCGGCAGGGCGCCGCGCTGGTGGTGGTCTTCGTCAGCTCAACGAGCGGGCTGACCGCCCTGGTGCCCGGCATGGACGCCGGCGCGGTCCAGCGCACCCACGACGAGTTGGCCGACGAGCTACGCCGGGAGTGCCGGCGTGGCGCCGAGCAGTGGGGCATTCCGGTGACCCTGCTGGTGCGGCGCGGCGACGCGTACGGCGAGCTGTGCGCGGCGGCCGACGAGTTCCAGGCCGACATGCTGGTGGTCGGCGCCTCCGAGCAGGCCGGACACCGGCTGGTCGGCTCGGTCGCCACCCGGCTGGTCCGCGCCGGCCGCTGGCCGGTCGTCGTGGTGCCCTGATAACCCGTCGCGCCATGTCCGAGGTGCCGGGCAGGATGCGCGGCATGACCTGGATCGCGCCGGAGATCACCCGGACCCCCGAACCGTACGTCGGCGACGAGCGCACCATGCTCGACGGCTGGCTCGACTACCACCGACAGACACTGCTGCTCAAGTGCGCCGGCCTGACCGAGGAGCAGTTGCGGACGCCGAGCGTCCAACCGTCCGGGCTGACCCTGCTCGGCCTGGTCCGTCACCTGGCCGAGGTGGAGGCCTGGTGGTTCCGGGAGAACTTCGCCGGCGAGCCTGTCGACTACCCGTACTTCACCCCGGAGACCCCGGACGCCGACCACGACGTCAGCGCCGCCGACGCCGCTGCCGACTTCGCCATCTTCCACCGCGAGGTGGCTCTGGCCCGCGAGGCCGCCGCCGGCCATTCGCTCGACGAGACGTTCACCGAGGTCGGCGCGAAGAAGCGCACCTTCAACCTGCGCTGGGTGTACGTGCACATGATCGAGGAGTACGCCCGGCACAACGGCCACGCCGACCTGATCCGCGAACGCATCGACGGCGTCACCGGCGAGTGACAGGCGCTCAGTAGTCCAGGGCCGCCCGCAGGTAACGCAGGTCGGCGTGGCCGCCCCAGCGGTGCGCCGACAGCCCGGCCGACCGGGCGCCCCGCACGGCCCAGTCCTCGTCGTCGACGCAGAGGACCCGGGCCGGCGGAGTGGCCAGGGCCACGCAGGCGGCCTTGAAGTATTCCGGGGCGGGCTTGTGCACGCCGATCACCGAGGAGTTGACCACCACGTCCAGCTCGCCGACCAGGCCGAGCGCGGCCAGGTCGGCGTCGAGCAGGTCGGTGGCGTTGGTGCCCAGCCCGACCCGGATGCCCGCCGCCCGGGCCTCCCGAACGAACGCCAGCACCTCCTGGTCGACCTCTCCCCGGTAGCTCTGCCACTGCTCCACAGCGGCGCGGGCCCGTTCCGGGCTGCCCACCGATTCGGCCAGGGCGTCCGCCACGCTGGTCATCCACTCGGCGTGGTTGACCTGGCCGGTGAGCACCGGCTGGAGCCGCCCCCACTGCATGGCGATCTCACCGAGCACGCCCTCGGAGAGGCCGTACTCCCGCTCGACAACGGCGGCCACCGCCGGGTCCCACCGGCGCAGCACGCCGTCGAAGTCCAGCAGGAGCGCCGTCGCGCGTTCCCGAGCCACTACCCGTTCTCCTCGCCGCGGCCGTGCCGCTGGTCGTCCTCGTCGGCCCGGTTGAGCCGTTGGCTGATCACCTGAGTGACCCCACTGCGCATCGTCACGCCATAGAGCGCGTCGGCGATCTCCATCGTCCGCTTCTGGTGCGTGATGACGATCAGCTGACTCTTCTCGCGCAACTGTGCCAGCAACGTGATCAGTCGGCCCAGGTTGACGTCGTCCAGGGCCGCCTCCACCTCGTCCATGATGTAGAACGGGCTGGGCCGGGCGCGGAAGATCGCCACCAACATGGCCACCGCGGTCAGCGACCGCTCGCCACCGGAGAGCAGCGACAGCCGCTTGATCTTCTTGCCCGGCGGGCGGGCCTCCACCTCGACGCCGGTGGTGAGCAGGTCGTCCGGTTCGGTGAGGATCAGCCGTCCCTCGCCACCGGGGAAGAGCACTGTGAACACCTGCTCGAACTCCCGGGCGGTGTCCTCGAAGGCGCTGGCGAAGACCTCCAGGATCCGTTCGTCCACGTCCTTGACCACTGTGAGCAGGTCCCGACGGGTGGCCTTGAGGTCCTCCAGCTGCTCGGAGAGGAACTTGAAACGCTCCTCCAGCGCGGCGAACTCCTCCAACGCGAGTGGGTTGACCTTGCCGAGCAGGGCCAGTTCGCGTTCCGCCTTGGCGGCACGCTTCTCCTGCACCGGCCGCTCGTAGCGCACCGGCTCGGGCACCGGCAGACCGTCACGTTCGGCCGCCGCGACGTCGACCTGGGTCGGCGGAACGGGCTGAGTCGGGCCGTACTCGGCGACCAGCGTCTCCACGTCCAGCCCGAAGTCCTCGGCGGCCTTCGCCTCCAACTGCTCGATGCGCAGCCGCTGCTCCGCCCGGGCCACCTCGTCGCGGTGCACCTGGCTGGTCAGCCGCTCCAACTCCGCGCCGAGCCGCTTGGCGGCACCGCGTACCTCCTGAAGCTCTGCCTCCCGCGCGGCGCGCTCCAGGGCGACCGCGTCGCGGTGCTCCTCGGCCGTCGCGATCGAGGTGGTAAGCCGGGTCAGCGCCTCCCGGGCGCCACCGGCGACGGACCGGGCGATGCCCGCGCCCCGGGCGCGGGCGGCCCGCCGCGCCGCCGCGCGTTCCCGGGCGGCGCGCTCCGCGGTGGCCTGCCGCGCGAGCGAGTCGGCTCGGCCGGCGATCGAGGAGACCCGCTCCTCGGCGGTACGCACGGCGAGCCGGACCTCCATCTCGTTCTGCCGGGCCTGCGGCACCATGGCCGCCAGTTGATCCCGTTCCTCCGTGGAGGGCTCGGCGTCGACCGGGGTCTCCTCGGCCAGCCGTAGCCGCTCCTCCAGCTCGGCGAGCGCGGTGAGGTCCCGTTGCCGGGCGGCCTCGGCGCGGGAGCGGGAGTCGCCGAGCCGGTCGGTCTCGGCCTTCGCGGAGCGGGCCGCCGCCCCCAGCTCGGCCAGCCGGCGAGCAGCAGCGTTGCGGTGGCTCTCCGCCTCGCGCTTCTCGGCGGCGGCGTGCTGCACGGCCTCCTTGGCGGCCGCCACCTCGGCGCGCGCCTCGACCAACTGATCACGAAGCTCCAGGCCAGCGCGTTCGGCGGTGACCCGGTTGGCGCGGGCCTCCTCGACGGCGGCCTGCACCTCGATGTAGCTCTGGGCCTTGGCCGACCCGCCCGCCGCCGCGTACGCCCCGACCACGTCACCGTCCGGGGTGACCGCCCGCAGCTCGGGGTTGCTGGCGACCAGCTCGGCGGCGGCGGCGAGATCGTCGACGAGCGCCACGTCCCGCAGGGCCCGGTGCACCGCCGGACGCAGCTCGGCGCTGCACTCCACCAGATCAGGTGCCCACCGGGCGTCGTCCGGCAGCTTCGGGCGCAGCGCGTCGGCGGAGCCGGTCATGCCGGGCCCCGCCGGGCTGCCGACCAGCAGGCCGGCCCGGCCGGCGTCGGAGATCTTCAACAGCCGCATCGCCTCGACGGCCTCGTCCACCCCGCTGACGGCGACCGCGTCGGCGAGGCCGCCGAGCGCGGCGGCCAGCGCGGCCTCGTGACCGGGCGCGACGGTGAGCAACCCGGCGAGGCTGCCGAGCAGGCCGGGCACGTCCCCGGCGCGGGCGAGCAGCGCCCCGGCGCCGTCCTTGCGCCGCAGCCCCAGGGCGAGTGCCTCCTCGCGGGCCTTCCAGGTGGCGGCGTCCTTCTCCGCCGCCCGCTCGGCGTCGGACAGCGATCGGACGGTGGCCTGGGCCCGTTCCTGCACGGCGACCGCCTCGGCGTGCCGGGCGTCCAGGTCCGCGTTGTCCCGGTCGGCCTCGGTGGACTGGGCGGCGACCGCGTCCAGGTCGGCCTGCGCCTGCTCGGCGCGGCCCAGCGCGTCGGCGTGCGCGATCGCGAGGCGTTCGATCTCCTCGCCGGCGCTGGTGGTCCGGGCCCGGGCGGAGTTGACCTGGCCGGTGAGCCGGGCCATCCCCTCGCGCCGGTCGGCGATGGCCTTGGCCGCGGCGACCAGCTCGCGCTCGGCGGCGGCCAACTGCCGCTCCAACTCCTGGCGGTGCTCGACCGCCTCGGCCAGTCGGATCTGGTCGTCGGTGAGCGCGCCGCGCAGTTCCTCCTCCTGCTCGCGGACGCGTTCCGCCTCGGCCTCCAGCTGGTCCGGGTCGCGGCCGGGCCGCTCGTCGTCGCCGGTGGCGCTGAGGTGCCGCAGCCGCTCCCGGGCCAACTGCTCGATCGAGCGGAAGCGTTCCTGGAGGGCGGAGAGCTTGTACCAGGTGTCCTGGGCGGCGGCGAGCAGCGGCGCGTCCTCCGCGAGGGCGGCCTCCAACTCGCCGAGCCGGCCCTGCACCTCGGTGTGCTCACCCTCGATCTGCTCGCGCCGCTCGCGCAGCGCGGTCTCGTCGGCGATCTCCCGGTCGAGGGTGGTCCGCAGGGTGGCCAGGTCGTCGGCGAGCAGTCGCAACCGGGCGTCGCGCAGGTTGGCCTGGATGGCGGCGGCGCGCCGGGCCACCTCGGCCTGCCGGCCCAGCGGCTTGAGCTGACGACGCAGCTCGGCCGTGAGGTCGGTCAAGCGATTGAGATTTACTTGCATCGCGTCGAGCTTGCGCAGCGCCTTTTCCTTGCGCTTGCGGTGCTTGAGGACGCCGGCCGCCTCCTCGATGAACGCCCGGCGGTCCTCCGGCTTGGCGTGCAGCATGCCGTCGAGGCGGCCCTGCCCGACGATGATGTGCATCTCCCGGCCGATGCCGGAGTCGGAGAGCAGCTCCTGGATGTCGAGCAACCGGCAGGAGTTGCCGTTGATCTCGTACTCGCTCTCGCCGGAGCGGAACATCCGGCGGGTGATGGACACCTCGGTGTACTCGATCGGCAGCGCGCCGTCGGTGTTGTCGATGGTGAGGGTGACCTCGGCACGACCCAGCGGTGCCCGGCCGGCGGTGCCGGCGAAGATGACGTCCTCCATCTTGCCGCCACGGAGGGCCTTGGCGCCCTGTTCGCCGAGGACCCAGGCGATGGCGTCGACGACGTTGGACTTGCCGGAGCCGTTCGGGCCCACCACGCAGGTGATCCCGGGCTCCAGCTTCAACGTCGTCGCGGAGGCGAAGGACTTGAACCCCTTCACCGTCAGGCTCTTGAGATACACCTACTCGATCCTCGTCCGGTGGCCGCCGTACCGTCGCCGGCTGTGGGGACCTGGGTGAACTCGCAGACTAACCCGGCGGTGCGAGCGGCCCGGCACGCGACCCGCCCCGCGTCGTGTCGACGGTGGGCGCGCTGTTGTTCCGGAGACCGCGAGAAAGGCAAGCGCCTTTCATGATCGGCTTATCCGCCGACGCGCTTTTCGGTAACTGCGCGGCGCGCTTCCCGCACGATCGGCCGCAAGATCATGAATCGTCGGCGTCGAAAAGGACCCGGACAGTGTTACGCGCCGGCACAGAGGTGTCGGCGCGTATTTTTGCGGTGGTGCGATTCAGTTTTTACGACCTGAAGATCAGGTCAGCGCCGGCTCGGCCAGACGGAGCAGATCGTCCGCCTCCGCCGCGGCCGCCGCGAGCCGATCATTGTCGGCACGCAGACGCGTGATCTCGAACTCCAGTGCCTGAACCCTGGAACGCAGTCGGGTGACCTCGTCGAGCAGACGCCGGTCGGGCGCTGCACCTACGTGGCCGTAGAGGGCCTTCGCCATGCTGACTCCTTGATATGCGCTGCCGGAAAGGCCGGCCAACGCGCGCCCAATTCATACGCGGCTGTCATTCCAGGCTGTATCTGGGCATGACCGGGCGCGACTGGCGACACCTATATATTGAGCCGCAAACCCCTCCTTCGTCAAGTTCTCGCAGGCCGTAGATCATCTCCACGTCGACCTGTCCACTTGTCGGGGGGCTGCCGCAAGGCACGGACACTCTCTGTCCGGACGCCTTTACTGTACGCCCGGATCTGCGGAAGTCCGCACCCTGGCGTCCGACTTCCCCTTAACTCTTTCTTAGCCACGTTGCCGCAGGTCGTAGGCGCGCCGTAGCGTCACCCCGGCCCGCAACCGACCCCTGGAGGCATAGGCGTGTACGGCTGGACCGATCCGATGGACCCGAACGGCGCCCCCCGGCGCGCCGAGGGACCGACCGACGAGCCGGCCTGGCTGCACGACCGCCCAGAGCCCCGCTCGGCCTACCTCTTCGGCGACGAGCCCGGTCAGTCGGGCGACGAGTGGCACCGGGAGCAGCCCACCGAGGGCCGGCAACCGGACCCGGTGATCCCCGCCGAGGCGGCCGACGCCCGCACCGCGGCCTGGGGGGCCTACCAGCCGGACAGCGAGACCGACGGCTGGGGCGACAGCCGCCCGGCCCAGGACACCACCGGCGGACGGCGCGCCGAGGCGCCCGGCGGCTGGCACACCGACACCGACCCGGAGAGCACCGACGGCTGGCACGGCGCAGCCGAGACCGGCCGGCCCGGCGAGGGACGGCACCGCTCCCCACGCCGCTGGCGCCGGCCGCTGATGATCGGGGGCGCCGCCGCGGCCGCCACCCTCGTGGTCAGCTTCGGCGTCGGCGCGCTCACCCTCCCCGGCGGTGACGACGGGGCCGCCCAACCGACGGCCGTCGACGACTCCTTCGCCGCGTCGGCCGCGCCGACCGAAGAGCCGGCGCTGGACACCCTCGCCGCACCCTCCCCGTCAACCATCCCCACCCCGGCGTCTCCGAGCCCGTCGCCCAGCAAGGTCGTCAAGCCCACGCCGGCGTCGTCGCGGAGCACCGCCGCGTCGCGCCGCAGCGTCGAGCGCAGCACCGCGCCGAGCAACACCGGCAGCTCCACCGGTTCCAACGGCTCCAGCGGCTCCGTCAGCGCTCAGGCCCGTGAGGTGGTGGACCTGGTCAACGCCGAGCGGGCCAAGGCCGGCTGCAAGGCGCTGAGCATCGACGACAAGCTGATGACGGCCGCCCAGCGGCACAGCCAGGACCAGGCCGACAACCAGAACATGTCACACACCGGCAGCGACGGCAGCAACGCCGGCACCCGGCTGGACCGGGTCGGCTACACCTGGCGCACGTACGGCGAGAACGTGGCCTGGAACCAGAAAACCCCCGCCGCTGTGATGGACGCCTGGATGAACAGCTCCGGCCACCGGGCCAACATCCTGAACTGCGCGTTCACCGAAATCGGCGTCGGCATCGCCAACAGCAACGGGCCGTACTGGACGCAGGTCTTCGCGGCGCCGCGCTGACCGCGCGTCGTTCCCGCCCCCGCGCTCGTTGACCCGTGAGGTACGTCGGGCCGGAGCGTGGGGGCCGCGTACCGGTGCGGGCGGCGACCGGCCGTCCGGGACCCGGGAGCTGCCGATGCGGATCCGGCCGCGGCGACGCGTCGCCGTACGCCCACTGCGCCGCGCCCTGTCCGCCAGCGTCGCTCTCGTGCTGCTGGTGCCGGCGTACGGGTGCCGGCCCGAGCTGACCCCGCCCGGCGCGCCCACCGCGTGGCCGGCGGCCCAGGCCCGGCACTGGCAGTGGCAGTGGCAGCTCAGCGGCCAGCTCGACCCGGCGGTGGACGCCCACGTCTTCCTCCTCGACCCGGTGGCCACCACCGCCGCACAGACCGCCGAGTTGCGCTCCCGGGACCGCCGGTTGATCTGCCAGGTGAACGTGGGATCGGTCCGCTCCGACGACCCGGACGCCAGCCGGTTCCCGCAGGTCGTCCGGGGCGCGGCCGGGCGTCGACCCGACAGCCGGTGGCTGGACGTCCGGAGTTGGGACGCGCTCCGGCCGGTGCTGGCCGACCGGTTCCGGCTCTGCCGGGGCAAGGGCTTCGGCGCGGTGGCGCTCTTCGACGCCGACGGGTACGCGGCACGCACCGGCTTTGCTCTCGACTTCGACGACCAACTGCTGTTCAACCGCCGGCTGGCCGAGTTGGCCCGCTCGCTGAGTCTCTCCCCGGGGTTGGTCAACGACGTGCCACAGCTCGCCGCGCTGGCCCCGGACTTCGACTTCGCGGTCAACGAGGAGTGCGTCCGGCTGGCCCAGTGCGCCAAACTGCTGCCGTTCAGCGACGCCGGCAAGCCGGTCTTTCACGTCGAGTACACCGGCTCGACCGACGACTTCTGCGTCACCACCGTCGGCTACGGCTTCGCGTCGATCCGCAAGGACCGCACGCTGGACGCCTCCCGGGAGCCCTGCCCACTTCCCTGACCCCGTTGGGCCAGGCCACGATTCGCGGCCTGGCCCAGCGGGTTCGGGCGGTCAGGGGACCGGGACCAGCTCCGGCGCGGGGGCGGGCGGGTCGGTGGGCGCGGGTGCCGGGCGGGGCCGCAGGAAGCGCGGGGCCCACCAGTTGGCATCGCCGAGCATGGTCATCAGCGCCGGCAGCACCACTCCCCGGATGATGGTGGCGTCCAGCAGGATCGCCGCCGCCAGACCGATGCCGAGCTGCTTCATGTCGATAGTGCTCAGCGTGGCGAAGATCGAGAAGACCCCGACCATCACGATCGCCGCGCTGGTCACCACTCCGGCCGACGAGGTGATCCCGTACGACACGGCGTCGCGGTTGGGCAGGCCGGACCGGACACCCTCGCGGATCCGACTGACCACGAAGACGTGGTAGTCCATCGAGAGGCCGAACAGCACCACGAACAGGAACAGCGGCAACCAGGACACGATCGCGCCCATCGACGTGAAGCCGAGCAGTCCCTGCGCCCACTCGCCCTGGAAGATCAGCACCAGCAGACCGTACGCGGCACCCGCGGAGAGCAGGTTCAGCGCGATCGAGCTGGCCGCGATCACCACCGACCGGAAGGTGAACGTCATGACCAGGAAGGTCAGCACCAGCACGAAGCCCATGACCAGCGGCAACTTGTCCCGGACGTGCTGGGCGTAGTCCTCGCTGTCGGCGACACTCCCGCCCACCGCGTACTCGATGCCGGGAATGCCGCGCAGCTCGGCCGGGACCAGGTCCCCGCGCAGCTTCTCCAACGACTGCACCGACCGGTCGTCGCGACTGGCGTACGGGGTGGGGACGTCCAGCACCGAGACCCGCCGGTCGGCCGACACCTCGATCTTCGGGCCGTCCGCCTCGGCCGGGGCGAACAGCGGATCGCCGGCAGCCCGGGTGGACAGGCCGGTGAGGGCGGCGCGTACCCGGTCGGCCTGGTCGGCGGGCGCCCGGACGGCCACCACGTGATTGGTGCCGGCGCTCGGGAAGGCGGCGGTGAGCCGGTCGTACGCCTGCATTGCCGGCGTCGTGCGAGGCAGGTCCTCCATGCCGGGGAACTTCAGCTTCATCCCGAGCGCCGGCGCGGCCAGCGCGAGCAGCAGCCCGACCGAGATGACAAGCGTCGCCACCGGCGCGCGCAGCGCGGGCCGGAGCACCGCCGGCCACAGCCGGGGCGCGCGGGACTCGCCGTGCCGGCCGGTACGCGGCGCGGTCAGTCGCCAGAGCAGCGGCACCCGGGGCCGGTCCACCCAACGACCGAGCCGGGCCAGCAGGGCGGGCAGGACGGTCAGTGAACCGGTCACCGCGACGGCCACCACGAGGATCGAACCGATGGCGAGGGACGAGAAGACCACGTCGCCGGCGAGCAGCAGCCCGGCCATCGAGATGATCACCGCGAAGCCGGAGACCACCACCGCGTGCCCGGAGGTCTCCGCGGCGATCTCCACCGCGTCCAGACCGGACCGACCCTTGGCGCGTTCCTCCCGCTCCCGACGGATGTAGAACAGCGAGTAGTCGACGCCGACCGCCATGCCGATCAGCAGGATCACCGGTGCCGTGGTGTCGGTGGCCGGCACCAGGTGCGAGGCGAGAGTGGACAGACCCATCGCGGCGGCCACCGAGGAGAGCGCCAGCAGCACCGGCACGCTCGCCGCGATCAGCGCGCCGAACGCGATGATCAGGATCGCCAGGGTGACCGGCAGACTGAGCAGTTCGGCGCGCTTGAAGTCCTTACCCAGGGTGTCGTCGAGGGCCTGGCCGATCGACGGCCCGCCGACCTGCTCGACGCGCAGCCCGGGGTACGCGTCCTGCACGGAGGCGGTGGCGTCGCGCAACGGCTGCACCCGATCCGAGGCCGTCTCCGGGTCACCCGACATGGTGATCGGCAGCAGCAGCGCCGAGCCGTCCCGCGCGGTGACCGGCTGGCCCACCCCGGCCACCCCGGCGACCGTACGCAGCCGGGCCGCCGCGTCGTCGGCCGCCGACTTCGCCGCCGCCTGGTCCAACGCGCCGCCCCTGGAGGTGATGAGGACGTTGTCCACGGCCGGGTCGTCGAAGTCACCGCCGTCCACGATGAGGCTGGCCCGCCCCGCCTCGCCGATCGCCTGGTCACCGCTGGTGGCCTCGTTGAGTCCGGCGGCGTTGCCGCCCACGAAACACACCGCCACGAACACGGCCCACAGCGCGATCGCCCGCCACGGGTGCTCGGCGCTCCACCGCGCCAGCCGCACCGTCACCGGTCTTCTCCCCATCTCGGGTCCCCCTGTCACGTCAACCCCCTGTCAACGGTGCTGACGCTAGGTGCGTGACGAGGCGGTCACATCGGGGATCGACCCGGGCCCACCCTGGAACCACCGGACCGGGTGCGGGGGTGCGTTCGCCGGGGGTCGAACCGCGATCCGGACGTACACCGGGGTCCACCCCGGAGCGACAGGCCGCGACCCGCCGGCATCGCCCCGAGCCGGCTCCGGGTCATCCCCGAAGGGAACCCCGGGGCCGTGGCTGACAGTTCGGGCAGCTGTACGAGGACCGGTTCATGAACGCCTCGCGGCGGATCGGCGCGCCACACCGCCGGCACGGCTCGCCCTCGCGGCCGTAGGCGTTGAGCGCCCGGTCGAAGTAGCCACTCTCGCCGTTGACGTTCACGTAGAGGGCGTCGAAGCTGGTGCCGCCCTCGCTGATCGCCTCGGCCAGCACGTCGCGGACGTGGCCGAGCAGGCGCTGTGCGGCCGGGCCGGTCAACGCGTCGGTGGGTCGGCCGCCGTGCAGCTTGGCGCGCCAGAGCGCCTCGTCGGCGTAGATGTTGCCCACCCCGGAGATCAGGGTCTGGTCGAGCAGTGCCCGCTTCACCTCGGTGTGCCGGCGGCGCAGCGCCGCGACGAACGCCTCGTCGGAGAACTCCGGGTCCATCGGGTCGCGGGCGATGTGCGCGATCTCGTCGGGCAGCTCGGCGCCGCCCTCGCTCACCGAGAGCCCGCCGAACGTTCGCTGGTCGACGAAACGCAGCTCCGGGCCGTCGTCGCTGAACCGGAACCGGACCCGAAGGTGGGTCTCGTCCGTCGTCCCCGGTGGCTGGAGCAGCAGTTGACCCGACATGCCGAGGTGCCCGACGATCGCGTCACCGCTGTCCAGTGGCAGCCACAGGTACTTGCCGCGACGGCGGGCGTCCAGCACCGTCCGGCCGGCGAGCACGTCGGCGAAGTGCACGTCGCCGGGAGCGTGCCGGCGGACCGCACGCGGATGACGAACCTCGACGGAGGCGATCCGACGGCCGACGACCCACTGGGCCACCCCCTGTCGGACGGTCTCCACCTCGGGTAGCTCAGGCACGCCGCCGACCCGTCTCGTGACCGTCGGCGCCCCCGGCCGGCAGTGCCTGCGCCAGGTGGTCGGCCTGCTCGGCCTGAGCCGCCCGCTCGGCGCGCTCCAGCGGCCCGAACGGCTCGTCCCGGTCGGCCGCGTCGTCCGGGTCGATCGGCTGGTCCGTGCGGTCGTCGCCGACCCGACCGTTCCGGCGGTCGTCGCCGGCCCGCCCGTCCTTGCCGTCGATGCTGGCTTGGCTGTCCTTGCCGTCGTCGCCGGCTTGGCCGTTCTGCTCGGCGAGCGTCCGCCAGGCGGCCTCGGCGGCCCGCTGCTCGGCCTCCTTCTTGCTGCGCCCCTCGGCGCCGCCGTACCGGATGCCGGCCACCACCACCCAGGCGGTGAACGTCTTGAGGTGATCCGGGCCGGTGCCCTCGATCCGGTACTCCGGGACGCCGAGCCCGAGCGCCGCCGTCAGCTCCTGGAGGCTGGTCTTCCAGTCCAGGGCGGCCCCGCGACCAGCCGACTCGGCCATCAGCGGGTCGAAGAGCCGGTGGATGACGATGCCCGTGGTGTCCAGGCCGTACTGGAGGTAGATCGCGCCGAGCAGCGCCTCCAGCGTGTCGGCGAGGATGCTCGCCTTGTCCCGGCCCCCGGTCGTCTCCTCGCCCTTCCCGAGCAGTAGGTACGCGCCCAGCCCGTCCGGGCCCAGGCCGCGGGCCACGTCGGCGAGCGCCCGCATGTTGACCACGCTGGCCCGCAACTTGGCCAACTGCCCCTCGGGCAGATCCGGGTGGTTGTGGAAGAGCGCCGTGGTGATCACCACGCCGAGCACCGAGTCGCCGAGGAACTCCAGCCGCTCGTTGGTCGGCAGCCCGCCGTTCTCGTACGCGTACGACCGGTGGGTCAACGCGCGCTGGAGCAGCTCGGGTTCCAGGCTCACTCCGAAGGCGGCTTCCAGGTGACCGACGGACGCCCGCCGCCGCTTGTCGTTGCTCATGTGCGTACCTCGGTGTCGGTGGAGCGGTCGGTGCGATCCGTCGCGGCGTCGCGGTCGAGCAACGCGGAGACCAGATCGGTGGCGCGCCGCCGCCACAGGTGGGCGGCGAGAGCTATGCCGGAGGCGACGTCGTCGGCGCGGGCGGACCCGTGACAGACGACCACCGTCCCCGCGACGCCCAGCAGGGCCGCCGCGCGGGGCGCGCCGCCCTGGGCAGGTGGGCCGCCGGCCATCGCGTACGCGCCCTCGATGGCCTTGAGCAGCACGTTACCGGTGAAGCCGTCGGTGACGACCACATCTGCGCGCGCACCGAGGGCCACGTCGTACCCCTCGACCAGGCCGACGTAGCGCGCCCCACCGGGCAGCGGTTCGACGGCGAGCAGGGGGTCGGTGGCGCGGCGGACCCGGTCGCCCTTGCCGGCCTCGGTGCCGACCGAGAGCAGCCCGACCCGGGGCGCGGCGATCGAGTGGGCCACCGCCGCGTACGCGGCGCCGAGCACGGCGTGGCGGGCGAGGGTGGCCGGGCGGGGTTCCAGGGAGCCGCCGACGTCGAGCAACACGACAGGTCCCGCCACGGCGGGCAGGGTGGCGGCCAGCGCGGGTTGGCGGATCTCCGGCGAGCG
This sequence comes from Micromonospora noduli, assembly GCF_003264475.1. Taxonomy (NCBI): domain Bacteria; kingdom Bacillati; phylum Actinomycetota; class Actinomycetes; order Micromonosporales; family Micromonosporaceae; genus Micromonospora; species Micromonospora noduli. The sequence goes on along the minus strand of NZ_PYAC01000012.1, from coordinate 595,488 downwards.
GCCGAGGCCGAGCACGGCTGCGGTGACTGTGGCGCCGGTGGCGCCGGCGGAGACCAGGGCGTCGGCGGTCCCGTCCCGGACGGCGGTGACCGCGGCCCGGACGGTGCTCTCGGAGCGGGCGGCGCTGGGATGGTCGGCCATGCCGACTACGTCGCGAACGGGCCGCACCGTGATCCGGGCGCGTTGCGCCGGATCGAGGGCAGCAATCAGCTCGTCGGCGACCTCAGTCGGACCGACGAGAAGCAGATGCAGGTCAGGGTCGGCGCGCATGGCCCGCAGAGCGCCGTCAACCACGACGGCGGGAGCGTCGTCCCCGCCGAGGAGGTCAACGGCGATCCGCGCGGCGCCCGGCTCCACCGGAACGCCGGCCGGATTGGGCCGGCCGGCGTCGGAGGGAGCCGGAGCACCGGGCGAATGCCAGGATGCGCGCGCCGCCCGACCTGGGGTCGGGGGCGTCACTCGGCGTCCAGGTCAGACCTCGAGAACCTGGCGGCCGTTGTAGGTGCCGCAGACGGAGCAGGCGGCGTGCGGCAGCTTCGGGGACTTGCACTGCGGGCACGCAACGGTCGCGACCACTGTCGCCTTCCAGTTCGCCCGGCGGGACCGGGTGTTGCTGCGCGACATCTTGCGCTTCGGGACGGCCACGGTTCTTACTCCTCTGTAACGGTCAGTTGCGACAGGCCCGCCCAACGCGGGTCGATCTGCTGGTGACTGTGGTCGGCCGGCAGATCGTCCCAGTGCGCCCCGCATTCGGGGCACAGTCCTGGGCAGTCCTCCCGGCAGAGCGGGTTGGTCGGCAGCGTGAGCACCAACGCGTCCCGCAGCGCCGGCTCCAGGTCGATCAGATCGCCCTGCATCCGGCCCACCTCGTCCTCGTCGGTCGTGGCGTCCGTGGTGCTGTCCTCGTACGCGTACAGCTCCTGGATCGTCACGCCCATCGAGTCGTTGATCTCGCGCAGGCAACGGCCGCACTCGCCCCGGACGGGACCGGTGATGGTCCCGGAGACGAGCACGCCCTCGGACACCGACTGCAACCTCAGATCGAGGTCGAGGTCCGCGCCCTCCGGCACGCCGATCAACTCCACACCGAGGTCCGCCGGTGCCGGCACGACCCGCCGGACCTCACGCAACGCGCCAGGGCGACGCGGGAGGTCCCTCGTGTCGAGGACCAACGGCGACCTGGGGTTGAGTGTCGATGGCGAGTGCTTGGGCATAGTTAGACTCCGGCCGGTGAGAGGCCGACAAAAAAGGTTACCTGGACGACCGCCGGACCGTCGAACCGGGGGCGACGCCCGCCTGAGAAGTCGGCTGGTGAGGTGCCGCTCAGAAGGGTAGCGGGCGTTCCGCCTCATCCCCAGCGAAGGTGCCGATCTCGCGCAGCGCGTGCATCTTGTCCCGGCCGCGCTCTATCGAGGCCAGCGCCCGGGTGAGGAACTGCTCGAAGTTGGCCAGCGCGGTGTCGACGTAGTCGTCGACCTCCTCACGCAGGCGCTGCGCCTCGGCGCGGGCCTCGCCGATGATCCGGGCGCCCTCGTGCTCGGCCGACACGGTGATCTCGTTCACGGAGACCAGGCGGGCGTGTTCTGCCTCACCCTCGCTGATGATCCGGTCCGCCTCGCGCTTGCCGGCTTCCATGATCTTGTCGCGCTCCTCGAGGAGCGCGGCGGCGCGACGCAGGTCGGCGGGGAGATCGGCACGCATCTCATCGAGGGCAGCGATCATCTCACCCCGGTCGACCATGCAGTTGTTGCGCGACATCGGGACGGAGCGGGCCTGCTCCAGGATGGCGATCAGTTCGTCGATGCGATCGAGCGGGTCCACCGGCTACCTCACTCCTGTCGTTCGTCGGCCGACCTCCATGATGCGGGCTACGGCCGTTCCCCGCGCCACCAATCATGTCGTGCCGGCCCCACCGCCGCCCCACTCACCCCAACCCGGCGAGTCGCGACATAGTCACCCCCGGCTCCCACCCGGCCTCCCCCGCGCCGATCTTGCACTTTCGGTCGCGCCGAACGACGCCGAAAGGGGCGGTCAGGGAACCACAAGTGCAAGATCCCGGGAGTGAAGGAGCGAGGGCGTGGGGGCAGGTTAGGGGCGGGGGCCCAGGCGGGCCTGGAGGGCTTCGCGGACCGGGTCGGGGACGTGGGCGGAGATGTCGCCACCCCACTTGGCCACGTCCTTGACCAGGCTCGACGAGAGGAACGAGTAGAGCGGGTTGGTCGGCATGAAGAGCGTCTCGACGCCGGCCAGACCTATGTTCATCTGGGCCATCTGCAACTCGTAGTCGAAGTCGCTGACCGCCCGCAGGCCCTTGATCAGCACACTGGCCTGCTGGGCCCGGCAGAAGTCCACCAGCAGCCCTCGGAACGACTCGACCCGCACGTTGCCGTACGACGAGGTCACCTCGCGGAGCATCTCGATGCGCTCCTCGACGGTGAACAGGCCACTCTTCGACTGATTCACCAGCACACCGACGATCACCTCATCGAAGAGCCGACTGGCCCTCCCGATGATGTCGAGGTGTCCGTTGGTGACCGGGTCGAACGAACCAGGGCACACCGCACGTCTCATGATCGGCGACCGTACCAAAGGGTGGTCTCGCCGTAACGGCGACTGCGCTCGGCGGTGATCCCTTCCACCCAGTCGAACTCCCTGGTACGGCGGGACCGCTCCACCACCACCAACGCGTCGGGCGCCAGCCAGCCGCCGTCGACCAGCGCGGCCAACAGCGCGGTGATCTCCTCGTCCGGCACGGCGTACGGCGGGTCGGCGAAGACCACGTCGTACGGCTCGCCGTCCGGTCCGGCGGCAAGCACCGTCGCCACCTTGCCGGTGACCAGACGGGCCGCCGGACCGGCACGGAGGGCCGCCACGTTCTCCCGGATCACCCGGGCCGCCCGCGGGTCGGACTCGACCAGTAACACGTGCCGGGCACCCCGGGAGAGCGCCTCCAGGCCGACCGCGCCGGAGCCGGCGTACAGGTCGGCGAAGCGGGCGCCGTCGAGATCGACCTCGGCCTGGACGGCACTGAACAGCGCCTCCCGGACCCGGTCCGAGGTGGGTCGGGTGCCGGCGCCGGGCGGCGCGGCGATCCGCCGGCCACCGAGCGTCCCGGCCACGATCCGGGTCACCGTTTCCTCCTGCTCATGCCCGCGACGCTACGCGACGCGGCGCGGACCCGGTCAGCACGGCGCGGATCCGAGGGGTTGGCCGGCCGGCGACGACGGGGAGCACCTGAGCAGCCCCGACGGCGCGGCATCCACCGTGGAGCCACGGTGGCCGCACCGTCCCCAGTGACCGGACCGACACCTTCGGTCTATCAAAGATCACGAATCGACTACATTGCCGGATGGCAATGATCTGAACTCCCCTCATTAACCACCCATCAGTACAGTCTCCCCCTGTCCCCGCTTTCGCCGCGGGAACACCACCGCGTCGCGCGACGCCCCCGGTGAGCAGGTGACCCCCCGGTCACGATGTCTCCCGGCCTCCCGCCACGCGATCCGTACCCCCCTCACCAGGAGCAGGCGTGAACCCTCCCAAGTCTCCGTTCCGGCGCGTCGCGGCCATCGCTGCGGGCGCGTTGATCGGCATCGCCGGCGTCGGCGTCCTCGCGAGCCCCGCGAGTGCCCACCACCCCGAGCCCTCCGGCACCTACTGCCTGACCTCCGACGGCCAGGTCAAGGTGACCTGGACGGTCGGCAACAGCGAGAACATCGACGCGAAGATCACCAAGCTCGAGTCGACCGTCCCGGCCGACTTCACCGGTGGCCTGGCGAAGGACGCCACTCTCCCGGCGAAGGGCGAGGGTTTCCTCACCGGCACCCAGGCCCACCGCTTCGACCAGAAGCGGCCGACGATCGAGCTGACCGTCGAGGCGCGGTGGGTGCGCTCCGACCGGATCGTGACCGAGGAGCGGACCGTGGCCGCCGAGCCGAAGGGCACCTGCGCGGCAGAGGCCACGCCCTCGCCGAGCAGCCCGACGCCGACCGCCACTCCGTCGGCGACCCCCACCCCGACCCCCACTGTCGTCTCTCCGTCGCCGAGCCAGCCTCCGACCCAGAGCCCGACCCCGACTGCCACCCCGGCTCCGGCGGAGCCGGTGGGCTCGGTCGAGTCGACCTGCGACAAGCTCACCTTCACGATTGAGAACCCCGCCGACGGTGAGACCGTCACGCTCACCCTGACCCCGAACAAGGGCGAGGTGAAGACGCTTGTCGTGAAGCCGGGCGAGACCGGTTCCGTCTCCTTCGACGCGTTCGAGGGTCTGACCGTCACGCCGGCCGCCGAGGGCCTCGACGACACCGCGCCGATCGCCTGGGAGCAGCCGGCCGAGTGCGCCCCGGGTCAGGGTGGCGGTAAGGACGAACCGGCTCTGCCGCTGACCGGTGCTGCCACCGGCGGCATCATCGCCGGCGCCGTGGTGCTGCTGGCCGCCGGTGCCGCCCTGTTCGTGGTGGCCCGTCGTCGTCGGGTTCGCTTCACCGCCTGAACCAACCCGCTCTGACAGTTGAGGGCGCGTCGACCACCCGGTCGGCGCGCCCTCAGCCATGTGATGGCCTCTGTGGTCAGCCCTTTTCCAGGTACTCCGCGCGATCCTCGTCCACCAGTGCGGCCACCGAGGCGGCCAGTGCCGGGCTGCGGGCAAGCTCCGGGTCGTCCTCGATCAGGGTGATCGCCTCGGCGCGGGCGTCGCGGATCAGATCGGCGTCGCGTCGCAGGGACAGCAACCGCAGGTGCGAACGGTGACCGGACTGGGTGGCACCCAGCACGTCGCCCTCGCGGCGTTGCTCCAGATCCAGTTCGGCGAGCTTGAAACCGTCACTCGTGGACGCGACCGCGTCCAACCGTTCCCGCGCCGACGAACCCTCGGCCGCCTCGCTGACCAGCAGGCAGAGCCCGGCGGCAGCACCCCGGCCGACCCGGCCCCGCAGCTGGTGCAGCTGGGAGACGCCGAACCGGTCGGCGTCCAACACGATCATCACGGTGGCGTTCGGCACGTCCACGCCAACCTCGATCACTGTCGTCGCCACCAGCACGTCCAGGTCACCGGCCGCGAAGGTACGCATCACCGCGTCCTTCTCGTCGGCCGGCAGTCGACCGTGCAGCACCCCGATCCGCAGGCCGTGCAGCGGGCCCTCGGCCAGCAGCGGAGCCACCTCGGTGACCGCCAGCGGTGGCCGACGGCCGTTGTCGTCCTCGGGTGGCGGTTCCTCGTCGCTGGTCGGCCCGTCACCGATCCGCGGGCACACCACGTACGCCTGGTGGCCGGCGGTCACCTCCTCGCGCAGCCGGCGCCAGGCCCGGTCCAGGTAGGCGGGTTTCTCGGCGGCCGGCACCACGTGCGAGGCGATCGGCGACCGCCCTCGGGGCAGCTGGGAGAGCGTGGAGACCTCCAGGTCGCCGTAGACGGTCATCGCCACAGTGCGCGGGATCGGGGTGGCCGTCATCACCAGCACGTGCGGCGGTTGGTCGGCCTTGGCCCGCAGGGCGTCGCGCTGCTCCACGCCGAAGCGGTGCTGCTCGTCGACCACCACCAGGCCGAGGTCGGCGAAGTCGACCCCCTCGTACAGCAGGGCATGGGTGCCGAGCACGATGCCGGCGGCACCGCTGGCCACCTCGCCGAGCGCCCGGCGGCGAGCCGCCGCGCCCAGCGAGCCGGTGACCAGCTCGACCCGGGTGGCGTGCTCGGCGGAGCCCAGCTCACCGGCCCGCCCGAGCGGCCCGAGCAGGTCGAGCATGCCGCGGTGGTGCTGGGCGGCCAGCACCTCGGTGGGTGCCAGCAGCGCGGCCTGCCCGCCCGCGTCGACCACCTGAAGCATCGCCCGTAGCGCCACCACCGTCTTGCCCGAGCCCACCTCGCCCTGCAACAGGCGGTGCATGGGGTGCGGGGTGGCCAGGTCCGCCGCGATCTCCACACCCACCTCACGCTGACCGGCCGTCAGCTCGTACGGGAGTCGGGCGTCAAAGGCCTCCAGCAGCCCACCCGGGCGCGCCGGGCGGGGTCGGGCCGGCCAGTCGGCCGCCCGGTGCTTGCGCTGCACCAGTGTCACCTGGACGGCGAAGGCCTCGTCCCACTTGAGTCGCCGGCGGGCCTGGTGCAGCGCCTCCTTGCTGGACGGCCGGTGGATCTCGGTCAGCGCGGCGCCCAGCCCGACCAGCTTGCGGCTGGCCCGCACGGCGCTCGGCAGTGGATCGTCCGGCGGGGTGAACGTGTCCAGTACGACGCGCACGCAGCGCGCGATCACCCAGGTCGGCACGGCCGCGGCGGCCGGGTAGACGGGGATCAGCGCCCCGGCGAACTCCTCGATGTCGTCGCTGACCGCTGCCTCACCGTCGCCACCCTCGCCGAGCAGGACGTACTCCGGGCCGTTGAGCTGCCGTTTGCCCCGGAACTCGGTGACCTTGCCGGCGAACAGGCCCCACCGGCCCGGGCGCAGCTCGCGCTCGCGCCACGCCTGGTTGCCGAAGAAGGTCAACGTCAGCACCCCGCCGGAGCCGTCGCCGACTGTCACCTCCAGCAGGTTGCCCCGCCGCTGACGCATCGGGCGCACCGCGGTGCGCTGCACCTGGGCCAGCACGGTGACCTGCTCACCGACGTCCAGCGAGCGGATGTCGGTGTGTTCACCACGCTCGTCGTAGCGACGCGGGAAGTGGTAGACCAGGTCACCCGCGGTGTGCAGGTCGAGGTGCGAGGCCAGCGCCTTGGCTGTCTTGTCCCCGACCAGCTTCTTCAGCGGAGTGTCCACCGTGGCTGGTTCGCTCATTCGATCCCTACCAGGAGCGGATAAAACGGCTGACCGCCCGGGTACGCGTGCACCTCGACGAACGGCCAGCGTCGCGCGACGTGCGCGCGGACGGCATCGGTGAGCCCGGCCGGAGCGTCCACCCCGGCCAGCAGTGTGACCATCTCGCCGCCACCACCGAGCATCCGGTCGACCACTGCCGCGCAGGTGTCGGTGAGGTCGGTGCCGATCAGGTGCACCTCCCCCTCCACCAACGCCAGCACGTCACCGGGACGGCACGGGCCGGCCACTGTCAGCGCCTCCCGGCTGGCATGGCAGACCTCGGCGTAACGGCAGGCGCCAGCCGCCTCGGCCATCGCGATGACGTCGTCCTCGAAACGGCGGTCACCGTCGCGGACCGCGAGGGCTGCGAGCGCCTGCACCGGCGAGCGGGTCGGCACCACGCTCACCTTGATGCCGTACCGATGGGCCTCGCGGGCGGCCGCGCTCGCCACCGCCTCGGTGTTGGCGTCGTTGGGCAGCACCACCACCCGGGCCGCGCCGGTGCTGCGGACGGCGTCCAGCAACTCACCCGTGGACGGGTTGCCCGGCACGACGGTGGCGCCCTCCGCGGCGAACAGGTCGGCGATGCCGCCGCCGGTGGCCACCACCACCGCGGCCCGGCCGGCCACCACCGGGCCGGAGGGCGACTCCGACTGGTCGGCGAAACGGGTCACCGAGATGCGGTACGGGCGGCCGGCGGCGACACCGGCCTCGACCGCCGCGCCCACGTCGTTGACGTGCACGTGCACGTTCCAGGTGCCTTCCGGCTCACGCCCGTCGCCGACGACGACCAGTGAATCTCCCAGGGCGTCGAGTGCTCGCCGCAGCCCGGCGACCGCCTCGGCTCGGGCGTCGAGCAGGAACTGCACCTCGTACGCGTATTCATCCGAACCGGTCTCGCGGGCGACGGTGGCCGCCGGGCGGGCGGAGCGCGGCGTCGGCGCGGGCCGGGCCGTGCGCTCCCCGGTCAGCACCTCGACCAGGGCGTCGAGCAGGACGCAGAGCCCTCGACCACCGGCGTCGACCACGCCCGCGCGGGCCAGCGCCGGCAACTGTTCCGGGGTGCGGGCGAGCGCCTCGGCCGCCGCCCGGGCCGCGACGCCGGCCACCGTCGGCAGGTCGTCGCTGTCCGCGCCCTCGGCTGCGGCGGCGGCCGCCGCGACCACTGTGAGAACTGTGCCCTCGACCGGCCGGGAGACCGCGGTGTACGCGGCGGCGGTGCCGGAGCGCAGAGCGGCGGCCAACTCCCGGCCACGCACCGCCGGCACCCCGGCGACCTGGTCGGCGAAACCACGCAGGATCTGCGAAAGGATCACCCCGGAGTTGCCCCGCGCGCCGAGCAGCGCGCCCTGCGCCATCAGCCGCAGCGCGTGCCCGTGCGCTGTCGGCCCGCTGTCGGGGAGAGTGTCCAGATCCATGGCGAGCGCCTGCTGCGCCGAGGTGAGGGTGAGCACAAGGTTGGTGCCGGTGTCGCCGTCGGGCACCGGATAGACGTTGAGCTGGTCGATCTCGCCCTGGTGACGCTTCAGTGCGGCCAGCCCGCTCGCGCACCAGCGGCGGACCGCGGCGGCGTCGAGGGTGTCCAGCACGGGCAGAAGCCTACTGGCGCGCACCGACACCCGTCGGACTCGTCCGGCGTGTCCGCGCCGGCCCGGGCCGGCGCTGGCCGCAGCGGGGAGGAGCGCCTCCGGTACCCTTGCCGCCGGGCCGGCCCACCGTTGGGCGGACGGGCCCACGACCAGGCGTGAGCCGGGGCACGGGCGAGCGCCGGACCGGGCCGGTTGGCCGGGTCGGCGAGTCATCGGGTAACCTGACCAGGTTGCCCGGGCAGCACCTGCCGGCGACCTCATGAACGTATCAATCCCAGGAGTATCCCGTGGCTAGCGTGTGCGACGTCTGTGGCAAGGGACCGGGCTTCGGCCACAACGTGTCCCACTCGCACCGGCGGACCAACCGCCGCTGGAACCCGAACATCCAGTCGGTGCGTACCCCGGCCGGTGGCGGCAACACCAAGAAGTTGAAGGTCTGCACCTCGTGCATCAAGGCCGGCAAGGTCACCCGCGCCTGACGCGGTAGCACCCACCTTTTCGTTCGGCTCAGCCGGCGGACCCCGAGGGTCCGCCGGCTCTGTCGTGTGCCCGGGCGGACGCCGCACACCGGCCGGGTGGCCTGGCACACCGGCCAGGCCGAGCCCGGCGGGGCCGGCACACCGGCCAGGCCGGGCCCACCGCGGCCGGCGCGCAGGTCAGAGGGTGCGGCCGAAGGAGACGCAGCCCTCCGCGTCCTTGTAGAAGCCGAAGTTCGGGATCCGCTCGTACCCGGCGGAGCCGTACATGGCGATCGCCTCGGGCTGCTTGTCGCCGCATTCCAGGACCACCCGCTTGCGGCCCTGCTCGCGGGCGGAGCGCTCGACGGCCGCCAGCACCGCACGGGCCACCCCCCGCCCCCGTGCCGCCGGGGTCGTGTACATCCGCTTCAGCTCCGCGGTGTCCGCGCCGTGACTGCGCCAGCCACCGCAGCCGACCGGCTCGCCGGCCAGGTAGGCCACCAGGAACGCGCCGTCGGGCGGCTCGAACTCGGCCGCGTCCACCGGGGTGTCGTCGCCGGTGCCGCCGTAGCGGGCACCGAGGTCCGCCAGTGCGGCGTGGATCAGGTGCTGCGCCACCGGTGCGTCGAACCGCACCACCCGGATCTCGATCTCACTCACGGTATCCAGGGTACGGCCGCGCGCGGGTCTCACCGGAAGTGGTCCCAGCCGACCGGGCCGTCGTGGGCGACGCCGTCGACCGTCACGCCGGCACCGTCGGTGACCAGGCCGATCGGCCGCCAGCCCGACGGCAGGACCACCGCCGGGGGGAAGGTCGCGGCCAGCGCGTGGTCGTCGCCACCGGCGAGGATCCAGGTGTACGGGTCGACGCCCAGTGCCTGCGCCGCGTCGGCCATCTGCCGGGGCACCTCGAACCCGTCGCGGCGTACGTCGATCGCCACCCCGCTGGCCGCCGAGACGTGCCCGAGGTCGGCGAGGAGCCCGTCCGACACGTCGATCATGGAGGTGGCGCCGAGCTGGGCGGCCTGCGGGCCGGCCTGGTAGGGCACCTGCGGCCGCCGGTACGCCTCGACCAACAGCCGGGGGGTACGGAAGCCCCGGGTCAGCACGGTCAGCCCGGCTGCCGCGAACCCGGTGCGCCCGGCCAGAGCGAGCACGTCCCCCGGTCGGGCCCCCGAGCGCAGCACGGGCGGACGGCCCGCCAGGTCGCCCAGCGCGGTGACCGCGACGGTCAGGGTGGGACTGGCCGACATGTCCCCGCCGACGACGCTCGCGCCGACCGTCGCCGCCTCGGCGGAGATCCCGTCGGCCAACTCCTCCGCCCAGGCGGTGTCCAGGTCCGCCGGCATGCAGAGAGCGACCAGCAGGGCGGTCGGCGTGGCACCCATCGCCGCGATGTCCGCCAGGTTGGCGGCTGCCGCCCGGTGCCCGACGTCGCGGGCCGATGACCAGTCCCGGCGGAAGTGCCGCCCGTCGACCAGCACGTCGGTGGAGGCCGCCACCCGGCCGTCCGGCGCGGCCACGACCGCCGCGTCGTCGCCCGGGCCGAGCAGGGTCGTCGGCCCGTACGACAGTCGGGCGGTGATTTTCCCGATCAGCCCGAACTCCCCGATCCCGGACACGCCGACGCCACCGCTGGCGTTCCGCCCGTGCTGCCCGGCTCCGCCGTGCTCGCTCACCGCTGCTCCTTGACCACCGATAGGGATCAGACCTGGTCCGTAAGGTACTTTCACCCTTCGGGCCGCTCCCGGGCGGCGACGGACGGAGGTCGAGTCGTGGTACAGGCGTACATCCTCATCCAGACCGAGGTCGGCCGCGCACGTGACGTGGCGGGTCTCATCGCGGACATCCCCGGCGTGGTACGCGTCGACGCCGTCACCGGGCCGTACGACGTGGTCGTCCTCACCGAGGCGAACACCGTCGACGAGCTCGGCAAACTCATCGTCAGCAAGGTGCAGATGGTGCCCGGCATCACTCGCACCCTCACGTGTTCGGTGGTGCGGCTGTAAGTGGACGAGATGACGACCTCCTCCTCGGCTCTGGACGACGACGGGGCGCGCGACGCGGCCGACGGGACGTCGGAGCCGGCTGACGGTAACCGCGAGTCGACCGATCCCGCCGCCGCCGCGCCGGCCGGCCGGGATCGGACCATGCGTGGCGCGGCCCTGCTGGCCACGTTGATCGCGCTGCCGATCACGCTGCTGGTGGCCGTGCTGGCCTTCAGCAAGCTCAGCCCGGACGCGCCGGCCGCCGCGCCGACGCCCTCCGCGACCACCGCCCGGGTGCAGTCCACCACCCCGGTGGAGATGGCCGCCCCGGCGCTGGCCGCCCGCCCGGCCACGGTCTGCCGGGCCCTGCTCTCCCAGCTTCCGGCGAGCATCCGCGACCTGGCTCAGCGGCCGGTCACCGCCGGCCCGGAGCAGAACGCCGCCTACGGCGACCCCGCGCTCACCGTGGCCTGCGGCGGCACCGAGCCGGCCTTCCCCAGCACCGACGAGGTCTGGACGGTCAACCGGGTCTGCTGGCACCTGGCCGAGCAGGCCGACGCGGCGGTCCTCTCCACCGTCGACCGGGAGACGCTGATCACCGTGCGCGTCCCGCGCTCGTACGAGCAGCCGTTGCAGTGGTTGCCGACGATCTCCAGCACGATCGTGGCGAGCGTGCCCTCCGGCGGCGCGATCCCGTCCGGCTGCCAGCGCTGAACTCGAACCGACTCCGCCCGCGCCGGCTTGACCTGCGCGGGCGGGATCGGACGGCTCAGTGCAGGCCGACGCCGCGACGCTGGGCGGTACGGATCAGCCGGTTGACCAGCTTCGGGTACTCCAGGCCGGAGGCCGCCCACATCCGCGGGAACATCGACGTCGGGGTGAAGCCGGGCATCGTGTTGATCTCGTTGAGGTAGACGTCCAGCTCGGGAGTGACGAAGAAGTCGGCCCGGGCCAGACCGGCGCAGTCCAGCGCGGTGAACGCGCGGACCGCGTACTCCTGCACCTGGCGGGTCACCTTCTCCGGCAGGTTGGCCGGAATGTCGTACTCGCAGGAGTCGTCGAGGTACTTCGCCTCGAAGTCGTAGAAGTCGTGGTCGGCGACGACCCGTACCTCGGCCAGCACGGACGCCTCGGGCGTGCCGCCGGCCTCGCCCTCCAGCACACCGCACTCGATCTCGCGGCCGACGATCGCGGCCTCGATGATGACCTTCGGGTCGAACTGCCGGGCGGCGGCGACCGCCGCGTCCAGCTCGGCCCAGTCGGTGACCTTGCTGACGCCGAACGATGACCCGGCCCGGGACGGCTTGACGAAGACCGGCAGGCCGAGCCGCTCCTTGTCCTGCTCGCTGAGCGTCATGCCGTTGCGCAGCACGGCGTACGTGCCGACCGGGATGCCCTCGACGGCACAGAGCTTCTTGGTGAACTCCTTGTCCATGGCGGCCGCGGAGGCGAACACGTTCGCCCCGACGTAGGGGATGCCGGCCATCTCCAGCATTCCCTGGATGGTGCCGTCCTCGCCGTAGGTGCCGTGCAGCACCGGGAAGACCACGTCCACGTCGGCCAGCGCCCGGGGGCCCTCGGTCGGGTCGAGCACCATCAGTCCGTTACCGGTGGGGTCGGCGCGCAGCACGATGTCGTCGCCCGAGTCGGCGGTGATCTCCGGCAGCTGACGGGCGTTGATCGCGAGCTGGGCGGGGTCTCCGTTGGTCAGCACCCACTGGCCGGCCCGGGTGATGCCCACCGGCACCACCTCGAACTCGTCCGGGTCGAGTGCGCCGAACACGCTGCCGGCGCTGACGCAGGAGATGCCGTGCTCCGGGCTGCGGCCGCCGAAGACGATCGCCACGCGGGTCTTGCCTGGGGTGGTCACTCCGGTCACCTCTTCGTACGCGACTGCGGCTGGTCGTGCTCGCCGGTGGCGCTCACCCGGTTGACCTTACTGTGCGTGGCCACGGGGCGAGGCGATACCCGGCGAGCCACGGCACGACACGGCAAACGGTCAGGAGAGGATATACGGTGCGTAACCGGGTGGTAGCGGTGCCACAGAGCGCTGACCTGGGGCTGCTCAGTCCCGGGAGTGCCGGCGGCCCACCGCGATCACCTTCACCCGCTGCCGACCGGCCCGCACCATGCCCAGCGCCATGAACGCGCCGGCGATGCGGTCGGCGGCCTCCCGGCTGCTGGCGCCGACGACCTGCCGGCGCCGTTCCGGCGCGACCCGCTCGTTGCGGTTGACGCCCTCGACGGGGCGCACGTCGGTGAGCACCACGAGGAAGCGGGTCATCGCACGCCGCCCCAGGGTACGGCGGGGGGCTCCGGGCGGGTTCGCACGTCGTCTCCTTCCGGCAGGCCGGGATGGAGGGGCGGCACGCGACGATCGGGTACGGGGGAGAAACCCGATCGCCGCGCGCCCCATCCCCTCCGGTCGCTCACCACCACCGTCGCCACGACAACCGGCGGTGAGGACGCCATCACAGATTGACACGTGTATAGGCGTGAATGCAACTCCCATCGACGTTCTCTCATGCAGACGTTCCCGCAAATGTATGCGACCATCGATGCATGGCTCCGAAGACCGCCCGCGCCCGCCGGCTCGGCATCGCCCTGCGCCACCACCGGGAAGCCGCCGGGCTGACGCTGGAGACTGCGGCGGATGAGATCAACAGCACCCGCAGCACCCTCTCCCGCTACGAGAACGCCCAGACCCTGATCAGCCCGGCCACCGTGCGCGCCCTGCTCACGTCGTACGGGGTGAGCGCCGAGGAGGTGGCCGCCGCGGTGCAGCTCGCCAAGGACGCCCGCAAGCCCGGCTGGTGGGTGTCGTACTCCTACCTGCTGGATCCGCGCACCATCGACTTCATCGCGCTGGAGGCCGAGGCGACCGCCATCGCCAACTTCGAGCCCTCGGTGGTGCCCGGCCTGTTGCAGACCGCGGACTACATCCGTGGCGTGATGCGCGGCGGGCCGCACACCCTCGGTGACGACCTGGTGGAGCAGCGGGTCAAGATCCGGCTCGACCGACAACAGCGGCTCACCGCCGACCAGCCGCCCATCCTCGACGCGATCATCGACGAGGGCGCGCTGCTACGGCCGGTCGGTGACCAGTCGGTGATGAACGGGCAACTACGGCACCTGGTCAAGATGGCCGAGTTGCCGAACATCAGCGTCCAGGTGATCCCGCTCTCCGCCGGCTACCACCGGGGCACCCGGGGTTCCCTGCACATCCTCGAGTTCGCCGACCCGGAGGACCCGATCATCGCGTCGGTGGAAACCGTTGCGGGTCAGATGATCCTCGACCGCGCCGGCGAGACGCGTACCTGCACCAAGATCATGGAGCATCTCCGAAGCGTGGCGCTCAGCCCGGCGGACAGCCGCGAGATGCTCCTGTCAGTCCTGAAGGGACGGTAGGACCGATGACCCCGATGATCACAGCGGCCTTGGCCGCGGCGCGGTGGCGCAAGAGCAGCCGCAGCGGCGACGAAGGCGCCTGCGTGGAGGTGGCCGCGATCCCGCGGCTCGTTGCCGTGCGCGACTCCAAGGACCCGGCCGGCCCGGCCCTGCTGTTCCCAACGGCGGCCTGGGCCGCCTTCGCCCAGGCGCCACCGCAGCGCTGACCAGAGGTGCCGAGCCGGTGCGGGCCGAGGCCCGCGCCGGCTCAGGCAACCAGCGGGCGGGGCTCCGGAACAGCGCGTAGCGCCTCCAGCGCGGCGATCGCGACGCCTCGGGCACCGGCCATGTCCCGATCCGGTACCAGGGCGAAGGTGGCCACCGCCGCCTGCTCCTCGCGGAGCACGGTGTGCTCGCGGACCGTCGCCAGGAACCAGTCGCGGAACTCCGGTGCCGCCTCCACCACCCCGCCGCCGACGAAGTACGCGTGCGGGTCGGTGAAGTTCGCGGCGACGGTGAACAGCCGCCCCAGCGCCATCGCCTGCTGGGTGAAGAGGTCCCGGGCGAGGGCGTCCTCGCGCTCGCCGTACCCCCGGACCAGCTTGGCCGCGCGGGCCACCGGCTCGGCGGCGAGCGGGTGGTCGGGGTACCGGGTCAGCCAGTACGGCAGCAGGTTGCGTTCGATGCCGGTCAGCGAGGCGACGCTCTCGACATCTCCGGTGAAGCCGCAGGCGCAGGTGGGCTCCGGTTGACCCGGGCCGAGCAGCCCGCTCAGCGGGATGTGCACGTGGCCCAACTCGCCCGCCATCCCGGCCGCACCGGCGATCACCCGACCGCTCTCGACCACACCGCCGCCGAGGCCGGTGCCGACGATCGCGGACACCGACGAGCGGTTCATCGCGTCGGCGCCGAAGTGGACGTGGTGGGCGTAGAGCGCGGCCGCGTTGCCGTCGTTGTGATAGATCACCGGCAGCCCGAGCCGTCGCTCCAGCGCCCCTCGCACGTCGAAGCCGCGCCAGGCCGGCTGGGAGAAGTTGGTGGAGCCCCGCGACGAGATGACGCCCTCGGCGCTGGCCGGGCCGGGAGTGTCCAGCCCGACCGCCTGGACCAGGTCACGCGGCACGCCGGTCTGCGCAAGGGCGCCGTCCAGCGCCTGGGCCAACGCCTCGATCGCCGCCTCCGGCCCGGCCCGCACCTCGCTGGGGATCTCCAACAGCCCGTCCACCAGGAAGCGGCCGTCCACCGTCAGCACCGTGGCGTTGTTGCTGGTGCCGCCGTTGTCCAGCCCGACGACCACCGGCACCCCTGCGCTGCCCACCGAAACCGCCTCCCGCCGTCATGAGTGTGAGCCGAGGCTAGTGCCAACCCCCCTCCCCCGCCATGCCGGACGGCCTCACCCTCCCCGCGATCTTGCAATTACTGCCCCGCAACAAGGGGCACGCCACTCATTCCGACAACCGGAACTGCAAGATCGCGCGGGCGGGGTGGGGTGGGTCAGGGGCGGCGGGCGAAGACCGCGGTGGCGTCCAGGTCTTCGTCGTGGCGCACGGTTGGCACAAGGCCCGCCGCGCTGAACGCTTCGCAGAGTGTGTCGACCTGGGTGGTGCCGGCTTCGACCACCAGGTGGCCGCCGGGGGTCAGCCACCCGGCGGCGTCGGCACCGACCCGGCGCAACACGGAGAGCCCGTCCGGGCCGCCGTCGAGCGCCACCGGGGCCTCGTGCAGCCGCGCCTCCGGCGGCATCAGCGCGACCGCGTCGGTCGGCACGTACGGGGCGTTGGCGACCACCAGGTCCAGCCACCCCCGCCACCGCCGGGGCAGCGGCGCGAAGAGGTCGCCCTCGTACACCTCGGCGTCCAACCCGACGACGTTGCGGCGCGCACACGCCACGGCCGCCGGGTCGATGTCGGCGGCGGCCAGCCAGCGCGGCGCGAGGCGGTGCGCCAGTGCGACGGTGGTGGCCCCGGAGCCGCAGCACAGGTCGACCACGGCCGGAGCCGTGCCGGTCAGTTCGGCCGCCACCTCGACCAGCAGAGCGGTCCGGGCCCGGGGCACGAAGACGCCGTCGTCGACGGCTATCCGCAGGCCGCAGAACTCCGCCCAGCCGAGCAGGTACTCCAACGGTTCGCCGGCCACCCGACGGTCGGTCAGGTCGGCCAACGCCGCCGGGCTGCGCGCGGCGGCCAGCAGCAGCTCGGCCTCGTCCTCGGCGTAGACGCAACCGGCGGCGCGCAGCCGGCGTACGAGCGCAGGACGGTCGGTGGGGAACGGTGGTGCCATGGGAATCCTCCGGGAAACGCTCGCCGGCGCTCCCGCGGCCGCTATTGCGGCAGGGACACGGGAGGAAGCGCCGGTCCTGTCTGTTGGCGGATCGGACTCACCTCCTCCGGTCGTGGCCGCCGGTGCGGCCGCCGACACCCTAACTCAGAGCGGGCCGGCGGCGTCGAGCGCGGCGGCGATGTCGGCCACCAGGTCCGCGGTGTCCTCCGCGCCGCAGGAGAGCCGGACGAAGCCGGGAGCGGTGTCGTCGCCCCACTGCGCCCGCCGGTCCGCAGTGGTGTGCAGGCCACCGAAGGAGGTCGCCGCCGCCACCAGCCGGGCGGCCTCGACGAATCGGCCCACCCGGTCGGCGTCGCCCAGGTCGAACGAGAGCACCCCCGGGATCCGGCGCATCTGCGCCGAGGCCACCGCGTACGCCGGGTCGTCCGGCCGCCCCGGCCACCGCAGGCCGGTCACGTCCGACCGGCCGGCGAGCAGGTCGACGACCGCGGCGGCGTTCGCGCTCTGCCGCGCCAGCCGCAGGTCGAGAGTGGCCAGTGACCGGTGGGCCAGCCAGGCGTCGAACGCGCCCGGAACCGCCCCGGTGGTGGTCCGCCAGGTCGTCACCGCATCGATCAGCTCGGCGGACCGGCTGGCCAGGTAGCCCAGCAGCAGGTCGGAGTGGCCGGTGAGCGCCTTCGTGCCGGAGGCGACCACCAGGTCGGCACCGAGATCCAGCGGACGCTGTCCGAGCGGGGTGGCAGTGGTGTTGTCCACCGCGAGCAGCGCGCCGGCGGCGTGCGCCCGCTCGGCCAGGGCCGCCACGTCGACCACGTCGAGGCCCGGATTGGCGGGCGTCTCCACCAGCACCAGCCGGACGCCCTCGAACGACGGGTACGGCCCCACGGTCGGCGCGAACAGCACCCGGACGCCGATCCCCTCCAGCACATCGGTGGCGAACGCCCGGACCGGGAAGTATCCGTCGGTGGGGAGCACCACGGTGTCCCCCGGCCGCAGCAGGGTGAGCAGCAGGCCGGTGATGGCCGCCTGACCGGTCGCGAAGACCCGGCAGTCACCGCCCTCCAGCTCGCCCACCGCAGCCTCCAGCAGCCGGCGGGTCGGGTTGTCGGGGCGACCGTAGCCGTTCGGCGACGTGCCCTGACCCGCAAACGGGTCGAGGTGGTACGGCGCGGCGAAGACCGGCCCGGGTAGGAACGGGTCCCCCGGTGCCGGCTCGGGCAGGCCAGCACGTACGCAGCGGGTGCCGTCTCCCCACTCGCTCATCGGGTTCCTCACTCGTACGACTCGGGTTTGGCGGTGCGGCTCATCAGGGTCTCCACGGCGAGGCGCGGGTCCATGCCCTCGTGACAGATCCGTTCGACGTGCTCGGTGATCGGCATCTCCACGCCGTGCGCCCGGGCCAGGTCGCGGATCGCCAGGCAGCTCTTCACGCCCTCGGCGGTCTGCCGGGTGGCGGCCTGGGCCTGCTCCAGCGTCTCGCCCCGGCCCAGATGCTCGCCGAAGGTGCGGTTGCGGGCCAGCGGGGACGAGCAGGACGCGACCAGGTCGCCCATGCCGGCGAGGCCGGCGAAGGTGATCGGGTCCGCGCCGAGCGCCACGCCCAGGCGGGCCGTCTCGGCCAGCCCACGGGTCATCAGCATGGCCCGGGTGTTGTCGCCGAAACCCATCGCGGTGGCGATGCCGTACGACAGGGCGATCACGTTCTTGACCGCCCCGCCCAGCTCACAGCCGATCACGTCGTCGTTGGTGTAGGGGCGCAGGTACGGCGTCCGGATCGACGACTGGACGAGCGTGGCGCGGGCGCTGTTCGTCCCGGCGACCACTGTCGCGGCGGGCTGCTCGGCGGCGATCTCCGGGGCGAGGTTCGGGCCGGAAACGACGACCACCCGGTCCGCGGCGACCCCGGCGGTCTCCACGATGACCTCGCTCATCCGCTTGGTGGTGCCCAGCTCGATGCCCTTCATCAGCGACACCAGGGTGGAATCCGGGTGCAGGTGCCCGGCCCATTCGGCAAGGTTGCCGCGCAGGGTCTGCGACGGCACGGCCAACACCACCACCTCGGCGCCGGTGATCGCCTCGGCGGCGTCGGCGGTGGCGGTGACGCGGGCCGGGAGCAGCAGATCGGGCAGGTACTCCGGATTGCGGCGCTCGGTCCGGATGCTCTCGGCGACCGGCGCCCGGCGGGCCCACACCGTCACGTCCCGCCCCGCGTCCGCGAGGATCTTGGCGAACGCGGTGCCCCAGGAACCGGCACCGAGCACCGCGACGTGACCGCTCATGCTGCGTCGTCCCGCTGCTCGCGGCCGACGGAGGACCGGGCCGGTCGCTCCCACAGTGGCGGCGGGGTACCGCCACGGATCTCGGCGAGCATGTCCCGCAGCCGCAACATGATGGTGTCCGTCATCTCCTCGAGGGTGGCCCGGGTCGGCTGGGCGTCCGCCCACCGGCTCAGGTCGATCGGCTCCCCGGCGGCAACGGTCACCGGGATCCGAGGGCGCAGGCTGACACGGGTCGTCCGCGGGTCGAAGATCCGTTCCGGCCCCCACATCACCACCGGTACGACGGGGGCGCCGGTGGCCAGGGCCAGCCGGGCCGCACCGGTCTTGGCCTTCATCGGCCAGAGCTCCGGCTGTCGCGTGGTGGTGCCCTCAGGGTAGATCACGACCGCGCCGCCCTCGTCGAGCGCGGCGACCAGCGCGTCCAGTGAGCGGACGGCGTCCACGCTGCCCCGCTCGACCGGGATCTGCCGGCACCGGTGCAGGATCCAGCCGACCACCGGCACCCGGAACACGCTGGCCTTGCCCAGGTACTGCGGCCAGCGCCCGGAGTCGTAGATGAAGTGCGCGGACACCAGCGGGTCGGCGTGGGAGATGTGGTTCGCCACGATGATCACGCCGCCGTCGCGGTGGAGATGCTCCTGACCACGCCAGGTACGCCGGGTCCAGACGGTCATCACCGGCTTCACCAGCCCCACGGCGAACCGTTGCCAGAACCCCAGCCTCCGCCGTGCCACTGTGCCTCCTCTTCGCGCCCCGATCCCGCCGCGAAATCCCGCCCGCGACACCCGCAGCGGAAATCATGCCTGCTCGCCCCCGGTACGGCCAGCGAGGGGCCCGTCGTCCGGCTGGCAGGATTGCGGACGTGAGTCAGCCGAGGTGGGCCGTGGTGGTGCCGGTGAAGCGGCTGGCCGTGGCCAAGAGCCGGCTGCGGGGCGCGCTGCCGGGCGTACCGCATGAGGAGTTGGCGCTGGCCCTGGCGGCCGACACGCTCCGCGCGGTGCTGGCCTGCCCGGCGGTCGCCGAGGCCGTGGTGGTGACCGACGACGCCCGGGTGGCGGCGGCGGCGCGGGCCGCCGGCGCGCGGGTGCTGCCGGACGAGCCGGACGCCGGCCTGAACGCCGCGTTCCGGCACGGGGCGGCCAGGGCCGCCACCGGGTGGGTGGCCGGGATCACCGCGGACGTGCCGGCGCTGCGCCCGACCGAGCTGGCCGGCGCGCTGCTCGCGGCGCAGAGCGGCCGACCCGAGGTACGCCGGTTCCTGCCGGACGCACCCGGCGGTGGCACGGTGCTGCTCACCGCCGGGCCGGGCGTGCCGCTGGATCCCCGTTTCGGGGTGGGCTCGGCGGTAGCGCACGCGGCGAGCGGTGCCCTGCCGCTCGACGGCGACTGGCCCAGCCTGCGCCGGGACGTGGACACCGCCGCGGACCTGGCCGCCGCGGCCCGGCTCGGGCTGGGGCCGCGCACTGCCGCACTGGTGGCCGCCGGTCGCCCCGCCCGCGCCGCAGGCTGAGCCGCCCGGTGGGCTGAGCCCGCGCCACGGGGTGAGCCCCCGGGTGTACGGTGCCAGCATGCAGGGCACGGTGGCCAGCTACGACGCGGCGACGCGCAGCGGTGTCCTGCTGCTCGACGACGGCACCGAGATGCGTTTCCCCGCCCGGGCCTTCGACGCCTCCGGGCTGCGGCTTCTCCGGCTCGGCCAGCGGGTTCGCATCGACACCGATCCCGACGGCGAGGTTGTCCGGGTGACATTGCCGACGATGATCTGACCCGGCGAGCCCAAGTTCATTTTGCGTTTACCGTAATCGGGTGATTATGAGCGGGTGAGCACCCCTCGCGAGCAACCGGCCCACCCGCCCGCCACCGACCTTCGCAACGGCTCCCGTACGCGCGGCACCGATGGGCGCTTCCGCCCGTCCCGTGCCGAACGTGCCGGTGCCGCCCGCGCCGACACACTCGCCGACGATCCCGGTGCCGCCTCCTCCGGGCTGGACGAGGTCATCGACCCCGCCCCGAAGATCGCAGCGGACGGCCCGGCCGCCGGTGACGTCCACCAGGTCCTGCCCGACGACCTGCCGACCGGTGCCACACCGGAGGACGACGACGAGCCCTCGGCGGCCCCACCGCTGCCGGAGGACCGGTTCCTCAACCGGGAGCTGTCCTGGCTCGACTTCAACGCCCGGGTGCTCACCCTGGCCGAGGACCAGCGCACCCCGCTGCTGGAGCGGGCCAAGTTCCTGGCCATCTTCGCCAGCAATCTCGACGAGTTCTACATGGTGCGCATCGCCGGGCTGAAGCGGCGGCTCTCCGCCGGCCTGCCGGTGCGCGGCGGGGACCGGTTGCCCCTGCGTACGCAGTTGGAGCTGATCGCCGAGCGGACCGCCGCACTCGGTGCCCGGCACGCCGCCTGCTTCGTCGACGACGTGCTGCCCAAGCTGGCCGACGAGGGCATCCGCATCCTGCGCTGGGGCGAGCTGGGAGACGGCGAACGGGAGCGGCTGCGCACCTATTTCCGGGAGCACATCTTTCCGGTGCTGACCCCGCTCGCGGTGGACCCGGCGCACCCGTTCCCGTACATCTCGGGGCGGTCGCTGAACCTGGCGGTGGCGGTTCGTGACCCGGACGGCGGTTCGGAGCTGTTCGCCCGGGTGAAGGTGCCCAACAACGTCCCCCGCTTCGTCCGGGTGGACCGGGACCAGCCGGGCGTCCGGATGTTGCCGGTGGAGGACCTGATCTCGGTGCACCTGGGGCAGCTGTTCAGTGGCATGCAGGTGGTCGAGTGCCACCTGTTCCGGGTCACCCGCAACGCCGAGGTGGAGGTCGACGAGGACCGCGACGAGGATCTGCTCCAGGCCCTGGAAAGGGAGCTGGCCCGTCGGCGGTTCGGTCCCCCGGTCCGCCTGGAGGTCGCCGCGTCCATCTCCGACCACATGTTGGAGCTGCTCGTCCGCGAGCTGGACATGGACGAGCAGGACGTCCTGCGGGTGCCCGGCCTGCTGGACCTGTCCGCGCTGTGGCAGGTCTACGGCGAGGCGGACCGGCCGGACCTGAAGGACCCGCCGTTCGTGCCGGCCACCCATCCCCGGCTCGCCGAGGGCGAGGTGCCGCGCAGCGTCTTCTCCACCCTGCGCGACGGGGACATCCTGGTGCACCACCCGTACCACTCGTTCGCCACCAGCGTGCAGCGCTTCATCGAGCAGGCCGCCGCCGACCCGAACGTGCTGGCCATCAAGCAGACCCTCTACCGGACCAGCGGCGACTCCCCGATCGTCGACGCGCTCGTCGACGCGGCCGCCGCCGGCAAGCAGGTGGTGGTGCTGGTGGAGGTGAAGGCCCGCTTCGACGAGGTGGCCAACATCGGCTGGGCCCGCACTCTGGAACGCGCCGGCTGCCACGTGGTGTACGGCCTGGTCGGCTTGAAGACGCACTGCAAGACCGCGCTGGTGGTCCGGCAGGAGGGCAACCAGATCCGTCGCTACTGCCACATCGGCACCGGCAACTACCACCCGAAGACGGCCCGACTGTACGAGGACTTCGGCATGCTCACCGCCGACCCGGAGATCGGCGCCGACCTCACCGACCTGTTCAACGTGCTCACCGGGTACAGCCGGCAGACCGCGTACCGGCGGTTGCTGGTTGCCCCGCAGGGCATCCGCAGCGGCCTCATCGAGCGGATCGAGCGGGAGATCTCGCACGTCCGCCTGGGCATGCCCGGCCTGGTCCAGTTCAAGGTCAACTCCCTGGTCGACGAGGGGGTGACCGACGCGCTGTACCGCGCCTCCCAGGCCGGCGTCCACGTCGACCTGCTCATCCGGGGCATGTGCACGCTGCGCCCGGGGGTGCCGGGGTTGTCGGAGAACATCCGGGTCCGCTCGATCCTCGGCCGGTTCCTGGAACACTCCCGGGTCTTCCGGTTCGGCAACAACGGCGAGGCCGAGTTCTGGATGGGTTCGGCCGACCTCATGCACCGCAACCTGGACCGGCGGGTGGAGGCGCTGGTGCAGGTGAGCGACCCGGTCGCCCGCGCCGAGCTGGACCATGTGCTCACCGCCGCGATGAGCCCCGACGTGGACGCGTTCGAGCTGGCCGGCGACGGCACCTGGACCCGGCGTACCGGCGGTGACAACGCCGCCCGGGCCCATCTGCAGGAACTGCTGCTGCGCCGCGTCGGTGGCACGGCCAGCTGACCGCGCAGCGCATAGGCTGAGCTGATGGTCGAGGAGGAGCAGAAGTACGAGGTGGACGACGCCTACGTGCTGCCGGACCTGGCCGGCACGGCCCCGGCCGGCGGTCAGGTCCGGGTGCTGCCACCGGTGACGCTTGTCGCCCGCTACCTCGACACTGTCGACCTGCGGCTGGCCCGGGCCGGTGCTTCCCTGCGCCACCGCCGGGGCGACGAGCTGCCCTGGACGGTGAAACTACCGACCGGGACGCCGGGCGTCCGGCACGAGATTTCCCGTGCCGGGCCGAAGGGGCAGCCGCCTCCGGAGCTGGTGGAGCTGGTCACCGTCCTGCACCGGGGGGCTCCGCTGGCCCCGGTGACAGTGGTGCGGACGGTGCGGCACGCGTACGAGGTGTGTGACCGGGCCGGCACTGTGCTCGCCGAAGTGGTGGACGACCGGGTGACAGTGCTCGACGACGCCGGCAGCACCACCGACACGTTCCGCGAGGTGGAGGTGGAGCTGAAGGCCGGCGACCGGAAGCTGCTCGACCGGGTCGGCGGGGTGCTGCGCGAGGCTGGCGCGCAGGGCGGGTCGTTCACGCCGAAGCACGTACGGGCGCTGGGCGCGACGGCGCAGGCCGATCCGGATCTGGTCGCGCCGGCCGGGCTGACCGCCGAGCCGAGCGCCGGTGACGTGGTGACCGAGTCGCTACGCAAGGAGATCCGCCGGCTGTTGGCGCACGACCCGCTGGTCCGGCTGCGCGCCCCGGCCGCCGGCGGCGACACCGCAGTGCATCAGATGCGGGTGGCCTGCCGACGCCTGCGCAGTGATCTGCGCACCTTCAAACCGTTGCTGCGAAAGACCTGGTCCCGCCCGCTGCGCACCGAGCTGCGCTGGTTGGCCGACGTGCTCGGCGCGGCCCGCGACGCCGAGGTGCTGCGCGCGCGGCTGCGCCGTACCGCCGACGCCGATCCGCTGAGCCCGCTCGACCGGGGCGCGGTGGACCGGCTCGACAAGGTGCTCGCCGAGCGGCAGCGGCAGGCGCTCACCGCGATCGACGAGATGCTGCGCTCCGCGCGCTACCTGGCCCTGGTGGACTCCCTGGTGCTGGCCGCCCGCGCGCCCCGGTTCACCCGCCGGGCGGCAGCGCCCGCCGCGCAGGCGCTACCCGCGCTGGTGGCCCGCCCCTGGCGGCGGTTGAGCGGGCCGGACGGCGTCGGCGGGCTCGACGCACAGTCGCCGGACGACCGTTGGCACGCCGTCCGCAGGGAGGGCAAGCAGGCCCGGTACGCGGTCAACGCGGTGGCCCCGACGGTCGGCAAGGACGCACGGCGGCTGTCCCGCGCACTCGCCCGGGTGCAGGACGTGCTCGGCGAGCACCAGGACGCGGCGGTGGCGGCGGACACCTGGTTGGAGATCGCCGCCGAGCGACCGGACGACCACGAGCTGGCGGTCACCGCCGGGCGGCTGGCCGAGCGGGAACGCCAGTCGGTACGCCGGATGCGGGGTCTCCTCCCGGCTGCCTGGCACCGGGCCACCCGGCGACGGCGCACCAGTTGGCTGCCGTGACGGGCATCCGGGCGGCAGGCGGGGTGGCCTGGCGGCCGACCGACGACGGCGTACGCGTCTGCGTGGTGCACCGCCCCCGTTACGGCGACTGGACGCTGCCGAAGGGCAAGCTGGAGCCGGGCGAGCACGCGCTGGCCGCGGCGGTGCGTGAGGTGGCCGAGGAGGCCGACGTGCGGGGCGTGCCGCAGGTGCGGCTGCCGTCGGTGCGGTACCGCAGCGAGGGGCAGCCCAAGCTGGTCGACTACTGGTCGATGCTCGCGGTGGCCAGTGGCGGCTTCCAACCGGACACCGAGGTGGACGACATCCGCTGGCTCGCGGTGGACGACGCGATCCGGTTGGTCAGCTACCCGCACGACGCCGAGGTGTTGGCGGCGTTCGCCGCGCTGCCGTCGGTGACGGCGACGGTCGCGCTGGTTCGGCACGCGCACGCCGGTAAGCGGGCCACCTGGTCCGGCCCGGACGTCGGACGGCCCCTGGACGCCGAGGGGTGGGCCCAGGCGAGCACGCTGGCCGAGCTGATCGCCCTGATCCGACCGGCCCGGCTGGTGTCGGCGTCGCCGCGACGGTGCGTACAGACACTCGACCCGGCCGCCGCGTTGCTCGACCTGCCGATCGAGGTCTGCGGCGACCTGGACGAACCACAACCGGGCCAGCAGAGCGACGAGCAGATCCTGGCCACCGCCGCCCGACTTCTGGAGCTGGCCGGCACCGGTGGGCAGTCGGCGGTGTGCAGCCAGGGCAAGGTCCTGCCGGGTGCCCTGGAGCGGCTGACCGGCCGCACCGATGAGGACTTCGCCACCCCGAAGGGCGGCGGGTGGCTGCTCGCCTTCGCCGCCGACCGGCTGCTCGCCACCGATCGCCTGTAGGGCCCGCGTTCGACGGGCCCGGCCTGGTCAGCGGGGCGGCAGGGTCACTGTCACCGCGACCGGCAGGTGGTCGCTGGCCGTGCTGTGCGGCGCGACGGGATCGCCGGGGGTCAGGCCGGGCGAGACGAAGATGTGGTCGATCTGCTGGCGCGGGTCGTCCGCCGGGCTGGTCGCCAGTGGTCGGGCGGCGGCCAACGCGTCGACCAGGCCGGCCTTGGTGAACTCCGCGAACGCCTCGTCGCCCGGCTCGGTGTTCAGGTCACCCCCCACCACCAACGGCCGACCGGCCGCGTACCGGGTGGCGAAGTCGGCGACCGCGCGGGCCTGGACCACCGGGCCCTTGCCGGGTGGCGGTTGCAGGTGGGTGCTGACCACTGCGGTACGGACACCGTCGCCGAGGTCCAGCGTGACGGCGAGGGCCTGCGCTCCGGTGGGCGCGCCGACGGCGGCCAGCGGCAGCGTCCGCGGATCGCGTACCGGCCAACGGCTGAGCACCGCGTCACCCCAGACCGGGTCGGCGGCAGGCCCGAAGACGTACGGCATACCGAGCCGGTCTGACAACAGGTCCAGGGTGTCGTGGCCGCCGTTGAGCAGCCACGCCCGGTCGACCTCGCTGAGCAGCACCACGTCGGGCCGTTGCCGGTCGACGACCTGGGCGAGGCCGTTCAGGTCGAACCGGCCGTCCAGCCCGAACCCCATCCGGATGTTGTACGCCACCACCGTCAACCGTTCCGGTGGGCCGTCCCGGTTGCTGGCCACCGGTACCTCGTCGGCGAGCACCGGTGCCAGCAGGGCCAGCGCGGTGACCGCGGCGGCGGCCCGGAGCGGCGGAAACGGCCCGGGAAGCCGGTGGACGACGGGGCGGGCGGTGAACGCCATGGCGGCGATCAGCACGGCCACCACCACTGGCACCGCCGCGTTGGGGTAGCCGAGGTCGTAGGCCGAGTAGTAGCCGACCGCCCCCAGCGCGAAGACGAGCATCCCGGCGGCGACCGCGTACCCCCGCCGGGAGGCGCTGGTGCCACCAGCGGTGCCGGCGCTCGCGGTGTCGATGGCAGGCTGGCTGGTGTCATCGGTCAGCGCGAGGCAGGCGCCGAGGCCGACAGCGGCGAGGAGGATGGCCGGCAGGAGCAGGTCGCCCCGGTCGAGGGCGAACAGCACAGCGCCGCCGAGCAGCGCCACCGGACCGTACGCCCGGCCCCACCCGCTGGGCGGCCGGGTCAACGCGGCGCACAGGAACCCGGCAACCGCCACCGGCACCGGCGCCAGGCCGAACAGCGGAGAACGAGCCACCCCGTCCCCGGCGACCAGGTACGACATCCCGGTTCGGGCCAGCGCCGGAGAGAGCGCCACCATCCCGGCCAGCAGCAGCGCCGGCCCGGCCAGCAGCCAGGCTCGACCACCACCAGGGCCCGCAGTGGCGTCAGCGGGGCCGACAGGGGCGTCAGCGGGGCCAGCGAGGGCGTTACCTGCACCGCCGCGCTGACCGGCTTGCGCCGTGCCGGCCAGGAACACCACCACCGCGACGGCGCTGAGCAGCCAGGCCACCCAGTCACCCCGCCAGACCAGGTCGACGGTGTCCAGCACCGCGTGCACTGCCGCGTTGACCGCGAACCCCAACGCCAGCCCCGGGACCGGGCGGTCGGTGTCGGCGGCGACGCCGACCAGCCAGACCAGCCCGGCGAGCAACCCGGCGGTGGCCAACCAGAGCTGCGTACGCCCGCCGGGAGCGGCGGTGAGCGCGAGCCGGGCGACGGCGAGCGCGACAGCGGCGACGACAGTGACCGGGCGGGCTCCGACTCGGCGGACCACGGCGGGCGCGCCCATCGCGAGCACGAACCAGCCGAGGGCGAACGCCCCCATCAGCTCGGCCGGGGTGGACGCCGCCTGACCGAAGATGGTGATGATGCCGGGCAACCAGACCCGCAGCACGTCGATGAGGAGGAGCACGCCCAGCGCGAGCGTGCCGGTGGTGAGCTGGCGGTAGCGCACCGGCGCCCCATTTCCCGTCGACGGGCCGGCCCAGGGGTGGCCGGCACGGCGATTCTGCGCGAGCCGCGCCAACCCGGTCAACGGCTCCCCGTACGCCGAAAAGCCGTCCGGTACGCCGAAAGGGCGCCCACCCACTGGTAGACGCCCTTGCGGTACGGGTCGGTCAGCGCTTGCTGGCCGCCTTCTTGGCCGGAGCCTTCTTCGCCGGCGCCTTCTTGGCCGCCGTGCTCTTGCTCGCCGCCGCGGTGGTCTTCTTCGCCGCGGTCGACCGGGTCGCGGCGGTGGTCTTCTTCGCCGCGGTGGTCTTCTTGCTGGCGGCCGTCTTGGTCGCCGTGGTGGTCTTGCTCGCCTTGGCCGGGGCGGTCTTCTTGCTGGCGGCCGTCTTGGTCGCCGTGGCGGTCTTGCTCGCCTTGGCCGGGGCGGTCTTCTTGCTGGCCGCCTTCGCCGTGGTCGCCTTGGTGCCCGCCGCCTTGGCGGTGGCCGCCTTGGTGCCGGTCGCCTTCGTGCCCGCCGCCTTGGCCGTGGCGGTGCTGGTGGTGGCCTTCTTCGTCGCCACCGTGGCCTTCGGCACCTTGCCGCTGGCCACCATTTCCTTGAACCCGGCGCCGGGGCGGAAGGTCGGGACTGACGTCTTCTTGACCTTCACCGCCTCGCCGGTACGCGGGTTGCGCGCTGTTCGCGCGCCACGCACACGCTTTTCGAATGCTCCGAATCCGGTGATCGCCACCTTCTCGCCCTTGGTGACCGCCGCCTGGACCTCGGTGAGGACCGCGTCGAGCGCGGCCGTCGCCATCTTCCGGTCCCCCAGGCGAACGGCGAGCGCCTCGATGAGCTCGGCCTTGTTCACGACTTCCTCCCGATTGTGCAACTGACTCGTTGCGAGCCATTCTGCGCGCACGGTATGCCCTGTGCTGTCGGGACACAAACATTCGGTAGAAAAAAGCCCTTGTGTCGTAACGGATTCACCCCCACCGGATGGACCGATGGGGGTGAAATCCGCTGTGCGGGCGGCCTAACGGCTATGCCACGGAGGGCAGGAACGGCAGCCGGCGCGCCTCGTAGGAGTCGATGTCGGCGGCGTGGCGGAGGGTGAGTCCAATGTCGTCGAGGCCCTCCAGGAGCCGCCAACGGCTGAAGTCGTCCAGCGGGAACGACCAGCTCGCGTCCCCGGCCCGGAGCTGGCGGGCGGTCAGGTCGACGGTCACCGCAGTGGTGGGATCCGCCTCGACCAGGTCCCACAACTCTTCGACGGCTTTCAATTCCAACTCGACCGGCAACAGACCTTCCTTGAGGGCGTTGCCGCGGAAGATGTCACCGAAGCGCGGGGCCACCACGGCACGGAAGCCCCAGTCCCGTAGCGCCCAGACGGCATGCTCCCGGGAGGAGCCGGTGCCGAACTCCGGACCGGCGATGAGGATCGACGCCCCGGAATAGTTTTCATCGTTGAGCACGAATGCCGGATCTTCCCGCCAGGCGCTGAACAGCCCGTCGGCGAAGCCCGTCCGGGTCACCCGCTTGAGGTACACGGCGGGGATGATCTGATCGGTGTCCACGTTGGACCGGCGCAGCGGCACGGCGGTGCCGGTGTGGGTGGTGAACTTGTCCATCTCGTCGGTCCCTTCTACAGGTCGGCGGGGGCGGCCAGCCGGCCGACCACGGCGGTGGCGGCGGCCACCGGCGGGGAGACCAGGTGGGTACGCCCGCCCCGGCCCTGACGGCCCTCGAAGTTGCGGTTCGAGGTGGAGGCGGAGCGCTCGCCCGGCTTCAGCGTGTCGGGGTTCATCCCCAGACACATGGAGCAGCCGGCGAACCGCCACTCGGCCCCGGCGTCGGCGAAGACCTTGTCCAGACCCTCGGCCTCGGCGGCCTCGCGCACGGCGGCGGAGCCGGGCACCACGAGCATCCGGACGCCGTCGGCGACCCGGTGGCCACGCAGTACGTCAGCGGCGGCCCGCAGGTCCTCCAGGCGACCGTTGGTGCAGGACCCCACGAAGACGACGTCGATGGGCAGCTCCCGCAGCGGGGTGCCGGGGCGCAGGTCCATGTACTCCAGGGCCCGGCGGGCGGCGGTGCGCTCCGAGTCGGTGGTGAACTCCTCGGGGTCCGGCACCGGGGCGCTCAGCGGCGCACCCTGCCCGGGGTTGGTGCCCCAGGTGACGAACGGGGTGATCTGGCTGGCGTCCAGGGTCACCTCGGCGTCGAAGCTCGCGCCCTCGTCGGTGGGCAGCGTCCGCCACCACGCCACCGCCGCGTCCCAGTCCGCGCCCTGCGGCGCGTTCGGTCGACCCTTGAGGTACGCGAAGGTGGTCTCGTCCGGCGCGATCATGCCGGCCTTGGCACCCCACTCGATGGACATGTTGGCGATGGTCATTCGCCCCTCCATGGAGAGGGCGCGGATCGCCTCGCCGCGGTACTCGACGATGTGCCCGCGACCTCCACCGGTGCCGACCTGCGTGATCAGGGCGAGCACCAGGTCCTTGGCGGTCACGCCGGGCGCGAGCTGCCCGGTGACGTTCACGGCCATCGTCTTCGGCCGGCTCTGCGGCAGCGTCTGGGTGGCCAGCACGTGCTCCACCTCGCTGGTGCCGATGCCGAAGGCGAGCGCGCCGAAGGCGCCGTGGGTGGCGGTGTGCGAATCGCCACAGACGATCGTCAGGCCCGGCTGGGTGAGACCGAGCTGCGGGCCGATGACGTGCACGATGCCCTGGTTGTCGTCGCCGAGGGGGTGCAGTCGCACCCCGAACTCGGCGCAGTTGCGGCGCAACGTCTCGATCTGCGTACGCGACGTGGGGTCCGCGATGGTGAGCAGGTCACCACGGCGGAGGCGGAACGCCGGGTCGGCGTACCCGGTCGGGGTGTTGTGGTCCTCGGTCGCGAGGGTCAGGTCGGTACGACGCACCCGGCGCCCGGCGAGCCGCAGCCCGTCGAACGCCTGCGGGCTGGTCACCTCGTGCAGCAGGTGCAGGTCGATGAAGAGCAGGTCCGGCTCACCAGCGGCGGACCGTACGACGTGCGCGTCCCAGACCTTCTCGGCCAGGGTCCTCGGCTCAGGAGTGACTCCCACCATCTGGACATCCTAAATTCTGGGAGGTAAGTTTCGGCTTGTGGGACACAGTATGAGCGGTGTCGGCGTTCTCGACAAGGCGGTGGTCATCCTGGCCGCCTGCGTGGACGGCGCCAGCCTGGCCGAACTCGTCGAACGCACCAAGCTGCCCCGGGCCACAGCACATCGCCTGGCCCAGGCCCTGGAGATCCACCGAATGCTGGTGCGTGACACCCAGGGCAGATGGCGGCCGGGCCCCCGCCTGGGCGAGCTGGCCAACGCCGCACCGGACGTTCTCCTGACCGCCGCCGAGCCGCTGCTGGCCGCGCTGCGCGACGCCACCGGTGAGAGCGCGCAGCTCTATCTGCGCCGCGCCGACGAGCGGATCTGCGTGGCGGCGGCGGAACGCGCCAGCGGTCTACGGGACACCGTTCCGGTCGGCTCGGTGCTGCCGATGACGGCTGGCTCCTCGGCCCAGATCCTGCTCGCCTGGGAGCCGCCGGAGGCGGTGATGCCGCTGCTGCCGCGCAGCAAGTTCACCGGCCGCACCCTCGCCGAGGTACGCCGCCGCGGCTGGGCGCAGAGCGTCGCCGAGCGGGAGGCCGGTGTGGCGAGCGTCTCCGCCCCGATCCGCGACCGCACCGGCCGGGTCATCGCCTCGGTCAGCATCTCCGGCCCCATCGAGCGCCTGGGCCGCCGCCCCGGCGAACGCCACGCCATGGCCGTAGTAAGAGCCGGCCAACGCCTATCCGGCCTCTAACCCGGCCCCCACCCCCTCCCTCGCCCACCTCGGTGATCAAGAGGTTTGCGTCACGACGCGCCGAACCTGGTGACGCAAAGCTCTTGATCACCGAGGTTGGGGACGGCAACGAGAAAGGCTCATCCCGCGTAGCGGGATGAGCCTTTGGTTGTAGCCCCGACCGGATTCGAACCGGCGCTACCGCCTTGAGAGGGCGGCGTCCTGGGCCGCTAGACGACGGGGCCAGAACTTTTCCGTTCACCACCCTCACGGGCGGTGCGAATGTAGTCTAGCGGCACCGTACCCGGGCACGAGCGCGGGGTGCGCTGTCACCCGAGGGCCCGACGGAGGCCGGAACGGGCCCGGCGGCGGACACGAAACAGCCCGCCTCACGAGGTGAGACGGGCTGTGCACGCTGTAGCCCCGACCGGATTCGAACCGGCGCTACCGCCTTGAGAGGGCGGCGTCCTGGGCCGCTAGACGACGGGGCCAGAACAACTTTTGCTCCCCCACCTTACCGGTGGAGGAGCTGCACTCTACCGAAGACCACCCTCCGCCCCCGAAGGGGCGGAGTCGAACTCCGTCAGAATCCAGCGTCTGGAAATTCTCGCGAATTCCAGCAGCGCTGGGGTACCAGGACTCGAACCTAGACTAACTGAACCAGAATCAGTCGGGCTGCCAATTACCCCATACCCCATTGGCCCCTTGCGGCGCCGGGAGTGAACTTTACCCTCCCGGTGCCGGCAGGCCAAATCCGATCCCCCCGAACCACCCGTGAGCTGCGGAAACAGGGGCATCAGACGGATCAGGCGACGGGCACCACCGGGTTGGTGAGCTCGCCGATGCCGTCGATCCGCACGGTGACGGTATCCCCCTCGACAAGCGGGCTAACCCCGGCTGGAGTGCCGGTGAGAACGACGTCGCCGGGCAGCAGAGTCATCACGTGCGAGATGTACGACACCAGACCTGGCACGTCGAAGACCATGTCCTTCGTCCGGCCGAGTTGGCGTACCTCCATCTCCTCCGGGTTGCGACCCACCTCACACCGGATCTCCAGGTCGGAGACGTCCAGCCCGGTGGTGATCCAGGGGCCGATCGGGCAGAACGAGTCGAAGCCCTTGGCCCGGGTCCACTGCCCGTCCGAACGCTGGAGGTCCCGAGCGGTGACGTCGTTGGCGCAGGTGTAGCCGAAGATGGCACGTTCGGCGGCGGCGCGGTCGGCGCGGCGCGCACCGGGTGCCCCGATCACGACCGCCAGCTCCGCCTCGTGCTCGACCTGCTTGGAGAAGATCGGCAGCCGGATGGCGTCCCGGGGGCCGATCACCGAGGTGGACGGCTTGAGGAAGAGCAGCGGCTCCTTGGGCACCTCGTTGCCGAGCTCGGCGGCGTGGTCGGCGTAGTTGCGGCCGACACAGACGACCTTGCTGGGCAGGATCGGCGAGAGCAGCCGGACGTCGGAGAGGGCCCAGCGGGCCCCACTGAAGGAGAGATTGCCGAACGGGTGGCCCTCGATCTCGGCGATGGTCAGGCCCTGCGGCCCGGCCTCCGCTTCGCCTTCGACGGCACCGAACGACATTCCCTTGGCATGGGCGAAACGAGCGATACGCACCCGGCCAATCTAGCGCCGCCGACGCCCAAACCGGCCAGGACCGGCGGTCGGGTGTGCTCAACCCGTCAGCGCGCGGCACCCTACCGGAGCTGGAGGTGACCGGGGCGGACTTCTCGACTTCGTACCCGCACGGAGGCGGCTCGCCCCTAGCGTCGGCTCCGGAGGTTCGTTCGTATGCCTGCATCGACACGACACCACAGAGCCCTCGCAGTGTTCGTGCACTGCCTCGGCATCCTCGCCGCCGTGCCGGCCCTGCCGTCGGCGGCTCCGGAGGCGGCGGCCGCGCCACGACCACCGGCCGCCACGCCACAACCGACGGCGGCCGCCCCACCACCACCGGCGGCCACACCAGCACCAGCGGGAACCCGGCCGCCGGTGGCGATGGTCGCGCGGGTGACCGAGCCCACCCCGCCGTCGGCGCCACCGGCGATGGCACCACCGACCCGGGCACCGGCGTCGGCGCCCCCGCAACAGGTCACGGTGGCGGTCGCCACGGAGAGCAGCCCGGCACCGAGGTACCGGATCCAGGTGCGCAACGTGAGCAACTCTCCGCTGGAGACCACAGTGCGTCAGGAACTGCCGCCCGGATCGTCGACGACCGCGATCAGCGGTGGTGGCCGGTCCACCCCGGCCGGCGGATCGGCCACCGAGGTGACCTGGCGGTTGCGGCTGCCCGCGCACAGCACCACCACCCTGGGCACCGCACTCGCGGCGACCGCGCCTGGCCAACCGCTGACCGCGCCGACCTGCGCGTTCACCAGTGACGGCAGCCGGCCGTACGACTGCGCCACGGCCACCTGGCAGGCGGCAGCGGCACCGGCGGCCGAGGTGACCGAGGCGCCGCCGTGGCGCCGCTACCCGGTGCTGCTCGGCGGACTGGCGGTCCTGCTGCTGATCAGCGCCGCCCTGGTGTGGGTGTGGCGACGTCGGCGCGGGCGGCGGGTGACGGCTGCCGCGCTCTCCACCGGTGGCGGCGCCGAGGGTGGCCGCGGGATGGTCTACCCCCGCCCGGCAGCGCCGAGTCCGGTGCGGCGTCGGCGTACCCCGCCGGTCTGGATGTTGGTGGGCGCCGCCGTCGTGGTGCTGGCCGCTGTGGTCGGCACCGCGGGTTGGACGGCGACCCGGCAGGTCGCGGCGATCGACACGCAGAAGCAGCCCACCAGCGGCGCGTGGGTGGGCACCGGGGTCAACGGGTCGCTGGGCGTGCCGCTGCGCGAGTCGGCGTTCGAGTTCACCGTGTACCGGATGACCTGCGGCGCGCCCGGCACCGCCGGGAAGGTCGACGGCGGCGGTGCCGCACCGGCCAACGGGCGACGCTGCGAGGCCACAGTGGGTGTGCGCAACGTCACCGGCGACCATCAGCCCTGGCACAGCGAGCTGCAACGGGCGTACCTGCCCGGTGGGCGCTGGGTGAGCACCGACGAGTCGGCCACCCGGACGGCGAACCTGGGTCGGGACGTCTTCGCCGACCCGATGGCGGCGGGCACCCGGATGGTGCTCCCGCTGGTCTTCACCGTCGACGGGCGGGACCCGCCCCAGCAGCTGGAGCTGCGCAGCGGGGTGTTCTCCGCCGGGGTCCGGGTGCAGATGCCCTGAGAACGGCGTGCGGGCGGCGGTCGTACCCTGGGGTGCGTGACCGCCGCCCTCGCCCCCGCCGTGCTCGACGCGACGCGGTGGCAGGCCCGCCGACGGGCCCACGAGGAGCGGGTGGACGTCTGGCTGACCCCGCACCTGGCCCGGCGACGACGCGGTGAGCGGCATCCGGTGGCCGACTTCCTGTTCACCTACTACTCGCACCGCCCGGCCCAGCTGCGGCGCTGGCATCCCGGGCCCGGGGTCGAGCTGCTCGACGCCGATCCGGCCGAGTTCGGCCGCGACTACCGCGCCGGCACCGCCGGGGTCACCCTCGACACCGAGGGGGTACGCGCCCGGCGCGGCGAGTCGATCGCCTGGGTCCGCTCCCTGCTGGAGGCGACGCGTGGACGTGCGGCGCACTTCGGCTGCTTCGGGATGCACGAGTGGGCGATGGTCTACCGGCAGACCCGGGAGGAGCTGCGGCACAACGCCTGGCCGCTGCGGCTCAGCGCGGAACGCACCGACGAGGTTGTCGAGGAGCGGGGCGTGCGGTGCAGCCACTTCGACGCGTTCCGGTTCTTCACGCAGCCGGCCCGCCCGTTGAACCTGCTCACCCCGACACGGGAGACGCAGCACGCGCACGAGCAGCCGGGCTGCCTGCACGCCAACATGGATCTGTACAAGTGGGCGTACAAGTTGTCGCCGTTGGTCTCCTCGGAGCTGGTGGCCGACGCGTTCGACCTGGCCCGGGACATCCGCACGCTGGACATGCGGGCCAGCCCGTACGACCTGGCGGCACTCGGCTACCCGCCGGTGCGCGTGGAGACCCCGGACGGCCGGGCGGAGTACGCGGCGGCCCAGCGCGGGTTCGCCGAGCGAGCCGCCGTGCTGCGCGACCGGCTGCTCGCCGCCGTGCCGGCCTAGTCGCCGTCGGGGATCAGTCGTCGTCGGCGCGGCGGTCCCGTTTGCGCTGGGACTGGCGTTTCTTCTCGGCCAGCCGGCGTTCCTTGGCCCCACGGGACGGGCGGGTCGCTCGGCGGGCCGGCGGCGGGGGCGCAGCGGCCTCCCGCAGCAGGGCGGTCATCCGTGCCCGGGCCGCCTCCCGGTTGGCCAGCTGGGCCCGGTGCTCGCTGGCCGCGATCGTCAGCACCCCGTCGACGAGGCGGTTGGCCAGCCGGGCCAGCGCCCGCGGCCGCAGCCACTCCGGCACGGCCGGCGAGTTGGCCACGTCGTAGCTCAGCTCGACCCGGGAGTCCGCGGTGTTCACACCCTGCCCGCCCGGCCCCGACGAGCGGGAGAAGCGCTCCCGTAGCTCCCCGGCGGGGACGACCCACCGGTCGGTCACCCGCAGTCCGTCGTCCACGCCCCGAGGCTAACCCGCGACGACCCGCCAGGGGTCATCGGTGCGGAGGCTCACTCTGCGTCGGCGACTGGGTGGGCGCCGGCCCGGCGCTCTCCTCGTCGGAGCCGACGGCCGCGTACGCCACCGCGCCGAAGAGCAGCACCCCGATCACCGCGGCCTTCACGACGACGCCGCGGATCAGCGACCAGGCGCCCCGACGGGCGCCTGGCACCGATTTCTTGACGGTCTGGTAATCGTTCCACCCACGTCGTGCCCGGGCGTACGCAGACCCCACTGCACATCCGATGACCAGGCCCACCAGCAGGAGGACCGTGAGAAGAGGACGCTCCACCTCCGCCAGTATCCATACCGAGCGTAATATTTCCATGGTCCGATGCCGTCTGGCCGGATATCCGACAGTGGTGGCCCCCGTCAGGGCGTTCGGGCAGCTCAGCCGCCCTTGCCGATGATCGTGTCGGCGGTCTGCTGCACCTGGTCGATCGGGATGGCGAACCCGATGCCGATCGAGCCGTTTCCGTCGATGGTGGCGATGGCGGTGTTCACCCCGACCACCTCCCCGCGCGCGTTGACCAGTGGCCCACCGGAGTTGCCGGGGTTGATGGACGCATCCGTCTGCACCGCGCTGTGCCGGTTGTTGCCGAGCCGCACCTGCCGGTCGAGCGCGCTGACGATGCCCGCGGTGACCGTTCCGGCCAGACCGAGCGGCGACCCCACCGCGAGCACCGGCTCACCGACCCGGGTCGCGCCCGGTTTGGCCAGGGGCAGCGGGGTGAGACCGGCCGATGCCGGCACCTTCAGCACCGCCAGGTCGCTGCGCGGCTCCCGTCCGACCACCTCGGCGGCGAACCGGCGGCCGTCGGGCAGCTCCACGGTCACCGGCCCACCACCGGCCTTGGCCAGGATGTGGTCGTTGGTGATCAGGTGCTGCTGGTCGTCCACTGCGAAGCCGGAGCCGGTCGCGGACCCGCTGGTCGCGCCGCCGGCCAGCACCGACACCACCCCGGGTACGGTCCGCTCGGCCGCGGTTACCAGCTCGGCCGGCACCGGGGCGGCGGACGCCGCAGCCGGACCCCCAGCCCCGTCCCGGCTGGCCACCACGCCGCCGGCGAGAGCACCGGAGACGGCCGAGACCGCCACCACTGCCAACACGGCGAGCAGCCGCCCGGGCCGTCGCCCGCCCGGGTCGCGCTCGGGCGCGTCCCACCACCCGCGCCCGTCCGGGTCGAGTTCCGGTGAGATGAACCAGGGACCGCGCGGTTCGCCCAGTCCGGTCTGCACTGCCATGCGTACTCCTCACGGTCGACGTCGGTTGGGCGCGGCGGTCAGGGCAGCCGGGAGAACCAGCGCATCGAGCCGGCGGCGGCGCCCATCGCGAACACCAGTCCGAGGCCGATGAACCGGGCCGAGATGTCCTGCCGCTCGGTGCGGTAGCCGACCGAACTGCCGATGTCGTCGTAGACGGCCCGCAGCTCGTCGGTGGTGCTGGCCTCGTGGAACATCCCGCCGGTCTCCTCGGCGACCGCCTTGAGGGTCTGTCCGTCCACCGGCACCTGGATGGGTCGTCCACCTCGGTCGACGAACCCGGACGGGGTGCCGAACGAGATCGAGTGCACCGGCACCTCCGCCTTCACCGCTTCCGCCGCCGCCTCCATCGGGTCCATCCCGGAGGTGTTGGCGCCGTCGGAGAGCAGGATGACCCGGGCGGGTGGGGTTTCCTTCGCGGCCTCGCTGTCCAGGCTCTTGACCGCGCCGAGCGAGGTGTTGATGGCCTCACCGATAGCGGTGCCCTGGACACCGGTGATGCCCTCGGCGAGCCGGTCGATCCCCTCGTCGAGGGCGTCCCGGTCGGTGCCCGGGGGCACCAGCACCGCGGCACTGCCGGCGAACGCGACGAGACCCACGTTGAACTCGTCGGGCAGGCCCTCGACGAAGCGCCGGGCGGCCTCCTTCGCCGCGGCCAACCGGTCCGGTTCGACGTCGGTGGCGAGCATCGACGTGGAGACGTCCACCGCCACCATCACAGTGGCCCGTTCCCTGGGCACCCGAACTTCGGCGCTCGGTCGGGCGAAGCCGACCACGAGCAGCGCCAGCATGGCCAGGAAGAGCCCGGCCGGTACGTGCCGACGCCAGGCGGGCCGCTCCGGCGCCACCCGGTCCAGCAGCCGCAGGTTGGTGAAGCGGACCGCGTACCGGCTGCGTCGCCGCTGCATCACCAGGTACGCGACGACCAGGGCGAGCACGCCGAGCAGCAGCCAGAGTCGCAGCGGCGACTGCCAGGTCACGCCGCACCTCCCCGAGGCTGGCGGACCGGCGCGGCGGCCAGTCGACGCTGGGCGTGCACGTGCCGGACGATGTCCGCGCTCCAGTCGCCGTCGGTGCGCAGCGGCAGGTGGGTGGCGCCACTGCGGCGCAGCGCCTGGTGGACCTGTTCGCGCTGGGCTGCGGCGGCCTCGGCGTACCGCTCGCGCAGCCCACGGTCCGATGTGCACACCTCGCGGTGCCGACCGGTCTCCGGGTCGACGAGCGTGATCAGTCCGACGTCCGGTAGTTCCAGCTCACGCGGGTCGGTCACCTCGATCGCCAGCACCTGGTGCCGGACGGCCAGCCGGCGCATGGTCCGCTCCCAGGGCGCTGTCTGGCCGGGGTCGTCGGGCAGGCCGTCGAGGAAGTCGGAGACCACCACTACCAGCCCACGCCGGTTCGCGATCCGGTGCAGCGCGTCGAGGCCGTCGGCCAGATCGGGCGGTCGGGCCGCAGGCCCACGCCCCGGCCGGTCGGTGGGCGCGGTGGCCCGGGGAGCGGCGAGCAGCGCGCGGAGCAGGGCAAGCAGATGAGTACGCCCGCTGCGGGCCGGGAAGCGGCGTACCCCGTCGGCGCGCAGCACCTGGGCGCCGAGGCGGTTGCCGACGCCCGCGGTCAGGAAGCCGACCGCCGCGACGGCGGCCACCGCCAGTTCCCGTTTGTCCAGCTCGGCGGTGCCGAACTCCATGCTGGCGCTGCCGTCGACGAGCAGCCAGGTGGTCAGCTCCCGGTCGGCGTCGA
The DNA here is from genome assembly GCF_003264475.1 of Micromonospora noduli. NCBI lineage: Bacteria > Bacillati > Actinomycetota > Actinomycetes > Micromonosporales > Micromonosporaceae > Micromonospora > Micromonospora noduli. The sequence goes on along the minus strand of NZ_PYAC01000012.1, from coordinate 556,761 downwards.
CCTGCCGGACGTGCGGCACGGCGGTCCGGGCGGTCACCGCCCAGTCCATCCGGCGGACCTCGTCCTCGCCCGGCCGGTATTCGCGACTGCCGGAGGGTTCACTGCCGGGACCGGGCAGCAGACCACGGTACTGGCCGTGCAGCAGGCCGTTGAGTCGGCGGGTGACGGTCAGCTCCAGGCGGCGCAGGCGCTGGTCCGGGGCCAGCTCGGCCAGGCCGGGGTCGACGGGCGCGACGGTGGCGCGTCTCATGCCGCCGCCAGATCCGGTGTCTGCTGCGGGTGTCCGGTGGCCAGCCGGGGCGGCGGCACCGCCTCCACGAGCCGTCGCACCACGCTCTCGGCCGACACCCCGTCGGCCACCGCGTCGAAGGAGAGCACCAGCCGGTGGGCGAGGACGTCGACGGCAAGCTCACGGACGTCCTCGGGCAGCACGTACTCCCGACCCCGCAGCAGGGCCTGTGCCCGGGCGGCCGCGACCAGGCCCAGGGTGGCCCGGGGGCTGGCCCCGTACGCCAACAGCGGGGCGATCTCCGGCAGCCCGAACCGGCCGGGGTCGCGGGTGGCGAGGATGAGCCGCACCACGTACTCGGCCAACGCGTGGTGGACGAAGACCCGCTCGGCGTGAATCTGGAGGTCCCGCAGCCGTTGCGCGTCGAGCACCTGGCGCGGGGTGGGTCGGTCGGTGCTCATCCGGTAGAGGATGGCCAGCTCGTCGGCGTCGCTGGGGTAGTCGACCACCACCTTCATCAGGAACCGGTCACGCTGTGCCTCCGGGAGCTGGTAGACCCCCTCGGACTCGATCGGGTTCTGGGTGGCCAGCACCAAAAATGGCTCCGGGACCGGCCAGCTGCGCCCGCCGATTGAGACCTGCCGTTCGGCCATCGCCTCCAGCAGCGCCGACTGGACCTTGGCCGGGGCCCGGTTGATCTCGTCGGCCAGCACCAGGTTGGCCATGATCGGGCCCAGCTCGATGTCGAAGGTCTCCTTGGACGCCCGGTAGATCCGGGTGCCGACGATGTCGGAGGGCACCAGGTCCGGGGTGAACTGGATCCGGGAGAAGGTGCCGCCGACCACTGTCGCGAGGGTCTGCGCGGCCAGTGTCTTGGCCACGCCGGGTACCCCCTCCAGGAGGCAGTGTCCGTTGGCGACCAGGGCGGTGAGCAGGCGTTCGACGAGGCGATCCTGCCCGACGATCACGCGTTTGACCTCGAAGAGGGTCTGTTCCAGCTCGATGCCGGTCGGCTCCGGATCGACCGGGCTGGGCATGCTGGCCAGGGTGTCCGAGATGTCCGTCACGGTGCTTGCTTCCCGGGCACAGGCTCGGCAAACGTGGGATTGTGCGGGCCGGACCGGCCCGGAGTGGCCGGAATCGGGATGAGCCGCACGGAAGGGTGACGACCGTCGCGAGCCCGCCGAGGGGTTACCAACCGGCCGGTGACCGACCAGGAAGCGCCCGACCGGCACGAACCGGTCGAGGACGGCCCTCGTGACCCATCGAACCTCGGCACGGGCTGGCCGAGGTGCGGCCGGAGGGTCCGCGCGCCGAGCGGACCGGGTCCGGCCCCCGCGCCACAGGCGACGGGGGCCGGATGTCGGGCCGATCAGGCGAGGTGAACGACCAGGTGGAAGCCCAGGTCCGTCGGAGTGCCGGCCGAGGTGCGGGTCTGGACGAAGACCGCGTTGGGCGTGCTGAGCCGGGGCGCGACCGAGATCTCGCCGGCCGGCGGAATGCAGCAGGCGTCAGCCCGGCCGATGGTGGCCACGAAGACGCCGGCCGTGACGTTGCGACCGAAGATCACCTCGTACTGACCGGTGCCGTACTTGATGACGGTGCCGGTACCGCGCGCCTTGGTGCCGTTGGAGTTGACGACGACGATGGTGGTGGAGGCGACGAGCGTCGAGTTGGCCTTCAGCGCGGCCTTCGCCGTGCGGGCCGACTCGGCGGTGACCGGCGGTTGGGCGTTGCTGCCGCGTGCCGCCGGCTGGACCGTTTCCTGCGGCGCCAACGCCTGCGGCTGGGCGATAGCGATGCCCCCACCGGCGAGACTGAGCCCCAGGACAGCGAACGTGACCGCCGCCACCTTACGTCGGAAGGATTTGCTCATGACAGGTCCCCCTTGTGTGACCGTGCGAATTCGGCCGACCCGCGGGGCGGGACGGATGACTGCCCATAAATAGGCGTACGACGACAGTCGGGCGGAAGAAAGCTGCCTCCTCACACCCGACGAGATTGATTTCTTAGCAATCTGCATCCCCTCTGAGCTGCGGTTACTACTCAGAGTTGCGTCGTTTAAACCAGATGGAACGTAGCACCAGAAAAAGCCGACAGTCAATAGTTGATCTCGCTTTTCCGGGGTGTCAACCAACCGTCAGATAATTGTGAAATGTGAGCGCATCGTCATTCATGAAATGGGTTCGTCGGGCCCGACTACGATCATCACGTGATCGTCGACGCGCTACCCGCGCACCGAAGGGCTCGGCTCGGCACGGTGCTCTGCTGGCTTGCCGTCGTACCCACCGCGCTCTGGGCGGCCGCCCGACTGCTCGGCCTGGACCGGGGGCCGTTGGTGCAGGCGCTCGCCTTCACGCCGTACGTCGCGGGGGCCAGCGTGCTGGTTCTGGCGCTCGCGCTCGCCCTGCGGCGCTGGTGGCCGGCGGCGCTCGCGGCCCTGGCGGCGGTGGCGTTGCTCGGCACCGTCACACCTCGGGCGCTGGCCAGCCCGCAGCCGGCGGCGGCCGGGCCGACAGTGCGGCTACTCACCGCCAATCTGCTCGCCGGGGCCGGCAACGCGGAAACGCTTGTGGAGCTGGTTCGGCGACACCAGGTGGACGTGCTCACCGTGCAGGAGTTCACCCCGGACGCGCAGGCCGCCCTGGATCGGCTCGGCCTGGACACGCTGCTGCCGCACCGGCAGCTCAACGCGGAGATCGGCACCGCCGGCTCCGGCCTCTACTCGCGGTGGCCGCTCACCGACGGCGGCGTCCGACGCAACCTCGAAGGTTGGGGCTTCAGCCAGGCGTACGCGACGGTGCCCGTCCCCGGCGGGCCTCCGGTCCGCGTCGAGTCGGCCCACCCCTCGGCGCCGTACGCGCTGGACCAGATGGGTGCCTGGCGCGCCGACCTGACCGCCCAACCACCGGCCACCCCGGACGGTGGCCTGCGAATCCTCGCCGGGGACTTCAACGCAACCCTCGACCACAGTCCACTGCGGGCCCTGCTGCGCAGCGGTTACGTCGACGCCGCCGATGCCGCCGGAGCGGGTCTGACCGGCACCTGGGGTCCGTACGACGGCGACCTCATCCCACCCGTCACCATCGACCACGTCCTGGTCGACCACCGGATAGCGGTCCGCTCGGTGCAGGTCTTCGCCCTGCCCGGCAGCGACCACCGCCCCGTCCAGGCCACCCTCACCCTCCCCACCCCCTGACCGGGGGCGGGGAGGCGGGGAGTCAGACGGAGGTGGGGGCCAGGCCGTAGGTGAGGGCGTCCACCAGGGCGTGCCAGCTGGCCTCGACGACGTTGGGGTGGACGCCGACAGTGGTCCAGTCCCGGCCACCGCCGTCGGAGGTTTCCAGCAGGACGCGGGTGACCGCGCCGGTGCCGTGGCTGCCCTCCAGGATGCGCACCTTGTAGTCGGCCAACTCGAAGTCGCGCAGCTGCGGATAGTGCCGCGCCAGCCCCACCCGCAGCGCCTCGTCGAGGGCGTTGACCGGGCCGTTGCCCTCGGCGGTGGCGATCACCCGCTCACCGCGAACCCGGATCTTGACGGTCGCCTCGGAGACCACCGCGCCGTCCTCGCGGTGCTCGACCAACACCCGGTACGACTCCAGGGTGAACGGTCGGGCCGGGCTGCCCTCCGGCAGCTCGGAGCGGACCAGCAACTCGAAGGAGGCATCGGCCGCCTCGAAGGACCAGCCACCCGCCTCCAGCTCCTTGACCCGCTTGGTGACCCGGGTCAGGGCGTCCGGGCTGCCGGCCAGGTCCAGGCCGAGCTCACGACTCTTGAGCTCGACGCTGGCCCGACCGGCCATCTCGGTGACCAGGATCCGCATGTCGTTGCCCACCACCGACGGGTCGACGTGGTTGTAGAGCAACGGGTCGACCTTGATCGCGCTCGCGTGCAACCCCGCCTTGTGAGCGAAGGCAGCGGCCCCGGCGTACGCCTGGTGGGTGTCGGGGGCGATGTTGGCGATCTCGGCGATGGCGTGCGAGACCCGCACCATCTGCGCCAGGCAACCCTCCGGTAGGACGGGCATGCCGAGCTTGAGTTGGAGGTTGGCGACTACCGCGAAGATGTCCGCGTTGCCCGGGCGTTCGCCGTACCCGTTGGCGGTGCCCTGCACGTGGCGGACCCCCGCCTCCACGGCGGCGATCGTGTTGGCCACCGCGCAGGCGGTGTCGTTCTGGGCGTGCATACCGAGCAGCCCGGCGTCGATCCCCAGCCTGTTCGTCAGGTCGTGGATCACGGCGGTCACCTGGGACGGCAGCATGCCGCCGTTGGTGTCGCAGAGCACCATCCGCTCGGCGCCGGCGGCGAGCGCGGTCTGCACCACGGCAGCGCCGTACGCGGGATCGTGTCGGTAGCCGTCGAAGAAGTGTTCGCCGTCGACGAAGACCCGTCGACCCTCGCGGACGAGGTGGTTGACGGTGTCGTGGATCATCGCGAGGTTCTCCGCGCCGGTGGTGCGCAGCGCGCGCTCGACGTGCCGGGTGTCGGCCTTGGCGACCAGGGCCACGGCCGGGGTCTGCGCGTCCAGCAGGGCGCGCACCTGGGGGTCGTCCGCGACCGCAACGCCGGCCTTGCGGGTGGCGCCGAACGCGACGAGTACGGCGTGCCGCAGGTCCAGCTCGGTGCGGGCGCGGCGGAAGAACTCGGTGTCCTTGGGCACCGCGCCCGGCCAGCCGCCCTCGATGAAGCCGACGCCGAACTCGTCGAGCAGCCGGGCCACGGCCAGCTTGTCGACCACCGAGTAGGTGAGCCCCTCGCGCTGAGCGCCGTCGCGCAACGTGGTGTCGAAGACCTGGAACGTCATCAGGATCCTTTCTCGGAGCAACAAAAAGACCTCCCGCGGATGCGGGAGGTCTGCGCGCTCGGCAGAGGGGAGAGCCGGCGCGCTAGGTCGCAATAATCAGGGCGGTGCTGGTCACGATGGCCACTCTGCCACTCCTCCCCTGTTTTTGGGAGGAACAATCCACATAGCGGGATGGTGACGGAGGGTTCGTTCGCCCCGACCTGCCGCTCGTGATCGGCTTCACAAGCCACCGGGCCACTCATCGGGGGAAACAGCCATGCGGAAGCATCTGGAGTGGATCCGATGACGGCCACCGTGCCGTCTGCAAGGAGGACCTGTGCTCACCGTCAGTGACCGCTTACCTGAGCACGGACTCGCCGCCTGCGTATCGCTGGGCGCCAACAACGCGTCCAGGACGATCAACCACACGTCCCACGAGGGCACGTGGTGTGTGGTCTTCGTCGGGCCGATGGATTTCACCTCCATCAGCCCGACGGAGATCGCCGACGAGACCCCCGCCGCCGGAGTCTGACCATGGGCCTGGACGCGATCAGGGCAGCCCTGCCGGAGTACGCCAAGGACATCAGGGTCAACCTCGGCTCCACCATCGGTTCCTCGGCGTTGACCCCGGTGCAGACCTGGGGCACCGCGCTGGCCTGCGCGGTGACCGCTCGCAACCCGGTGGTGCTGCGGGAGATCGCGGCCGAGGCGCTCGGGCACCTCGGGCCGGAGGGTGTCGAGGCGGCCAAGGGCGCTGCGGCGATCATGGCGATGAACAACATCTACTACCGGGCCAAGCACCTGATCGGCGACGAGCGGTACGCCTCGATGCCGGCCCGACTACGGATGCAGATCATCGCGAGGCCGGGGGTGGACAAGGGCGACTTCGAGCTCTGGTGCCTCGCCGTGTCGGCCGTCACGGGCTGTGGGGTGTGCCTGGAGTTGCACGAGAAGAAGCTGCGCGCCAACGGCTTCACCAGGGAGCAGCTGCACGAGGCCCTGCGGATCTCCGCCGTGGTGCACGCCGCGGCGGTCACCCTGGACGCCGAGGCCGCACTGGCCTGAACACGTACGCCCCGACGGGCCGATGCCGCACCTCGCGACCTCGGCCCCCTGCCGTACGCGCTTCGGCCCGTCGCCCTACCCCGACCCGTCGCCGTTTCCGGCCCCCGACAGCCGGGTAGCTCCTGCGGGGACACACCCACCTACGCCGAGACGATCGGCGACAGTCAGGAGTGAACGGCATGGACAGGATCGATCCGCACGCCACCCACGCCGGGCCGGACCCGCTGCGCGGCGGCGACCAGGGCACGGTGCCCGGCGGCGCGCCAGCCGGCACGTTCGACCCCTGGCGCTACCGGGACCAGGCCGGCGTGGCCGACGTCGACCTGGTCGGCTACAAGGTCGAGGCCACCGACGGTGGAATCGGCAAGATCGACAGCGCCAGTCACGAGGTGGGCGGCAGCTACCTGGTCGTGGACACCGGGCCCTGGATCTTCGGCAAGAAGGTGATGTTGCCGGCCGGCACCGTCAACCAGGTCGACCACGACCAGCGCACCGTCTCCGTCGACCGGACCCGGGACCAGATCAAGGCCGCCCCGGAGTACGACGAGACCAGCCACAGCGACCCGAGCTACCGGGATCAGCTGGGCGGCTACTACGACGAGACGTACGGTGCGCTTCCGCCCGGCACGGCACGCTGACGGCTCGGCCCGACGGCCGGTGGGGCTCGGACCCCGCCGGCCGTTACCGTGAGGGCGTGGACGCCATCGACGACAGCCGACAGATTCCGCTCCCCGCCACCTTCAACTTCCGCGACGCCGGCGGCTACCTCGGGCACGGCGGCCGACCCGTACGCCGTGGTCGGCTCTACCGCTCCGACTCGCTGCACCGCCTCACCGAACAGGACCGGGACGCGTTCGTCGCGATCGGCATCCGCACCGTCATCGACCTGCGCCGCCCCACTGAGGTGGAGCGGGACGGCCGGGTGCCGGCATACCAGGGGTTGACCTACCGGCACATCCACCCGGAGCACGACGACTGGGCGGGCGTGCCGCACGAGGAGGGCGCGAGCCTGGCCCGGTACCTCGCGGACCGGTACGCCGCCCTGGCGCAGACCGGCACCGCCGGGCTGGCCGAGGCGGTCGGCCTGATCGCCGATTCCGCCAACGCCCCGGTGGTCGTGCACTGTGTGGCCGGCAAGGACCGCACCGGCATCGTGTGCGCGCTGACCCTCGCCGTGCTCGGCGTCGACGACGCGGACATCACCGCGGACTACGCGCTCAGCAGCGAGGCGTCGGCCCGGTACAGCGCGTGGCTGGCCTCCATCAACCCGGACGGAGTGGAGGTGCCGGCACCGTTTCTGGCCTCACCCGCCGAGGCGATGCAGATCTTCCTCGACGAGCTGCGCGCGGGGCACGGCTCGGTCGAGGCATACCTGCGCCACGCCGGGGTGACCGACGAGCAGCTCGCCGCGCTCCGCGACCACCTGCTCGACGCCCCCACCAAGGCGCAGCCCACCGACGCGTAGGGCCGACTGCGCCGGCCCGTCCGGGCGGGCGGGCCGGCGCAGCGACGGAGATCAGAAGACCCGCTGCACCCAGCCGTGCGGGTCGGCCGCCTTGCCCCGCTGGATGTCGACCAGCTGCTGACGCAGGGCCATGGTGACCCGACCGGGTTCGCCACCGCCGATCAGGAACTCGCCGTCCGGGAAGCGGACCCCACCGATCGGGGTGACCACCGCGGCGGTGCCGCAGGCGAACACCTCCTTCAGGCGTCCGCTGGCGGCGTCGGCCTGCCAGTCGGCGAAGCTGACCGGCCGCTCCTCGACCTGGTGTCCGGCCGCGCCGGCCAGCGTGAGGACGGCGTCGCGGGTGATGCCCGGCAGGATCGTGCCGGTCAACGGTGGGGTGACGACAGTGCCGTCGTCGTAGACGAAGAAGACGTTCATGCCGCCCAGTTCGTCGACGAACCGGCGCTCCACCGCGTCCAGGAAGACGACCTGGTCACAGCCGGCCTCGATGGCCTCTGCCTGGGCGGCGAGCGACGCGGCGTAGTTGCCGCCGCACTTGGCCGCGCCGGTGCCACCGGGCGCGGCCCGGGTGTAGTCCGGAGAGACCCAGACGGTGACCGGCTTGACGCCACCGGTGAAGTACGCGCCGACCGGTGAGGCGATCACCATGTAGAGGTACTCGTTGGCCGGGCGGACGCCGAGGAAGACCTCGCTGGCGAACATGAACGGCCGCAGGTAGAGGCTGCCGTCCTCGCCGGTGGGAATCCACTCCCGGTCGATCTCGATGAGCTTGTGCAGCGAGTCGACGAACACCTCCGGCGGCAGCACCGGCATCGCCATCCGCTGCGCGGAGGTGGCGAAGCGGGCGGCGTTGGCGTCCGGCCGGAACATCGTCACGCCACCGTCGGCAGTGCGGTACGCCTTGAGCCCCTCGAAGATCTCCTGCGCGTAGTGCAGCACCGCGCTGGCCGGGTCCATCGGGATCGGGGCACGGGCTTCCACCCGGGCGTCGTACCAGCCCTTGCCGTCGGCGTAGCGGACGGTGACCATGTGGTCGGTGAAGACCCGGCCGAAGCCGGGATTGGTCAGCAGTGCGGCCCGATCGGCGGCGGATACCGGCGCGAGATTCGGACGGATCTCGAAGTCGAGCTTGTCACCACCGCTCATCGCGCTGACCTCCCTGCGGAACAACGGCATGCGGGACCGCACACCGACATGGCTGTGCCAGAAACTTACCCCGAACGGTCGTTAAGCGGGTAGCGCCGGTCGGGCTGCGCGTGGCAGACCGGCCTCAGGGCCGGTCGCCACTCGGGCCGGGGTGATCAGGCTACGGCGTGGGCGGCGAGCCGGTCGCCGACCTCTTCGGTACGCAGGGTTACGCCCGGCACCCGGCTGGCCAGCTCGGCGGCGACCGCCGCGTTGACCCGGGCGGCCGACTCGCTGTGCCCGAGCTGCTCCAGCAGCAACGCGGCGGAGAGCACCGCGGCGACCGGGTCGGCGATGCCCTGCCCGGCGATGTCCGGCGCCGAGCCGTGCACCGGCTCGAACATCGAGGGGTACGCCCCCTCGGGGTTGATGCAGCCGCTGGCGGCCAGCCCGATGCCGCCGGTGACGGCCGCGGCGATGTCGGTGAGGATGTCGCCGAAGAGGTTGTCGGTGACCACCACGTCGTAGCGCTGCGGCTGGGTGACCAGGAACATGGCCGCGGCGTCGACGTGCTGGTACTCGGTTTCGATGTCCGGGTGCTCGGCGGCGACCGCGTCGAACGTACGCGCCCAGAGCGACCCGGCGTGGGTGAGCACGTTGGTCTTGTGCACGAGGGTGACCTTGCGCCGCTCCCGGCGGCTGGCGCGGGCGAACGCGTCGCGGATCACCCGCTCCACGCCGTGCCGGGTGTTCAGGCTCTCCTCGGTGGCGACCTCGGCCGGGGTGTCCCGGTGCAGGGAACCACCGGCACCGGCGTAGAGCCCCTCGGTGCCCTCGCGCACCACCACGAGGTCGACCTCGCCCGGCTTCACGTTGCCCAACGGGCCGGCGACCCCGGGCCAGAGCCGGGACGGGCGCAGGTTGACGTACTGGTCGAAGGCGAACCGGAGCTTGAGCAGCAGCCCTCGCTCGAGCACACCCGGCGGAACGGTCGGGTCACCGACCGCGCCGAGCAGGATGGCGTCGTGCCCGGCCAGCTCGGTCAGCACCGAGTCGGGCAGCACCTCTCCGGTACGGTGCCAGCGGGCGGCGCCGAGGTCGTACTCGGTGGCCTGCACGTCGGGCAGCACCGCGTCGAGGACCTTGCGGGCCTGCGCGACCACCTCGGGCCCGATGCCGTCTCCGGCCACCACCGCGATCCGCGCCACGACCGCACTCCTCTGCTCAACGGTTCCGTTCGGGGCAACGGTACGTCGCCGTCCCGCCTCCCGGTACGCTGCGTCCACGATTTGGGATTGGGGAATGCACAGCACCCTCTCAGCTGGGACTCATGGGGCGGTCATCTCCGCTGCCTACGGTAGTGCTCAGTGGGTCGCGGGGGCCCGCTGACCAACGGGGTCGCGGTGACGCGGCGCCATGTGCGAGGGGGCAGATGCGATGCGCATCGACGAGCAGCCACGGACCCGCTGGCCGGACCCGTCCGCGTTCCGCAACCGCCGGCCGGACCTTCGACTCGGCAGCCGCCGGCACCGGATCGACCCGGCCGCGGCCACCGAGGGCCGGATCGCTGTGCAGCACACCGTTCGCACCGCGACCGCCGAGTACACCCTGCTGCTCAACGCCCCCGAGTGGCTCGGCCGCCGGGGCGTGGGCGAAGCGCTGCGGGACAGCGTCGCCGAGCTGCGTGCCATCGACCTCACCTACGGTCCCAACCGACCGGAGAGCCTCGTCTCCCGGCTGCGTCGGGGCGAGATCAGCCCGGAGTCGTACCCGCCGCTCGCCGATCTGGTGGACCGCTGCGCCGCGATGCGCGCGGCCACCGACGGGTGGTTCGACGCCTGGGCGGTGCCCGGCGGCTTCGACCCGGGCGGCCTGCTCGGCGGTTGGGCGGTGGAACGCGCCGCGGAGCGACTGCGCGCCGCCGGCATCCACGACTACGCCGTACTCGCCGGCGCCGACCTCGTCGTCCGGGGCCGCGCGCCGCACGGCGGACCGTGGCGGGTCGCGGTGCACCACCCGACCGCACCCGAGCGGGCGCCGCTGGTGCTGGAGATGACCGCCGGCGCGATCGGCACCTCCGGGGTGACCGGGCGGCAGGGGCACGTGGTGGACCCGCACACCGGCGAGCCGGCCGATCACCTTCTCGCCGCCACAGTGGTGGGCCCCGACCTGACGATCGCCGACGCCTACGCCACCGCGCTCTACGCCGCCGGCCCAACCGGCCTGGCGTGGTTCCGGGGCAACTCCGACTATCGCGCGCTCTTCGCGCACCGTCGCTGAGCCGGTCGGGCCCGCGATCGGCCCCCACGGTCTCGGCAACGACAGTGGGGGCCGGTCAGCGACGAGTGCGCGTGGCTCGCACAACCGAGGGGTGCGGACCGGTCGGGCCGGACGTCGACCGCGCCACCCGAAGACGGGCCGGCGCCTCGAACTCGGCCAGTGACCGCAGTGCGTACGCTAGCGAATCGACGCAACTCGACGCAAGAGTCTCCACACCGGACCGTCGTGACCGGAGACATCGGTGATCGGTGGTTGACCGGCGGCGAGGCAGTTTCGACATGGTGAACGCCGGATGGCACGCTATCCGCCGTGAGTTTCGATCTGAGCGTGTGGGCCCTGGAGGACGGGGCGACGCCCGAGGACGTGCGGACAGCGGTCAACGGTTGCCGGCAGGGGCGGCACGTGGACCGCTACCCCGATCCGCGGGTGGTCAGCTTCTACCGGGCGATCACCGCCTCCTATCCGGACCGTCACCCCGGCCCGAACAGCCCGTGGGCGGTGGCGCCGCTGCACGCGGCCCACGACCACGTCGAGCTGAACCTGCACCCGACCTGCGCGGACCAGGTGCTACTGGACATCGAGCGGCTGGCCGGCGAGCACGGTCTGATGCTCTTCGACCCGCAGGACGGTTCGGTCTACCCGCCGCCGGCGCGGCTGCCCGGCTGACCTGACCGGCGGCACGGACGGGAAATGACGAGGGGCCCGGCGAATCGCCAGGCCCCCCACGGTGTTTGTCGTCTACTACTCGTCGCGCAGGTCGGCGGCGCTGGCCGCCGTGGCACCGATCGACTCGGCGGCCGAGGTGAGCAGGTCGGCGCCGAGCGCCTGGTCGACGGTGAGCGTCATCAGCGTCTCACCGCCCGCCTCCCGACGAGCCACCTGCATGGCGGCGATGTTGATGCCCGACTCGCCGAGCAGGGTACCGACCGTACCGACCACACCGGGCCGGTCGGCGTAGCGCAGGAAGAGCAGGATGCCCTCCGCGCCGATCTCCACGTCGAAGCCGTCCACCTCGGTCAGCTTCAGCACGTCCCGGGCGCCGGAGTGAGTGACAGTGCCGGAGACACTGACCGTCCGGCCATCCGGCAGCGCGCCGCGCACGGTGACCAGGGTCGGCTGCTCGGCCGTCTCGGCCAGGGTGGCCAGGGTGACCTCGACGCCACGCTCGGCGGCCAGGTGCGGGGCGTTGACGTAGGTGACCTGCTCCTCGACCACGGAGCTGAACAGGCCCTTGGTGGCGGCGAGCTTGAGGACCGACACGTCGTGGCTGACGATCTCACCGCGGACCTCGACAGTGACGCTGGCGGCGACCCCACCGGCGACCGCGGTGAACGCCCGGCCGAGCTTCTCCGCCAGCGGCAGCAGCGGCCGAACGTCCTCGGCGACCACGCCGCCGGCCTGCACGTTCACCGCGTCCGGGACGAACTCGCCCTGCAACGCCAGCTTGACGCTCTTGGCCACGGCGAGACCGGCCTTGTCCTGCGCCTCGTGGGTGGAGGCGCCCAGGTGCGGGGTGGCCACCACGTTGTCGAAGGCGAACAGCGGCGACGAGGTGCACGGCTCCTTGCTGTACACGTCGACACCGGCGCCGGCGACCCGGCCCTCGGCGATCGCGTCCGCGAGCGCCTGCTCGTCGACCAGCCCACCACGGGCGGCGTTGATGATGCGAACGCCGGGCTTGACGAGCGCCAGCTCCTTCTCACCGATCAGGCCCACCGTCTCCGGCGTCTTCGGCAGGTGGATGGAGATGAAGTCGCTCTCCCGCAGCAGCTCCTCCAGCCCGACCAGGCGGACGCCGAGCTGCGCCGCACGGGCCGGCTGGATGTACGGGTCGTACGCGATCAGCCGGGTGCCGAACGCGGCGATACGAGACGCGAAGAGCACCCCGATACGACCGAGCCCCACCACGCCGACCGTCTTGCCCTGGACCTCGACGCCGGTGTACTTCGACCGCTTCCACTCCCCCGCCTTGAGCGCGGAACTGGCGCTCGCTGTGTTACGGGCGACGGCGAGCAGCAGTGCGACGGCCTGCTCGGCGGCGGAGACGATGTTGGAGGTGGGCGCGTTGACGACCATGACGCCCCGCGCGGTGGCGGCCGGCACCTCGACGTTGTCCAGCCCGACGCCCGCCCGGGCGACCACCTTGAGTCGCGGCGCGGCGGCGACCGCCTCGGCGTCGATCTGGGTCGCGCTGCGCACGATGACGGCGTCGGCCTCGGAGAGCGCCGAGAGCAGGGCCGGACGGTCGGTGCCGTCGACGTGACGGACGTCGAAGTCGTGGGCGAGCACCTCGATGGCGGCGGGGGCGAGTTCTTCGGCGATCAGTACGACAGGATTCATCGGTCCTCGTAGAGGTCGTGTTTGCGATCGGCCCGGGCGGCGGGGCGCCGCACTGCGCCCTGCGCTGATCCGTGCCGTGGCCGTCAGGTGCCGGCTGCTGCACCTACAGGCGATCGTAGGGGCCCCGCTGGTCGGCGTGTTCCGGTCTTCGGGGTGAGTGCCCTCACACGCCCGGTCGGGCGACGGACATCGGCCGTTCACCGCACCGACACGGTTGCGCCGGCCGCGCCGAGCACCGCCGGCGTCCTTGACCCGGTCACTCCGGGTGAGTCGTGGCGCACGAGCACTGCCGCCCGACGTATCGACGGGCGGCAGCATGCCGGGCAGCCCCGGGGCGGCGCTGGGGAGAGCGCCAGCCCAGGGGCTGTCGGTGGATCGTCGTTCGAACGGGTCAGGCGGTCTCGGTGATCGGGCGGTCGACCCAGCTCATCATGCCGCGCAGCTTCTTACCGGTCTCCTCGATCGGGTGCGCCGCACCCTCGGCCTGCCACTTGGTGAAGTTGGGCCGGCCGGCCTCGTCCTCGGCGACCCACTCGCGGGCGAACTCGCCGGACTGGATCTCACCCAGGATCTTGCGCATCTCGTCCTTGACCCGGGAGTCGATGATGCGCGAGCCACGGGAGAGGTCGCCGTACTCGGCGGTGTCGGAGATGCTGTAGCGCATCTTCGCGATGCCGCCCTCGTACATGAGGTCGACGATCAGCTTCAGCTCGTGCAGGCACTCGAAGTAGGCGACCTCCGGGGCGTAGCCCGCCTCGGTGAGCACCTCGAAACCCGTCTGCACCAGGGCCGAGGCGCCACCGCAGAGCACCGCCTGCTCACCGAAGAGGTCGGTCTCGGTCTCCTCGGTGAAGGTGGTCTTGATCGCACCGGCCCGGGTGCCGCCGATCCCCTTGGCGTACGCGAGGGCGAGCGCGAGCGCGTTGCCACTGGCGTCCTGCTCGACGGCGACGAGACAGGGCACGCCCTTGCCGTCGCTGTACTGGCGGCGGACCAGGTGGCCGGGGCCCTTGGGCGCGACCATCGCCACGTCCACCTCGGCCGGCGGCTTGATCAGGCCGTACCGGATGTTGAAGCCGTGGCCGAAGAAGATCGCCTTGCCCGGGGCGAGGTTCGGGGCGATCGACTCCGCGTAGATCCCGCGCTGGGCGGTGTCCGGTGCGAGCACCATGATCACATCGGCCTCGGCGGCGGCCTGCGCCGGCGTGACCACCCGCAGGCCCTGCTCCTCTGCCTTGGGACGGCTCTTCGAGCCCTCCGGCAGACCGATCACCACGTCGACGCCGGAGTCACGCAGCGACAGCGCGTGGGCGTGGCCCTGGCTGCCGTAACCGATCACCGCGACCTTCTTGGCCTGGATCAGGCCGAGGTCGGCATCGTCGTCGTAGAACACCTCAACGCTCATGAGAACTTCCCTTTCGTACGACGGCCGGGGCGGCCCGTCGTGGTCTGTGCGGATGAAATCCGGGACGGCCGGCCGAGGGCCGACCGGCGGCGGGTCAGGCGGCCCGCAGCGCGGGACCGGCGGTGATCGAACGCGAGCCGCGCCCGATGGCCACCAGCCCGGACTGGACCATCTCCTTGATGCCGAAGGCCTCGAGGTCGCGTAGCAGCGCGTCGAGCTTGTCCGGGGTGCCGGTGGCCTCGATGGTCAGCGTGTCCGGTGCGACGTCGACCACCCGGGCGCGGAACAGGTTGACGGTCTCCAGCACCTGCGACCGCGCGGACCGGTCGGCGCGAACCTTCACCAGCAGCAGCTCCCGGGCGACCGACACCTGGGGATCCAGCTCAACGATCTTGAGCACGTTGACCAGCTTGTTCAGCTGCTTGGTGACCTGCTCCAGCGGGGACGACTCCGCGTTGACCACGATGGTGATCCGGGAGACGTCCGGGTTCTCGGTCTCGCCGACGGCGAGGCTGTCGATGTTGAACCCGCGCCGGGAGAACAGGCCGGAGACCCGGGCGAGCACGCCCGGCTTGTTCTCCACCAGCACGGACAGGGTGTGCATGGTCATTAAATGTCATCCTCGTCGAAGGCCGGGCGGACGCCACGGGCGAACATGATCTCGTCGTTGCTGGTGCCGGCGGCGACCATCGGCCAGACCATCGCGTCCTTGCCGACCACGAAGTCGATCACCACAGGCGCGTCGTTGATCTCCATGGCCGCGGCGATGGTCTTGTCCACGTCATCCGCGCTCTCGCACCGCAGCCCGACACAGCCCAGGGCCTCGGCGAGCTTGACGAAGTCGGGGATGCGGTGCTTGTGGGTGCCCAGCTCGGTGTTGGAGTAGCGCTCGTTGTAGAAGAGCGTCTGCCACTGCCGGACCATGCCGAGATTGCCGTTGTTGATGACGGCGATCTTGACCGGGATGCCCTCCAACGCGCAGGTGGCCAACTCCTGGTTGGTCATCTGGAAGCAGCCGTCCCCATCCACCGCCCAGACCACCGTGTCCGGCTTGCCGACCTTGGCGCCCATCGCCGCCGGCACCGCGTAACCCATCGTGCCGAGGCCGCCGGAATTCAACCAGGTGTACGGCTTCTCGTAGGAGATGAACTGCGACGCCCACATCTGGTGCTGGCCCACCCCGGCCACGAAGATCGCGTCCGGGCCGACGATCTCGCCCAGCCGCTTGATCACGTACTGCGGGGACAGGGTCCCGTCGACCGGCTCGTCGTAACCCAGCGGGTAACGGTTGCGCAGGTCGTCGAGCTGCGTCCACCAGTCACCGAGGTCGGCGGTGTGCCCCGCCGACCGCTCGACGGTCACCGCGGCGATCAGCTCGTCGATGACGTGCTTGGCGTCGCCGACGATCGGCACGTCCACGTGCCGGTTCTTGCCGATCTCGGCGGGGTCGATGTCCGCGTGCACCACAGTCGCGTCCGGGGCGAACGAGTCCAGTTTGCCGGTGACCCGGTCGTCGAACCGGGCACCCAGCGCGATGATCAGATCCGCCTTCTGCAGCCCGTAGACCGCGGCGACAGTGCCGTGCATGCCGGGCATCCCGAGGTGCTGCTGGTGCGAGTCGGGGAACGCGCCGAGCGCCATCAGCGTGGTGACGACCGGGATGCCGGTCAGCTCGGCCAACCGGCGCAGCCCGTCGGTGGCACCGGCCTTGAGCACCCCGCCGCCCACGTAGAGCACCGGCCGCCGGGCTGCGGCCATCAGCCGCGCCGCCTCCCGGATCTGCTTGCCGTGCGGGTGCAGGGTGGGCCGGTAGCCGGGCAGGTCCAGGGTGGGCGGCCAGGAGAAGGTGGTCGGCGCCTGGAGCACGTCCTTGGGGATGTCGACCAGCACCGGGCCGGGTCGCCCGCTGCTGGCCAGGTGGAACGCCTCGGCCAGCACCCGGGGGATCTCCTCGGCGTTCTGCACGAGGAAGTTGTGCTTGGTGATCGGCAGGGTGATGCCCTGGATGTCCGCTTCCTGGAAGCCGTCGGTGCCGATCAACGGGCTGGCCACCTGCCCGGTGATCGCCACCATCGCCACCGAGTCCATGTACGCGTCCGCGATCGGGGTGACCAGGTTCGTAGCGCCTGGGCCGGAGGTGGCGATGCAGACGCCGACCTTGCCGGTGGCCTGCGCGTAGCCGGTCGCCGCGTGCCCCGCGCCCTGCTCGTGCCGCACCAGGATGTGCCGGACCGTCGAGTCGTAGAGCGGGTCGTACGCCGGCAGGATCGCGCCGCCCGGAATGCCGAAGACGACGTCGACCTCGAGCGCCTCAAGGGACCGCACGAGCGAGCCGGCTCCGGAGATCGGGGTCGCGGCGGCGGGCCGTACCGCCGGGACGGCCGGGGTGGCCGTGCGCGTGGCGGCCTGGTCGACGTCGAGGGTCGGGTCGGCGGCCGCGCGGGCCCGGCGGGCGGTGTGGGCGAGGGTCTCTGGCGTTGGTCTCGTCATGGCGGTTCTGGCCTTCGGCTGGAGTGGCTGGTGGCTAGTCAAGCGATGCGACGCGGGCGGGGCCCGCCTCGCCAGGTTCCGATGGCAATAAAAACGGCCCTCGTGCAGATGCACGGGGCCAGCGCACTCTCGGTGAGGGAGAGTGCGCTCAGGTAAGTACTCGCAGCGACCGGTACGACGACATGCGGCTAAGCCTGACGCATCTCACGCGATGAGTCAACTGATCCCACATGTTGGTTAACGGAGGTCGGCGCGTCGGCCGGCGACGCGCCATCGGCAGGCGGGGTGGGCTGCCCGGACCCGCCTGGAGCACGGCGTGGCGCGGGCACCGGAGCGGGGCGCGCACCCGGGGATGTGGCCGCCTCCAGCATCGCCTCCAGGTGCTCGGCCGGCACCCCCCAGCCGAAGAGCGCGCCCTGGCCGAAGCGGCAACCGGCGGCCACCACCGCGGCCAACTCGGTCGGGGTGGTCACCCCCTCGGCGATCACCTCCAGCCCCAACTGGTGACCCAGGCGCATGACGATGTCGACCATCGGGGCGAACGCCGGGCCGTCCTGGCCGACCGGGCGGACCGGCTCGTGCTCGGCGACCAGGCTGTGGTCGATCTTGAGGATGTCGATCGGCAACCGGCGCAGCTGCCCCAGCGACGAGTAGCCGGCCCCGAAGTCGTCCAGCGCGATCCGGACACCGGTCAACCGCAGCGCGGTGAGCCGGCGGATCAGCTCGTCCAGGTCGGTGGCGACGGCGTGCTCGGTGACCTCCAGCACCAGCCGCTGCGGCGGCACGTGGTGGGCGCGCAGCGCCTCGGCGACCTGGACCACGTACTCCGGGGCGTGCAGCTCGCGCGGGGAGACGTTGACCGACACCCAGACGTCGTGCCCGTCCGCCAGCCACCGGGAGAGCTGGTAGCAGGCCTGATGCAGCACCCAGGCACCGAGCGGGGCGATCATGCCGCACTCCTCGGCGAGCGGGATGAACTCGTCCGGGCGCACGTTGCCCAGCTCGGGATGGTGCCAACGGAGCAGCGCCTCGGCGCCGACCGGCCGCACCGACGGCAGCGACGCCACCGGCTGGAACGCCAACCGCAGCTCGTCGCGGTCGATGGCCCCGCGTAGCTCGTGCTCGACCGTCGTACGCCGACGCAGCAGTTGGTCGTACGCGGCGTCGTACCGCTCGATCCGGTTCTTGCCCCGCTGCTTGGCGTAGCGCAACGCCAGGTCGGCGTGGCGCAGCAGCAGCTCCACGTCCGGCTCGTCGGCCCAGTCGGCCACCCCGATGCTCACCGACAGGAAGACGGGCCCCTCCGGCTGGTCGTAGGGCCGGTTGAGCACCCCGAGGAGCCGTTCGGCGACCCGGTCCGCCTCGACCGGCCGACCCTGCATGAGTACGGCGAACTCGTCGCCACCCAGCCGGGCGGCCACGTCGCCGGGGCGCAGGTTGCCACGCAGCCGCCGGCCCACCTCGGCCAGCACGGCGTCGCCCACGTCGTGGCCCCGCATGTCGTTGACGTTCTTGAAGCCGTCCAGATCCAGGCCGAGCAGCACACACGGGTTGTGGTCGGCGGCGTTGCGGTGCAGCGCCCGGAGCAGCCCGCGCCGGTTGGCCAACGACGTCAGCGGATCGGTGTGCGCCAGCTCCCGGAAGTGCGCCTCCCGCTCGGCCAGGCGCCCCGCGTACCCCCGGACGTCGCGAAGGGTGAGGTACTGCCGCGCCACCAGGGCGAAGCCCTCCACGCTGCCGGCCACGATGCCCGCCGCGGTGAACCGGCCGTCCTGGACGAGGTGGTACATCGCCGAGGCGGCCATCGCCAGCATCGGGGCGATCGCGTACTCGCCGTCGCTACCGACCAGGTCCAGGTCGATCTGCCCCGGCCGGTCGGCCCGGTACACAGCGAGCGCGACGGTCAGCAGACCGGCGGCGAGCACCGCCGCACCGGTCAGCGCCATTGTCGGCCCGGCCTGGCAGAGCCCGGCGCTGAGACCCAGGCCGCCGCAGGTCACCGCGCTGATGCCGGCGCCCAGCGCGGCGAGCCTTCGACGTGGCCTGGCCGCCCGGAAGACGACGATCACGACGAGCCCGGCACCGAGCGCGGCGCTCACCGTGGCCAGCAGGATCGCCGGACAGGCCATCGGGGTGGCGGCACCGAGCAACCGGGTGGGCTCGGAGAAGAGCACCCAACCGACGAACCACAGCGCCGCCGCCATCACCAGCCCGTCCAGGGCGAGCCGGGCCGTTCCGGCCGCGGTGGCGGCCACCCCGGGCAGCCGGAGCAGACCAGCGGCGAAGGCCAGCCCGCTCACCGCCGTGCCGATCGCCACCGCTGTCGCCCAACCGGTGCGCTGCCCCTGCTCGTGGGCCCAGTGGTCGGTCGCACTGAGCGCGGCGACCACCCCGGCCAGGAGGCTGAGCACTGCAACACCGGCGGCCGCAGCGAGCAGCACGTGCGCCGGTCGACGCGGCATCGTCCGCCGCCGGGCGACGGCGGTCAGCAGCACGGCGGCCACCGCGGCGACGAGCCCGCTGAGCGCCGCGACAGCGACCAGGCCCGGTGGAAAATGCACGCCTCCAAGAGTGCCGGATGGGCGCACGTCATGGGGGGCTGAGTGTGCATCTGTTGGGACACGGCAGATACCCGGGTGGGCCGACGCGCCGGTGGTGTCATGCTGGTATGCATGCCTGAGCTGCGGTCGAGGACCTCCACACACGGTCGGACGATGGCCGGCGCCCGGGCCCTCTGGCGGGCCACCGGGATGACCGACGACGATTTCGGCAAGCCGATCGTCGCCATCGCCAACAGTTTCACCCAGTTCGTGCCTGGTCACGTACACCTCAAGGACATGGGTGGCCTGGTCGCCGACGCGGTCGCCGAGGCCGGTGGGGTGGGCCGGGAGTTCAACACCATCGCGGTCGACGACGGCATCGCGATGGGCCACGGCGGCATGCTCTACTCGCTGCCCAGCCGTGAGCTGATCGCCGACGCGGTCGAATACATGGTCAACGCGCACTGCGCGGACGCCCTGGTCTGCATCTCCAACTGCGACAAGATCACCCCCGGGATGCTGCTGGCCGCGCTGCGGCTCAACATCCCGACCGTCTTCGTCTCCGGCGGCCCGATGGAGGCCGGCAAGACGATGGCGATCGAGGGCGTCGTGCACAGCAAGATCGACCTGATCGACGCGATGATCGCCTCCTCGAACGAGGCGGTCACCGACGAGCAGCTCGGTGAGATCGAACGCTCCGCCTGCCCGACCTGCGGCTCCTGCTCCGGCATGTTCACCGCCAACTCGATGAACTGCCTCACCGAGGCGATCGGGCTCGCGCTGCCCGGCAACGGTTCGACGCTGGCCACCCACGCCGCCCGCCGGTCGCTTTTCGTCGAGGCCGGCCGGACCGTCGTGGAGATCTCCAAGCGGTGGTACGACGGCGACGACGACTCGGTGCTGCCGCGCACTGTCGCCTCCAAGGCCGCCTTCGAGAACGCCGTCGCCCTGGACGTGGCGATGGGCGGCTCCACCAACACGGTGCTGCACCTGCTCGCCGCCGCCCGCGAGGCGGAGATGGACTTCGGCGTCACCGACATCGACGCGATCTCCCGGCGGGTGCCGTGCCTGGCCAAGGTCGCACCGAACTCGCCGAACTACCACATGGAGGACGTGCACCGGGCCGGCGGCATCCCGGCGATCCTCGGCGAACTGGACCGGGCCGGGCAGCTCAACAGGGACGTGCACGCCGTGCACTCCCCCTCCCTCGCGCAGTGGCTGACCGACTGGGACGTGCGCGGTGGCTCCCCCACCCCGACGGCCGTCGAGCTGTTCCACGCCGCCCCCGGCGGGGTGCGCACCACCGAGCCGTTCTCCACCACCAACAGGTGGTCGTCGCTGGACACCGACGCGGCCGGCGGCTGCATCCGGGACCGCGAGCACGCCTACTCCGCCGACGGTGGGCTGGCCATCCTGCACGGCAACCTGGCACCCGAGGGCAGCGTGGTGAAGACCGCCGGCGTGCCCGACGACTGCCTGACCTTCCGTGGCCCGGCGAAGGTCTACGAGTCGCAGGACGACGCGGTGACAGCGATCCTCGCCAAGCAGGTGGTCGCCGGGGACGTCGTGGTGATCCGCTACGAGGGGCCCAAGGGCGGCCCCGGCATGCAGGAGATGCTCTACCCCACCTCGTTCCTGAAGGGACGCGGGCTGGGCCGTTCCTGTGCGCTGCTCACCGACGGCCGTTTCTCCGGTGGCACCTCCGGGCTCTCCATCGGGCACGTCTCCCCCGAGGCGGCCTCCGGCGGGCTGATCGCCCTGGTCCGCGACGGCGACGAGGTCGTCATCGACATCCCCGGCCGGTCGATCGAGCTGAACGTGCCAGCCGAGGAGCTGGAGGCTCGCCGGGTGGCCGAGGAGAAGCGCGACAAGCCGTACACCCCGACCGATCGGCAGCGGCCGGTGTCGGCGGCGCTGCGCGCGTACGCCTCGATGGCCACCTCGGCCAGCGACGGCGCCTACCGTCGCGTCCCGGAGTAAGCACCCGGTCCCACCCGCACCGACATCTGTGATGTCGGTGCGGGGTGGATCGGCGAAAACGCGGTGCCCCCGCATCGACCGTGTGGGCTAGCGTGTCGTCGGTCTACTGGGGATCGCCCCAGATTCTTACGGGGGAAGGCGTGTACGTGTCATCTTGGAAGAAGCCCGCTCTGGTGGCGGTTTCGGCGCTCACCGCGTTCGCTGTCTCCGCCTGCGGGGTGACGTCCGGAGCGTCCGAGGCGCCGAAGCAGCCCAGCGTCCTGGAGTTGCTGGCCAGCGATCTCAAGGGTTCGCTGCTGAAGGCGGTCGAGGCCACCGACAAGACCGACTCGGTGACCGTGACGATGACGGGCACGATGGCCGGCGAGAAGATCTCGGTGCTGGGTCTCCTGGACCTGGGCGACCCGCTCAAGGCCGAGATGAAGATGACCAACAGCAAGGGCACCACGACCGTCCGGATGATCGGTGCCGTGATCTTCACCGAGATTCCAGCGGAAAACCGCGCGGGTACGGGTGGGAAGCGCTGGATGAAGATGGACCTGACCGGCCTGAGCGAGATGGCAGGCACGGGCTTCACCGAGCAGTTCGAGAACGCCGACCCGGTCAAGCAGGTCAAGACGCTGCTTGCCCTTGAGGGCACGACGGTAGTCGGCCAGGAGACGGTGAATGGCGTACCGACGGTCCACTACACCGTCACCACTCCGGTGGCAACCTATCTCAAGCAGATCGACGCCATGCGCCGGGACGCCACCGAGCAGGCGCTGGCCACGCAGGGCATCAAGGAGCTGAAGATCGACCTGTGGGTAGACGAGCAGTACCGTCCGCGTCGGGCCGGCCTGTTGATGGGCAAGTTGGGCGACATGGTGATCGACTACACCGACTACGACAAGGCGGTGACCATCGAGACGCCGCCGCCGGCGGAGACCACCGACTTCGCCGAGATGCTCGAAGGTCTGCAGGGCCTGACCGCCAGCAACTGATCAGTTCCGTGTTGGGCGGGCTCGGCGTCATGCCGGGCCCGCCCCTTCCGTTCCGGTACCGCCGGTGCGCATGCCGAGCCGCTCGCCGGGCCGCGGTCACCACAGCTCCGTGCGGTCAGGACGGTGCCCACGGTCCGCTGACGAACTGCCCGTTGCCGACGAACGGGCTGACGTTTGGCATGCACCCGCCCAGGCCCATCGTCTGGGTCATCATGACCGGGGCCGGCTTGCCGCGACCGCCACACTTCATGTGGGCGAAGCCGAGGAAGTGACCGAACTCGTGATTGATCACGCCGGCGTGGTACTCGTCGATGCTGACCGGGTATCCCGGTGAACCCTGGAGCCACCGCCGCAGGTTGATCATGATGGTCTTGCCGTACTTGCAGGAGTAGACACCCTCGGTGTCGACGCCGCTCGCGCCGCAGAGTCGGTCCACTGTCCTCGGTGTCGCGAGCCGCACGTCGACGTCCACCTTCGAGGTGCCGACCCGCTGGAAGGACCACGACGCCCGGGTCAGGTTCACCGCGGCGTTGGTGACCGGGTGCTGTGCGGACGTGGCCCATCCGTTCGGTGCGGCCAGCACCTGCTCGATGCTCGCGGCGAACCGGTCCGGCTTCCAGGCGGGGATGTCACCCCAGGCGATGCCCTTCTCCACCGAGACGCTGTAGCGCACCCGCTTCTTGCCCTTGCCGAGCACGCGACCGTTGCCGGTGGCGGTGGTGAAGGTGCCGGCGGCCTTGGTGGGGATCTGCGCGTCGGTCGGGATCTCCGGAGTCGGGCTGGAGGTCGGCGTGTCGCCGGGGCTCGGCGCCGAACTCTGCGTACTCGGGCCGGAGCGTGGGACTTCGGCCTGCCCGGCCGCCGGTGTGGACAGGCCACAGGCGGCGGTCGTCAGCACCGCTGCCAACGAGATCGGCACGAGCAGCCGTCCGTTGATCCGCACGTCGGAACCTCCAGGAGCAGTCACGGGTGAGTGAGGAACACCGGAAGGCTACGTGACTGCCTGTAAGGAAACTGTCAGGATGATCGGTGCCGGCGCACGCGCAAGAGCGCATAGATCCGGCATTCAACACCGAAATGGGTCACCCTAGGTGAGCGCCGCAGTTGCTTTGAGCGAGGTCAGGCGGCCGCTACGACGTGGTCGATCACCAGGTGGGCGGCACCGGTGATGCCGAGGTCCTGGCCGGCGGCGACCCGTTCGATGAGCAGGGTCTGGGTGGCCAGCGGGAGGCATCGCTCGTAGAGGGTGGCCCGCATGCTGGCCAGCAGCGGCTCGCAGTCGGCGAGCCGACCACCGATGGCCACCACCTGCGGGTTGAAGAAGTTGACCACCACGGCCAGGATCTCGCCGACGGCGCGGCCGGCCTGCCGGGCGAGGGCGGTGGCCTGCCGGTCACCGTCGTCGATCAGGCGGATCACGCCGGTCAGGTCGGAGACCGGCACCCCCTGCTCCCGGAGCGCGGTGACCAGTGCGGCGCCGCTGGCCACCGCCTCCAGGCAACCGGCGTTGCCACAGGTGCAGGGTGGCGCGGGATCGGCCACCACCCGGCAGTGGCTGATGTCCCCGGCCGATCCCTGCGCGCCCCGGTGCAACCGTCCACTGGAGATCACACCGGAGCCGATTCCGGTGCCAGCCTTGATGTAGACGGCGTGGTCCAACTCGGAATGGGCGGTGCGGTGCGCGCCGAGCGCCATCAGGTTGGCGTCGTTGTCCACGATGACCGGCACGTCGACACGGCCGGCGCAGAACGCGGCGACGTCGAAGCCGTTCCAGCCGGGCATCCGCGACGGGCTGACGATCCGCCCGGTGGAGTGCTGGACCGGACCGGGGATCCCGATGCCGACACCGCGGAGCGCACCTGTGGCCGAGCCGCCGCGTGAGGCCGCCGGATCGCCGTCCACCAGCGTGGCGACCTCGTTGAGTAGCGCGCCGAGCACCGCCTCCGGGCCGTCCTCGATGCGGACCGGCAGGGTGCGGGCCTGGACCACCCGTCCGGAGAGATCCAGTGCACCGACGCGGGCGTGGTGCGCGCCGAGGTCGATGGCGCCGACCACGGCGCCGCCGGTGGGCACGGCGAGTTGGCGGGGTCGCCGCCCACCCCGGGACTGCCCGGCGCCGGCTTCCTCCAGCAGCCCCTGGCTGATCAACGCCTCGACCCGCTGGGAGACCGTCGACGGGGAGAGCCCGGAGAGGCGGGACAGGTCGGCCCGACTGACGGCCGCACCGGTGGCCACCCAGCGCAGTAGCTCCCGGGGGCCGCCCCGGAGGGCATCGCGTGGCGCGTCGTCAATCGTCACGCCAGCTTCTTAGCACCCGGAGTTTGTTCAAGCAACCGGTTGACTTAGTTTGCTGGCTACCTTTAGATGGCGCTGTTGGTTCGATATGAAGCTGACTTAGTTTTGTAGTCGAAGGAAGTGAGGCCGTCTGGTGGCACCGGAGACGACGGGTGCGAACCGACCGATGGTGTCGGTACGCGGCCTGAACAAGTGGTTCGGTCCGCTGCACGTGCTCAAGGACATCGACCTCACGGTGGCCGCCGGCGAGGTGGTCGTCGTGGTGGGGCCCTCCGGCTCCGGCAAGTCGACACTGTGCCGCTGCCTCAACCGGCTGGAGACCGCCGGGGAGGGCAGCATCGAGATCGACGGTGAGCCGCTGCCCTCCGAGGGCCGCGCGCTGGCCCGGCTGCGCGCCGATGTCGGCATGGTCTTCCAGTCCTTCAACCTCTTCGGCCACAAGACGGTGCTGGACAACATCACCCTCGGCCCCACCCGGGTCCGCCGGATCCCTCGACCCGAGGCGCGGCAGCAGGCGATGGCCCTGCTGGAGCGCGTCGGTATCGCCGACAAGGCGGACCACCACCCGGCCCAACTCTCCGGCGGGCAGCAGCAGCGGGCCGCGATCGCCCGGGCCCTGGCGATGCAACCGAAGGTGCTGCTCTTCGACGAGCCGACCTCGGCCCTCGACCCGGAAATGGTCAACGAGGTGCTCGACGTGATGGTCTCTCTCGCCGCCGAGGGGATGACCATGATTGTGGTGACCCACGAGATGGGCTTCGCCCGTCGCGCAGCCGACCGGGTGGTCTTCATGGACGACGGCCGGATCGTCGAATCCGGCGCACCCGACGACTTCTTCGCAGCTCCGCGCACCGAGCGGGCCCGCGACTTCCTATCCAAGATCCTCCAGCACTAGCCCCCAACGGGAGGGTGTCATGTCAATCCTCAAGATGAGCTTCACCGGGCGGCGGTCGCTCGCCCTCACCGCCACCGCGGTGGCGGTGGCCCTCGCCGCCGCCGGCTGCGGCGGTGACAGCGGCGGCAGCGCTCCGACGCTGCCCGGCAACCCCGGCCTGGGCGGCGACGGTGTGGTCGCCCAGTCGGTGTACGACGCCGCTCCGGTGGCCACCGACGCGGACATCCCGGCCGGTTCGACGATGGAGGCGATCCGCAAGCGCGGCTACCTGAACATCGGCGGATCCCTGGACGCGCCGCTGCTCGCCCAGCAGAACCCGGTCAGCGGCACCATCGAGGGCTTCGACGCCGACATGGCGAAGTTGCTGGCGAAGTACATCATCGGCAAGCCCGAGGTGAAGACGACGACCATCGGCACCCAGACCCGGGAGGCCATGCTCCAGGCCAAGTCGGTGGACGCGGTCTTCCAGACGTACACGATCACCCCGCAGCGGGCCACCCAGGTCGCCTTCGCCGGGCCGTACCTCACCTCCGGCCTCGCCGTCGGGGTCCGCAAGGACGACACCTCGATCAAGAGCGTCAAGGACCTCGCCGGCAAGACCGTGATCGTCGGGGCGAACACCCCCGCCGTCACCGCGCTGCCCTCCGCCGCGCCCGGCTCGAAGCAGATCGCCTTCGGCACCGACCCGCAGGCGTTGCAGGCGCTGCTGCAGAAGCGCGGCGACGCGTACGTGCAGGACTTCACGCTGCTCGCCTCGGGCGCCAAGGCGAACCCGGGGATGAAGGTGGTGGGCGAGCCGTTCACCACCGAGGCCTACGGCATCGGCCTCAACAAGGAGGACGCGCAGTTCAAGGAGTTCGTCAACAACTGGCTGAAGAAGATCCAGGCCGACGGTACGTGGGCGAAGGTCTGGGAAGGCACCCTCGGCTCGGTGGTGGAGGGTGGGGCGCCCACCCCGCCCGCCCTCGGTTCCGCCGACGGCTCCTGAGCAGCCTCTCGTACCGATGGAAGCCCTCACCGCCCACCTGAGCGAGCTTGGCCACGGCCTGGTCACGACGGTCGAACTGACCGTCGTGACCACCGTCGGGGCGATGCTGCTGGGCATCGTCGTGGCCACCCTGCGCATCGCCCCCGTCCCGCTGCTGCGCGCCATCGGCACCGCGTACGTGGAGGTGTTCCAGAACCTTCCGCTGCTGGCGCTACTGGTGCTCTTCGTGTTCGCGCTGCCGACCATCGGCATCACGTTCCCGCTGTTCACCTCCGCCGCGATCGTCATCGCGGTGTACGAGGGGGCATACCTGGCCGAGGCGATCCGCGCCGGGATCAACACTGTCGGTGTGGGCCAGGCTGAGGCAGCCCGAGCCATCGGGCTCACCTTCGGCCAGTCCCTGCGGCACGTGATCCTGCCGCAGGGACTCCGGGCGGTGATCCAGCCGATCGGCAACATCTGCATCGCGCTGCTGATGAACACCTCGCTGGCCGCCGCCGTCGGCGTGGTCGAGCTGACCCAGGCAGCCAACACCGTGAACCTGGTCGAGGCTCAACCGATCGCCGTGTTCACCGGCGCGGGCCTCGCCTACATGCTGCTGGCGCTGATCATCGGTCAGGTCACCGGCCTGCTCGAACGAAGGCTGGCGATCGTCCGATGAACAAGACGCAACAGATCCTCTTCGACGAGCCCGGCCCGCGCGCCCAGCGGCGGATCCGGATCGCCACCGTGCTGGGTGCCGTCCTCCTGGCCGGCGCCCTGGTCGCGGCCGTCTACCAGTTCGCCAGCCACGGCGAGTTGGCCGCCGCCCGGTGGGAACCGTTCACCACCTGGCCCATCTGGCGGTACCTGCTCAACGGCCTCTGGGCAACGGTGCGCGCCGCCGCCGCGACCGCGGTGCTCAGCGCCGCGCTCGGGCTGCTCCTGGCGCTCGGCCGGCTGTCGACGCACCGCCCGCTGCGCTGGCTGGCCGGCGCGTACGTGGAGATCTTCCGGACCGTCCCCACCCTGCTGCTGATCTACGTGACGCTGTTCGCGCTGCCGCAGTACGGGCTGAACTTCCCGCTGTTCTGGAAGCTCGTGGTGCCGCTGGTGGTCTCCAACTCGGCGGCGTTCGCGGAGATCTTCCGGTCCGGCATCCTGGCGCTGGACCGGGGGCAGACCGAGGCCGGCCTCGCGGTCGGGCTGCGCCGCGGGCAGGTGATGGCACTGGTGGTCCTGCCGCAGGCACTGCTGCAACTCGCCCCGTCCCTGGTCAGCCAGCTGGTCGGGCTGCTCAAGGACACCTCGCTCGGCTTCGTGGTCAGCTACACCGAGCTGCTCTACAGCGGGCAGGTGCTCTCCTCGTACACCCACCTGCTGATCCAGACGTTCCTGGTGGTGGCGCTGATCTACCTGGTGGTCAACGCCTCGCTGTCGAAGTTCGCCCGCGTACTCCAGGCCCGCAACGGCCGCTTCGGAGGCCGGCGCGGACGGCGGACCGCCGAACTGCCCCCACCACTCCTCGAAGGGAACACCCCCCGGTGACCATCTTCCGCTACGCCGAACTGGCCCGGGTCGTGCGCAACGGCTTCGTCGAGAGCCGGCACTACGGCAGCGTCGTGGTGCTCGCCCCGGACGGGACTGTCGCCCTCGCCGCCGGCGTACCCGACGAGCCGGTGCTGCCCCGGTCCACCCTCAAGCCGGTGCAGGCACTGGCCTGCCGGATCGCGGCGGGCGACGAGCTGACCGGCCCGGCGCTGGCCCTCGCCGCCGGCAGCCACACCGGCGACGACCGGCACGTCGAGGTGGTTCGGGCGATGCTGGCCGGGGCCGGCCTGACCGAGGACGCGCTCGGCTGCCCGGTGGACTGGCCGGAGGACGAACCGACCCGGGACCGGCTGATCCGCGCCGGCGGACAGCGCGACCGGATCCGGATGAACTGCTCCGGCAAGCACGCCGCGATGCTCGTCGCCTGCGTCGCCCGGTCCTGGAGCACCCACGACTACCTCGACCCCGACCACCCGCTCCAGCGGGAAACCGCCGCCGCCGTCGCCCGGCTGGCCGGCACGCCGATCGCGCACCACGCGGTCGACGGCTGCGGGGCGCCGTTGTTCGGCTTGTCGCTGACCGGCCTGGCCCGCACCTTCCAGGCGTTGGTCACCGCGCCCGCCGGCAGCGACGAGGCGCTGGTCGCGCAGGCCATGCGCCAGCACCCGGAGTACGTCGGCGGCTGGAACGGGCACCCGAACACCGACCTGATGCGGGCCCTCCCCGGCTTCCTCGCCAAGGGCGGGGCCGAGGGCGTGCTCGCGGTGGCCGCACCGGACGGTCACGCGGTGGCGGTGAAGGCGATCGACGGTTCGCCCCGAGCCACCACCGCCATCGCCCTCGCCGCCCTCGACGCCGTGGGCGTACCGGTGGGTGGGGCCGACGCGCTGCGCCAGGTGCCGGTGCTCGGCGGCGGCGTACCAGTTGGTGCCGTCACGGCCGTCATCGACTGGACCACAGCATCGTCTCGGACCGAAGCGGCATCGCCTCGCACGGAAAAGGAAGAATCATGAACACATTCGAGATCTGCATCGACAGCGTCGAGGGAGCGGTCGCCGCCGAGGAGGCCGGCGCCGACCGGGTGGAGTTGTGCTCCGCTCTCTTCGACGGCGGGCTGACCCCCAGCCTGGGCACCATCGAGACGACAGTGCGCGCGGTCAGCCGGATCCGGGTACACGTGATCGTCCGTCCCCGGGCCGGCGACTTCATCTACTCGCCGTTCGAGATCGAGGCCATGGAGCGGGACGTGCGGGCCGCGGTGGCGGCCGGCGCGCAGGGCATCGTGATCGGCGCGTTGACCGCCGAGGGTGACGTCGACGTGCCGACCACCCGCCGGCTGATCGCCGCCGCGGGCGACGCCAGCATCACCTTCCACCGGGCGTTCGACATGACCCGGGACCCGCACGCGGCGCTGGAGCAGCTGATCGAGCTGGGTGTGCACCGGGTGCTCACCTCGGGTCAGGAGGTCAGCGTGCTGGAGGGCGCTCCGCTCATCGCCGACCTGGTGCGCCGGGCCGCCGGCCGGATTGTCATCATGCCGGGCGGTGGCATCACCCCGCGCAACATCGCCCGGATCGTCGAGGCGACCGGTGCCGACGAGTACCACTTCGCGGCCCTGGTCAGCTCGGACAGCCCGGCCGTGCACCGCAACCCGGCGCCGCTGATGGGTGGCAGCCTGAACCGACCCGAGTACGAGCGTTCGGGCACCTCGGGCGCCCTGGTCGGCCAGGTGCTCGCCGCCGCCCGCGCCTGACCGGCAGCGCGTTCTGACGAGCGGTGGACCTGGAGGAGACCTTCAGGCCCACCGCTCGTGTCACGCGCCTCCCGACCGTTAGGGCCGGTCAGATGGGCTGCCTGCCACGGGAAGCGCGGTCCCGCGGGCGTACCGGATCGCGGCCGGGGTGTCCTGGAAGACCAGCCCCTCGCGGCGTAGGTCGTCAGCGACTCCGAGTGTGGCCAGCACCTGGTCGTGGGCGGGGGTGATGCCGGAGAGCAGGACGGTGATCCCGCGTCCGCGTAGCCGCCGGATCGCATCGCCGAGGACATGCGCACCGGTGGCGTCCATGGTGGTCACCCGGGACATCCGCAGGATGACGACCCGGACGTCGGTGACCTCGGAGAGTTCGAGCAGGAAGGTGTGGGCCGCAGCGAAGAAGAGCGGCCCGTCCAGCCGGTACGCGACGATGTGTTCGGTGAGCAGCGCGTACTCCTCGGCGCTGTGTTCGCCTGGGTCGAGGGGCACCTGTTCCAGCCGGGCGGTGCGGGCCACCGCGCGCAGGGCGAGCAGCACGGCGACGCCGACGCCGACCGCGACGGCGGTGACGAGGTCCCAGATCACGGTGACGGCGAAGGTGAGCACCAGAACGACGGCGTCACCCCGGGTGGCCCTGGCCATCGCCCACAGCGAGCCGGCCTCCACCATGCGGACGGTGGTGGCCAGCAGCACCCCGGCCAGGGCGGCGAGCGGGATCCGGCCGACCAACGGCGCGGCGGCCAGCACGATCGCCGCGAGGGCGACGGCGTGGGTGAGGGCAGCCAACTTCGACGCCGCCCCGGCGCGGACGTTGACAGCGGTCCGGGCGATGGCGGCGGTCGCTGGGATGCCGCCGAAGAGGGGGGCGGCGAGGTTGGCCATCCCCTGACCGAACAGCTCCCGGTCCGGGTCGTGCCGCTCGCCGACGGTCATGCCATCGGCGACGGTGGCGGAGAGCAGGCTCTCCAGGGCGGCGAGCGCGGCGACGGCGAGGGCGCTGGGAAGCAGCACGCCCAGTGCGCCGAGGTCGAGGAAGCTGAGCGAGGGCGCGGGCAGGCCCTGCGGCAGCGCGCCGATCCGGACCAGGTCGACCGGGATGACCTCGGCGAGGACGGTGGCGGCCCCCACGCCGAGCAGCGAGAACGGCAGGCCGGGTCGCCACCGGGCACCCAGCAGCATCAGTGCCGCGACGGCGAGGGCCACCGCGAGCGCGGCCGGCCGCGGGTGTACGACGAAACGAGCGACCGCGTCGAAGGCGACGGCCCAGACCTTCTCCCCGTGCGCGTCGCTGACGCCGAGAGCGGCGGGCACCTGTTGCAGCGCGATGACCACGGCGATGCCGGCGGTGAAACCCTCCAGCACCGGGGTGGGCAGGTAGCGGACGTACCGGCCCAGGCGGGCCACGGCGAGCGCGATCAGCACCACGCCGGCCATCGCCCCGACCATGAGCACGCCGGTGGCTCCGAACTGCTGCACCACCGGCACCAGCACCACGGTCATCGCCCCGGTCGGCCCGGAGACCTGGAGGTTGGAGCCTCCGAAGACAGCGGCCACCGCACCGGCGATCACGGCAGTGATCAACCCGGCCTGGGCGCCCAGCCCGGAGGTGACGCCGAACGCCAGGGCCAGCGGCAGCGCCACCACCGCCACGGTGAGTCCGGCCAGCAGGTCCCGGCGCGGTGAGCGGTGGACCGCCGCCCAGTCGGCCCGGCCGGGCAGCAGACCGAGGAGCCGCTCTCGGACCACCGGGATGGCGGCGCTCACCTGTCCGCGCCGGTGGCGCGCAGCTCCCCGAGGAGGCCGTCCCGGTCGGTGAGGACCGCGCCGAGGATCCGGCGCCCGGCGGCCAGCAGGTCGGCCACGTCCGGGGTGCTGAGCGCGTACATGACGAGGGGACCGTCACGGTGTGAGGTGACCATTCCGGCGCGGCGCAGCACTGCGAGTTGCTGGGAGAGGTTGGAGGCCTCGACCTCGATGACGGCGAGCAGGTCGCGGACCGGCTTCGGGCCGTCCTGGAGCAGTTCGAGGACCCGGATGCGCACCGGGTGCCCGAGGGTGCGGAAGAGTTCCGCCTTCGCCTGGTACAGCGGGACCGACATGAGCACCTCTTCCGATCGATGCGAAGACTTTAGCACTTGAAGAAGTCTTCAATCATTGGCCGGGTCGGCCCAGTGGTCCGCACGTCGTCAATGAGGTCCCCTCCGCCGACAAGGGTGTGGCGAAAGGGCCCGCCCGCTCAGATGTCGTTGACGCAGCGCAGCACCGGACGGCTGGTCAGCGCCAACGGGTCCAGCGCGGCGTCGGCGCGCACGGCGAAGGTCGCCGACTCGCCCGGCAGGAGGGTGACCAGGGCTTTGTCCACCTCCGCCGAGGCATCGAGGCGGTCCGGGAAGAGCGTCAGGTCGCGCAGCACCGTGCGGGCCGTGACCCGGACCCGCTGCCCGCCGTCGACCGGCTCGACCGTCGCGTCCCAGGCCGCCGCCGGCCAGTCCACCTCCCGGTCCTCGGCGAAGAACCACAGGGCGCGCTCCGCGGTGCCACCGGCCTCCGCGACCAGCACCTCGCGCCGGGCATCCTCCGACCGTGCCAGGTCCGTCGGCAGCGCCAGCACCACCGAGGAGTACGCCGGGACGTCGAGGTCGACCGAGGTCTTCGCCCTCGGCTCCCCGGCGAGGGTGAACCGGGTCACCGCTGCCGTCGCGGTCCATGCCTCGGTTGTCTCGTTGACCGCGACCAGGGCCAGGCCGCCGTCGCGGGGTTGCACGGTGAGCAGCCGGTCGGCGTAGGCGTGGCGCAGCGCGTACCACAGGGGTTTGCGGCGGCCGTCCCCGTCGACTGCCGACCAGGAGGTCACCGGCCAGCAGTCGTTGAGCTGCCACACGATGGTGCCCGCGCAGACGTCCCGGTGGGAGCGGAAGTGCTCCACGCCCATCTGGATCGCCCGGGCCTGGTTGAGCTGCGTCAGGTAGTGCCAGTCGTCGAAGTCCGCCGGGGCGGGCAGGTGCGCGTCGAGGCCCCGCTGGAGCTTGGCGTCACCGCCGGCCGCCTTCTGGTGATGCGCCATGCCCGGTGAGTCGTGGGCCAGGGGTTCGTCGCTCAACGCGCGGCGCAGCGTGGCGTACGCCGGTGGGGCCTGGTAGCCGAACTCGGCAACGAAGCGCGGCACGTACTCCCGGTACCTGGTGTAGTCGTCGGTGTTCCACACGTCCCAGATGTGGGTGGTGCCGTGCGCCGGGTCATTGGGGTGGATCGACTCCGTGCCCGACCAGGGGCTGCCCGGCCAGTACGGGCGGGTCGGGTCCAGCTCGCCGACGATCCGGGGCAGCACGTCGAGGTAGTAGCCGCGCCCCCAGGTGCGCCCGGCGAGGGCCTGCTGCCAGTCCCAGTCGTGCCAGCCCCAGATGTTCTCGTTGTTGCCGGTCCAGAGCACCAGCGACGGGTACGGCACGAGCCGGGTCACCTGCTCGGCGGCCTCGGCGGCCACCTCGGTGCCGAACGGCTCCTCCTCCGGGTACGCGGCGCAGGCGAACAGGAAGTCCTGCTGGACGAGGAGACCGCGCTCGTCGGCCAGGTCGTAGAAGTCCGCCGACTCGTACCGACCGCCGCCCCAGACCCGCAGCAGGTTGACGTTGGCCGCGACAGCCTGGTCGAAGCGCTCGGCCAGCCAGGCCCGGGTGATCCGGGTGGGGAACACGTCGTCCGGGATCCAGTTGACCCCGCGGACGAAGACCGGGACGTCGTTGACCGACAACGCGAACGGGGTGCCGTGCTCGTCGGGTGTGGTGTCCAGCCGTACCGAGCGGAAGCCGATCCGGTGCGACCAGCTGTCCACTGTGTCGCCGTCCGGCGCGTGCACTGTCACCTCGATCGGGTGGCGGGCCTGCTCGCCGTACCCCCGGGGCCACCACAGCGCGGGTTCGCGGACGGTGAGGGTCAGCACGGCCGTGCGTTGCCCGGCCGGGACGACCACCTCGGCGCGGGCGCCGGCCACGGCGGCGCGGACGGTCAGCGGGACGTCCGCGACCCGCTCGACCTCGACGTGCACCTCGACCCGGCCGTCGCGACCGTCCATGGTGACCAGTGGACGGACGGTGGCCAGTCGGGCGGTCGACCAGGCGTGCAGGCTGATCTCCTGCCAGATGCCGGCGGTGACCAGTGTCGGCCCCCAGTCCCAGCCGAAGTTGCAGGCCATCTTGCGGATGAAGTGGAACGGCTCCGGGTAGGCGTTCGGCCGGTCGCCGAGCCGTTCCTGCTGCGCCTCGGCGTAGCGGTACGCGGAGTCGAACGTGACCACCAGGTCGTTGTCCCCGTCGCGCAGCAGCGGTCGGACGTCGAACCGGTAGCCGCGGTGCATGTTCGCGGTGCGGCCGACCTCCACACCGTTGACTGTGAGCGTGGCGACGGTGTCCAGGCCGGCGCAGACCAGGTCGACGCGCTCGTCGTCGCCCGCCCGGTGGACGAAGGTGGACTGGTAGACCCAGTCGGTGCGCCCGATCCAGGCCACCGCCGGCTCGTTGTCGTCGAGGTAGGGGTCGGGGATCAACCCGGCGTCGAGCAGATCGGTGTGCACGCAGCCCGGCACTGTCGCCGGTACGGACCGGCCGGCGACCTCCTCGGGCACCTGTGCTCCGGGGGCCGCTCGCACTGTCCAACCGCCGTAGAGTGCCTGTCGGCTCACGATTTCACCGCACCTTCCCGCATCGAAAGATGCCGTACTGAACCGGATAAGCTGAGCTACGGTACGGTCCGGAATCCGGGCTGTCAACGGCCAGAGAGCGAAGGAGCACGCCGGTGAAGCGGCCGACCATCGCCGACGTCGCCCGACGCGCCGGGGTGTCCAAGGGCGCCGTGTCGTACGCGCTGAACGGGCAGCCCGGCGTCTCCGAGGCCACCCGGCAGCGCATCCTGGCCATCGCCACGGAGATCGGTTTCAGCCGCAGCAGCGCCGCCCGTGCCCTCTCGGCCGCCACCGCTGGGGCGATCGGCCTGGCCCTGTGCCGACCGGCGCGAACCCTTGGCGTCGAGCCGTTCTTCATGGCGCTGATCAGTGGCGTCGAGGCCGAGCTCTCCGCCCGCTCGTACGCGCTGACCCTCCAGGTGGTGGCCGACCCGGACGCCGAGATCGCGGTCTACCGGCGCTGGTGGGGCGAACGACGGGTGGACGGGGTGCTCGTCTGCGACCTGCGCACCGACGACCGTCGCATCCCGGCACTCGAACAGCTGCAACTGCCGGCGGTGGTGATCGGCGGCCCCGGCGGCACCGGTGAGCTGGCGAGTGTCTGGTCCGACGACGCCGCCGCGCTGACCGAGACGGTGGAGTACCTGGCCGCGCTCGGGCATCGGCGGATCGCGCGGGTCGCCGGCCTGCCCGACCTACGGCACACCGAGATCCGCACCGACGCCTTCGCGGCGGTCTGCCAGCGGCTCGGCCTGGTCGACGCGGTCACCGTCTGGTCCGACTACACCGGCGAGGAGGGCGGCCGGGCCACCCGCCGGTTGCTCAGTTCGGCTGGCCGGCCCACAGCGGTCATCTACGACAACGACGTGATGGCCATCGCCG
Organism: Micromonospora noduli; assembly: GCF_003264475.1. NCBI lineage: Bacteria > Bacillati > Actinomycetota > Actinomycetes > Micromonosporales > Micromonosporaceae > Micromonospora > Micromonospora noduli. Next base: position 521,054 of record NZ_PYAC01000012.1, on the reverse strand, counting down.
GGCTCTCCGTCGCCCAGGAGATGGGCCTGACCGTGCCCGGCGATCTGTCCATCGTGGCCTGGGACGACTCGCCGCTGTGCCGGCTGGTGCACCCGCCGCTGACCGCGCTGGGCCGGGACATCCCGGCGTACGGCGCGCACGCCGCCCGGCAACTGCTCGCCGTCGTCGCCGGGCAACCGGCCGGGCGGGTGCAGGACGAGACACCTCACCTCACGCCGCGCGGCAGCACCGCACCGCCCCGAGTGAGATGAACCGGTTCAGCGAGATGCTGAGGGAAACTCCTCGAAGTACGCCTCGACCCGCTCGGCCGTCGCCGGCCGGGCCAGCGCGAACCCCTGCCCGTACCGGCAGCCACCCCGGCGCGCCCCCTCGACCTGGGTCGACGACTCCAACTCCTCGGCGACGATCTCGACGCCCAGCCGCTCGCCCACGTTGACCACCACGTCGATCAGCGGCGGTTGCCCGTCCGGCCGTGCGCCCACCAACTCCGGGCCCACCTTGAGCAGGTCGATCGGCAGGCGGCGAAGCTGGGCCAGCGAGGCGTGCTCGGCCCGGAAGTCGTCCAACGCGGTGCGTACGCCCAGCGACCGGAGCCCGGCCAGCCGAGCCACCACCGTCGACAGATCACCGGCGACCCTCGGCTCGCTCACCTCCACCACCAGCCGCTCCGGTGGCACCCCGTACGCGGCCAGCACGGCCGCGAGCCGCTGGACGAAGTCGGGAGTGGTCAGCTCCCGGGTGGTGACATTGACCGCCATCCACAGCTCCCGGACACCCACCGACCAGTCGGACAACTGCCGGCAGGCCCGGTCCAGCACCCACCACTCCAACTCGCCGACCAGGTCCAGGTCCTCGGCGACCGGCAGCAACTCGGCCGGGAGCACAGTGCCGAGCACCGGGCTGCGCCACCGCAGCAGCGCCTCCGCGCCCACCGGCTGCCCGTCGGCCAGGTCGACCACCGGCTGGTAGACGAGGTCCAGCTCGCCGCGCGCCACCGCACCGGGCAGCTCGCGCTCCAGGTCGAGCCGGCGCACCAGCTGTTCCTCCAGGAACGCGTCGTACCACTCCACCCTGTCCCGGCCCAGCTGCACGGCCCGTCGTCTCGCCAGCTCGGCCTGCCGGAGCACGTCCGCCGGCCCGGCGCCGCTCACCTCGGCCAACCCGATGCTCGTCTGCACGCGCAGCATCGCACCGGCCAGCCGGTAGGGCGGACTGAGCGCGCTCAACAGTCGGGTGCCCAGCGCGTACGCCAGCACCGGCCCGGCGGCGGTGACCACCGCGAAGCCGGCACCCGTGCACCCGGTGACCAGATCGTCGGGGGCGATGACCGCGCGAGCGCGGTGCACCGCCTCGGCCAGCACGTCCTCCCGGGCCGTCGGGCCGAACCCCTCGGTGCCGTGCAAATCCACCAGCAGCAGCGCGCCGGCCGGCGCCGGAACGTCGCCGATCGCGGCCAGGGCGTCCAGCAGGCTGGCCCGGTCGCCGGGGCTCGCCGCCGCGGGTCGCCGGTTGAGCCCCGACCACGCGGAACTGTGATCAGGCGACCACGTCGCGCCGGCACCCATCGCGGGCGCCGCGCCCTCCGGGACGCCGAGGGCCCGCTCGGGCGGCGGCTCCGGCGTGCCCGGCCAGCGGACCGGGGCCGCACGGCGGTGCCGCAGCGAACGGCCGGCCGGTCGCCGATGAGCGGCCCGCCGAACGGACGTGGACCCGTCACCGGCGCGCAGCAGCTCGCGCAGCACCAGGGGCGGCACCGCCGCCAGGGCCAACAGCACGCTCGTCCGATCCGGTGCGCGGCCGGCTCCCAGGTGCAGACCCGATGCCAGCAGCAGCACCGCCGCGGGGAGCACCGACCGGGGCCAGGCCGCAGCCACCGGCTCCACCGACTCCCCGTCGTCCGCCGCATCCGCCGCGCCGACCGCGACGAGCAACATCCCGAACACCAGCGGTGGTACGGCCAGCAGGGCCACCCGGTCGGCCGGCGCGGACGGCAACGTGGCCAGCAGCACCAGCCCGCCCACTGTGAGCAGGACGCCGCCCCGGCAGAGCGACGCACCCGAGCGCCGACGTGGCCCCGCGAACGCGTTCAACGCGGCCATGCTCAACCCGCCGAGCGTCAACGCGGCGACCAGCCGAACCCTGACCGGCAGGCCGTCGGAGGGCAGCAGCAACCAGCCGGCGAGGGCCAGACCGAGGGCCGGGCCGGTCGACTCGACCAGCCACCGCAACCGGACCGGGGCCGCCGGCTGCGACCGGCCGGGGAGCCGGTACAGACCGGCCGTCGAGAGGGCCGCCACCACCAGCGACCCGATCAGCACGGCGAGGGTGTGCCCGATGCCGGCCAGGGGCAGCACGACGGCGGTGAGACCCGCCGCCACCACCGCCGCGTCGAGTAGCACCCCCGCCGCACGCGGTGTCGGATCGGTGCCGCGTCGGGAGGCCAGCCGGGACAGTCGCAGCCCGGCGAGCGTGGCGCCGGCGCCGGCGGCCAGCGCGATCACCACCGAGGGCGGGACCAGGTCGACGGAACCGGCAAGGAGGAGCAGCGCCACCGCCACGGACGTGGCGGCCTCCGGTGCCGCACGGCGGGGGACGAGGACGCGGAACGGGTACGCGAGGAGCACGGCGGTCGCCTTCGTGAGGGGGCACGGGGGCGGTGCGGCGGTGCGGGACATCGGACGTTGCGAGTCCGCTACCCACGATTGGCAACGATGGACGGCCGAATTGGTTACTTGCCGGTCACTCAGGTGAGACAACGACCTGTGTCACTGTACGGCGTACCGCACGCTGCCGGCACCGCCCGCCGCGAGCCGAAACAACCCGGAGTGGGATCATCGGAGGGTGAGTAAGCCCGACACGGTCCGCTTCCGGTACAACCAAGCCATCCTGGTGGCCGCGATCATCGCCTTCGTCGGCGCCCTGCCGCTGGCCAACGCCCGGAACTACCTGCTGCCGGTGCTGCTCGTCCCGCTCGCCGTCGCGGTGTGGGCCTGGCGGGCCGGCACCGACGCCGACGCGCGGGAGCTGCGCATCCGGGCGCTGGTCGGGCAGCGTCGGATCGGGTGGGACCAGGTCCTCGAGCTGACGACCGACCAGCGCGGGCGCGCGGTGGCCCGGCTCGACGACGGCCGCCAGGTTGTCCTGCCGGCCGTCCGTGGGGCGGATCTGCCCCAACTGGTCGCGGCGACCGGCCAGCCGCTGCCGGACGCTCCGGCGGACACCCCCGGTCAGTAGCCGTCGACCACCGTGTTGATCAGCGGTTGCCCGGCGGCGAACCGGCGGACCTGATCGCCCACCAGCCGGTAGGCCCGTGGCAACAACCCGCGCACCGACCCGCCGACGTGCGGGGTGAGCAGCACGTTCGGCATGACCCAGAGCGGGGAGTCAGCGGGCAGCGGCTCGGGGTCGGTGACGTCCAACGCCGCCGAGATCCGACCGGTGCCCAGCTCGGCGACGAGCGCCTCGGTGTGCGCCACCGGGCCCCGGGCGGCGTTGACCAGCAGCGCCCCGTCCGGCATCGCGGCCAGGAACGCCTTGTCGATCAGGCCACGGGTCTGGTCGGTGAGCGGCACCAGCACCACCACCACGTCCGCGTCGGGCAGCAGTCGGGGTAGCTCCTCGACGGCGTGCACCCCCTGCTCCGGGCGGGCCGTCCTGGCGACCAGGGTGAAGCTGACGTCGAACGGGGCGAGCCGGTCGCGCACCGCAGCGCCGATCGAGCCGGCGCCGATGATGAGCACCCGCTTACCGGTCAGCTCGTCGGTCGGGGTGTTCTCCGCGAACGTCCAGCGCCGCTCGGCCTGCGCGCGGACGAACGCCGGGAACGCCCGCAGCTGGGTGAGGATCGCGGTGACCACCCACTCGGCGGTGGACGGGTCGTGCACGCCCCGGGCATCGCAGAGCGTCACAGCCGGCGGTGTCCGGCCGGCCCAGGCGTCCGCCCCGGCGGAGAGCAACTGCACCACGGCCAGGTCGGGCAGCTCCCGCAGCACGGCCGTCGCGTCCGAGCCACCCAGGAACGGCGGCACCCAGAAGCGGACGTCGGCCGCCTCGGACGGCATCCGGTCGGTGTGCTCGAAGACCTCCACTGTCACGTCCGCGGGCAGATCACCCAGGAGGTTCAGGCCGGCCTGGTGCGGAATCCATACCTTCACGTCCGCCGACGATAGTCCCCGCCGCCGCTGCCGGTGCAGGCACGGCGGTGAACCGGCGTGCCGGGGGATGGCGCGTGGAGCCGGGGCGGGCGAGACTCAGCACACCGAGGTTCAACCCGGACCCGCGCGAGGTATAAGGAAGGGTCGGAGGGCCGTCCGCCTCCGCCCGGCAGACAGGTGCACGATGACCGACGGCTCCCCCGCCTCGCCCCGGCGTCCCATCGCGCCACCTTCGGTGCTCGGCGACCCGGAGCGGCTGCGCGCGCTCGCCGACACCGGGCTCGACGCCGCCCCGGACGAGGCGTTGGACCGGTTCGCCCGGCTGGTCAGTGACCTGCTGGACGTGCCGGTCGCGCTGGTCTCCCTGGTCTCCGCCGACCGGCAGTTCTTCCCCGGCGCGGTCGGGTTGCCGGAGCCCTGGTCGGAGCGTCGGCAGACCCCGCTGAGCCACTCGTTCTGTCAGCACGTGGTGGACATCGAGGTGCCGATGGTGCTGCCGGACGCCCGGCTCTACCCCCGCGTCCGGGACAACCTGGCCATCGACGACCTCGGCGTGGTCGCGTACGCCGGGATGCCGCTGACCGACCTCTCCGGCCGGGTGCTCGGTTCGCTCTGCGCCATCGACAGCAAGCCCCGCGCCTGGACGGCCGCGCAGCTGCGGACCCTGGCCGACCTGGCCGCCGCCTGCTCGTCGGAGCTGCGGCTGCGGATCGCGCTCGACGGCGCGCAGGAGGCCCGGCGGCGGGTGGTGCAGGCTCACGGGCGGCTGGAACTGCTGGCCGGGGTGAGTGAGACGCTGGCCGGCACCCTGGACGTGGGCACCGCGCTGCGTCGGCTCGCCGCCACCATGGTGCCGCTGCTCGCCGACTGGTGCCTGCTCACCCTGATCGGGCCGACCGGCCTGCCCCGCGAGGTGGTCTCGGTGCACCGGGACCCGGCCCGCGCGGCGGACGTCGACCGCTTCGGCGATCTGCTGCGCACCGGGCTGAGCCCGGAGTCGATGGTCCGGGCGGTCCTGCGGACCGGCCAGCCCCGGCTCGGCAGCGTGGCGTCCCTGGCCGACGTGACGAGGGGCACCACGCACCCGGAGATGGCGACGATCGCCGCCCGGCTGGGCATCGCCTCCTACCTGAGCGTGCCGGTGCGGGGCGTCGGCGGCACGGTGCTGGGGGCGATCACCCTCGTCAACGGCGGCCAACGTCAGCAGTTCGACGACCGGGACCTGCTCACCGCTGTCGACATCGGCCGTCGGGCCGGCCAGGCCGTCGGCAACAGCTCGATGTACGGCGAGCAACGGCACGTGGCAGAGGTCCTGCAACACAGCATGCTGCCCCGGCTGCCGGTGGTGGCGGAGCTGGAGTTGGCGGCCCGCTACCAGCCGGCGGCCGACCGGGTCGAGGTGGGCGGTGACTGGTACGACGCCTTCGTGCAGCCCGACGGCGACCTGATCGCTGCGATCGGAGACGTGGCCGGGCACGACATCGAGGCGGCGGCGACCATGGGCCAGCTGCGCAACCTGGTGCGGGGCAACGCCTTCGGCCGGCCGGACGCGGTCGGGTCACTGATGAGCAACCTGGACGGCGCCATCCGTGGCCTGCGGCTGCCGATCGCCGCCACCGCGACGCTGGTACGGATCTGTCCACAGCGCGCCGGTGTGCACCAGGTGACCTGGTCCAACGCCGGGCACCCGCCGGCCCTGGTGGTCCGGGTCGGCGGGGCGGTGGAGGCCCTGGAGGCGACGCCGGAGCCGCTGCTCGGCCTGGCCCGCCCGTCGCCCCGGAGCAGCCAGTCGACCATCCTGGCCACCGGCGACACCCTGCTGCTCTACACCGATGGGCTGATCGAACGACGGGACCGCTCCATCGACGAGGGGTTAACCGAGCTGGTGGGTCGGCTGACCGGCACCGACACGCTGCCCCTCGACGACCTGTGCGACCTGCTGCTCGCCTCGATCCGACACCGGGAGGACGACACCGCGCTGCTGGCCGTACGGGCTCGGTGAGTGGTCCACTGGCGATCATCCGGGCGGGTCCATCGGCACCCGTTGCATCTCGACGGGCCCGGCCGGGTCGCGCGGCGGGCTACCCTGGGCCGGGTGAACGCCCGTCCCCCGTACCCTCGCATCCACCGCCTCCGGGTGGCCCTCGCGGCGTCCTGCGCGGCGCTGCTGTTGACCGCCGGTTGCAGCTTCGGCGAGCCGGAGCCCGACCCGGCCGGCGAACCGCCCAACCTGCCGACCCCGTCCGCGTCGGCGAGCCCCGGCGGCGCCGGCCAGCAGGCGGTGGCGACAGTGCTCGCCAAGGGTCTGCGGGTGCCGTGGGCGATCGCCTTCCTGCCGGACGGCGGTGCGTTGGTCACCGAGCGGGACAACGGCCGGATCCTCCAGGTCGGGCCCGAGTCCGGGCCGGACGGGCTGCGGGTCCGCCCGGTGCAGACGATCCCCGACGTGGCGGCGGCGGGCGAGGGTGGCCTGCTCGGCATCGCCGTCTCCCCCGACTACGCCCGGGACCGGACGGTGTTCGTCTACTACACCGCCGAGCGGGACAACCGGGTCGCCCGGCTGCAACTCGGCGGGCAGCCCACCCCGATCCTCACCGGCATCCCCAAAGCCAATGTGCACAACGGTGGTGGGCTGGGCTTCGGCCCGGACAAGCAGCTCTACGTCAGCACAGGCGACGCCGGTCAGCGCCCTCTCTCCCAGGACGTGAAGAGCCTCGGCGGCAAGATCCTCCGGATCACCCCGGACGGCAAGCCCGCCGCAGGCAATCCGTACCCCAACTCCCCGGTGTGGTCCCTGGGGCACCGCAACGTCCAGGGTCTCGCCTGGGACGCCGCGAAGCGGATGTACGCCGTCGAGTTCGGCCAGAACACCTGGGACGAGATCAACCAGATCACCAAGGGCGGCAACTACGGGTGGCCGGAGGTCGAGGGCCAGGCCGGCGACAAGCGGTTCACCGACCCGATCGCGCAGTGGGCGACGTCGGACGCGTCCTGCTCCGGTCTGGCCGCCACGGACCGGCTGCTGGTCACCGGCTGTCTGCGCGGCAAGCGCCTCTGGGTGATGGAGCTGACCGACACCGGCACCCTGCTCGGTCAGCCCAGTGAGCTGCTCACCAACCGCTACGGTCGGCTGCGTGCGGTGGCCGCGGCACCGGACGGGTCGCTCTGGGTCAGCACCTCCAACCACGACGGCCGGGGCGACCCTGCGGGCGACGATGACCGGCTCCTGCGGGTGGTCTTCGCGGGTGGTGACGGCGGACGCAGCTGATTGCGTCACCATCCGTTCAGGTTTGCCAAGATCTTCCGACGGGCAGGTCAGACTTTCAGCATGGACGGGCAACGCGACGATGGGCACGACGACGCCGATGACCGGGACGACCCGGTGACCGGCGACGATCAGCCGCGCCCGACGACGGGTTGGTGGGTCGGCGCGGCCGGCCCGCTGCGCCGCCTCGGGCTGATCGTCGCCGTCCTCGCCGTGGCCCTGGCGGGGGCGGTGCTCGGGGTGCTGGCCGGTGGCCAGGTGAGCACCGACATCGGCCCGTTCCGGGCCAATCTCAGCATCTCCCCCGCCCGGGACGGCGGCACCACCGTCGACATCCCGCCGCTCGGCGCGCTGCTGCTCGACAGCCACGACGGGCCGACGCATCTCACCGTCCGGCTGGGCGCCCTCGACCAGGGGCGCACCGAGGCGCTGATCGATGATCCGGCCAGCATCAGCCGGGCCAGCCAGAGCGCCGTGGAGGACGTCCGGTCCGGGGTGATGCGCCTCGGCCTGCGTACCCTCGGCGCGTCGGTGCTTGTCACGTTGATCCTGGCCGGGCTGATCTTCCGCGACGTCCGGCGCACCGCCTGGGCGGGTGGGCTGGCGCTGCTGGTCACCGCCAGCAGCCTCGGCACGGCGGCGGCGACCCTTCGTCCGCAGGCCATCGAGGAACCGCGCTACGAGGGGCTGCTGGTCAACGCGCCGGCCATCGTCGGTGACGCCCGCCGGATCGCCAACGACTACACCAAGTACGCGGAGCAGTTGCAGCGCCTGGTCGGCAACGTCAGCCAGCTCTACACCACCGTCTCGGCGCTTCCGCTGTTGGAGCCGACCCCGGGCACCACCCGGGTGCTGCACGTCTCCGACATGCACCTCAACCCGACCGGCTGGCAGCTGATCCGGACGGTCGTGGAGCAGTTCGGCATCGACGTGGTCATCGACACCGGGGACATCACCGACTGGGGCAGCGAACCGGAAGCCTCCTTCGTCGCCTCGATCGGCCTGCTGAAGAAGCCGTACGTCTTCATCAGGGGCAACCACGACTCCGGCAAGACCGCCGCCGCGGTGGCCCGTCAGCCGAACGCGATCGTGTTGAACAACACGACCACGACGGTCGCCGGGCTGACCATCGCCGGCATCGGCGACCCGCGCTTCACCCCGGACAAGAACACCTCTCCGGCCGGCAGCGGGTTGACCCAGCAGGTGGCCGACCAGGTGATCGGGGCCGGCAACCAGCTCGCCGCGACGGTCCGCAGCTCACCGCGACCGGTCAACATCGCGCTCGTGCACGACCCGGCGTCGGCTGGGCCGCTCGCCGGCACCTGCCCGCTGGTGCTGGCCGGGCACACCCACTCCCGGCAGGTCTCCGAGCTGCCGCAGGCGCCCGGGCAGCAGCGCACCACGCTGATGGTGGAGGGCTCCACCGGCGGCGCCGGGCTGCGCGGCCTGGAGGGTGAGAAGCCCACCCCGCTGTCGATGAGCGTGCTCTACTTCGACCAGCAGAAGATGCTCCAGGCGTACGACACAATCACCGTCGGCGGTACCGGGCAGGCCCAGGTCAACCTGGAACGACGCCTGGTGGAGAACCCGGCCGCCGGCGTCCCCGCCACACCCACGCCCACGCCGAGCGGCGGCGTCCCCGCCACGCCCACGCCCACGCCCACTGGCTGAGCCGACGTCGACGCCCGCCAGCCCGGCGGACCGGCGGGCGGGCGACGGGTCAGCGCAGCGCGATGGCGGCCAGGGCGGCGTTGACGATGCTGCCGGGCAGCAGGTCGTGCAGTTCGTACAGCTCGGCGACGCTGCCGGACTGGCCGAACTCGTCCACGCCGAGCGGCACCGCCGGTGCGCCGACCGCCGAACCGAGCCAGGCCATCGCGTGCGACGCGGCGTCGTGCACTGTCACCACCGGCACCCGATCGGCGAACGCGGACCGCAGCGCGCCCGGCACGCTGGGCACCGTGGCCGTCCGTACGCCCTGGCGAAGGGTGCGCTGCCAGGCCCGGTAGAGCCGGTCCAGCGAGGTCACGTCGACCACGTGCGCGGCGATGCCCTCGTCGGCCAACTCCGCCGCGGCGGCGAGCACCTCGGGCAGCACGGCACCAGAGGCGGCCAGCTGCACCACCGGGGCGTCGACCAGGTGCGGGTACGCCTGGTGCGCGTCGACCAGCCGGTACGCCCCGGCGACGACCTGCCGGCGCAGCACCGCGTCGCCGAGCCGCGCCCGGGCCGCCTCGAACGGCGCCTGGTCCAGCGGTCGGGTGCTCAACCGGAAGTAGTACGCGCCGTCCTCGGCGGGTGCGGCGGTCGCGGCCGGGGCCGACCCGCCGGCGATCTGACCGAGCGCGTCGCAGAGCAGCCAGTCGAGGGTGGCCGCGTACGCCGGCTCGATGAAGGTCACCCCGGGCAACTCCAGGCCGACCGAGGCGGTGATCGTGGACTGGTGGGCGCCGCCCTCCGGGGCGAGGGTGATGCCGGACGGGGTGCCGGCCACCACGAACCGGGAGCCGGAGTAGGTGCCGTACAGGAACGCGTCGAGGCCGCGCAGCACGAACGGGTCGTAGACGGTGCCCACCGGCAGCAGCGGCTGCCCGGACAGATCCCAGGACAGCCCGAGCTGGCCGAGCAGCAGGAACAGGTTCATCTCCGAGATGCCCAGCTCGATGTGCTGCCCAGCGGGGCTCTCCGTCCAGCGCAGCATCCGGTCCTCGGTCCAGGACCGCTGCTCGGTGGGGGCGAAGACGCCGGTCTTGTTGATGAACCCGGCGAGGTTGGTGGAGGTGGCCACGTCCGGGGCGGTGGTGACCAGGTAGCGGCCCACCTCCCGGTCCCGCGCCAGGTCCACCAGCACCCGACCGAAGACCTCCTGCGTGGAGATCGGCTTGTTGGCGCGTACTCCTGTGCTTTCCGGGACGGTGACCCCCAGCGCACGCTCGCGTGGCGCGCGGGACAGCGCCTCCCGGCGGGCGCCGGCCTGGATCCCGGCGGGTGACGCCGGGTCGAGGCGGTCCCACTCGGTCTCGGCGGTCAACCCCTGCGCGGCGCGCAGCGTGTCGACCTGCTCCGAGCTGAGCAGCGCGGAATGGTTGCGCGGATTGCCGGCGATGGGCAACCCCCAACCCTTCACTGTGTACGCGAAGACGACGCTGGGCCGGTCCGTGACCGCGTCGCACTGGGCGTACGCGTCCAGCATCGCCTGAAGGTCGTGCCCGCCCAGGTCGGTGACGAGCGGGCCGAGCTCCTCGTCGGAGACGTCGGCGATCAGCTCGGCGATGCCGGCCGGAGCGCCGTCCAGGAACTGCTTGCGCAGCACCGGCCCGACCAGCCCGAACAGCGACTGGTACTGCTCGTTCGGCATCGCATCGATCCAGTCGCGCAGCGCCTCCCCGCCCGGCCGGGCGTACGCCTCCGCGAGCCGGCGGCCGTACTTGACCTCCACGACGTGCCAGCCGGCCGCCTCGAACTGGCCCCGCCACTGGTTGATCCGGATGCCGGGGACCACCCGGTCCAGCGACTGGCGGTTGAAGTCGACGAGCCACATGACGTTGCCCAGCCCGGTGGTCGCCGGGTCGGCCACCGCCTCCCAGATGTTGCCCTCGTCCAGCTCGGCGTCGCCGATCAACGCCACGAACCGGGAGTGCGGGCGGGCCCCGAAGTGCGCGTCGACGTACCGCCGGGTGGCGGCGGCGAAGAGCGGCGCCGCCGCGCCCAGGCCAACCGAGCCGGTGGAGAAGTCCACATCGTCCGGGTCCTTGGTGCGCGACGGGTACGACTGGAGGCCGCCACGGGCCCGCAGCCGGGGCAGGTAGGAACGGTCCAGGTTGCCGAGCAGGTACTGGATGGCGTGGAACACCGGCGACGCGTGCGGCTTCACGGCGACCCGGTCCTCGGCGTCCAGGTGCGCGAACCAGAGCGCGGTCATCGCCGTGACCAGGGAGGCGCTGGACGCCTGGTGACCGCCGACCTTCACACCGTCGCCGGTGGCCCGGTCATGGTTGGCGGCGTCCACGATCCGGGTGGCGAGCCACAGCACCCGCCGCTGGATCTCGTCGAGGACATCGAGGTCGTGCTCGGTCACTGTGGCTCCATCCAGGCGTCGCCGTTGACGCCCTCGCGAGGGGTGCGGGGTGGCCGCGTAGTCGACAGGGGGTGGCGGAAGGCCGCCGCCGGGTCGCGGCGGCGGCCTGCTCCGGGTGGGTCTCAGCCCTGGACGCCGAGGCGCTCCAGGATCAGCTCACGCAGGGTCTTCGCGTCGGCCTGACCACGGGTGGTCTTCATGACCGCGCCGACCAGCGCGCCGACCGCCGCGACCTTGCCGCTGCGGATCTTGTCGGCGATGCCGGGGTTCGCGGCGATCGCCTCGTCCACGGCGGCGGTGAGCGCGCCGGTGTCCGACACGACCTCCAGGCCCCGGTTGGTCATGATCTCGGTGGGCGAGCCCTCACCGTCGACCACGCCCTCCAGCACCGTGCGGGCCATCTTGTCGTTGAGCTTGCCGGCGTCGACAAGCCCCTGAAGCTCGGCGACCTGGGCGGGGGTGGCACCGATCTCGGCCAGCTCCACGCCACTCTCGTTGGCCCGGCGGGACAGCTCACCCAGCCACCACTTGCGAGCCGCGGCCGGAGTGGTGCCGGCGGCCACGGTGGCCTCGATCAGCTCGACCGCGCCGGCGTTCAGCACCGACTGCATGTCCAGGTCGGACAGGCCCCACTGCTCCTGGAGCCGACGCCGGTGCACCCGGGGCAGCTCCGGCAGGGCGGCCTTCAGCTCGGCGACCCAGGCCGGGTCCGGGGCGATCGGCACCAGATCCGGCTCGGGGAAGTACCGGTAGTCGGTGGCCGTCTCCTTCGAACGTCCCGGGGTGGTGTCACCGGTGTCCTCGTGGAAGTGGCGCGTCTCCTGGGTGATCCGGCCGCCCGCGTCGAGCACCGACGCCTGCCGCAGCATCTCCGAGCGGACCGCCCGCTCCACCGACCGTAGCGAGTTGACGTTCTTGGTCTCGGTACGGGTGCCCCACTCCGCGCCCGGCAGGTTGAGCGAGGTGTTCACGTCACAGCGCAGCGAACCCTCCTCCATCCGCACGTCGGAGACGCCGAGGGTGCGGATCACGTCACGCAGCTCGGCGACGTACGCCTTGGCCACGTCGGGGGCGAGCGCACCGGTGCCCGTGATCGGCTTGGTGACGATCTCGACCAGCGGGATGCCGGCCCGGTTGTAGTCGACCAGCGACTCCGTCGCGCCGTGGATGCGGCCGGTGGCGCCACCGACGTGCAGCGTCTTGCCGGTGTCCTCCTCGAGGTGCACCCGCTCGATCTCGATCCGTACCGTCTCGCCGCCCACCTCGACGTCCAGGAAGCCGTCGACGCAGATCGGCTCGTCGTACTGGCTGATCTGGAAGTTCTTCGGCATGTCCGGGTAGAAGTAGTTCTTCCGGGCGAACCGGCACCACTCGGCGATCGAGCAGTTCAACGCCAGGCCGATCCGGATGATCGCCTCGATGGCCGCCTTGTTGGCCACCGGCAGCGAACCGGGCAGACCCAGGCACACCGGGCAGACCCGGGTGTTCGGCTCGCCGCCGAAGTCGGTCGGGCAACCGCAGAACATCTTGGTGTTCGTGCCCAGCTCGACGTGGGTCTCCAGGCCGATCACCGGTTCGTAGCGCGCAACGACCTCGTCGTACGCGGGCAGTGTCGTCGTCATCGTGGCTCCTGCCTCACAGCGCCGGTGGGGTGAACGTGCCGACGGCGGACTCCAACGCGGCGGCGACCCGGTACATCCGGTCGTCGGCCATCGTCGGGGCCATCACCTGCAGACCGACCGGCAGCCCCTCGGAGAGCCCACAGGGCACCGAGATGCCCGGCCCGCCGTACAGGTTCGTCGGGATCGTGTAGAGGTCGGCCAGGTACATCTGGTACGGGTCGGCGGTCCGCGCACCCATCGGGAACGCCACCGACGGGGTGGTCGGCGAGATCAGCGCGTCGACCCGCTCGAACGCGGCGGTGAAGTCCCGGGTGATCAACGTCCGGACCTTCTGCGCCTGCCCGTAGTACGCGTCGTAGTAACCCGACGACAGCGCGTACGTGCCGATCATGATGCGGCGCTTGACCTCCGGGCCGAAGCCGGCCTCCCGGGTCAGCGACATGACCTCCTCCAGCGACCGGTTGCCGTCGTCGCCGACCCGCAGGCCGAACCGGACGCCGTCGAACCGGGCCAGGTTGGAGGAGCACTCGCTCGGGGCGATCAGGTAGTACGCCGGCAGGGCGTACGCGAACGTCGGGCAGGACACCTCGACGACCTCGGCACCCATCTTGGTCAGCGCGTCCACCGACTCACGGAACGCGGCCATCACGCCCGGCTCGGCGCCCTCGCCCACGAACTCGGTCACGATGCCGAGCCGCACACCGGTCAGGTCGCCGGTAGCGCCGAGCTTCGCCGCCGCCACCACGTCCGGCACCGGCTGCGGGATCGAGGTGGAGTCGCGCGGGTCGTGCCCGCCGATCACCTGGTGCAGCACTGCCGCGTCGAGCACCGTACGGGCACACGGGCCGGGGGTGTCGAGCGACGAGGAGAAGGCCACCAGCCCGTAACGGGAGGTGCCGCCGTAGGTGGGCTTGGCGCCCACGGTGCCGGTGACCGCGCCGGGCTGGCGGATCGAGCCACCGGTGTCCGAGCCGATCGCCAGCGGCGCCTCGTACGCGGCCAGCGCGGCGGCGCTGCCACCACCCGAACCACCCGGGATCCGGCTCAGGTCCCACGGGTTGTGCGTCGGGCCGTACGCCGAGTATTCGGTGGAGGAGCCCATCGCGAACTCGTCCATGTTGGTCTTGCCGAGCATCACCGTGCCGGCCTCCCGCAGCCGCTGCACGATCGTCGCGTCGTACGGCGGGCGCCAGCCCTCCAGGATCTTCGACCCCACGGTGGTCGGTACGCCCCGGGTGGCGAGCACGTCCTTGACCGCGACCGGCACACCGGCGAGCGGGCCCAGCTCCTCGCCGGCGGCCCGGCGCTCGTCCACCGCGCGGGCCGCGGCGAGCGCGCCCTCGGTGTCGACGTGCAGGAAGGCGTGCACCCGGTCGTCGACAGCGGCGATCCGATCCAGGTGCGCCTGGGTCACCTCGACGGCGGAGGTCTCGCCCCCGGCGACCAGGGCCGCGATCTCCGTCGCGGTCATCTTGATCAGATCGCTCATGAGGCCACATCCTCGGTCAGGATCCGCGGTACGCGGAACCGCTGGTCCTCGGCGTCGGGCGCGCCCGACAGCGCTTCCTCCGGGGTCAGGCACGGCGTGACGACGTCCTCGCGGAAGATGTTGGTCAGCGGCACCGAGTGCGAGGTCGGCGGGATGTCCGCGGCGGCGACCTCGCCGACCTGGGCGACCGCCTGGAGGATCACGTCGAGCTGGCCGGCGAACGTGTCCAGCTCCTCCTCGGTGACGGCGAGCCGCGACAGGCGCGCCAGGTGCGCGACCTCCTCGCGGGAGATGGCGGCCATCCGTGCCCCCTTCTGAATTCCTGCTGGTCGGGCGGTGTGCCGGCCGCGCGACAGGTGGAGCGTGACACGCGGTGACCGGAGCGAGTCTATTGTTCCGCTCCGGTGCCGCGTCCCCGACTCCCCCTCCGGCGACCCTCGTGCCGGGTCAGCGGGTGGGGCGGCGAGCGGCATCCGGCTGTGGGAGCCCGCCGGTCGGGCGCACCGGCCGGTACCGGGCCAGCCAGGTGACCAACTCCTCGGCCGGCATCGGCCGGGCGTAGAACCAGCCCTGGGCGGCGTCGCAGCCGGCGCCGTGCAACATCCGCCAGGTCCGCTCGTCCTCGACACCCTCGGCCACCACCCGCAGCCCCAGCGCGCCGGCCAGCTCGATCATCGACCGGACGATCGCCGCGTCGTCGGCGTCGTCGGCCATGCCGAGGACGAACGACCGGTCCACCTTCACCTCGGACAGCGGCAGGCGGCGCAGGTGCTGGAGCGAGGAGTAGCCGGTGCCGAAGTCGTCCAGCGCGATGGCCACCCCGATCCGGTGCAGCCGGGAGATGGTGGCCAGCACCCGACGCGGGTCGGCCATCAACGCGCCCTCGGTGATCTCGACCTGAAGCCGCTCGGCCGGCACCCCGTGGCGGGCCAGCCGGTCGGCGATCTGGTCGGCGATCTCGCCGGTGTGCAGGTCGCGCACGCTCACGTTCAGCGCGGCGCGCAGGCTGATGCCGGCCGCCGACCACTTGGCGAGCTGCTCCACCACATCGTCGACGACACGACGGGTGAGCAGTCGCATCACGGCGCTCTGCTCGGCGACCCGGATGAGTTCCTCTGGGTCGACCATGCCTCGGCGGGGGTGCCGCCACCGCAGCAGGGCCTCGACGCCGACCACCTCGCCGGTCGCGATGGCGATCTGCGGCTGGTAGTACATGGTGATTTCCCCGGCGTCGTCGGCCGGCTCGTCGTCCGCGTGCGCCCACCCGGTCGATTCGAGTGGCTGCCCTGGCGTACCCGGCCCGACGTCCCGCCGACCACCGTTGCGCCCCTTGCCCACCGCGCTCCCGTTCGGGGACCGCCGACCGATCCCGCCCCCGGCGCGCCGCTCCCGGGCCGGGCCGGAACGGGTACCGGCGACAGTGGCACGGGCGTTGCGGCCCCGGATCGGGTCGGCGCCGGTGGCGATCCGGTTGATTAGCTCATCGGAGTGCACCAGCTCGGCGTCGGTGCGCCGACGGCGTGCCCACCACCGGGCAGCACCCGGCCGTGCTGTGGCGACCGCCGACGCCGGGTCCGCCGCTGGCGCGGACCGGTCCGACGCCGCGGTGGGCAGCGCACCCCCGGCCGGGGCGCCGGTGGGCAGCGCCGCACCGTCACCGCCGCGCACCTCCGCCGACGCGACAAGGGGTACGTCGGCAGTCCGCTCGGCGTCGCTCGGCACGCCGTGCCGGCCGTTCCCGTCCGGCTCCGCACCCTCGCCCTGAACTGCCGACTCCGCGTCGGCGTCGAACGGCCCCTCGACCGAGGGGCTGGCCTCCAGTACGCGGCGCAGGTCGGCGAGGAGGCCGAGTCGCTCGGCGGAGTTGTGGTCG
This sequence comes from Micromonospora noduli, assembly GCF_003264475.1. Classification (NCBI taxonomy): domain Bacteria; kingdom Bacillati; phylum Actinomycetota; class Actinomycetes; order Micromonosporales; family Micromonosporaceae; genus Micromonospora; species Micromonospora noduli. Next base: position 504,573 of record NZ_PYAC01000012.1, on the reverse strand, counting down.
GACTCCGGGGCGTACACGGCCACCGTGTCGTTGCGGTGCTTGGCGTCGTACATCGCGACGTCGGCGTGGCGCATCAGGGTGGCGAAGTCCTCGCCGTGCTCCGGGAAGAGGGCGATCCCGATCGACCCGCCCACGTCCAGCGGCAGCCCGTCGAGCGGCACCGGCTCGGCCAACGCCTGAACCACCCGGTCGGCCAACTCCCGCGCCTGCCCGACGTCGGTCAGCCCGGTCATCACGATGGCGAACTCGTCACCGCCCAGCCGGGCGATCATCTGTGGTCGGGGCTGCATGTCGGTGAGCCGGGCGCTGACCTCGACCAGCAGCCGGTCGCCCACGGCATGCCCGAGGGCGTCGTTGACGTTCTTGAAACGGTCCAGGTCGATCAGCAGGAGCGCGAGCTGCCCGTCGGGTTCACCACGGGCGGTCCGCTCGGCATGCAGGTGCACCTGCTCGGCCACCTCGGCCAGCAGAGCCTTGCGGTTGGGCAGCCCGGTCAGCGGGTCGGCGGCGGCGAGGTGCTGCTGTTCGTTTGTCAACCGCGCCATCCGGTAGACGGCGAAGAGCGGCACCAGCACCAGCGGGATCAGCGCGGCGCTGACCCGCGCCGCCGCGACCAGCACCGGCGCGAGCAGCAGCAGCGAGCCGGTGGAGAGCAACTCGAAGCCGAGGCCCTGGCGGACGGTGGGCCACCAGCGGTCCCCGAACCGCAGCCGCACCGCCCAGCTGACCAACCCGTAGTTGACGACGAACCAGGCCAGCGCGGCACCGCCGACGGCGGCCACGTCGGTCCAGTGCAACCGCCCACCGGAGAAGATCGTGCCCGAGCCGAGCTGGATCACGCCATAGGCGGCAGCGAGGGCACACGCGTACTGGCCGACGTTGAACGCCGTGCGCCACGCCGCGTGCCCCATCCGCCAACCCGAGACGACGACGCCCACCGCCTGCACCACCACCGCCGGGCCGAGACCCCAGCCGAGCAGGATCGCGAAGGTGAAGCAGGTGGACGGGAACACCGCCGACGTCTGCCGGCGCCCCGGCGGCACGAACGGGCGCGCGTCGCAGACCACGGCGAGCGCGGCCATCGTCCAGAACGCCACCGGCAACTCGGACAACTCGCCGGGGAGCGTCGCGAGTGGAACGGCGGCGGTCAGCGCGGCGACCGCCAGGATGCCGGCGATGAAGGCGGCGAACGGTGCGACCCGTCCCGCAGGAAGCGAGTTGCGTGGGTCGGCGACCTCCACCACACCTCCCGACCGACCATCGGCGTGCCGGTGCGCGCGCCGTGACCCAATGAAACGCCCTCGGCCCCCAGTTTCCCGGTATGACAGTCACGAATCGGTCGTAGTCGTAATTAAGTTGGTATACGCGGCCAGTCGCCGTGCCCGGCCGCCGGCGGGGTCAGCCGCCCAGCTGAGCGACCTCCCGGGCGGCGTCCGGGCCGGCGTCCAGCAGGAGTCGGAACCCGTCCTCGTCGAGCACCGGCACCTTGAGACTGGCGGCCTTGTCGGCCTTCGACCCGGGGTTGTCCCCCACCACCACGAAGCTCGTCTTCTTGGAGACCGACCCGCTGACCTTGCCGCCCCGGCTCTGCACGGCCTCGGCGGCCTGGTCGCGGGAGAAACCGGCGAGGGTGCCGGTCACCACCACTGTCAACCCCTCCAACGGGCGCGGCCCCTCGTCGACCGCCTCCTCGGCCATCCGTACGCCGGCCTCGGCCCACTTGCGGACCACCTCGCGGTGCCAGTCCACAGCGAACCACTCCCGGATGCTGGCGGCGATGGTCGGCCCGACCCCGTCGACGGAGGACAGCTCCTCCTCGGTGGCCGCGTCGATGGCGTCCATCGAGCGGAAGTGCCGGGCGAGCGCCTGGGCCGCGGTCGGGCCCACGTGCCGGATGGAGAGCGCCACCAGCACCCGCCACAGGTCCCGTTCCCGGGCGACCGCGAGATTGTCCAGCAACTTGGTGGCGTTGCTTCCCAGGCTGCCGTCCTTGTTGACGAAGAAGGGCGACCGGGACAGCTGCTCGGCGTCGAGCTGGAAGAGGTCCCCCTCGTCGCTGATGATCTCCGCGTCGAGCAGGGCGGCCGCGCCCTTGTAGCCGAGCACCTCGATGTCGAACCCACCCCGGCCGGCGAGGTGGAACACCCGCTCCCGCAACTGCGCCGGGCAGCTGCGGGTGTTGGGGCAACGGATGTCCACGTCGCCCTCCTTTGACGGCGCGAGCGGGGTGCCGCAGGCCGGGCAACTGGTCGGCATGACGAACGGCCGGGCATCGGCGGGTCGCAGGTCGACCACCGGGCCGAGCACCTCGGGAATCACGTCGCCGGCCTTGCGCAGCACCACCGTGTCGCCGATCAGCACCCCCTTGCGCTCCACTTCGCGGGCGTTGTGCAGGGTGGCGAGTGCGACAGTGGAACCGGCCACGCGCACCGGTTCGAGCACGGCGAACGGGGTCACCCGGCCGGTGCGCCCCACGTTCACGTCGATGTCGAGCAGCTTGGTGGTGACCTCCTCCGGCGGGTACTTGAAGGCGATCGCCCAGCGCGGGGCACGACTGGTCGACCCGAGCCGGCCCTGGATGGAGACCGGGTCGACCTTGACCACCACACCGTCGATCTCGTGCTCGACGTCGTGCCGGTGCTCGGCGTAGTAGGCGATGAACTCCGCCACCCCGGCCAGGTCCGGGACGACCCGCCACCGGTCGCTGGTCGGCAACCCCCACGACCTGAGTGCCGCGTAAGACTCGGACTGCGCCGTGGGCTGGAACCCGCGGCGGGCGCCGATGCCGTGCACCACCAGGCGCAGCGGCCGGGTGGCGGTGACCCGTGGATCCTTCTGTCGCAGGCTGCCGGCGGCGGCGTTGCGAGGGTTGGCGAAGGGCGCTTTGCCCTGCTCCACCAGACCCGCGTTGAGATCGGCGAACGCGGCGATCGGGAAGTAGATCTCGCCCCGGACCTCCACCAGCTCGGGAACGTCCGGGAATTCGGCGGACGCGACGAGCTGGCTGGGCACGTCCCGAATGCTGCGCACGTTTGCCGTGACGTCCTCACCGGTACGCCCGTCGCCTCGGGTGGCGGCCCGGACCAGCCGGCCGTTCTCGTAGGTCAGGTTGATCGCCAGCCCGTCGACCTTCAGCTCGCACAGGTAGGGCACCGGGCCGCCCGCGTCCCGTTCGACCCGCTCGGCCCAGGCCGCCAGCTCCTCGTCGGCGAAGGCGTTGTCGAGCGAGAGCATCCGTTCGGCATGGGTGACCGGGGTGAAGTCGGTGGAGAACGTGCCACCCACCCGCTGGGTCGGCGAGTCGGGCGTCCGCAGCGCCGGAAACTCCTCCTCCAGTGCCTCCAGCTCGCGCAACTGCCTGTCGAAGTCGGCATCGGGGATGGTCGGCGCGTCCAGCACGTAGTAGCGGTACTGGTGCTCGGTCAACTCCTGACTGAGCGCGGCGTGCCGTTCCCGGGCCTGCGGCGTCGGCTCAGCCCCGGCCGCCGCCTCCTGCGCCGGGCTGACCTGCTGACCGATCTGTTCCTCGGACACACCGCCACCTTCGGACACGCCTGCGACCTCCCTGATCACGCTACTCCGGCACCGTATCGGGCCGGTGGGACAATCCGCCGCCCACCCGCGCCCGAAGCGACCTCGCCCTCAGCCGCATCCGGTGATCACGTGATGCTCGGTAGCCGTCGACGGGACGATCCAGCTGTTGACCATCAAGTGATCAAGGGTGACGGCCGAGTGCCACCGGGGGCACGGCGGCGTCGAGGTTGCGTGCAGCGCGGCGGTGGGGCGGCCGCGGTGTGGTTGGCGGGCGGCACGGGCGGCGGCGTGCAAGGATCGCCGGACGGTGCGACCGGCGGGTCGCCGGGACGCGGAGGTACGGATGCCCGAGGCACTGCTCTGGGCGGTGGCGATCCTGCTGGCCGTCGCCGCCGGCTGGGCGTGGAACAGTTGGCGGCACCGGGTGGCCACCCGGCGTCCGGGCACCCGGCCGGCTCGGGGCGGCACCGGTGGCCGCCGTTCCACCCCGCGGCCCCGTGGCGCCGAACGGCCGTCCACCAAACCCCGCTCGCGTGACACCGATCGGCACGGCGACGCCCCGGCGCCCGGTGAGATCTGGTGGGCCGACGTGCCGTACGCCGATGGCAGCGGGTCGAAGGTGCGCCCGTGCCTGGTGCTGCGCGCCGACTCCCGGGGCGCCGACGTCCTGAAGATCACCAGCCAGGACAAGAGCGACCGGGACGACCACGTGCGGATTCCCACCCGGGAGTGGGACCCGGGCGCGGAGCACGACAGCTACCTCAGCCTCACCGAGCCGATCCGACTCAGCTCGGCCGCCTTCGCCGACCACGCCGGCCGCTGCGACGCCGACCTGTGGCGAAAAGTGCGCAGCCTGCGCCACCTCCCCACCTCCTGACCACCCCTCGCGTCCGCCCGCCGACCATCCCTCCCCGTCCTCGCGGCCGGGCGCCCTCCCCCATCCTCGCGACGGGCGGCGTTCATGATCAACTCGGGTTCCTGAAAGTCGCGGTGTCCTGAGTTCCGGGATACCCCGATTTACAGAAACCCGAGTTGATCATCTCGACGGGCCCCGGCAGGCCGGCCAGCCGACCAGGCGGGCCAGGCCGAGCCAGGCCGACCAGGCGGGGCCGAGCCAGGGGCGGGCCAGGGCCGAGCCGAGCCGAGCCGGGGCCGAGCCGAGCCGGGTCAGTCCCAGGTCGCGCCGAGCGTGGCCAGTTGGTCCGCGTACTCGATGCGGTTGGCCCAGTCGCGCGGCCAGGCGGTCATGCCGACGGCCGCGCCCACGAACGCGCCAGCCAGGGCCGCGATCGAGTCGGAGTCGCCGGCGGTGGTCGCGCCGCGGGCCAGCGCCGCGACCGGGTCGTCGGCGTGCCGTACGGCGCAGAGCAGCGCGGTGGCCAGCGCCTCCTCCGCCACCCAGCCCTCCCCGGTGGCCTGACACGGGTCACCACCGTCGTCCGGTTGCGCCAGGGTGTTGGTCAGTCGGCCCAGCACCGCCAGACACTCGTCCCAGCCCTGGGCGATGAACTCCTGCGGAGAGGCGGAACCGGCGCGCTGCCAGAGGTCTCCCAGCCACTGCTCGGAGTAGACCAGGCGCTGGGACAGTGCCCGCTCGGTGAGCACCGCGGGAAGGTCGGGCAGCGAGGCGCCCGTGCGCAGCGCGAGGACCGCGTACGCGGTGAGTTCGCTGGCGGCCAGCCCGGTCGGGTGGCCGTGGGTCAGCCCGGCCTGCAACTGGGCCAACCCGGCGAGCGTGTCGAGGTCCACGTCGAGCAACCCGACCGGTGTGACCCGCATGTTGGCCCCGCAGCCCTTCGAGCCGACCACCGTCGCCTCCTGCCAGCGCACCCCACGGCTCAGCTCGCCGCAGGCGCGCAGGCAGGTCATGCCCGGGGCACGGTTGTTGTCCGGGCTGACCGCCCAGGCCAGGAAGCGTCGCCGCAGCAGTGGCTCCACCGCCTCCGGCGTGAACGACGGCGCCTCGTGCAGCGCCCAACCCACCGCCAGCGCCATCTGGGTGTCGTCGGTGACCAGTGCCGGCTCGCCGGACAGCTCACGCGGACCGGCTGGGCCGTACCGGCGCTCGATCTCGGCGACGGTCAGGAACTCGGTCGGCTTGCCCAGCGCGTCACCGTAGGCGAGGCCGAAGAGCGAACCGGAGGCGCGAAGCGCAGAGGTGGGGATCACGGCGGCCATGATGCCCGGCCGCCGCAACCCACGACGCGCTCAGTCCCAGCAGAGGCAGAACGGGTGGCCGGCCGGATCGGCGTAGACCCGGAAGCCCTCGCCCTCACCTGGCAGCCGCCGAGCACCCAGCGCCAGCGCCGCCTTCTCGGCGGCCTCGATGTCGTCCACCGTCACGTCGAGGTGGAACTGCTGTGGGCGCTCGGGATCCGGCCAGGCCGGTGGGCGCAGGTTGAGCGCCTGTTGGAAGGCAAGGCGTGGCTGGTGACCGGGTGGGCCGCCCAGCACCACCCAGTCGTCATCGGAGTTGCCCTCGGCGAGCGGTACGCCGAGCAGCTCGGCGTAGAACGCCGCCAACGCCCGCGGATCCGGGCAGTCGATCACCACTGAACGCAGCTGTCCAATCATGACCGTCATCCTGCCCACCGGGTACGACAGGAAACCTCAGTCCTCGGCGAGGCGCCGCCCGGCGTCCCGGCACGCGGCGAGCACCACCCGCGCGTACTCCGGGGTGGCGCCGGCGAGGCCGCAGGCCGGGGTGATCACCACCTGCTCGGCGAGTTGGCGACGAGGGAAGCCGAGGCGGTCCCAGACCTGGCGTACCCGGTCGGCGATCTGCGCGGAGGTCGGCGCGCCGCCGGCCGACGGCGGCCGGGTCGGCGCGGCCCCGGCCAGCAACCCGAGGCCGGCGTCGATCGCCTCGCCCAGCGGGTCGAGTTTGGTGACCAGGTCCAGGTCGAGGGCGACAGCGACGGCGCCGGTGGAGCGGATCAGCTCCAGTGGCACGTCCGGGGCGCAGCAGTGCACCAGCGTCGGCACGCCGACCGCCTCGACGACGGTGCGCAGCAGGGCGGCGGCGTCCACCGACTCGACCGCCCGGTACGCGCCCAGACCGCTCTCGGTCGGCACCCGCCCGGCCAGCACTGTCGGCAGTGACGGCTCGTCCAGTTGCAACAGCACCGATGCCTGGGGCAGCCGGCGGGCGACCGCCGCGACGTGCGCGCGCAGCCCTTCGGCGAGGGAGCCGGTCAGGTCGCGGACCGCGCCGGGATCGCGCAGCAGTCGGCCACCGATCGGCAACTCCAGGGAGGCGGCCAGCGTGAGCGGGCCGGCGGCCTGCACCTTGATCGGCCCGGCGTACCCCTCGGCCTGCTCGGCGAGCTGGTCCAGGTCGCGTTCCATCAGGTCACGGGCCCGGCGCAGGTCGCGGCCCGGGCGTGGGGCGACCCGCCACCGTCCCGCGTACACCTCGACCGGCAGCTCGACGAGCAGCCCGGCGGACCGGCCGATCATGTCCGCTCCGGGGCCACGGGCCGGCAACTCGGGCAGGTGGGGCAGCTCGGGAAGCTCACCGAGGACCACCCGCTGAGCCTCGCCGATGTCGGTGCCGGGCAGCGAACCAATTCCGGTTGCCGCGCCGGCCGGCCAGGGCCACGCCTGATCTGTCACGGGCGAAGGCTATCCCGCGGACACCCGGACCGTGTGGTCAGCCGGTGATGGTCGCGGAGCCGAGGACCACGTCGCCGGCCGCGTCCGGTCGGTACGCCACCACTGCCTGACCGGCGGCGACGCCGCGAACCGGTCGGCGCAGCTCGGCGTGCAGCCGGTCACCGTCGAGGGCGACGGTCGCCGGGACCACGTCGCCGTGCGCGCGCAACTGCACCTCGCACTCGACCGGGGCGTCCGGACGGACGCCGCCGGTCCAGACCGGACGTACGGCGTGCACGTCGGACACGTCCAGGGCCTCGGCTGGGCCGACCGTCACCGTGTTGGTCTTCGGCGTGATGGAGAGCACGTAGCGTGGCCGGCCGTCCGGGGCGGGCCGGTCAAGGTGCAGCCCGCGACGCTGCCCCACCGTGTACGCGTACGCACCGCTGTGACTGCCGACGACAGCGCCGGTGGAGGCGTCCACCACGTCGCCGGGCGCCTCACCGAGCCGACCGGCCAGGAAGCCGCGGGTGTCCCCGTCGGCGATGAAGCAGATGTCGTGCGAGTCCGGCTTGTCGGCCACGGCCAGGCCACGCTCGGCGGCCTCGGTGCGGACCTGCGCCTTGGTCGAGTCACCGAGCGGGAAGATCGACCGGTCGAGCTGCTCGCGGGTGAGCACGGCGAGCACGTACGACTGGTCCTTGGCCAGGTCGACACTGCGCCGCAGCAGCCCGTCCGCGCCGAGGCGGGCGTGGTGCCCGGTCACCACCGCGTCGAAGCCCAGAGCCACCGCCCGGTCCAGCACCGCCGCAAACTTGATCTTCTCGTTGCAGCGCAGGCAGGGATTCGGCGTACGACCGGCGGCGTACTCGGCGACGAAGTCGTCGACCACGTCCTCGTGGAAGCGGTCGGCCATGTCCCACACGTAGAACGGGATGCCGATCACGTCGGCCGCCCGTCGGGCGTCCCGGGAATCCTCCAGGGTGCAGCAGCCGCGCGCCCCGGTCCGATAGGTCTGTGGGTTGCGGGCCAGCGCCAGGTGAACGCCCGTCACATCGTGCCCGGCAGCCACCGCCCGCGCCGCCGCCACGGCCGAGTCAACCCCACCCGACATCGCCGCCAGAACCCTCACCGACCCACTCCCCTTCCCCGTCCCCACGACAACCCTATCCACCAGCCCCGCAAACCCCCCGAACCCTGGCCCCGCCCCGCGCACCCACCGGCGCGATCTTGCAGTTTCTGCGGCGACATATGCCGCACAAGGCGCGAACAGCCAACCGAAAGTGCAAGATCGCGGGGCTGGGCCCGGGTCAGCGGGGGGTGCGGAGGGCGGCGGCTCGGCGGGCTCGGTCGACCGCTGCCGGGAGAGCCGCGATGAGGGCGTCGATGTCGGCCTGGGTGCTGGTGTGGCCCAGCGTGAAGCGCAGCGATGAGCGGGCGCGATCGTCGTCGGCGCCCATCGCCAGCAGCACGTGCGAGGGCTGGGCCACCCCGGCCGAACAGGCGGAGCCGGTCGAGCAGGCGATCCCCTGCGCGTCGAGCAGGAGCAGCAGCGCGTCGCCTTCGCAGCCGGGGAAGGAGAAGTGCGCGTTGCCGGGCAGCCGGTCGGTCGGGTCACCGTTGTAGATCACCTCGGGCACCGCCTGGCGGACCCGCTCGATCAGGTCGTCGCGGAGCGCGGCCACCCGGGCCGCGTACTCCTGCTGACCCTTCACGGCCGTCTCCACGGCGACCGCGAAGGCGACGATACCGGCGGTGTCGAGGGTGCCGGAGCGGATGTCGCGTTCCTGGCCGCCGCCGTGCAGCAGCGGCGTGGCCGGCACGTCCCGGGCGAGCAGCAGCGCGCCCACCCCGGTCGGGCCGCCCAACTTGTGCCCGGTGACGGTCAGCGCGGCGACCCCGCTGGCGCCGAAGTCGACGGGCACCTGACCGACCGCCTGGATGGCGTCGGTGTGGAAGGGCACACCGTGTTCGGCGGCGACGGCGGCCAGCTCGGCCACCGGCTGGACGGTGCCCACCTCGTTGTTCGCCCACATCGCGGTGACCACGGCCACCTGGTCGGCGTGCGCGTCCAACTCGGCGCGCAGGGCCTGCGGGTCGAGCCGACCGACGGCGTCCACCGGCAGCCAGCCCACCTCGGCGCCCTCGTGCTGGGCCAGCCAGTCGACAGCGTCCAGCACCGCGTGGTGCTCGACGGCGCTGGAGACCACCCGGCGGCGGTCGGGCCGGGCTGCTCGGCGGGCCCAGAAGATGCCCTTGACCGCGAGGTTGTCGCTCTCCGTGCCACCACCGGTGAAGATCACCTCGGAGGGCCGGGCGCCCAGCACCGCGGCCACCCGTTCGCGTGACTCTTCGACCCGGCGGCGGGCACGGCGGCCCGCCGCGTGCAGGGAGGACGCGTTGCCGACCTCGCGGGCGGTGGCGACGTACGCCTCCAGTGCCTCATCGAGCATGGGAGTCGTCGCCGCGTGATCCAGGTAAGCCATCGCCGTTCAGCGTACGGCCGACACCTTGGGGACCGGATGCCGGAGGGGACTGCGCGCAAAGGCCGGGGTGGAACTCCACCCCGGCCCGATGCGCGGGGACCCGCTCAGGCGGGCACCGCGGTGACGACGATGTTGTCGCGGTACTTGCGCGCCTTGGCGTCGAACGGCCCACCACAGGTGATCAGGGTCAGCCGCGGCTTGCCGTCGCGGGCGAAGTACCGGTCCAGCGGGATCTTGGTCTTGGCGTACTCCTCCCGGGCGACGACCCGGTAGCGCCGCGCCTCGCCGTCGCTGCCGGTAGCGGTCAACGTGTCGCCCTGGTCCAGCTCACGCAGCCGGAAGAACGCCCCCTTGCCCTGCTTGGCGCTGTCCACGTGACCGGCGATGACCACCGAGCCGGCGTCTGTCTCCAGGCCGGGGCCGTAGCGGTACCAGCCGATCTGGTCGACGCTCGGCGGCACCTCGAACTCGTTGGTCCGCTCGTTGATGCCGACCGCGTTGACTGTGGCGGTGACGCCGATCTCCGGGATCAGCAGCCGTACCGGCGGGATGATCTTCGGGCCGGCGGGCAGTTCACCCGCGGTCACCGGCACCGAGGGGGCACCGGCGGCCGTCGGTGCGGGGCTGGCCAGCGTGCTCGCCTCCTCGGCCCCCACCGTCCCGGCCGGCTGGTTGGCGCACGCCACCAGAGCGGCGGCGGTGAGCGCGGCAACGCCGGCGGCCAGGGCCGCCAGCGCGCCGCGATTGCGCACCGTCACTTGCGGCCGGTCCGCGCGGTCGCCATCCGCACCCCACCACCAAGCAGCAGGAGTACGCCGGCACCGGTGAGCACGTACCACCAGGTGTCCACGCCCGTGCCGGCCTGGCCGCCGTCACCGCTGGGCACGCCGCCCGGGGCGGAGTGCAGACCGGTGATGGTCTGGGCCACCACGTCGAGGGTCTTGCCCTCGGCGGAGCCGATCGCGTAGACGATCGTGGCGGTGCCCTCCTTGAGGTTGAGGTCCGCCGGGCCGATGGCCACGGTGTCGGTGCCGGCCAGCACCACGTCCGCCTTCACCTCGCCCGCGTCGACGTCGCCCTTGGCCTCGTTCGGGTTGGTCAGGTCCTCGAAGACCGGGGTGCCACCGGCGCGGACGTCGACCGCCGGGGCGGCGGCGGTGTGCCGGACGATCAGCCGGGCCTTGCCGGCGTCGACCTTCGAGACGTCGTTGACGAACGGAGTGATCTTCGGCTGGCCGGCGGCGTCGAGGTGGGCCGCGATGCTGACGTTCGCACCGCCCGGCACCGCGGCGTTGTCGACCTTCAGGATCGCGCTGCCGATCGGCTCGCCCGGCTTGGTGAGCGCGATGTCGTAGTCGCCCTCCTCCAGGTTCAGCGGGCCGGCGACGTCGCCGGGCTTGAAGTTGTCCAGCGTCTTCTTGCCGTTGACGTAGACGTCGACCGGGGTGTCCGGGATGCCGTGCACGACGGAGACCTTCGACGTGGCGGCGTACGCGGGGCCGGCGGTGAGGGCGCCGACACCGGCGAAGGCCAGCGCGGCGACCGCGCCGCCCGCGGCGACCCGACGGAAGTACGAGAACTGCATGTCTGCCTCCTGATATTTGGTGCTGATTCGTCAGGCCTGGCTTGCAGAACGGGTTACGCCGGCTGTCGGACGGGTGGATGCGCCCCGGAGGCACTTTTCTTTTCCGGCCCAGACCGCATCCGGAACGGGGTCGGGAGACGAAGAGCTGGTGAGATGACATCGACCGGGGAAGTGGGGCGGGGACTGTGGCAGCTACAGTCGGGCATGCCCCATCGAAGGCGAGCCGCCCGATGACGGCGCTACGACAGGAACCCGACCCTCCGGTGGACGACCTCGACCGCAGGTTCCGCGCCGGTGACGACGTGGCGCTCCGCGAGGCGTACGACCGCTACGGTCGTGCAGTGCTCCATCTGGCCACGTCCATGCTGGCGAACCGCAGCGACGCCGAGGACGTCACCCAGGCGACGTTCGTCGCCGCCTGGCTGGGTCGCGACACGTTCGACCCGGCCAAGGGGTCGCTGATCGGTTGGTTGCTCGGCATCGGCCGGCGGAAGGTGATCGACCGGATGCGCGCCTCGGCCCGGGAGACCCGGGTGGTGGAGACGGTCCGACAACTGCCCGAGCCGGCGCAGACCCAGCCGGATCCGGACCGCGTGGTGGACCGGTTGGTGATCGCCGACGAGCTGGCTCGTCTCCCGGACGACCAGCGACGGATGCTGGAGCTGGCCTTCTACGACGACCTGACACACCAGCAGATAGCCACTGTGACGGGCGTGCCGTTGGGCACCGTGAAGAGTCACATCCGACGCGGTATGGCGAGCTTGAAGCGCAGATGGGAGGTGGACGGTGCAGCACCTGGACCACGACCGGCTGGTATTTCTGGCACTCGGTGAGAGCGAGGCGGACAACGGGGAGAGCACCCACCTCGGCACCTGCGCGCTCTGCCGCGCGGAGGTCGCGAGCCTTCAGCAGGTGGCGGGGCTCGGCACCGAGACGCAGGGCCTGGCCGACCTGCCCGACCCGCCGGAGCACGTCTGGCAGGGCATCGAAGCCCAGGTCAGGGCCGCGGAGGCCGGGCCGTTGCTGACCGATACCCGTCGACGCCGGGTGCCCGAGCAGGCCGACACCACGACGGCCGAGCAGACCTTCGGCGCGGCGGCCGAGTCGACGGTGACCCGACTGGACCCGGCACGGCGATCCCGTCGGGGTCACGGCTGGTCCGGTTGGGTGGCCACCGCGGTGACCGCGGCCGCCGCCGCGGCGGTCGGCGTGGTGGGCACCGTCTCGGTGCTCCGACCGGACGATCCGACGCCCACCCCGACGCCGGTGGTGGTGGCGAGCGCGCCGCTGGCGGCGTACGGGGCGACCCCGCCGACGGCCAAGGGTGACGCCCGGGTTTTGAAGGACGGCCAACTACATCTGCATGTGGCGAATCTCCCGAGCGTCGCGGGGTACTACGAGGTCTGGCTCATCAATCCGACGACGATGGAGATGTTCTCGGTCGGCACCCTGGGTGGCGGCTCGGACGCGCTGCTACCCCTGCCCCCGAATGTCGACCTCAAGAGCTACTCGGTGGTCGACGTCTCCGCCGAGCAGTACGACAACAACACCCGCCACTCCGGCGACAGCCTGCTGAGGGGCTCCCTGACGGGCTGATCGGCGGGCCGGCTCAGCTCCCCGGCTCGCCGATCAGCTCCCCATACGGCAGTGGCCGCCCGTTCACACGGGCGGCCACTGACGTATCGCTGGCTTACTTGCGCTTGCGGATCTCCTCGGCGGCCTGCGGGACGATCTTGAACAGGTCGCCCACCACCCCGAAGTCGGCCAGCTCGAAGATCGGCGCCTCGCCGTCCTTGTTGACCGCGACGATGGTCTTCGAGGTCTGCATGCCGGCCCGGTGCTGGATGGCACCGGAGATGCCGAGGGCGACGTAGAGCTGCGGGGAGACCGTCTTACCGGTCTGGCCCACCTGGAACTGGTGTGGGTAGAAGCCGGAGTCGACGGCCGCGCGGGACGCGCCGACGGCGCCGCCGAGCAGGTCGGCCAGCTCCTCGACCAGCTTGAAGTTGTCGGCGTTGCCGACGCCCCGACCGCCGGAGACGACCACGCCGGCCTCGGTCAGCTCGGGGCGGGAGCCCTTCTGCTCGGCGACCCGCTCGACGACAGTGGCCAGCTTGTCGGTGTCGGTGACCGACACGCTGAGCTGCTCGATCGCCGGGGTGGCCGCCGCCGGGGCGGGGGTGACCGAGTTGGGCCGGACGGTGACCAACGGCAGGCCCTTGGTGACCTTGGACTTGACGATGGTGGAGCCGGCGAAGGCGACCTGGGTCGCGGTGCCGTCGGCGTCCAGGCCGACCACGTCGGTCAGGATGCCGTTGTCGAGCTTGACGGCGAGCCGGGCGGCGATCTCCTTGCCCTCCTGGGCCGACGCCAGCAGCACGGCGGCCGGCTGCACCCGCTTGACCAACTCGGCCAGCACTGTCGCCTTGGGGGCCACCAGGTAGCCGTCGATCTCGTCACCCTCGGCGGCGTAGATCTTCTCCGCGCCGTACTCGCCCAGCTTGCCGCTCAGCGCCTCGGCGGCGCCGGCGCCGCCCAGCACCACCGCGCTCGGGGAGCCCAGCTCACGCGCGAGGGTGAGCATTTCCAGGGTGACCTTCTTGACGCCGAATTCCTTGGTGGCTTCGACGACGACGAGAACCTCGGACATGTCAGACCCCCCTCTCACACGAACTTCTCGGTGGCGAGGAACTCGACCAGCTTGACGCCGCCCTCGCCCTCATCAGTGATCTTGGCGCCGCCGGAGCGCGGGGGGCGCTTGGTGTGCTCGACGACGGCACTGGTGGCGCCGTCGAAGCCCACCTCGTCGGCCGCGACCCCGAGGGCGGCCAGCGAGAGCGTCTGCACCGGCTTCTTCTTGGCGGCCATGATGCCCTTGAAGGAGGGGTAGCGCGGCTCGTTGATGGTGTCCCAGACGGAGACCACGGCCGGGGTGGCGGCGGTGACCACCTCGTAGCCCTCCTCGGTCTGCCGCTCGACGGTCAGCGTCGCGCCGTCGACGGTGAGCTTGCGGGCACCGGTGAGCGCCGCGACGCCCAGTCGCTCGGCGATCATGTGCGGCATGACCTGGACCCGGCCGTCGGTGGACTCGGCACCGCAGATGACCAGGTCGGCATTGAGCTGACCGAGAGCGGCGGCGAGCACCTTCGAGGTGGCGACGGCGCACGAGCCGTGCAGGGCGTCGTCCAGCACGTGCACGGCCTTGTCCGGACCCATGGAGAGCGCCTTGCGGATCGACTCGGTCGCCCGGTCCGGACCCATGGTCAGGATGGTGACCTCGCCGCCGTGCGCCTCCTTGATCTTCAGCGCCTCCTCGATGGCGTACTCGTCCATCTCGTTGATCACGTTGTTCGCCGAACCGCGGTCGACGGTGTTGTCGTCATTGCGCAGGTTGCGGTCCGCGCCCGAATCAGGCACCTGCTTGACGAGTACGACGATGTTCATCGCGCTTCGACGACCCTCCTGTGTGGTGTTGCGATTCGCTCGCCCGGTCTGGGGCGCAGCGTCGCGCGTCGGTCGACGCCAGGTCAACCGCGGGCGGTTGTGCAGTTGCCCACGGCGCAATGTTACCTGCCAGTAGGTTGCGCTCCCGCAGCACTCAGAGTGACACAGCTCACCGACGCGCAGCCGGTCAGGTCGGCTCGGTCAAGGCGACCCGGATCTGGTCGATGGCCGCCGCCTCGGCGGGCGCCACCCCGTCGTGCGCGCGGGCCACCTGGTCCGCCGCGGCCAACACGAGTTCGCGGTACGCGTCCACGTCCCGTGGGGACTTCTCGCGCAGGATCCGCACCGCCTGCCCCAGCGCCGGCAGCACCACCGACTCGATCTCCAGCTGCGAGTCCCGGGGAAGTCGCGGCAGCGGGCCGGTGGTCAGCGCCTCCTTGACCGTGCCACTGGCGTCGGCCAGCGCGCCGGACGCGGCGATGCTCTCCCGGATCACCCCCAGGACACCGGGGTCGGCGTTGGAGACCAGGAAGACGGCGCCGAAGGCACCGGTCTTGAGGGTCAGCCGCTCCTCGTCCGTCAACCGCTGCTCCATGATCACGGAGTGTAGACGTACGGGGTGGTGGTGGTGACCGCGACGAGGCCGAGCCGCTGCAGGATGGGCCGGCTGTCCTCGGAACAGTCGACCTGCATGAGCGTCCGACCTCGCTGCTCGGCCAGTCGCGCCCGGTAGTTGACCAGCGCCCGGTAGATGCCCCTGCGCCGCCACTGCGGCAGGGTGGAGCCGCCCCACAGGGTGGCGAAGCCGGTGCTCGCCGGGAACCGCACCCAGCCGGCACTCACCACAGTTCCGTCTGCCTCGGCCACCACGACGGTGATCGAGTTCGGGTCGGCGCCGATCTCCTTGGCCAGGCCCCACACCAGGTGCGAGCGGTCCTCCTGCCAGACCTCCTCCTCCATGGCGGCGATCCGCTCCAGGTCCTCCCGGGAGGTCACCTCACGCAGGCGTACCCCCTCGGGGGCGACGGGCAGCGCGGCGGCGAGCGGCGCGACCGGGCCGACCACGACGGTCTCCCGGTCCTCCGGCACGAAGCCGGCCGCGCGCAGGCGGTCCGCCAGGTCCGCCGGTTCGTCGTGCTCGTTGAGTTTCCACTCCGCCGACTCGCCCCGCTCACGGCACAACCGCACCTGCCGGGCGATCAGCTCGTCCAGCGCGTCGCCGGTCAACCCGCCAAGGTCACGGTAGGTGATGAAACCACCGGCATCGAGCCCGGAGATCCGGACCAGCGGCCCGTCCCGCTCCACAGTCACCCCGGCCGGAACCGGGTCGGGAATCTCCGGGCGGAGCTGGTTGTCGTAGGCGGTCCGCAGCGTCTGTACGTCGAGATCAGTCACCGGCCCAGGCTAAGCGGGATGGGAAGCGGATAATCTCCCACTGTGTGGGAGGCGATCAGGCGGTGGTTCGACCCGGCGGAGCTGGGCTCGGTCGGTGAAACACCGGACTACCGCTTCTCCCTGGCCAACGAACGGACCTTCCTCGCCTGGCTGCGCACCGGGTTGGCGCTGGTCGGAGGCGGGTTGGCCGCCGCGCAGTTCCTGCCGCCCCTTCCGATGAGCCACCTGCGGGAGGTGATCGCTGTGGCGTTGCTGCTGCTCGGCGCGGCGGTCGCGATCCGCGCTGTGGACCACTGGGCGCGTACCGAGCGGGCCATCCGGCTCGGTCAGGAGCTGCCCGCGTCCCGGTTCCCCGCCATCCTGGCGCTCACCCTCGGCGTCGGCGCTTTGCTGCTGGTGGTCGCCGTCCTGATGCGGGCGGTCGGCGGGCGGTGAGCACCGGACGCGACCCGGGGCTGCAACCGGAGCGGACCCGGCTGGCCTGGCGGCGCACCCTGCTCACGGTGACCGTGGTGACAGCGCTCGCCGTCCGGCTGGCGTCGACGGGCGACCCGACCGGTGCGCTGATCGCCGGCGGCACCATTCTGGTGTGGGGCGCCCTGCTGGTGCTCTGCTGGCCCCGGGGCACCGGCACCGGTCCGGCCCGCACCGGCGGCCGGACACTGCCCCTGGTCACGGTGGGCACGGTGGTGCTGGCGTTACTGGGAGTGCTGCTGGTCCTGCGCGGACTAGGGTGACGCGATCCGGTGCGTCATCATGGGTGCATGGCCCGGCTTGGCGTACTCCTCTTCCTGGTGCAGATTGTCCTCGCCGTCTGCGCGCTGATCAGCTGTCTCTCCGCCGAGGAGGGCAAGATCCGTGCCCTTCCCCGGATCGCCTGGGTGCTGATCATCCTGTTCTTCCCGCTGGTCGGCTCGATCGCCTGGTTCATCGTCGGCCGGGAGCCCACCCCCGGCGTCCGCAAGGGCTGGCCGGGCGGCACCGGCGGTGGCGAGCGGCAGCGCCCTCGGCCGGTGGCCCCCGACGACGACCCGGAGTTCCTGCGCTCCGTCGAGGAACGCGCCAAGCAGCAGGACCAGGAGCTGTTCCAACGCTGGGAGGAAGACCTGCGGCGACGCGAGGACGACCTTCGCCGCCGCGACGGTGAGCCGCCGCGCGAGGGTGACCGACCGGAGGTGTGAACGCGCCGCCGCCGCCGGCGCAGGAGCGACGGCGGCGGCGGGTGCGACTCAGGCCAGGTTCGACGAGCGGGGGTACGCGTCGGTCGGGTCGGTGAGCACGTTCACCAGGTACGGCACTCCGGAGTCGAACGCCCGCTGGAGCGCCGGGCCCAGGTCGGCCGCCTTGGCGACCGTCTCCCCCGCTCCGCCGAGCGCGCTGACAACTGTGTCGTACCGCAGCTCCGGCTGGAGGTCGGCGGCCACGTCGTAGCCGTACATGGCCCGCATCGGGTGCTTCTCCAGCCCCCAGATGCCGTTGTTGCCGACGACGATCACCACCGGCAGCTTCTGGCGGACCAGCGACTCGACGTCCATCAGCGAGAAGCCGGCCGCGCCGTCGCCCATCAGCACGCAGATCTGCCGGTCCGGGTGACTGACCCGGGCGCCCATCGCGTAACCCATGCCGGTGCCCAGGCAGCCGTACGGGCCCGGGTCCAACCACGTGCCGGGCTGGGCCGGCTCCAGGTACCGCCCGGCGTACGACACGAAGTCGCCGCCGTCACCGATGGTGATCGCGTCCGGGGCGAGCGCCCGACGCAGCTCACCGTAGATCCGGGCCGGGCGGATCGGGTCGGTCTCGGCGGCCATCTCCGCGGCGTCCCGAGCCTTCGCCGCGTCCTCGGCGACGCGCAGGTCGGCGATCCAGTCGGAGTGGTCGGCCCGGTCGCCGGAGTGATCGGCCAGCGCGGACAGGATCAGGCGCAGGTCACCGGCGGGGGCGACGGCGGGCTGCACGTGCGTCGCCCGCTGGCTGGGGGCGTCGACGATGTGCACCACCTTGGCGTCGCCGAAGTCACCGAAGCTGAGCCGGAAGTCCAGCGGGGTGCCCACGACCACGACCACGTCGGCGCCGGAGAGCGCGGCCCGGCGGGCCTTGGCGAACGCCAGCGGGTGCTCCGGCGGGAGCGAGCCGCGACCCATACCGTTGGTGAAGACCGGCACCTGCAACGCCTCGGCCGCCTCGCGCAACGCGGCGACCGCGTCGCCCGCGTACACGTCGGAGCCGGCGATGATGACCGGCCGCTGCGCCCCGGCGATGAGCATCGCCGCGCGGCCGACCTCCTCCGGGTCCGGCGCGATCGGGTCGACACCCGTCACGGTCGGCAGATCGGCCTCCGCGACCGAGAAGACCGTCTCCAGCGGAAAGTCGAGGAAGGCCGGGCCGCGGTGCGGGGTGAGCGCAGCGTTCAGCGCCGCACCCACCGCACGCGGGATGTCGTCGGTGCTGAACACCGTCTCGGCGTGCTTGGTGACCGGACTGACCAGCGGCAGGTGGTCCATCTCCTGGAGGCTGCCCGAGCCCCAGCGGAACGCCGGCGCGCGGCCGCCGAGCACCAGCACCGGCGAGGCGTTGAAGAACGCGCTGGTCATGCCGGAGATGCCGTTTGTGACACCGGGCCCGGCGGTGAGCACGGCGAGGCCGGGGCGGCGCTGGAGCTTGGCCACCGCCTCGGCGGCGAAGACCGCGGACTGCTCGTGCCGGACGTCGTAGATCGGGAAGTCGGTCTTGTACGCGGCGTCGTAGAGCGGGAAGACATGCCCACCGGACAGCGTGAACATCTCCCGTACGCCGTGCGCGCGTAGTGCCGCGAGCGCCAACTCGCCGCCGTGACCCTCGATCCGCTCCGTCATGTCGCTCCCATCGTCCGTGGCCGGGATCACAGGTTACCGGCCAGTCACTTGGCAGTGCGACCGTGGCCCCGACCAGTGGACGTTGCCGAGGTCAGGGCCACCGGGCCGGGAAGCGACGGATCAGCGGCCGGTGAAGCCCGGCTTGCGCTTCTCGACGAAGGCCGCCATGCCCTCGCGCCGGTCGTCGGTGGCGAACAACGCCGCGAAGAGCTGACTCTCCCAGGCCAGGCCCGAGTTCAGGTCCATGTCCAGGCCGCCGTCGACCGCCAGCTTCGCCGCGCGCAGCGCCTGCACCGGCCCGGTCAGGTACGGAGTGATCAACGCGACGGCCGTGTCGTACACCTCGGCGGCC
This sequence comes from Micromonospora noduli, assembly GCF_003264475.1. NCBI lineage: Bacteria > Bacillati > Actinomycetota > Actinomycetes > Micromonosporales > Micromonosporaceae > Micromonospora > Micromonospora noduli. The sequence goes on along the minus strand of NZ_PYAC01000012.1, from coordinate 485,331 downwards.
GGGGCGACCCGGTCGGCCAGGCCGATGCGCAGCGCCTCCTGGGCGTCCACCATCCGCCCCGACATGATCAGGTCCTTGGCGCGGGCCGGGCCGACCAGGCGGGCCAGCCGCTGGGTGCCGCCTGCACCTGGGATGATGCCCAGCTTGATCTCCGGCTGGCCGAGCTTGGCGTCCTCGGCGACCACCCGCCAGTCACAGGCCAACGCCAGCTCACAGCCGCCACCGAGGGCGTAACCGGTGATCGCGGCGACCACCGGCTTGGGGATCCGGGCGATCGCGCCGAGCGCGCTGGACAGGTTCGCCGCCCGGTCGGCCATGTCCACGTAGGACATCTCGGCCATCTGCTTGATGTCGGCGCCGGCGGCGAAGACCTTCTCCCCGCCGTACACGATGACGGCGCGGACCTCGGGATCGGCGGTGGCCGCCGTGGCGGCGGCGCGCAACGCCTCCTGCACCTGGGTGTTGAGCGCGTTCATCGGCGGCCTCTCCAGCCGGATCGTGCCGATGCCGTCAGTGGTCTCCAGCCGAACGAACTCGCCCACGCTGCCCTCACTTCCTCGTCGAAGTCGCGTGCCAACCTTACGACCCGGCTCGTTTGGGTAAGTAGTGTGGTGTCAGCCCCGTGGGCGGGAGTCCAGCCATGATCACGTATTACGACGACAGGTCGGTGCAGGTCACCTCCACCACCGTCAGTGTCGACGGTCGCAGCTACAAGCTGGCCGACATCACCATGATCTGGCACCGCCGGGGCACCCGTTCCTGGCGAGTGCTGGTGGGACGGGGTGCGATCGGCGCCGCGCTCGCCGGCCCGCTGGTCGCGGCGGTGCTCGGCATCGCCGTAGCCGTCTGGCTGCACCGCTCACCCACCGTGACGATCGCGATCGTCGGCGCGTCGGTGCTGGTCGGGTTGGCCGTCGGGCCGGTCGCCGACTTCCTCTTCGAACACCTGGACCGCTCGTACGCCCGGGGCAGCCGCCAACTGGAGATCTGGGCCCGTTGGCGGGGTCAGCCGGTGCGTCTGCTGCGCACGGGTGACGCGCTGCGCTTCGGGCAGATCTACCGGGCGGTGCAGCGCGCGGTAGAGCACAGCCAGCCGGCCCACCCCGTCACGCGCCGCTAGCCCCTGGTTCCGCTTCACGTCCCGACCTGACCGGGGCCGGCCGTCACGCAGGGACCGCGCTCGCCAGCCGGGCACAGCGGGCGCGGACACAGCGGACGCGGACACAGCGGGCGCAGCGTTCCTGCAGTGCCTATGGAGCTGATATCGCAAACGAATCAGACCGGGGAGCCTGCGGTGCCGCAAGGCCGCAAGGCCGCAAGGCCGCGACGCGACGCGACGCGTGATATCGCAGACGGTTCAGCTCCAAAGGACCGCCGCGACGTCACCTCTACCCGCCGGACGGCCTCCGTCGAATCCTCTGTGAGCAAGGGCCGATCCTCTGCGAAGAAGGCCAAGTGCCAAGGTCCGAGCGAGGCGAAGGTTGCCTGGCGGTGGTTAGGCTTAGTGATGACCCTCTATTACCGGGACGACGCGGTGCAGGTGACCTCCGAGTCGATCCGGGCGGGCGGTCACGTGATCGCCCTGTCCGACGTGACGTTCGTCTGGCACGACCGGGGGCAGAAGACCCTCGCAGTCCGGGGCCGTGTGCTGGGGCGCGGTGTCCTGGTCCTGCTGCTCTCGCTGCCGCCGCTGGTCGCGGTGGTCTGCGTGCTGTCACTGGCCTGGTCCGCGCAGGACCGGGGCAACTGGCAATTGGCGCTGATCATCCTCGCCGCGTGCGCGGTGGGGGCGCTGGCGTTGATGCCGTTCCTGGAAATCCCGTTGGGTTGGCTGGACCGCTCCTACGAGCGCGGCAACCATGTGCACGAGTTGTGGGTGCAGCACCACGGTCGGGAGGACCTGCTGGTGCGCACCCCGGACGCGCTACGGTTCGGGCAGATCTACCGGGCCGTGCAGCGCGCCGTCGAACAGCAGGGGGACCATCGATGACCACCCGCCGCCGCGAGGCCGTCGCGCTGGCCGGCCTGCTCGCCGCGGCCGGCGTCACCCACCTGCTACGACCCGGCGTGTACGACCCGATCGTGCCAGGCGCGCTGCCCGGGCCGGCCCGCTTCTGGACGTACGCCAGCGGGGTGGCCGAGCTGGCGGTGGCGGCGGCCGTGGCGCACCCGACCACCCGGCGGGCCGGCGGTCGGGCAGCCGCCGCACTCTTCGTCGCCGTCCTGCCGGCGAACGTGAAGATGGCCATGGACTGGCGGCACCGACGCCCGACGAAGCGGGCCATCGCGTACGGCCGGGTGCCGTTGCAGGTGCCGCTGATCTGGTGGGCGCTGCGGGTGGCCCGCGCCGACACCGCCGCTCAACGGCCCCGCTGACCGGCTCCGTCGGGCGGTTGTGGCACGGCCGACGCACACTTGATCCCATGGCGATTCCCCTCCCCACCCCGGCCGCCGTGGTCGGCCTGACCCGCTCCGCTCTCGACCAGGCGCTCGGCTCTGCGGCCTCGATGGCGGCCGTGCCCGCCCGCGCGTTCGCGGTGCTGGACGGGGTGGAGGCGCTGCTGGCCCGGATCAACGGCGTGGTCGACCGGATCGAGACGACCCTGGACCGGACCGACCAGGTGCTCACTGACGCCGAGGCAGCGGTTCGCGAGGTGGCAGTCATCAGCGCCGCCGCGACCACCGCCATCGACACGGCAACCGAGGTGGCCACCGCCGCCGCCGTGGTGGTCGACGAGGCCGAACGGGTCTCCCGGGCGGCGGGCACTGTGGTCGCCGAGGCCGACCGTGTCGCGAACCGCGCCGCCACCACCGTGGGCACCGCGACGGAGGCCGCCGCGACGGCGGCAGAGCTGCTGGCGGCGTACGAGCCGGCGCTGCGCCGGGCCGCGCCGATGGCCGGCCGGTTCGTCGAGGAACTGAGCCACGAGGAGATCAGCGCGGCGATTCACCTGATCGACGAGCTGCCGAAGCTCAAGGAACACCTGACGGCGGACATCCTGCCGATCCTGGCCACACTGGACCGGGTCGGGCCGGACCTGCACGACCTGCTGGACGTGACCCGCGACCTCAAACTCGCCGTGGCCGGCATCCCCGGGCTGGGCATGCTGCGCCGACGCGGCGAGAAGCTCACCGACGAGCCCGTCGGCTGAGCTCTCGCCCGGCTGCGCCGTGGCTCAGCAGTCGCAGGTGATCGTCGTGCTGGGTGCGGTGAGGTCGTCGACCGGTCGCCGGGTCACCCCGGCCTCCGTCACCACCGGCAGCCCCTCCCGCGCCCAGTACTCGAACCCGCCGGCCATCTCCTTCACCGGATGACCGAGACGGGCGAACTCCAGCGCCGCCCGGGTCGCGCCGTTGCAGCCCGGACCCCAGCAGTAGGTCACCACCGCCGAGCCCGGCGGGATCAGGTCCGCTGCCCGGGTCGCGATCTCGGCGGTGGGAAGGTGCACCGCGCCGGGTAGGTGCCCCTGCGCCCAGGCAGCCGCGCCCCGAGAATCGACGACCACCAGACCCGGGGTACGGGCCGACAGGTCGGCGTGCACGTCACTGACGTCGGTCTCGACGCTGAGCCGATTGCGGAAGTAGGCGGCGGCGGTGGCCGGATCGGCCGGCGGAACGGCGAAGGTGAAGGTCATGCACCGATCCTCGGCACGATGCCACCTCGGGACGAGTGGCGGGAACGACGTCCTGCGCTAACATCCCGCCATGCCGACTCCGGCCACGACAGCCGGCCCGCGCCTGCTGCCAGCGCCCCGACGACCGGCGGCCGCGCACCGGGTCGCCGTGCTCGCGTACCCGGGGATGTCGGTGTTCGAGACCGGCATCGTCACCGAGGTGTTCGGGCTCGCCCGGCCGGAGTTCGACGTCGACTGGTACGACCTGGTGCTCTGCGCCGAGCAGCCGGGGCCGGTGCCGGTGGTCGGCGGGGCCAGCCTGCACACCCCGTACGGTCTGGCCGAACTGGCCACGGCGCGGACGGTGATCGTGCCCGGCGTGCCGGACGTGACCGCTGACCCGTCGCCCGAGCTGATCACCGCGCTACGCCGGGCACACCGGCGCGGTGCCCGGATCATGTCGATCTGCTCGGGCGCGTTCGCGCTGGCGGGGGCGGGGTTGCTGGACGGTCGGCGGGCCACTACCCACTGGCGGTACGCGGAACTGCTGGCGCGGCGGTACCCGCGGGTCGAGGTGGACGCGGACGTGCTCTACCTCGATGACGGTGACCTGCTCACCAGTGCTGGCAGCGCGGCCGGGCTGGACCTCTGCGTGCACGTGATCCGGCGCGACCATGGCGCGGCGATCGCCAACGCGGTCGCTCGACGGCTGGTGATACCGCCGCACCGCGACGGCGGGCAGGCCCAGTTCGTCGAGGCGCCGGTACCCGCCGACCCGGACGACGACCGGATCGCTGGCAGCATCGACTGGGCGCTCGCCCATCTCGCCGAGCCGCTGAGCGTGGCCCAGCTCGCCGGGCGGGCGCACATGTCGTCCCGCACCTACCTGCGGCACTTCGCCCGAGCCACCGGGACCAGCCCGATCCGTTGGCTGATCGACCAGCGGGTCCGCGCCAGCCTGGCCCTGCTGGAGGAGACCGACGCCTCGGTCGAGCAGGTCGCGCGCGCGGTGGGCTTCGACACGCCGGTGACCTATCGGCACCACTTCGGCCGGGTCATGCTGACCTCACCGTCGGCGTACCGCCGGGCCTTCCGCACCGGTGCGGGCCAGCGGGCGTAACCCGCCTACGCGCTCACGCCGACCCAGCGCGGAACGCGCTCAGGCCGGTACGTACAGCTCGTCGATCTCGGCGCGTTGCGGTAGGGCCACCGAGGCGCCGAGCTTGCGGACGCAGGCAGCGCCGGCCGCCGACGCCCAACGCACCGCGTCGACCAGGTCGCGCCCCTCGCCCCAGCCGACGGCCAGCGCGGCGGTGAACGCGTCACCGGCGGCGGTCGAGTCGACCACGTCGACCCGTACCGCCGGCACGTGCACCTCGGTGCCGTCCCGGTCGACGTACCAGGCGCCCTCACCGCCGAGAGTGAGCACGGCCCGGGGGGTCAGGTCGAGCAGCGCGCGCGGCTCCTCCCGACCCCTGCCGGCGAGCGCCTGCGCCTCGCCCTCGTTGACGACCAGCAGGTCCACGGCGGCGAGCAACTCGGGTGGGAGGTCCCGCGCCGGGGCGGCGTTCAGGATGACCCTCGTGCCGGCCTCGCGGGCGGCCACCGCGGCAGCCGTCACGGTCTGCACCGGGATCTCCAGTTGGGCGACCAGGACGTCCGCCCCGCGCACCGTGGCCAGCTCCTCCTCGGTGAGGCCGACCAGCGCGTCGTTCGCGCCGGGGGTGACCACGATGGCGTTCTCCCCCTGGGCGTTGACCATCACCAGCGCCACCCCGGAGGCGCCGTAGACCACGCGAAGCTGACTGGTGTCCACGCCGGCCGCGGTGATGCGGGCCTTGAGGGTGACGCCGAAGGCGTCCGAGCCGATCGCGCCGAGGAAGGCGCAGGAGGCGCCGGCCCGGACCGCGGCCACGGCCTGGTTGGCGCCCTTGCCGCCGGGCACCATCACGAAGTCGGTGCCGAGCATGGTCTCGCCCTGTCGAGGCAGCGCGGGTGCCATCGCGACCAGGTCCATGTTGGCGCTGCCCACCACGGCAACCCGGGTCTGTGGCACGGCCGTCTCCGCCTGTCCGGCGCTCAGGCGGCGCGAGCCGTGAAGCGGTCGCCCGACCGCTCGACCACAAGTGGCAGCCCGAAGGTCTTGGAGAGGTTGTCACCGGTCAGCGTCTCGGCGAGCAGACCCTGGGCGACCACCCCGCCCTCGCGCAGGAGCATCGCGTGGGTGAACCCGGGCGGGATCTCCTCGACGTGGTGGGTGACCAGCACCATCGCCGGGGCGTCGGGGTCGTACGCCAGCTCGGCCAGTCGGGCGACCAGGTCTTCCCGAGCACCCAGGTCGAGCCCGGCGGCGGGCTCGTCGAGCAGCAGCAGCTCCGGGTCGGTCATCAGGGCACGGGCGATCTGCACCCGCTTGCGCTCACCCTCGGAGAGGGTGCCGTAGCGGCGCTCGGCGAGGCCACCGACGCCGAGTTGACTGAGCAGTGCCCGCGCCCGCGCCTCGTCGCCGCGGTCGTAGTTCTCCCGCCAGCGGCCGACCACCGACCAGGCGGCGGTCACCACCACGTCGCTGACCCGTTCGTCGGCGGGCAGCCGCTCGGCGATCGCCGCGGTGGTGAGCCCGATCCGGGTACGTAGCTCGTTGACGTCGGTGCGGCCGATCCGCTCGCCGAGCACGTGCGCGACACCCGTGGTGGGGTGCAGCCGACCGGCGGCGAGGTTGAGCAGTGTGGTTTTGCCGGCACCGTTGGAGCCGAGCACGACCCACCGCTCGTCCAGCTCGACGCGCCAGGTCAGGTCCTGTAGGAGGGCGGTGCCAGAGCGGCGTACGCCGACGCCGTCGAGGCTGACCACCAGATCCGGGTCCACGAGAGCGGCGGCAGGCGCGGCGTCGGCAGCGCCGGGGATCAGGTCACCAGTCACCACACCATCCAACCACGCAGCGCCGGGGTGCCCCCCATGGGCGGCACCTCAGCCATAGGGTGAAGCGCCGTGTCATTGATCACCAAGCCCGAAGGACGGCCCATGCCCCGTCGACGTACGGAGCCGCGCCGATGAGCGCGGTCATCGAGATCGAGGGTCTGCGCAAGACCTTCCACAGCCTGCGCAGCGGCCGACGGGTGGCGGTGGACGGCTTCGACCTGTTGGTCGAGGCGGGCCAGGTCCACGGTTTCCTGGGCCCCAACGGCTCGGGCAAGACCACCACGCTGCGGGCCCTGCTCGGGCTGGTCCGCGCCGACAGCGGCCGGATGACAGTGCTCGGTGAACCGTCGCCGGAGCTGCTGCCCCGGGTGGCGGGGCAGGTCGGCGCCATCGTGGAGAGCCCACAGTTCTTCGGCAACTTCACCGGCTACCGCACGCTGCGGTTGCTGGCCCGCGCGGGTGGGGTGCCGGTCTCGCGGGTGGACGAGGTGCTGGATCTGGTGGGCCTGCACGACCGGGGCGATGAGCGGGTGAAGGGCTACTCGCTGGGCATGAAGCAGCGTCTGGCGGTGGCGTCCGCGCTGTTGAAGGACCCGCGGCTGCTCATCCTGGACGAACCGGCGAACGGGCTGGACCCGGCGGGCATCCGGGAGATGCGGGACCTGATGCGGTCGCTGGCGGCCAACGGGGTGACGGTGCTGGTGTCCAGTCACATCCTGGGTGAGATCCAGCTGATCTGCGACCACGTCACGATCATCTCTGGGGGGCGGCGGGTCGCGACCGGTCGGGTGGACGAGGTGCTGGCGGGCCACGACCGGCACGAGTTGCTGGTCCGGGTGGCCGAGCCGGAGCGGGCCGTCGAGCTGCTGCACGCGGCCGAGCTGACGGCGGTCGTGGACGGCGGAGCGTTGGTGGTGAGCGGAGTGAGCGACCCGACGGTGGTCAGCCGGGTGCTTGGTGAGCAGGGTCTGTGGGTGAGCGAGCTGACGCCGCTGCGGCCGGATCTGGAGAGCGTCTTCCTGGAGCTGACCGGCGCGTACGAGCATTCGTCGGTGCCCCGGCAGGTCGGCGACTCGTCGCTGCCGCAGGGCGAAGCTGTGATCGACCTTGATCGGGGAGTGGACGCGTGAACCTGGTGCGTGCCGAGTTGGAGCGACTGTCCGCGCGTCGCTTCGTGCAGCTCATGGTCGTCCTGTTGGTGTTGGCGTTCGCCGTCACGGCGGCGACGACACTGGCCGGTTCCCACAAGCCGAACGCGGACGAGATGAGCTCGGCGCGGGCGCAGGCCGCCGAGGCACGGCGCGATCTGGAGGCCACCCACCAGGAGTGCCTGGCCCGTCAGAGCGGCACCTTGCCGGCCGACACGGACAGGTACTTCCCCAGCGACTGCTCGGAGATCGACCCGATCCGGCAGGACCGGCTGCCGATCCCCGCCGACTATCTGCCGGGTGTGTTCAACTTCGCCGAGCAGGCCCAGCCGCTGCTGTACTTCCTCATCGCGTTCCTGGTGCTCTTCGGGTTCCTGGTCGGCGCCTCCTACATCGGCGCGGACCTGACCTCGGGCGGCGTGGTGAACCTGTTGCTCTGGCGACCCCGTCGGTTGACGGTGCTCGCGGCCAAGTTGGGCACCCTGCTCGGCGCGGTGCTGGTGCTGGCCCTGCTGGCGTCGGTGGTCTACCTCGCCACGTTCTGGGTGATCGGGCAGGCCGCCGGGTTGCCGGGCCGGCTGGACGGTGACTTCTGGCGTTCACTCGGTGCGGTGCACGGCCGTGGCCTGGTGTTGGTGCTGCTCGCTTCCGCGCTGGGCTTCGCGATCGCCACGCTGGGTCGGCACACCTCGGCGGCGCTCGGCGCGCTCGCCGCGTACGCGGTGGTTTGGGAGTTGGGCGCCCGACTGGTCCTGGAGATCGTCGACGCGCGGAAGTCGGACCTGTTCATGCTGTCCAGCCACATCGGGGCGTGGCTCAACGGCGGGGCGCGGTTCTATGACGAACAGCTCTGCCGGGGCAGCACCGAATTCCCGTACTGCGAGGGGTTCTACACGGTGACCTGGCTGCCGGCACTGTTGGTGCTGCTGGCGATCACGGGCGGGCTGACCGCGGCGGCGTTCGCCGTGTTCCGTCGCCGCGACCTGATCTGAATCGAGGCCGTCGGGCCGCCCCGGTCCGGGCGGCCCGACGGAACGGCCAAGCCGGCGTCCGGCAAGAGCTTGCACCCTGCGGACGCACGGTGAAATATTCCTTCACATGACCGCCGCAGCGGGCTCAGCCGACGGTGGAGCCGAACACCTCGTCGCGTACGGCGTCCAGGGCGGTGCGCAGCGCGCCCTGCAGGATCGGCTCCTCGGTCAGCCCGGTCGGCACCACTCGCGGCTGGACCAGGGTGATCGCCGCAACCTCCTGCTGCACCCGGTCCGCGAGCGCAGCGCCACCGGCCTGGCCGACCTCGCCGGCGAGCACGACCAGCGGTGGGTCCAGCACCACGCAGGTGCTGGCCACGCCGAGCGCGAGCCGACGGGCCAGTTCGTCGAGCATCGGGCCTCCGTCGGCGCCGGCCGCGACGGCCGCGCGGACCGCCTCGGCGGCGTCGGCGTCCGGGTAGCCGTGCTCGCGGGCCACCGCGCGTACCGAGTCCGCACCGATCAGCTGCTGGAAGGCCGGCTTGGCGCGACGGGAGACGTCGCGCGGGATGGGCGCGCCGGGCACCGGCAGGTAGCCGATCTCGCCGGCGGCGCCGCTGCTGCCGTGGTGCAACCGCCCGCCCAGCATGATCGCGAGACCGACGCCGGCACCCACCCAGACCAGCACGAAGTCCGACAGCCCCTGTGCTGCGCCGGACTGCGCCTCGGCCACCGCGGCCAGGTTGACGTCGTTCTCGAAGACCACCGGCGTATCCAGGTCGTCCCGCAACGCGGCGAGCAGACCGCTGTGCCAACGCGGCAGGTTGAAGGCGAAGGTGATGTCGCCGGTGCCGGGGTCGACCAGGCCCGGCGTGCCGAGCACGATCCGACGTACGGTGCTCAGCTGCGCCTGTGCGCTGCTCGCCGCCTGCACGACGGCGTTGTGCACCACGCCCACCGGGTCGTCGGTGTCCCGGGTCGACTGCTCCACCCGGCCGATGACAGCACCGGTGATGTCGGCGCAGGCGGCCACCACCCGGTCCGGTCCGACGTCCACGCCGACCACGTGCGCGCTGCCCGGGCGGACGGCGTAGAGCTGGGCGTTCGGCCCTCGCCCGCCGGCCTGCTCGCCGACCCGCGCGACGAGGCCGCGCTCCTCCAGCCGCTCGACCAGTTGCGAGGCGGTGACCTTCGACAGGCCGGTCAGCTCGCCGAGTCGAGCCCGGGTCAGCGGGCCGCGTTCGAGGAGCAGTTCCAGCGCGGCACGGTCGTTGAGCGCCCGCAACAGACGGGGGGTGCCGGGCAGCCGGGTCGCACTCATGACACGTCCTCTAGTTTTAGTAAACTTTGCTAACTGTAAACCGACCTGCGAACGGGTAGCCGTAGCGTAACGGCCACTCGACGGTGGGACGCTCCGCCGAGTCGGCAGGGCCAGGACCACCACCGGTACGACGTTTCGTACTCGCGGGGGCACCGAAGGGGGAAGATCACGTGGGGTTGGATCCAGGACTGCGCCGGCTGGCGCTGGGCACGCTGCTGGCCGCGTACCCGGGACCGGTCCCGCCGGACTGGGCGGTCGACCTGCTGGCTGACGGGCTGGCCGGGCACACCCTGTTCGGCACCAACGTGCACGACCCCGCCCAGGTGGCGGCGAGCACCGCCGCGCTGCGCACCGGTCGGCCGGACGCGCTGATCGCCATCGACGAGGAGGGTGGCGACGTGACCCGGCTGGCGCACGCCACCGGCAGCCCGTACCCCGGCAACGCCGCCCTGGGTGCGATCGGCGACGTGGCCCTCACCCGAAGGGTCTACCAGTCGATCGGCGCCGAACTGGCCGCGCTGGGCATCACCGTCAACCTCGCCCCCACTGTCGACGTCAACACCGCCGACGACAACCCGGTGATCGGCACCCGGTCCTTCGGCGCGGATCCGGTGCGGGTGGCCGCCCACTCGGCCGCCGCCGTGGCCGGGTTGCAGGCCGCCGGCGTGGCCGCCTGCGCCAAGCACTTCCCCGGGCACGGCGCCACAGTCACCGACTCCCACCACGAGCTGCCCACAGTGGACGCTCCGCTGAGCCTGCTCCGCCAGCGGGACCTACCGCCTTTCGCGGCCGTCGTCGCCGCCGGGGCGCGTGCCGTGATGACAGCGCACATCCGGGTGCCGGCGCTCACCGGCGCCGACCCGGCCACCTTCAGCCGAGCCGTCCTGGTCGATCTGCTGCGCACCGAGTACGGCTTCACCGGCGCCGTCATCACCGACGCGCTGGAGATGAAGGGTGCCGCGGTGGCCGCCGGCGGGGTCGGGCCGGCTGCGGTCCGGGCCCTGAGCGCGGGTGCCGACCTGCTCTGCATAGGCGCGAAGGTCGACGCCGAACTGGTCGAGCGGGTGGCCGCCGAGATCGTCGACGCGCTCGCCGGCGGCCGGCTGGCGAGGGCGCGGGTCGAGGAGGCGGCCGGCCGCGCCGCCGATCTCGCCGCCTGGACCCGGGCCGCCAGCGGGTCGCCGGCCACCGGCGACCCCGAGCTGGGGTACGCGGCGGCGCGTCGAGCGGTCCGGGTGGAAGGCCTGCTCATCGGCCTGGACCAGCCACTGGTGGTGCAACTGCACACCGAGTCGACGATCGCCGAGGGTCGGGTGCCGTGGGGCCTCGGTCCACACCTGGACGGGGTGCCGGAGATCCGGGTGATCGCCACCGAGACCGACCCGGCCACGCTGCGCGGATTGGCGGGCGACCGTCCCATCGTCCTGGTCGGACGACACCTGCACCGGCTGCCCGGTGGCCCGGAGCTGATCGCCGACCTGGCGGCCCAGCACCCGGTGACAGTGGTGGAGATGGGCTGGCCGGCACAGTGGCGGCCCGCGGGCGCCCGCGCCTTCGTCACCACCTACGGCGCGAGCCACGCCAACGGTCGCGCGGCGGCCGAGGTGCTCGGCCTGGCCGGCTGAGCCACGGCGCCATCCGGCCGTACCTCAGGCGCGGCCGGATGGCGCGCTCCAGCGCCGCCCCAGAGTGTCCACAGTCACTGGTCGCCCCTTCTTGAACATGTTCAACATCGGTCCTAGTCTGATGACATCGGTAGTTGAACACGTTCAAGAAGGGCGTCCACATGGACATCAAGGTCTGGATGTACGTGATCTACCTCGCAGTCAGCGTCGGCCTGACCATCTGGGTGGCTCGAGCGCTGTCCCGCAACGGGCTGGTCTTCCTGGAGGAGGTGTTCGCCGAGAAACGACTCGCCCAAGCGGTCAACAGCCTTCTGGTGGTCGGCTTCTATCTGCTCAACCTCGGCTACGTCACTGTGGCGATGAAGCACTCCGACCCGGTCGGCTCAACCAGCCAGGCCATGGAGGAGCTGTCACTCAAGATCGGCTTGGTGCTGCTGGTGCTCGGCGCGCTGCACTTCTTCAACGTCTTCGCGCTCGGCCGCTACCGCCGGAACCGACTCCGCCAGCTCGCCACCCACCCTCCGCTCGCCCCGATCGGCCGACTCCCCATGCAATCCACCCCACCCGGATCGCAGTTGGTCGGCGCGTACCCGGGTGGACCGCAGCCGACCGGCGCGCACCCGGCCGGACCCCAGCCCGCTGGTCCGCGACCGGCCGGACCGCAACCGGGCGTCGGCCCGACGAACAACCCACCAACGCGATGACCGTGCCCCCGGCCGATGGCGTCGGTCGGCTCCCGGATCCCACCGCTCACTCCGGCGGTGGGATCCGGGGGTTCACCGTCCTGTTCGACGCGGCCTGCCCACTCTGCCGCGCCGCCCGCCGCTGGTTGTCGTCCCGCGCCCAGCTCGTACCCCTGGAGTTCGTGCCGGCCGGGTCCGCCGAGGCCCGCCAGCGCTTCCCCGGCCTGGACCACGACGCGACGCTGCGCGACCTCACCGTGATCGCCGACACCGGCGAGGTGTACGCGGGCGACGGCGCCTGGTTCGCCTGCCTCTGGGCGTTGACCGACCATCGGTCCACGGCCGAGCGGCTGGCCCGACCGCACCTGCTGCCCCTCGCCCGGCAGACGGTGGCCGCCGCCTCGGCGATCCGGGAGCGGATCCGCGACCCGTGGGCCGAGCCGACCGACGAACCGGCGGGATACGGTGACCCCGATGACCGAGCAGCCTGCGCAGACGACCACTGCGGGTGATCCAGCCACCGCCCGAGGCGAGCAGACCCGGCAGCTGATCCGGGACACCGCGATGCGGCTGTTCCGCGAACGCGGATACGCCCAGACCACCATGCGGGCGATCGCGCAGGAGGCCGGCGTCGCGGTCGGCAACGCCTACTACTACTTCGGTTCCAAGGACCACCTGATTCAGGAGTTCTACGCCCAGTCCCAGGTCGAGCACCGGGCCGCCGCGCAGCCCGTGCTCGATCGGGAGGAGGCGTTCGGTCCCCGGCTCGCCGGGGTGCTGCACGCGGGGATCGACGTGTTGACGCCCTCACACGGATTCGCGGCGACCTTCTTCAAGACGGCGGCCGAGCCAACCTCCCCGCTGAGCCCCTTCTCCGCGGAGTCCTCCGGCCCCCGACAGGCGGCCATCGACCTCTTCGGCGAGGTGTTGACCGGCTCGACGGCCAAGGTCGACGCCGAGCTGCGCCCACAGTTGCCCGAGCTGCTCTGGCTCGCGTACATGGGCGTGATCCTCTACTGGGTGCACGACCGATCGCCGGGCCAGACCAAGACCCGCCAGCTCATCGACGGGGCAGTACCACTGATCGACCGGCTCGTGGCGCTGTCCCGGCTCCGGGTCCTGCGGCCGGTGACCCGACAGGTGCTCGACCTGATTCGCACGCTCCGTCACTGATCCGGCTGACCTCCTTCGGCCGGCGAAGCAGCAGGTCAAGTCCACTTTTCGACACTCCGAACCGACAGCTTCAACCTTGCCCCGAGCCTGTTCGATACGTAGCGTGATCGACACGTAGCGGCACGCCGTCGGCGGGGCCGCTACACCCGGAACCGGGGCCTGGGGGGAGGTTGCGGACCGTGGATCCGGCCCGGGATCCACGGTCCGCGCCCAATGCCCGCTCAGCGCGGATAGACCCCGTACGCGCGCCAGCCCCGGTCCGGGAACCCGGCCGCTTCGGCGACCCGGGCCGAGGCGTGATTGTCCCGCTCGTGCAGGTAGGTGGGGACCGCCCCTTCGTCGAGCACCCGCCGCGCCGCCTGGGCCACCAGCCGGCGGGCGAGGCCACGCCCCTGGGCGGCCGGCACGGTGCCGACGGCCAACTCGTGCCCGTACGCGTCGTGCCGCTTGATCCCGGCACCGGCCAGATAAGCGCCGCCCGGGTCACGGACCACCAGCACCGGCCGGTCGAAGAGTCGCAGCCACGGCGGCAGCCCGGCGGCGGTCGGCTCGGTCCACTCCCCCACGTCGGGCAGCGGGGCGGGCGCCACGCTCCACCGGAAGGGACCGTCGTGTACGCAGAATTCGGGCCGGCCGACGGCCTCCGGCAGCGCGGCGAGCAAGCGAGCCGGCGTATGGCGAACCAGCGCGCGAATCGCCGCCACACGGTCCGGCGCCACGGAGAGCACGGCGCTCTGCCCGGTGTCCACGGCGAGCGCGGGGCGTAGCCGGCCATCCCAGGCCGGTTCGGCCCGCCGCTGCGAGGCGACCACGTGCAACCCCGGCCCTGCCGGCCACTGGCCGAGCCAGCTGGCCAGGTGCAGGTGAAGCCGCCGGTCGAGCATGCGCACCTCCCCGTCACCCGACCCGTCGTCGATCACCGTACGCCGGACGGCAGGGCCGGGCGCAGGATACGTCAGGGCCGAGTGGGAAAGGGGTGCGGGAACCGGGGGCGCGGATCGACCGTCATATGTATTTCCATATCTGGACACCTTTGTTTGGGACGGTGAACGCATGCCGATTCAGCCGAGCGACCACTACCAGCAGGACCCCGAGCGACTCTGGCAGGCGGCGGAGGCCGTCGGAGGCAATCCGCCCCAGCCGCGCTACCGGAACCCGCGGACAATCGGCGGCGACTCCCTGTCGTGGGCCGGCCTGAACAAGCTGTCCGTCGGCAACTCCAGTCGGCACCGCCTGAACACCCACTGACCCACCACCGGTTGGGTGGCGCCGAAGGGCAGGCTCTGACGTTCGGGGCGACACACCGGAGGAGGTCCAGCGGCGGCTTTCGCACACCTGTCGGGTAATTTCTTGTGGTCCGCCATCCCGGCCTACGACAGGAGAAGCTCCGCGCATGGGCAAGAAGACGATCCACGTCTCCGACTTCACCGGCACGGTTCTGCAGCAGGACGACGAGGTGGTCCGCGTCGTCGTGCTGGAGCACCCGGACCTGGTCGCCGGGCCCGTGCAGTTGGACGCCACCCCGGGCGAGGTGGAGAACATCGACGACGCCGCGCTGGACGTGGCGGTGGTGGAGATCCACGACCGGCACGGTGGTGGCGAGCCCCGCCGGGTGGTGTTGACCGCCAGCGAGTTCGACGCGATGGCCACCGACGTGCCGATGGCGCAGCTGTTGAAGACGGCCGAGCGGGTTCGCCCGCCCAAGGCCCGCAAGACCACCGAGAAGATCGACTACGGCACGCTGGAGCACGCCGGCAAGCCACACCGGGGCCGGGTCACCGAGGAGGAGGCCCGACTGGTGCGCGAGCAACTCGACGAGGTCAACAAGCGCCTCGCCGACGCGGGCGTACGCCAGATCGACCCGGCCGATCCGGAGCACGCCCTGCGTTACGGCTTTCCTGAGGCGCCCTGACCCCGGGTTCTCACTTCTTTCCGACGGCGGCGGCGAGGGCGGCGGCCAGGTCGGCCTCGACCGTCGCCTTGTCCAGGCCGAGGTTGGTGAGCACGCCGGCGCCGTCCTCCTGCTCCAGCAGGGCGAGCAGCATGTGCTCGGTGCCGATGTAGTTGTGCCCGAGGCGCAGCGCCTCCCGGAAGGTCAGCTCCAGCGCCTTCTTGCCGCGCGCGTCGTACGGGATGAGGTCCGGAACCTGCTCGGCCCGTGGTGGGAGGACGGCACCGACCGCCTCCCGTACCGCCTCGGGGGTGGCGCCGCGACCAGCCATCACCCTGGCGGCCAGCCCTTCCGGCTCGGCCAGCAGGCCCAGCACCAGGTGCTCGGGGCCGATCTCGGCGTTGCCGCTGGCCCGGGCCTCCTCCTGTGAAGCCATCACCACGTTGCGGGCGCGAGGGGTGAACCGGCCGAAGCCGGCGTTGGGGTCGAGCGCGGCCGCGTCGGTCGCCTTCGGCACGAAGCGCTTCTGGGCGGCCTGCTTGGTGACTCCCATGCTGCGGCCGATGTCGGTCCAGGAGGCGCCCGAGCGCCGGGCCTGGTCGACGAAGTGCCCGATCAGGTGATCGGCAACCTCGCCGAGGTGGTCGGCGGCGATGACCGCGTCGGTGAGTTGGTCGAGCGCGTCGGTGTGCGCCGTCTTGATCGCCTGGATCAGGTCGTCGAGCTTGACGGTGTTACCGATCTGGAGAGGATCTGTCATGCGTCAACCATAAGTTGACGGATCCGTCTCGTCAACCCTGGGTTGACGATATTGCGTCCAGTCAGGCGGCGTACTCCGGCAGGAGTCGAGCGACGGCCGCTGGCGAGGGCATGGCGGCGATCTCCTCGGCGACAGCGCGGGCCGCGTCGCGCTGCTCGACGTTGCCGCGCTGCGGCAGCAGGCGGTGGGCCTGCTCGGCGACGGCGCTCGCGTCCACCTCGCCGGGAAGAAGCCGCAGGGCGACACCGGCGGCGGCGAGCGTGTCGGCGTTGGCGAACTGATCGGCGCCCTGCGGCAGCAGCAACTGCGGTACGCCGGCCGCGAGCGCGCCGAGCGTGGTGCCGCTACCTCCGTGGTGCACCACCAGGTCGACGAGCGGCAGCAGCTCCGCCTGCGACACCCACTGGTGCACGCTGACGTGGTCAGGGATCTCGCCCAGTTGTTCCCGGGGCACCCGGCCCGCCGCGACCACCACCTCGGCGTTCAGCGCCGCCAGGCCGGCGATGGCGTTGCGCAGCAGCTCCGGCGTGCCGAACGCGGTGCCGAGGGTCAGATAGATCAACGGTCGGGACGTTCGACGGCTCACCCGTTCGGGCAGCGGGGCCGGTGAGGAGAAGGCCACCGGTCGCAGCTCGATCCGACGTTCGGTGGCGAGGAAGTCCTTGTCCTGCAGCGAGGGCGGCCAGATGTCCAGGTGCGGCCGGCCGACAACCTCGGCGTTCCTGGTGGGCAGTTCCAGACCGATGCCCTCGGGAAACATCCGGCCGAACCCGTGCCACAGGCCCGGGATCCCGGCCCGGTGAGCCGCCACGGCCGCCCCCGGCAGCCCCCACTCGTGCACCACCAGGTCGGGCCGCAGCCGCGCCAGCTCCGGTGCGAGGTCCTCGGCGTACACCTCGTAGAAGGCGTCGCCGGGCCGGAACGGCCGCAGGCCGTGCGCGACGAGCGGCGGGTGCACCTCCGGACCGGCGGCGAAGTGGACCTCGTGCCCGGCCTCCCGGGCGGCGATCGCCAGCGGGATCAGCGGATAGGTGTGACCGACGGACGCAAGACTGGCGAACAGCACGCGCATGGCGTCGGACCCTACCTGCCGCCACCGTGGGCCCGGCGCGTCCGGCGGCCCGTATACGGTGGGCTCCGGTCGAGCGCGGTCACCGGCGGGAAGGGCGGTCATGCGTCTGCACGTGGGATGCGCGATGTGGAGTCACCGGTCGTGGCCGGGCCACCGGCTGCCGCCCACCGAGCGCCTGCGGCACTACGCCAGTTGGTGTGACGCCGTGGAGGGCAACACCACGTTCTACGCGACACCGGCCCGGGACACAGTGGCTTCGTGGGCCGCCCAGACGGAGCCCGAGTTCCGGTTCGTCCTCAAACTTCCCAAGGTCATCACGCACGAACGCCGGCTCACCAACGTCGACGAACCGCTGCGCGTCTTTCTGGACGCCATCGAACCGCTCGGCCCGCGCGCCCACGCCCTCTGGATCCAGCTGCCCGGCTCGTTCGCGCCCGCCGACATCCCGGCCCTGGGCCGTTTCCTGGAACAGCTTCCGCAGTCCCACCGGTACGCGGTGGAGGTCCGCCATCCCGCGTTCTTCACCGACGCCCGCGCGGCCCGACTGCTCGGGGCGACCCTCGCCGCCGCCCGCGCCGAATGGATCCCCTTCGACACGACCGCCTTCTTCGCGAGCCCGCCGACCAGCGACGCGGAGCGGGACGCCTGGACCAGGAAGCCCCGCGTGCCGCTCCGGTCCGTCGCGCTGACCGACCGGCCGATCGTCCGCTACCTCGGTCGTGACGACTCGACGCGCACTGTCGAGGGGTGGCAGCGCTGGGTCGACGTGACAGCCACCTGGCTCCGCGAGGGACGCTCGCCGACGATGTTCATCCACACCCCTGACAACGCCGACGCTCCGGCGCTCGCCCGCCGGTTCCACGACGAGGTACGAGCACGCGTACCCGGGCTCGACGCGTTGCCCGAGCCGATCCCGGTCGAGCCGTTGACGCTGTTCTGACCGGTCCGGTCAACCCTGGCGGTCGAGCAGGTCGTCGAGGTGGGCCGCCGTGCTGATCAGCGAGAGGTGGCTGAACGCCTGCGGGAAGTTGCCGATCTGCTCACCAGTCGGTGCGATCTCCTCGGAGTAGAGGCCGAGCGGGTTGCTGTAGGTGAGCATCTTCTCGAAGGTCAACCGGGCGTCGTCGATCCGGCCGGCCAGGGCGAGCGCCTGCACGTACCAGAAGGTGCACATGTTGAAGGTGCCCTCGGTGCCGGCGAGACCGTCCGGCGATGCCTTCGGGTCGTAGCGGTAGACCAGGCTGTCGGAGACCAGGCCGGTGTCCATCGCGCGCAGTGTCGACTCCCACATCGGGTCGGTCGGCGAGATGAAGTTCAGCCCCGGCATCGCCAGCAGCGACGCGTCCAGGATGTCGGACCCGTAGTGCTGCACGAACGCGCGACGCTCCTGGTTGAACCCACGAGTCATCACCTGCTCGTAGATGGCGTCACGTTCGGCGGACCAGCGGGCGATGTCGCCGGGGCGGCCCCGGCGTCGCGCGATGCGGATGGCCCGGTCCAGCGCGACCCAGGACAACACCCGACCGTAGGTGAAGTCCTGCCGACCGGAACGGGTCTCCCAGATGCCGTCCTCGGGCTGGTCCCAGTGCGCACAGAGCCAGTCCATCAAGCCGGCCGTCTTGCGCCACCCCTCGTACGGCGCGATCAGCCCGTTGCGGTCTGCGAGCTCCAACGAGACGAGCGCCTCGCCGTAGATGTCGAGCTGGAGTTGGCCCGCAGCGCCGTTGCCGATCCGCACCGGGGCGGAGCCGCGGTACCCCTCCAGGTGACCCAGCACCTCCTCGGGGAGGTCCGGTGAGCCGTCGATGCGGTACATGATCTGCAGAGGAAGGTTGCCGTCCCGTGCCTCACGGATGCGCGCGTCGAGCCAGAGCAGATACTTCTCGGCCTCTTCGGTGAAGCCCAGGCGCAGCAGCGCGTGCACGGAGAAGGACGCGTCCCGGATCCAGGTGTAGCGGTAGTCCCAGTTCCGCTGCCCGCCGATCTGCTCGGGCAGCCCCGCGGTGGGCGCGGCGACCAGGGCGCCGGTCGGTGCGTACGTCATCAGCTTGAGGGTCATCGCCGACCGCTCGACCACCTCGCGCCAGCGGCCCTTGTACCGGGAACCGCCCACCCACCGCCGCCAGTAGTCGCGGGTCTCGGCGAGCAGATCGCACGCCTCGTCGGTGCTGAGTGCTCGCGGCGCGTGCGGACAGGCAGTCTCCAGGACCACCCCGCCGATGTCGCCGGCATGCAGCGTGAACGACGCGGACACACCGTCGGTGTCCCGTTTGATGTCCCTCGTGTCGAACTCGCGGAGCGAGTTCTTGAAGGCGGCCAGGGTGAGGGTCATCGTCGGGCTCCGGAAAACGTCGCCCTCGGGGTGCACCTCCAGCTCGTACGCATCGCGCCCGTAGTTGAACCGGGGGTGGCAGTGGAAGCGGAACTGCATGCTCCCCCGGACCATCCGGACCAGCCGGATCAACCGGTGCCGGTCGGTGGCCTCCGCACCGGTGACCGGCATGAAGTCCAACAGCTCACCGACACCGTCGGCGCTGTGGAAGCGCGTGATCAGGATCGGCGTACCGGGCAGGTAGAGCTGTTTGCTCGTGTAGTCGACGCCGTCGGGCGAGAGCTGGAAGTGGCCGCCGTTGCGGCGGTCGAGCAGCGCGCCGAAGACGCTCGGCGAGTCGAAGCGGGGCGCGCAGAACCAGTCGACCGTACCGTCCGTGCTGATCAGTGCCGCGGTCTGTAGATCACCGATCAGACCGTGGTCCTCGACTGCCGGGTAGCTGTCCACGCTGTCCCCCGCCATCCGTACTGGCCAATGGCGGCGACTACCCGGGTACCGGCGAAAAATGCGGCCCGCGACTCGACCCGGTCGTGACCCGCCGGTCATTGCGGAAGCAAACCTTCCGCAATCGTCGATAGCGTCAACACCGACGACATCGACGAGAGGACACCTGATGAGCCTGCGAGGATTCGCCACCCTGAACATCTGGGCGGACGACGTGGCGGCAGCCACCGCGTGGTACGCGGACTTTCTTGGCGTCGAGGCGTACTTCATGCGCCCCGGCCCCGACGGACGCCCGGCCTACACCGAGTTCCGCATCGGGGACTACCAGGCCGAGCTGGGCATCATCGACCGCAGGTACGCACCGGCCGGCGCGGCGGCCGGGCCCGGCGGCGCGATCATGCACTGGTGCGTCGACGACCTCCACGCGACCGTCGAGCGGCTGCTGGCGTTGGGTGCCACGCAGTACCAGCCGATCACCCCGCACGGAGACGAGGGGTTCATCACCGCGGCGGTGGTCGACCCTTTCGGCAACGTGCTGGGGGTCATGAAGAACCCGCACTACCTCGACGTGCTCGCCTCGCTGAAGGCGACCTGAGGTTCCGGGGCGGCTCAGTCCGACTCGTCCCGGTCCGCCGTCCGCCGCACCAGCGCCACCGCCTCGTCGGTGTCCAACCCACTGGCGATGAGCAGGTCCTGGGCGGCCATGCGGAATTCACCCGCGGCGATCATTCCCGAGTAGCCCAACCGGTGGGCGTGCGGACGGGTGGGATCCGGGGCGGCGGGCCCCTGCGCCTCTCCGACCAGCTTGAGAGCGGTCAGGATCTGCTGGCGCGCCTCCTGCGGGTCCGCCCGCTCGGGGGTGGTGGTGCGTCTCAGCGTATGCATGCTGGTGGCCAGCAGCTCGATGGCTGCCGCGAACTCCTCCGGTATCGGCTCATCCTCCCGGAGAGCCTTGGTGAGTCTCCGCGCAACGGCCCGACAGCCGTAGAGGCTCCGCTCGAGATGTTTGACGGCCTGGGTGTAGCGGGCCAGGAACCTGCGTTGGTGCCACCGTAGCGGCGCCAGTCGCACCACCTCCTGGGCAGCCCCGAGCCCCTCGTCCAGCGCGTTCATCCGCGACCCGAGAATCCGCAGGCCGGTCAGACTCTGCTCGGTGGCGTCAAGGTCCCGACGACGCAACGCCCCGCCCAGGCTGTGCAGGGCGGCGATAGCCGGGTCGAGGACCGGTTCGGCCAGCCGCTGCACCGTCCGTTGCGGGTGGATGGGCACCACCAACATACCGACCGCCAACCCGACCAGTCCGCCGACCGCGGCATCGACGAAGCGGGGAACGGACAGGTCACGCACTGGCGGTTCCAGGGTGGCGATGAGCACCGCGGTGCCACCGGCCTGGGTGAGCAGGGAGCCACCGCCCTTGAGCAGGATGGCGACGATGATCGCCAGTACGACGACCAGGCCGGTCTGCCAGGGCCCGATGCCGAACAGCGGCATGACCGCGTCACCGACGGCGAGCCCGAGAACGACCCCGACCAGCAGCTCGATGGTGCGGCGCAGGCGTGTGCCCATCGAGGCGGCCACGATGCCGACCGCAGTGGTGGGCGCGAGCACAGGGGCGGGATTGCCCAGGAACTGGTACCCCACGAACCAGGCGATCGACGCCGCGACGCCGGCCTGCACGGCGAGCAGCCCGTAGAGGCGGAACCGCCAGGCGCGGGTACGCAACCCGTGCCGCACCCGCTCGGGCAGGCCGGCCCAGGTTCGGTCGGCCCGGGACACCCCGTGCGGGGGCGGGTCGTTGTCAGCTGCCGGCTCCTGGTTGGCGGGCATCCGCGCCGTTTACCCAGCGGAGGCGAACCTATCCGGTGAGCGAGCCGAACCGTGCGGGTCTCCCGTCAGTGGGCGGGATTCGGGGTGTGCGGGAGTTTGCCGAGTTGGCGCCAGTTCGTCTCGGCGACGTCGACACCGTAGTGCCTGGCGGCGGCGAGGATGTTCTGGAAGGCCAGGTCGCGGTCCTTGTCGGTGACGCCCTGCACCTGGTCGAACCGGGCGACGGCGTTGCGGACGTGGCTGGCATCGGTCATCGGTTCCTTGCGTTTCTCAGGGAACGCGAAGACGCTCTCCGGCAGCTCGCGCTTGTCCTTGTCCGACAGGCCGCCGTGCTTCTCGTGGGGCTTCCAGGTCGACTTCATCGCCCAGCATTACCCGCACGCTGTCCGACGGCACCTCCGAAGCCGACATTTCCCGGACGATCGCCACGGGCAAGATCCATATCATGCCGGCCGGGACGTCCGAAGCCGAAGCCCTGCGCACGCTGTCCTTTGTGGAGTGCGAGCATGGCCGACATGGATATCTACGAGGACGCCCGTACCGTGTCGCGCTCGGACCTGGCCGCCTGGCTGCGCCAACTGGCGAACCAGCTGGAGTCTGACGGGCGGCTCTTCTACGGCGCGGCGGGTGCGGTGACGGTCGCGGACACGGTGCGGTGCGAGCTGGAAATCGAGCGGGAGAACGAGACGGAGGTGTCCGTCGAGATCGAGTTCTCCTGGACCGAGCCCGCGCGCGTCAGGGCGGCGGACGAGGAGGAACCCTCGAAGGACGACGAGGCCGCCGAGCCGACCGGGACGGCCGAGGCCACGCCGGAGGCGTGACCGCCTGACGAGCGCCCGGCGGCCCCTCGTCGCTGTCCACAGTGGATCCCTGTCCGTACATGATGATCTGGTTTCGCCACCCCACAGATCGAAGGAGAACGAATGACTGTCGCCACCGATTTCAGCAAGCTGGTCGTCAAGGCCTACCAGGACAAGACTCTCGCCGAGCTGGTCGACTCCCCGGTGGATGCGCTCACCGGCGTCAGCGCCGGCGACGCCAAGCTGCTCAAGGAGGCGTTCAACATCACCACTGTCGGCGACCTCGGTCGCAGCCCATACTTCCGTACCGCCCAGGCACTGGTGGCCCTGAACGCCGCCAAGTAACGACGCCTGTCGGATCGACCCGGCAGCACGTGTCGGCATCGACCGTCGAGTCCGACGGTCGATGCCCACACCCACGCCAGCGGCCCGCGTACCAGAAGTAGCCGGGGCCAGGCCCGTGTCGGCCTGGCCCCGGGGTTTTCTGGTCGGTCAGCTACGCAGCGTCCACCGCTGGTTCGTGCCGCCGTTACAGGACCAGAGGATGAGCTTCGTGCCGTTGGCGGTGGCGGCGCCGTTGGCGTCGAGACAGAGCCCCGACTGGGCGTTCGTCACGGTGCCGTTGGTGTTGACGTTCCACTGCTGGTTGAGCCCGCCGTGGCAGTCCCAGATGATGACCGCAGTGCCGTTGGCCGTGCCCGCCCCGGAGGCGTCCAGACATTTGTTGCCGTACACGGTCAGCTGCTTGCTGGCGGTGTGGGTCCACCGCTGGTTGGTGCCGGTGGAGCAGTCCCAGAGCTGGGTCTGAGTGCCGTTGGTGGTCGAGGAGTTGGGCACCTCGACACAGCGGCCGGACTGGCCACCCACGAGTTGTCCGCTCCCCGTACCGCTGCCACCGCCCTGCTGCTGCCGGACGATCGCTGTCGACTCGGCCGACCGGTTGCCCTGTGCGTCGACGACGTAGAGCCGGTACTCGCCCTGAGTGGCTGGCACGGCGATGGACGTGGCGGTGCCGGTGGCCCTGGTCATCGTCGCCCCGGCGGTGAAGGTGGTCGTGCCGTACGGAGCCAACCAGACCGATTTAGTGGCGTCGCCGATGCTCCGGATCGGGATGGACGCGGTGGCACTGGTGACGAAGGTGCTGGCCGGCAGCACGTAGTTCGGCGCCGAGAAATTGCTCGCCGGAATGATGTCCCGGTACGCGTCCTCCAAGCCGGAATTCGCGGCAATGCCATACGCCACCGCCGGCCAGACATAGTCGGAGGAGACGAGGATGTCGCCGACCGTGCTGTTCGGCAGATTCTTGTTCGAGACCTTGTTGATCGGGCCGTAGATCTGCGTGATGCTCAGATCGTGCTTCCGCCCGAAGTCGTCCGAGTTGATCATCCAGGTGACGTTCTTGTCGATACTCAGGACGTTGTCGCGGAAGGTGATGAACGCCGAGCCCTCATCCGGGTGCAATCCGTACTTGTGGCCCGACGGAACGCCCTGGAGGTAGTTGTTCGTAATGGTGGTGCCGGGCTGGCTCCCAAGCGTGTAAATGGGAGCCGTGTCGCTGAGGCGTTGCACCGTGTCGATGATGTGGTTGTAGCTGATGGTGTTGTTTCTCGCCGTGGTGGTCGGTCGGTTCGGCACGATCGAGCCCGACGATCCGTCGAAGTTCCACCAGCCCCAGCCGAGCGTGATGCCCGACCACGGGGTCTTCTCGATCCGGTTGCGCTGGATGGTGAGTGTGTCGGCGAAGTACGCGGAGATGGGGCTGTGCCCGTTGAACAGGACCGCGCTGTCGTAGAGGTAGTTGTTCTTGATGTCGATGTTCTTCGGCAGCCCCTCGACCGACGCCGAGTACTTCTCCCGGTTGGTCGACGTGCCGTCCCCGATGTAGACGTGCTGTGGATGGCCCACGAGGATCGCGGACCCCGCGATGTCGTTGGTGTGGTTGCCGATCAACTGTGTGCCCTGCACGTCGTTGACCATGCTGATCCCGTCGGCACCGGTGTGTTGGATCCGGTTGCGTTGCAGGAGGATCCCGTCGGCGTTCTGCACCTGGACGATGCCGGGAACCACATCGACGTTGCGGTAGTGGTAGACGTGGAAGTTGCCCTTGGCGTACACGTTCGCGCTGAGATTGCCCTGCTGCGCCTGCTTGAAGGACGATCCGGCGACGTTGACCAGGTTCCAGTCGGAGTGCTGCACCGTGAGGCCGGAGAAGGTGATGTTGCGCGCGTGGCTGCTCGTCGAGGTGCCGGCCACCCGCAACACGGTGGTCACGTTGTTCGGCGCGTAGACCGTCGCGGTCGACATGTTCTCGGCACTGGCCTTGTAGTAGTAGAGCGTCCGGCTGGTCTTGTCGAAGTAGAACTCGCCGGGGGCGTCCAGGAACTCGTAGGCGTTCATCACCTTGTGGGTTCCACCAACCTGGGCGTTGCCGTTGAACGCGCCCTGCGCGATGGCCGCACCCGGTTGCTGGAAGAGGGCCACCCGGTTGACGCCGTCGGAACTCGTGGTCACCTGTCGGACGCCCACGATGGCCGTGGTCCAGGTCGTTCCGGTCTCGATCTCGATGTCGTCCTGATTGTTGGCGACGGCCGGGAAATCGTTCAGGCTGTATTTTGCGCCGTCGCACTGCGAGCCCGACTCCCAGGCCCACGAGGCCTGGTTGGCCGTGATGTTGTACGTCCCGTAACAGCCCGCCGAACTGATCGTCTTCGACGCCATGTACGCGCGCTTGTCGTTGACGTAGAGCGCCCGCAGCTTGTTGGCGCGGTCGAGCGGCGCCTTCCAGATGTTGCCGCTGTGCTGGCTCCACCCGGTCACCTGGACGCCGCCGTCAAGGACTGGCTTCTCATTGGCGTAGGCCGCGTAGCTGACCCGGAAGCCGTTGGTGCCGGAGTCGCTCGGCCCGAATTCGACAGTGCTGCTCACCGGATAGGTGCCACCACGGAGGTAGACGTTCACGTCGCCGGTCATATTCGTGTTCACCGTACGAACGACGTCCCGGGCACGTTGCAGAGTCCGGAATGGCGACTGCAGGGTGCCCGGATTGGCGTCGTTACCGTCCGGGGCGACATAGTAGGTCGCCTGGACCGCGGCCGAGGCCGGCAGTTGGTTTGTCAGCACTGCCGGCAGTGTGGCCGCGACAAGCGCCGCCACCGCCAACACTGACATTCGAGCGGTGGATATGGCTGACTTCACGTCTGTTCCTCTCACTGGTCGTCGATGTGGTGCCCAAAGTGCGTATCGAGCGACGAGTACGGAACAGCGACGCCACTAAGGGCCGGCGGGGACTTCCGTCGCCCCGACCGCACTCTTTGTTAACCGCCCCGAAATTCTTACTGGGAGCGTAGGTCACACGTCTGACCAATGCAACTGGCAATTGGAGGGCGTCTATGCAGAAATGCCCCCGGATCGGGCAGACCAACCACGCCGGCCGCGCGCCCCTGCTCACGTCGTCCGACGAATCCGCAGCGACGAGGCGAGGCTCGCCCGTCGAGGCCCGCGACCACTCGCGGAGCGATGGAGCGCGGCGCACCCGCCGGTGCCGTCGAGACAGGGGCATGGGTGGGCGCGGTCTCCTTTGGAGCTGAATCGCTTACGACATCACCGGCAGACGACCCCGGACGGTTCGTCGCGACCCCGACCGCCGCCACGGGTCCCCTCGCCTGATTCGTTTGCGGCATCAGCTCCATAGGCACCACAGCTACTGAGCTCCCGCCCACGCTGACGGTCACGCGAACCCGAGCGACCACCCAGAGGTCCGCCCGTGCACCCGAAAGACTCCGAAAGTTTCGGTGGCCTCACGAGCCGAGGCGACGCCCCGAGCCTGCCCACGTCAGGCGCACCGCACCCTCGCCAGCCGGCCTCGGGACCTGCATGTCCGCACAGATCACACATTGACTTAGGTTGATGTTCTGCTTACAGTCACCAACGAAATACCGAAAGTTTACCGAAAAGTAGCCCGGGGGTCCGGCCACCTTCCGCAGGTCGCCACGCAGCGACGGCGGCCTGGCGTCGGTCCACTCCGGCGTGAACCAGGAGGAACCCCAGCGATGTCGCAGCTCGTCCTGTTCGCGATCGACATCTGCGCGGTGGCGCTGCTCGTCTTCGGGCTCTACTTCCCCCGGCACCGCCGGCGCGACCTGGTCGTCGCCTACCTGGGGGTCAACGTCGGCGTCCTCGCGGTGGCGAGCGCGCTGAGCGCCAGTGACGTCGGGGCCGGGCTCGGGCTGGGGCTGGCGCTGTTCGGAGTGCTCTCCATCATCCGACTCCGGTCGACGGAGCTCGACCAGCACGAGGTCGCGTACTACTTCTCCGCTCTCGCACTGGGCATTCTCGGCGCACTCAGCACCACCTCGGTCTGGCTCAGCGGAGGTCTGATGGCACTCATCGTCGCGGTGATGTTCATCGGCGATCACCGAAGGCTGCTCCGGCACTACCGGCACCAGATCATGGTGCTCGACTCCGCCGTCACCGATCACGTCGCTCTCGTCGCCCAGCTGGAGCAACTGCTCAACGCCCGGGTGCACAACGCCATCGTCCAGCGGCTCGACATGGTCAACGAGACCACGGTGGTCGACGTCCGATACTCGGTCGCCCGGCGCAGCGCGGCGACCGGCACCAGCAAGTCGGTACGGGCCGGAGCGCTCCGATGAACGCGCCACCGCTGGCGACGCTGGCGCCGATCGCACTCGCCGAGGTGATCGACCGGGCGGCGCTGCAGTGCAGGGTGGACCGCAAGTACGTCATCGCGGTCGACGAGTTGCCGCATCTGCTGGACCAGCTCACCCCGTACGCCCGGGTGCTGGACATCGATGGTGCCCGCAGCTTCCGGTACGAGTCCGTGTACTTCGACACGCCCTGTCTGGCCAGCTACCACTGCGCCGCGTACCGGCGGCGCAGGCGCTTCAAGGTACGGACCCGGACCTACCTCGACTCCGCCCAGTGCTGGCTTGAAGTGAAGATCAGCGGCGCACGCGGACGGGTCACCAAACACCGACTGCCGTATCTCGCCGAGGACCGCCGCACCGTCCGGTCCGGGCGCGGGTTCGTCAACGAGGTGCTCGACCGGGAGTTGATCCTGTCCAATCTCAGCGGCAGCCCGCTCGAGCCGGTGCTTGTCACCAGCTACCGTCGCTCCACTCTGCTGCTGCCCGCGACCGCGAGCCGGGTCACCATCGACACCGGGCTCACCTGGCAGGACGGTGACCAAACCCTGCGACTGCCCGGCATCGCCGTGGTCGAGACCAAGACCAGCTCGGCCCCTTCGCTGGTCGACCGTGCGCTGTGGCAGCGCGGGACCCGGCCCGTACGCATCTCGAAGTACGCCACCGGTCTCGCGGCACTCCGCCTGGACCTTCCCGATGTGCCGTGGCGTCGGACGCTACGCCGCCATTTCCGCGCCGACCCGTCCTCGGCGCTCCTGGAGTTGCCCGTTCCCACCCGATCAGAACAGGAGGCATCGTGCGCATGACCACCCGCAACACCGGTCTTCCGGTGGCGGCCCTTCGTGCCGCCGGGATCGCCGCCACCGCCGTGTTCGTCGCAGGCCTCCTCGTGGTGTCCTCACCACCGGCCGGCGCCGAACCCGTTGCCGCCGCTGCCCAGGTCGCCCAACCGGTGACCGAACTCCCCGCCGGCACCCCGGCCGCCGATGCCGCGGCAGACGACCTGGCCGGCGACATCACCTTCTCGGTGCCCAGCGGCACCTTCCGGGGGGAGGTGCCGGTGACGCTGAGCAGCACGGTCAGCGGTGCCCAGATCCGCTACACCACCAACGGGCAGCCACCCACCGCCCAGTCGTCGCTCTATTCGGGCTCGGCGCTGCGCTTCACCCGCACCACCCAGTTGCGGGCACAGGCGTTCGTCGGCCAGACGCCGACGGGCGCGCCCGGCACCGCCATGTACGCCGCCCAGAACGTCACCACCGCCCACGACCTGCCGGTGGTACTGATCGACTCGTACGGTGCCGGCCGGCCAGACCGTGAGTACTTCGACGCCACCACCATGATCTTCGAACCGACGGGCGGCGGCACCACGTCGTTGGCGGCCGCCCCGACGCTCAGCACCCGGGCCGGATTCCGGCTGCGCGGCAACTCGTCGGCGACGTTCGAGAAGACGCCGTTCCGCGTCGAGTTCTGGGACAACGAGGACGACGACGCCGACCACCCGGTGCTGGGCATGCCCGCCGACTCCGACTGGGTGTTGCGCGGCCCGTTCCCCGACAAGGCGCTGATCCGTGAGGCTCTCGTCTACGACCTCGGGCGCGAGATGGGGCTGCCCGCCCCGCGCTACGCGTTCGCCGAGTTCTACCTCAACACGGACGCCGCACCGGTGGGTGCCAGCGACTACATGGGCGTCTACATGTTCATGGAGACGATCAAGAACTCCAAGGACCGCCTCGACCTCAAGCAGTTGGACTCCGACGACGTGACACTGCCGAAGATCCAGGGCGGGTACATCTGGAAATTCGAGTGGATGGCGGCCGAGGAGCCGACGTTGCCGTGCACCGGGCCGGCGGCCACCTGCTGGAACTACCTTGAGGTAGCCGACCCGTCGCCCCTGCAACCGCAGCAACGGGACTGGCTGCGCGGTCACCTCCAGGAGTTCAACGACGTGCTGCACTCGTCGAACTTCGCCGACCCGATCACCGGATACCGCAAGTACATCGACGTCGACTCCTTCATCGACCTCATGATCGTCAACGAGCTGAGCCGGGAGATGGACGCCTACGTCCGCAGCTCGCACTTCTACAAGGACCGGGACAGCAAGATCTTCGCGGGTCCGCTGTGGGACTTCGACCTCAGCTTCGGCGTCGGTGGATTCTTCGCCAACGACCAGGTGTCGGGCTGGCAGCACCAGCAGACCCGGCAGCCGTCGGCCAACGACTGGTTCGCCCAGTTACTGCGCGACCCCGCGTTCGTCAACCAGGCCCGATCGCGCTGGCAGACGCTGCGACGGGGCCTGCTCTCCGACGCCGCGCTCCAGACTCGGATCAATGCTCTCGCGGCCCCGCTGACCAACGCGGCCCAGCGCAACTTCCAACGCTGGCCCAACCTGACGGCACCGACGGTCAGCTTCTTCCGCACCCCGACCTCGCCCACCTGGCAGGGGCAGGTCCAGGTCATGCGGGACTGGTTGCTGCGACGCGCCGCCTGGCTGGACTCCACCGCCGGCTGGGGTGGTTCCGTCACCACGCCACCGCCCACCACGCCACCGCCCACCACGCCACCGCCCACCACCCCACCGCCCACCACCCCACCGCCCACCACGCCACCGCCGGCGGCCGGCTGCACCGCGACGTACGCGCTGACCAGCCAGTGGACCGGCGGCTTCCAGGGCGAGGTACGGGTCACCGCGGGAACCTCGGCGATCAGCAACTGGACCGTGACGTGGACCTTCGCTGGTGGCCAGAGCATCAGCCAGGCCTGGAACGCGACAGTCACGAGCCAGGGGTCGGCGGTCACCGCCCGCAACGTCGCCTACAACGGGGCACTGGGCGCCGGCGCGAGCACCGCGTTCGGGTTCCTCGGCTCGTCGAGCGGCACGCCCAGTACACCGGCGCTGACCTGCACGGCGAGCTGACCAGCCGAAGGCCCGGGGCCGGGTCGACGATCGACCCGGCCCCGGGCGCCGGTCACCTGATGGAGAATTCCGCCAGCCGCAGCGGGGAGTCGAACACCAGGTACACGTCGTGGTTGCCGACGGCCCGGGCCAACTCGGTGCTGGTGCTGACGTACCGGTAGTTGTCGCCGGTGCTGGGCACGGTGGCCGTGCCGAGCAGCCGGCCGGTGGGCGACCCCATCCGGATCTGGATCGTGCCGACGCCCGCACCGGCCTTGGCGACCTTCGCGGTGAAGGTGCGCGCGTCGGCTCGCAGCGCGGAACCGTCGAAGGAGATCCACTGACCGGCGGCTGTGGCACCGACCGCCGTACCGCTGGGTTTCGTCTCGTCGACGAGCCGGACGCCCGCGTACCTGTCGAAGGTCTCCGCCCTGGTGGGCCGGGACAGGTCGCGGGCCGGGATGGTCTCACCGCGGACCCGGACCGCGGCGCGGGCCCGGATGTCCTCGACGGACGCCCCGACCATCAGGTCGTGGACGGACGACTCGACCACCCACCTGCTGCGGGTGACGTCCCAGTGCGCCAGGTCGGCGGCGGGCAGGCGCAAGGTCACCGTACGAGTCTGCCCGGGCGCGAGTTCCACCTGCTGGAACGCCTTGAGCTGGCGGATCGGGGTGGTGTCCCGCGAGGTGCGCTGGTGGGTGTAGAGCTGAACGACCTCGGTCCCCGCCCGACTGCCGACGTTTGTCACGTCCACACTGGCCGTGATGGTGCCGTCGGCCGCGACCGACTGCGCACCGGCCCGCAGCTGGCCGTACCGGAAGCGGGTGTACGACAGCCCGTGGCCGAACGGGTAGAGCGGCTTCGCGCGGCTGTACAGGTAGGTCTGCCCGGACGAGATGATGTCGTACTCCAGCAGGTCCGGCGGTAGTTGCGAGTCCGAGCGGTACCAGGTCTGGGTGAGCCGGCCGGACGGGTTGCGGTCACCGAAGAGAACGTCGGCGACGGCGTGACCGGTCTCCGCGCCGGCGTGGGTGGTCCAGACGATTGCCGGCACGTGCTCCTGCTCCCATCGGATGGTGACCGGGTAGCTGGTCTGGAGCACGAGCACGGTCCGCGGGTTGGCCCTCGCCACGGCCTTGACCAGCGCCTCCTGGCCGGCGCTCAGCGCCGTTGAGGTCCGGTCGTGCGCCTCGCGGCCGTTGATGAACGGGTTACTGCCGACCACAAGCACGGCGGTGTCGGCCGCCTTGGCTGCCGCCACGGCCCGGTCGATTCCGCTGCTGATCACCTCGCGACTGAAGTGGGTCGCGGCGGCCGGGGTCGATGCGCCGAGCTTGAGGGCGCCGTCGTCGCCGATGGTCACGTACGTGTCGGCGCCGAACCAGCTCTCCTTGGTCTCGTAGCCGACGTAGCGCAGCACCACTGTTCCGTCGGCCTGCGGCTCCAGCTTGAACTGCTGCTGGACGTACCAACCGTTCGGCTGCTCGTCACGGGTGAGGAACGGCCCCCAGTTGTAGCCGAGGTAACGGCCGTTGGCGGCGTTGCGCAACGTCACCACATCCTGCCCCCAGTCGACCACGTCGAACTGGGCGACGAGCGCCGGGGTGGCGCCGGTCCCGAGGACGCGGTCGGCGTCGGTGGTGCCGGTGGCCGAGACGTACCGGCCGGTCGACACGTCCTTCAGCGCGATCCGGTCCGCCCCGTCGAGCCCGCTCACACTGGCCGAGCTGCCCAGCCGTTCGCGGATGCCGTCGAGCGCCGTCACCTGGTACGGCAGGTCGCCGCCGTACCAGTCCGAGTAGAGGGTGTCGGCCAGCGGGCCGAGCACCGCCACCTTGCGGGTCCGGGCCGGGTCCAGCGGTAGCGCCTGCCGCTCGTTCTTCAGCAGCACCATCGCCTCGCCGGCGGCCTGCCGGGCCAGTCGCTGGTGTTCGGGGCTGTTGATGACGTCCGGGGTGATGCCGCCGTACCGGCCGCCGCCCGGGTCGAACTCACCCAACCGGAACCGGACGTTCAGGATCTCGCGGATCCGGGCGTCGATGTCCGCCTCGGTGAGCAGGCCGGTCGCGAGGGCCTGCTTGATGGCGGTGATGGTGGGCTGCGCGTTGGTGTCGTCGGTGATGAAGCTGTTGAGGCCGGCCTTGATGATCGCGGCGTTGCCCTCGGCCTGGGTGGCGTAGTACCCCTGCGAGGCGACGAGGTTGTTCGGCGCCCAGGCGTCCGTGACGTTCATCAGCGGCTGGTCGGTCCAGTCGCGTACCACGGTGGCCAGGTCCGGGTCCACTGTGGCCGGACGGCCGTTGACGAGGTTGTACGCGGCCATCATCCCGGTCGCCGCGTCGGCGGCGATGGCCGGTTTGAAGGCGGCGCGGTCGTACTCGTTGAGCACCCGAGGCGGCACGTTCGAGGAGGTCACATCGCGTCGGACCTCGTTGTTGTAGGCCAGGTAGTGCTTGAGGGTCGGCGCGCTCTTCAGGTGGTTGGGGTCACCGCCGGTCATCCCCGACCCGTACGCGGTGGAGATCTCGGCGGTGAGCAGCGGGTCCTCGGAGTAGCCCTCCTCGTTGCGGCCCCACCGGGGGTCGCGCAGCAGGTTGACCACCGGCGCCCAGAGGTTGAGCCCCCAGACCCGGGGGTTCTGCGCGTGGTAGCCGCGCGCCTCGTCGCCGACGGCCGATCCGACCTGCCGGATCAGGTCGGTGTTCCAGGTGCTCGCCATGCCCACCGGCTGTGGGAAGACGGTGCCGCGAGCCTTGACCACCGCGCCGTTGTTGTCGATGTCGGTGGACCAGGCCACCCCGTGCAGCGCCTCGGTGCCGGTCTTGAACAGGCCGATGCCCAGCCGGGGAATGGCCGGCTGGTACTGGTGCAGCCAGGAGATCTTCTCGTCCTGGGTGAGCCGGCCGAGCAGGTCGTCGACCCGGACGTTCACGGGCAGGCGGGGATCTCGGAACGGGTAGGTGGGTTCGGCGAGCGCGGTGCCGGGAACGGCCGGTAGGGCTAGCAGGGCAAGCGCGAGCGCGGTGATTCCGCGCCGAAGGCGCCAGTTCCGCATGCGGTTCTCCTCATGTCGTACGACAGACGCCCAGCGGGGCGCCGAGACCGGCGTGACCAGGCTCGACACCCGGCTGACGGGCCTGAACGACGAATCGTCGAAGCGCTTCGACGACCCGGCCGCGTCACCACGGCCATGATTGTTGTGATCCGCGCAACTATAGATGCACGCCAATGACTGGGCAATACCTGCTCCCTCCGTCGACAAACCGTCGGACAGGCGGAGAGGGAGAAAGGTCGTATGATTTCCCACAGGAGGACCAATGATGCGGGGCGGGGCGTCGATGCTGGGGATAGCCGCGTCGCAGTGGCGCGTACGGCTGCGCCGGTCGCTGGCCCTGCTCTCGATGATCGCCGTCGCGGTAGCCGGGTTCACAGTGCTCACCGGGGCCGCTGTGACCTCCCGACTGGATGCGGTGGGCACGGTCAGCGCCAACTACCGCCCGGTCTACGACCTGCTGGTACGCCCCAAGGACGCGGTGCTGCCGCTGGAGCAGGAGCGCAATCTGGTCCAGTCGGGCCAGTTGGCCGGCATGCGTGGCGGCATCACCCACGATCAGTGGCACGAGATCCAGGCGGTGCGCGGGGTGTCGGTGGCGGCACCTGTCGCGATGGTCGGGTACGTGATGCGCACGGTGCCCGTGACTGTCGACCTGTCGGATCACCTTGACCCGACCGCCGAGCGTCAGGTGTTGCGGGTCCAGCCGACCTGGGCGACGGACGCGGGGCTGAGCCAGATCCCGGACGGGCCGGCGTTTCTGTACGCGACGCGCAATCGGTTGGACGTGGTGCCGAACAGCGAACTGAAGAGCGGCGGGGGCCTGCCACCGCCGGAGGAGGTCGACGCCGACGGCCAGCGGGTGAAGATCTGCCCAGCAGCTCCGGCCATCACCGCCGAGGAGTGGCTCGCACCGACCGACCTTCGAGCCCGATCGTCGTTGACGTGCGTCGGTGGCATGGGTTCGACGGATCGCGAGGGAAAGGCGATGCGGCCGACAGTCACGTTGGCATGGACGGTGCCGTTCCTGATGGCCGCGGTCGACCCGGAGTCGGAGGCCGCGCTGGCGGGGCTGGACCAGGCCGTCACCTCAGGCCGATACTTCACCTCGGCGGAAGCGCCGACCTCACGACGGCTGGACGGAATGCCGTACCCCTACTCGGTGCTCCCGATCCTCGTCGCGGACCGACCCCAGGTCGACAGGACGCTCAACGTCACAGTGCAGCGCCTGAACTCCGACGCGCCCGAGCTGGTCCGGAGATCCGCCGACGACCAGCGGCTCCGCGCCGCTCTAGTCAACGAGTCCGGCACGCCGGTCGCCCAACGGGCGATGTCGTTCGAAGAGCCGTACCAGAACCTGCTCGACCGGATGCTCCGTCCCGACGACCTCGGCGTCGAGTACGACCTGGCAACGTCGAACACCAGGTGGCTCGACCAGTTCTGGACCGTCGGACCGCCGAAGAGGGTGCGGGCCGGAAACGGTCTGCGGGCCCAGCCAGATCCGTACGACCTGAAGATCTGGGGTCAGGGCGCCGACGACGGCGGGTCGTCCCGGCACGTGCCGATGGAGTTCGCCGACACCAGCGTGCGCAGCGAGGTGGCCGTCCATCGGAACCTGGCGCACGGTTACGAGGAGCAGCCGGGGGACGTGAGCATGCCCGATGCCGCGCTGGGCGCGGTGGGCACCTTCGACCCCGCCAAGGTTTCGCTGGGCAGCGCGCTGTCGGCCGTGCCTATGGACACGTACTTCAACCCGGGCGCCGAGGGCGCCGACGAAGCGTCACGGCAGGCGCTGGGCGGCCGACGGCTGGCCCCGAACTCGAACGTCACCGGCCTGCTCAGCCAACCACCGCTGATGCTCACCACCATGGCGGCCCTGCCAGCCATCTTCGACCCCGGCGCGTACAGCACCGAGCCCAGCTACCCGGAGTACCAGCTCAACACCACCTCACCGATCAGCGTGGTGCGAGTCCGGCTGGCCGGAGACGTCGGCATCGACCCGGTCTCCCGCGAGCGGGTCCGGCTGATCGCCGAGGAGATCGCGCAACGCACCGGCCTGCAGGTCGACATCACCCTGGGGTCGTCACCCACCGCGGTGACTGTGCACTACCCGGCGGGCAACTACGGCCGGCCCGACCTCGCCGTGGCCGAGCCCTGGGTACAGAAGGGCGTCGCGTCCGTGCTCGTCCGCGCGGCCGACCGCAAGAGCGTGCTGCTGTCCGTCCTGGTGCTCGGGGTGTGCGCGCTGGCGGTGCTCAACGCAAACACCGCCGCCATCCGCGCCAGACGCACCGAGTTCGGCATCCTCACCTGCCTCGGATGGGGCCGACGGCACCTCCTCCAGTTGATGTTCATCGAGATCGTCGGCATCGGTCTCGCCGCGGGCATCGCGGGCACCGGGCTGGCGCTCGGGATCGCGTTTGGTCTCGGGCTCAACATCGCCTGGATCCACACCCTGCTCGCCGTACCTGCAGCGATGGCCCTTGCCCTGCTCGCCGGCGGCTGGCCGGCCTGGCGGGCCGCCCGGCCGGACCCCGGCGAGATCATCCGCCCCGCCGTCCCGGGTTTCGCCCTCCGCCGGCAGGCGCCGCGCCGGCTGGTCACCCTCGCCCTGGCCAACCTTGCCCGCACACCCGGTCGGACCGCGCTCGGCGCGCTGAGTCTGATGATCGGGGTGGCCGCGCTGACCATGTTGTTGGCCATCACGTTCGCGTTCCGTGGGGCGATCACCGGCACCCTGCTCGGTGACGCCATCACCCTCCAGGCCCGCACCGTCGATCACATCGCGGTGGCGGTCACGATCATGCTGGGCATCGTCTCGGTCGCTGACGTGCTCTATCTCAACATCTCCGAACGCGCGGCCGAGTTCGCCCTGTTCGGTGCCGTCGGCTGGACCGACGCCATGCTGAACCGGCTGGTCATCATCGAGGCCATCGGCATGGGTGCCATCGGCGGCACGCTCGGTGCCGCTGCCGGCCTTGGCGCGGCGGCGGCCTTCACCGGGGGCGTCACCGTTCCAATCCTCTGGTGTTCCGGAGCCGCCCTGGTGTTCGGCGTCGCCGTCTCCGCTCTGTCGGTGGTGGTGCCGATCGCCGTGCTCCGCCGACTGCCCACCGCCCACCTGCTCGCCGAGGGGTGAGCGGCAAAGGAGTAGGTCCGATGGAACGGACGTCAGCTGCGGCGTCGAGCACGGTCACCATGCCGCTTGTGTGTCTCACCCGGGTACGGAAGTCATTCCCGCTGCCCGACGGTGCACCGCTGGTGGCGGTGAACGACGTCAGCCTCGCGATCGCCGCCGGGACCGCTATCGCGATGACCGGGCCGAGCGGCTCGGGCAAGTCGACGCTCCTGCACCTGATCGGCGCCATCGAACGGAGTGACGGTGGCAGCATCGAGGTCGGCGGTCAGGAGGTGACCGGCCTGTCCGGCCGGGGGTTGGCGGCCTACCGGCGGCGGGTCGGCTTCGTGTTCCAACGGTTCCACCTGCTGCCCACGCTCACCGCCCTGGACAACGTCATGGCACCGCTGATCCCGTTCCGCACCGATTTCGACAAGGTCGCCCGCGCCCATGAGCTGCTGGCGATGGTGGGGCTCGCCGACCGGGCCGCCGCCCTGCCGTCGCGGCTCTCCGGCGGGCAGCAGCAACGGGTCGCCATCGCCCGGGCACTGATCAACCAACCGACCCTGTTGCTGGCCGACGAACCCACCGGCAATCTCGACAGTCAGACCGGCACCGCGATCGTCGACCTCTTGCTGAGGCTGCGCGACGAGCAGGGCACGACTCTCATCATGGCCACCCATGACACAGCTATCGCCGCACGCTGCGACCGAGCCGTCCAGATGCGGGACGGGCGCCTCACGTCATAGCTGACGGTTCACCAGCGGTAGAGCACGTTCAGGGTCAGCGCGGCCACCACGGTGACGAAGAATACGGCCGGGCCCACCAGCTGACGGGAGCCGACGCGCAGGTGCGCGATCAGCGCGCCGATGAAGTACAGCACCAGCCCAGCGGCGGCGAGAGTGCCCAGCGGCGGTACGGCGAAGCCGGCCAGCAGCCCCGACGAGCCTGCCGCCAGCGCCACGCCCAACCGCGGTACCCACGAGCGCGGCACGCGCTTCATGTCCGCCTGCGCCTTCGGGTAGTCGTGGCCGATCAGGTAGGTGACGGCGGCGAAGCCGGTGAAGACCGACGCCAGAATGGTGACCGTGACGTAGGCAGCGAACATTTTTCCTCCGTTGTGGTTGCTCGCCACCTGGACGATCTGACGCGGCGGAATGTGACGGCTCCGGGATGTTCCGCGATCAGCTCGCTGGTCGCAGCGAGCCGAACCGCACGCCGGTGGCCTGCTCGGACAGCTCCCACAGACGCCGGCCGTGCTCCGGGTCCGTCGCCGCCGCGGAGAGTTTCGCCGGCGCGGGATGGCCGCGTAGTTCGCCAGGCCCGCCGGGGGCGACGAGTTGGCCCGGCTGCGCCCCCGGGTCGGTGGCGGCGAACAGTTGCGGCCAGACGCCGCGGTCGACAGGCTGGGCGAGGAGCGGGTTGCCGATGCGGCCCAGCAGCAGCCGCCAGATCGGTGTGGTGCCACTGCTCTGCAGGTTCGTCGCGGTGTAGCCGGGGTGGGCGAGGAAGCTGCGCAGCGGGCTGGCCGCGGCGCTGAGCCGCCGGTGCAGTTCGTAGCCGAAGATGGCGTTGGCCAGCTTGGACGTGTTGTAGAAGCCCATCGGGGAGTAGCCCCGCTCGCCGGTCGGGTCGCCGAAGCGCACCTTGGCCTGCCGGTGGTTGACCGAGGTGACAGTGACAACCCGCGGATCCCGGCCGGCCAGCAGGAGGTCGAGCAGGAGCCCGGTGAGAGCGAAGTGCCCGAGGTGGTTGGTGGCGAACTGCAAGCCGCCGGCTGAGCGGCACCCTGCGCGGGTCAGCGCGGTTTCAGCGCCCTTTCAGGCTGCTCAATACGTTCGCGGCATGACATTCAAACGTTCCACGCGCACCAGGCGCGGGACTGCCGTGCTGGCGATGATCGCTGTCACCGCGGCAAGCGTGCTCTTCGGTGAGCCCGCGTTGGCCGATCCCGTCCCCGTCCCCGTCCCTCAGGCAGCGCTCACCGACCGGGCCTTCGGCCAGGTCGCCGAGATCCATCTCCAGGGCGCCGCTCGGATCACCACCGTCGTGCTGTCGGCCGAGTTCGCTCAGTGGCACCGTCTGCACCCGAACGCCACGGCCGAACAGGCACAGACCCAGCTCACCGCACGCCAGCAGCTGCTCGACGAATCGCTGACCACGTTCGACCTCCTGCTGCCGGAACAGGACCTGCTGCTCAAGTCCGTCGACATCCTGCTCGGCGCGCCCGGCGGGGAAACCCGAACCTCGCCGGAGATCACCGGCCTGGTCGGGGCCGTGATCGGCAAGACTGTCGAGCCGTGGGACACCCGCGAGGAACTCGCCTCCGGCGCGCTGCGGACCGCCCAGTGGCTGCGCGGCCGTGACGACGCTCTCGCCGCGGTGTGGTCCGCGGTCCGACAGGCAGCGGCAGCCAGCGCCTCCGTCGCCACCGCCTGGAACGCCGTCCTCGGCGAGCCGATCGGGGTGGACATCACCAACACCTACGAGGAGCTCCGGCAGGATGCCGGACTTTCGCATGTCGACCTCGACGCGATCCTGGCGCTGCGGGACGACTCGGTGGCGTACGTCGCGGCGGCCAAGCAGCAGCTGGCCTCCCTGCACGCTGAGCTGCTCGGCCTGAGCCTGGAGATCCGTCTCGAGATCGGCGAGAACAACAGCAAGTGCCCGCCGGAAGGGCCGCCGAGCGCCGCGTGCACCGCGGCGGCCAAGAAGGCCGCCGAGGACCGGGACAAGGATCGGCAGCAGACGATCTCCGACATCAGGGCCGGGGTGGGCATGGTCTCCACCATCATCGGGTTCGCCGACCCCGCCGCCGGCAAGAAGTCCAAGGTGATCGGGGAGGCGGTCCTCACCACGATCAGCGCGATCTCCAAGTACGCGGCGGCGATCACCGGCCGCGGGCTCGCGGGCTCGATCTTCAGCACCGCGACGTTGGCGATGACCGGCAACGTCTTCGGTGCCGTGATGTCGATCGTCGGGCTCTTCGGCAGCAGCGGACCGTCGCTGGACGCACAGATCCTGGCTCAGGTCAAAGCGTTGCGCGACGAGGTGCGGGCCCTCGGCGACGAGATGCGCGCCAGCTTCGCGCGGGTCGAGGCCCAGATCAACACGGTGTACGCGAACATGATGGCCCAGTTCGACAAGTTGAACGCCGCGATCGCCGGCAACACCGCGCAGATCACCCTCGTCCAGCAGCAGGTCGCCCAGCTCGGCCTGCGCCTGGAGGACATCGCCGCCACAGTGCTGGCCGCGATCGGCGACGCCACCCTGCACGACGCCCGCGCCGACATCAACAAGTACATCGGCTACCTGGAGAACTTCGGTCAACCGATCCCGACGTACGGCGAGTTCGTCGGCCCGGAGAACGAGTTCCACCTGACCTCGACACAGCTGGCCAGCGGCGCCGCCTTCGTGGTGCCCCGGACCGACGCCGACAACCCGGCGGTCGACCCGACCACAGTGCTCAACAGCTTCGGCGAGGCCCGGTCGATCAACTACCTGGCTCGGGTCGCCAGCGGACGTGACCCCTCGATGGTCGAACCGTCGACGCCGGTCGGCAACCCGACGGTGTGGAACCTCGGCGCGCAGTCGTACGCCATGTTGATGCTGCAGAACCCGACGTACGCCGCCCAGGTCAGCGCCGGCCGCGCCGCGCAGATCGAGGCGGAGGGCACCCGCATCGCCGACCTCGCGGCCAGCTTCGGTCGACCGGCCAACGGCAACGCCAACGGCCTGATCACCGGGCTGGTCAACGAGTACGTCGCCGCCACCAATGAGCTGTCGACCGCGCTGACCGCCTTCCGGACCAACGAGGTCCAGGTCCGCTACGAGCCGGACGCCAACGGCGTACAGGTGAAGACGCCCAAGAACTACGACCTGTTCTGGGACACCGACAAGCCACTCGCGCCGGCGCCGGCGAAGGCCGACGAGACGACGGTGCCCTCGTGCAGCGGCACCAGGCAGATCGACCGGCCCAGCAACGTTCGCTACGACCTGATGTCGAACATGGTGCGGGCACTCCAGTACGCCTACACGCCGCGCCTCGACGAGCCGCCGGCGGGTGTACGGGAGTTGCCCGAGGTCGGCCACTGCTACACGCCGAGTTGGGTCTACACACGTACGACCGGCTACGGCACCGGAGTGATCCGCCACTACGGCAAGCTGCGGTTGCAGATCCACAGCCGGTTCCGGCTGAACTCGTCCACGGCCTGGCAGAACTCCCGGACCGCCGACTACACCTGGCCCGACGAGCAGGTCTACCAGGTCGACTGCGAGTTCTTCAACTGTGACAGCGAGACCACGCCCGAGCAGGGCCTGACCCCGAAGTGGCCGTCCGGCCGGTACGCCTTCGCGAGCGGCGCGACGGTCGTGAACAACACGGCGCTGGACACCACGCTGACCCCGACCCTGCGCGGTTTCCTCCAGGCCCGGCAGAAGTCCATGTACGACCGGGTACGGGACCAGAGCACCCAGGTCAGCGGGCCGGTGCCCACCGCCCTGAAGAAGGTGAACACGGCGGCGCGGCTGCTCCAGGCGTACACCCGGTTGGGTCTGCCCAACGCCCTCGACTCGGACGACGTGTTGTCCGCGAACCTGTTCGGGCAGTACCAGATTCCGGTGAACATGCCGACGGACGCCAAGATCGGTAACGCCTACGCCAAGGCGAGCGGGAACTACACCCTCTGCGGGCCCACGCCGTGCTCGCTCGACCCCAGCCGCCCACTGCGCGACCAGGTCAGCCTCAAGGTGCCCTGCGAGCCCGCTGTCGACTCGTCCAACCTTCCCGGTGACCCACTGGGTGACTGTCTGATCACCAGCGCGCGGTCCCGCGCCAACACGCTCATGCAGCGGTACGAGGTGTGGGCGGACCAGATGTCCGCAGGTCTGCACCGCGAGCGGGTGCCGTGGATGAACGACACCCTCACGGGCCTGCGCATCACCACACGCCTGACCCACGCCAACTGACCCAGGGGCGTTGCCGGCGTCTCCGGGCGCCGGCAACGCCTTGTGTCAGGTTCGGTGATGATCACCACGTTCGGTGAACTCTCCCCTGACGGAAGGGTAGGTTCGCTGTCGGCTCTCAGAGCGAGGCCGCATGGCTCCCCCGGCGACTGTGACGCGTCCGGGCAATGACGGCCTGAAGCCGCTCAAACGGCTGTCGCTGATCGGCGAGTAGCTGCCCGAGTTGTGTGCGTCCACGGGACGTCCGAGTGGAAATGGCTGTATGTCTCCTGTGCTGTCCGCGGTCAACCGGCCGCGTCTGTCCCGTCCGTCCTGGTTGTCGCCGAAGGTGTTCCGCACCGAGGTCCTCGCCGGTCTGGTCGTCGCCCTGGCGTTGATCCCGGAGGCGATCTCGTTCTCGATCCTCGCCGGTGTCGACCCCCGCGTGGGACTGTTCGCCTCGTTCACGATGGCAGTCACCATCGCGATCTGCGGAGGACGTCCGGCGATGATCTCCGCCGCGACCGGGGCCATCGCCCTCGTCGTCGGGCCGCTGGCGAAGGAACACGGGCTGGACTACCTGATCGCGGCGGTAATCCTCGGCGGCGCGATCCAGATCCTGCTCGCCGTGCTCGGCGTGGCGAAGCTGATGCGGTTCATCCCGCGCAGCGTCATGGTGGGTTTCGTCAACGCCCTGGCCATCCTCATCTTCGCCGCCCAGGTCCCGCACCTGCTCGGCGTGCCGTGGCTGGTCTACCCGCTCGTCGCCGTCGCCCTGGCGATCATGGTGGGGCTCCCCCGGCTCACCCGCGCCATCCCGGCGCCACTGGTCGCCATCGTGGTCCTGACCCTGGTCACCGTCTTCGCCAGCGTGGCGGTGCCGACCGTCGGCGACGAGGGAGCCCTGCCGGACAGCCTGCCCACCCTAGGCCTGCCGCAGATCCCCTGGACCATGAACACCCTCACCCTTGTCGCCCCCTACGCCCTGGGGATCGCGCTGGTCGGGCTGATGGAGTCGCTGATGACGGCCAAGCTCGTCGACGACATCACCGACACCCCCTCCAGCAAGACGCGCGAGTCCTGGGGTCAGGGCGTGGCCAACATCGTCACCGGCTTCTTCGGCGGCATGGGTGGCTGCGCCATGATCGGCCAGACGATGATCAACGTGAAGGCGTCCGGCGCCCGTACCCGGCTGTCGACGTTCCTGGCCGGCGTGTTCCTGCTGGTCCTGGTCGTCGCGCTCGGCGACGTCGTGGCGGTGATTCCGATGGCTGCCCTGGTCGCCGTGATGATCATCGTGGCGGTGTCGACGTTCGACTGGCACTCCGTCGCCCCGGCCACGCTCAAGCGGATGCCGTACGGCGAGACGATCGTCATGGTCGCGACCGTCGCCACCACCCTGGCCACCCACAACCTCGCCATCGGCGTCGTGGTCGGCGTCCTCACCGCCATGGTGATCTTCGCGCGGCGGGTGGCCCACCTGGTCGAGGTCACCAGCGTCCTGGACCCGGACGGCACCACACGGATCTACTCGGTGCGCGGCGAGCTGTTCTTCGCCTCCAGCAACGACCTGGTGGGCCAGTTCGACTACGCGAACGACCCCGAGACAGTGGTCATCGACATGACCCACGCCCACGTCTGGGACGCCTCATCCGTCGCCGCCCTCGACGCCATCACGCAGAAGTACGCCACCCGCGGCAAGACCGTCGAGATCATCGAACTGAACAAGCCCAGCGCCCGCATCCACGACACCCTCGCCGGTCAGCTCGGCGTCGGCCACTGATGGCCACCACCAGCCGGGAAACCGAGCCGGAGCAGCACGTCTCCGGCTCGGCCACCGGCCGCCTCATGCAGATCGGCGAGGCCGCCGAACGGGTCGGGCTGAGCATCCGCACCATCCGCCACTACGAGGAAGCCGGCCTGATCGTCCCCTCCGCCCGCAGCGAGGGCGGCTTCCGCCTCTACACCGAACCCGACCTCGACCGCCTCGCCGTCGTCAAACGCATGAAACCCCTCGGCTTCACCCTCGACGAGATGCGGGACCTCCTCACCGTCCTGGACGCCCTCGACACCACCACCGGCGCCGACCGCGCCGCCCTGCTCGACCGGCTCGCCATGTTCCACACCGCCGCCACCACCCGCGTCACCGCCCTGCGCGACCAACTCGCCACGGCCGAAGGTTTCGCCGACACGCTCCGCGCCGAAATCGACCACCATGAACGCCCACCTGTCTGAACCTTGGGCCGTGGCGACCGGTTGGCAAGCTTGCCGAGCGTCAGGCTTGCATCCGGTACCCAGGTACACGCTTACCGTCGTCGGTATGACCACTGACTCCCAGGCGTGGGTGCCCGAGTCGTGCACCTTGCCAAGCGGACAACGGCCGCTGCGGCTCGCCGAATTCGACGACCTGTTCGCCACCGCCCTGCTGGCGCAGCAGCGGCTGTCCCCCACCGAACTGCTGTGGCGTCTCGGCCCGACCGCCGAGGCGACCGCCCGTGACCTCATCGGCCGGGAAAGCTGCTGCTGCTCGTTCTTCTCGTTCACCCTCGCCGCCGACACCGGCACGCTGCGCCTCGACGTGCGGGTGCCGGCCGCGCACGTCGACGTCCTCGACACGCTCGCGCTGCGAGCCGCCGCCGGGATGACGGCATGAGCGGATTACGCAGCGGCCAGGTCGCCGCCGCAGCCGGGGTGAACGCGCAGACGCTGCGCTACTACGAACGCCGCGGACTGCTCGCCGAACCAGACCGAAGTCTGGGCGGGCACCGCCTCTACCCAGCCGAAGCGGTCACAGTGCTGAGGGTGATCAAAGCGGCCCAGCGGCTCGGGTTCACCCTCGACGAGGTCGCCGAACTCCTCGACGCGGGCCAGCACCGGCACGGTCGCCACCCCGACGCCGGCCTACGGGTCCGCGCCCAGGCAAAGCTCGCCGAGGTCGAGGCGAAGATCGCTGACTTGCAGGTCATCGCCGGCACACTGCGCGCTGCGGTGGAGGCCGGCTGCGACGACCTCGTCGAGTGCGCCGGCCAGCCGTGCTGCCCCATCCCCTTCGCCACCATCGCTCCAGGAGGTGCCTGTTCGGCCAGGTCACCGGCATGATCGGGGGCTGCGGGCACATCGGTACGGTCCACGCATGACCGTCGTCCGCTCGATCCTGCTGTTCGTCGTCGCCGCCCTGTTCGAGATCGGCGGGGCGTGGCTGATCTGGCAGGGCTGGCGCGAGCACCGCGGCCTGTGGTGGATCGCCGCCGGAGTCATCGCCCTCGGCGCGTACGGATTCGTCGCCACCTTCCAGCCCGACCCGAACTTCGGGCGCATCCTCGCCGCCTACGGCGGCGTGTTCGTGGCCGGATCCCTCGCC
Organism: Micromonospora noduli; assembly: GCF_003264475.1. Lineage (NCBI taxonomy): Bacteria > Bacillati > Actinomycetota > Actinomycetes > Micromonosporales > Micromonosporaceae > Micromonospora > Micromonospora noduli. The sequence continues at coordinate 440,710 of NZ_PYAC01000012.1, read as the reverse complement.
TGGGGCGTGATCGTCGACAAGTTCCGGCCCGACCGGTGGGACGTCATCGGCGCCGGCATCTGCCTGATCGGCGTCGCCTTGATCATGTACGCGCCGCGTTCGGCAGGCGGCTCCTGATCGCCACGAAGACCAGCGGGCCCGAAGTCCCCTGGCAATTCGACCCGGGAACCTGGGCATCAGAGCGGTCCTGCACGCTCAGCCCTCGCCACGGCACAGGCTTTGCCCCAGGTCGTAGCGTGGCAGGGTGGCAGCACCCCGCATGGCACCGCCGTCAGGGATGGGCCGCCGGCTGACGTTCCTTTTCGCGTTGGCCGCGGGAGTGGCCGTCGGCAATCTGTACTGGGCCCAGCCACTGCTCGGCTTTATCGCAGGCGATCTACGCGTCACGACCGCGACGGCCGGCTGGCTGGTCACCGCGACGCAGCTCGGGTACGCCGTCGGTGTGCTGCTGCTCGTACCGCTCGGTGACGTCCTGGACCGCCGCCGGTTCGTCCCGATCATGCTGCTGACCTCGGCCGCCGCACTGCTGCTGTGCGCGCTGGCGCCGTCGATCGGCGTACTCCTGCTCGCACTCGGCGTGCTCGGCGTGACGACGATTTCCGGGCAGATCCTCACTCCGCTCGCCGCAGACCTTGCCGGCGACGCCCAGCGCGGTCGGATCGTCGGCGTCGTCGGATCCGGGACCCTCACCGGCATCCTGGCCTCCCGCACGATCAGCGGCCTCGTCGCCGACGCCGCCGGGTGGCGGACGATCTTCGCCCTCGCCGCGGTCCTCGCCGTCCTGCTCGCGATCGTGCTCCACCGCGCGATTCCACCGCTGGCACCACGGACACGCATGCCCTACGCGCAGCTCATCGCCTCGGTCGGCGCGGTGGTCGTGCGCGAGCGGGCGGCCCGATGGACGCTGGTCCTCGGCGCCACCGGATTCGCCGCGTTCTCGCTGTTCTGGACGGCGCTGACGTTCCTCCTCAGCAGCCCGCCGTTCCGGTACCCGGTGGCGGTGATCGGGTTGTTCGGGTTGGCCGGACTCGCCGGTGTCCTGTCCGGCCTACGCGGCGGACGGCTGCACGACCGCGGCTGGTCGCTTCCGGCCACCGGCGCGGCCTGGATACTGGCCCTCACAGCCTTCGTCGTCGCGGCGTTCGCCGTACGGTCCGTCGTCCTCCTCATCATCGTGATCGTCATGCTCGACGTCGCCCTCCAGACGCAGGCCCTGCTGAACCGGGCGCGACTGTTCGCCCTCTCTCACGAGGCCCGGAGCCGGCTCAACACCGCGCTGGCCACCGGCAACTTCGTCGGCGCCGCCATCGGCTCCGCCGCCGCGACCGCGCTCTGGTCCGCGGGCGGCTGGACAGCGGTCACCATCGCGGGAACGGCGCTCTGCTGCTTCGCGCTCATCGTGTGGGCGCTGGGACGTCGTGGTCCACTCGTGATCCGCGTTGCCCCGCCGGAGAACGCAATTCAGGGGGCGCGGCCGATTGGCCATGCCCCCTGAATATCGCTGGTGCGCCGCCAGGGACTCGAACCCCGAACCCGCGGATTAAGAGTCCGCTGCTCTGCCAGTTGAGCTAGCGGCGCTCGTCGGCAACGGGACGAGACGTTAGCACGGTGCCGGGAGATGCTGTCGCCGGTGCTGGGCACGACGGCCGGGTCCGGCAGCCGGCCAGGTCCGGTTGATCAAGCGGGTACGCTCGTTACTGCTGCCTGCTGCGCTGACCAGCGCCGAACGGCCGGCTCGGCCGCGAGCCCGCAGTGGATCCGAAGAACCTCGCGCCGCTCCAGGGGGAAGTAGCCAGGTGAGCACCCATTCGATGTTGTTGTTCGTGCTCGCCGCTGTCGCGGTCATCGTCGTCGTGCGGTGGGTGGCGGCCCGCACCGGTCTGCCGGCCGCGGCGCTTCTGCCGCTCATCGGCATCGTGTACGCGCTGCTCCCCGGCCCCAACATCGGCCTTGATCCCGACCTTGTGCTCATGATCGTGCTGCCGCCGTTGCTTTACAGCGCCGCACTGGACTCCTCACTGTTGGACATCCGCCGGAACCTGCGCATCGTGGTCAGCTTGTCCGTGCTGCTGGTGCTCCTCACCGGGGTGCTGGTCGGCATCGGGTTCCACCTGTTCGTCGCCGGGGCGACGCTCGCTGCCGGGATCGCGGTCGGCGCCGCCATCGCGCCGCCCGACCCGGTGGCCGCCCTGGCGGTGGGCCGCCGAGTGAACCTGCCACCGAAGATGGTCACGATCATTCAGGGCGAGGGGCTGCTCAACGACGCCACCGCGCTGACGATGCTCAGCGTCGCGGTGGCCGCCGCGGTGGGTGGTGAGTTCTCGTTTCCGTCCGCTGTTGCCCAGTTCGTGCTGGCGGCGGTCGGCGGGGTCGCCGTGGGAGCGGCCGTGGCCTGGCTGGTACGTCTGGCCCGACCGTTCACCGCGGACCCACTGTTGTCGAATGCCATCTCGCTCGCGACACCGTTCGTGGCCTACCTGTTGGGCGAGGAACTGCACGTCTCCGGGGTGCTCGCCGTGGTTATCGCCGGGCTGATCGTTGGTCACAAGACGCCGCAGCTCACCTCGGGGGCCGCCCGGTTGCAGACCAGCGCGGTGTGGCGGTTGGTCGACTTCCTCCTCGAAGGCTTCGTCTTCCTGCTCATCGGCCAGCAGCTTCCCGAAGTCGTCAAGGGCCTACGTCAGTACGACAGGTCGACCATCGTCATCGCTGTCGCGGTATCGGTCGGCGTGGTGCTCCTGCTGCGCCCCGCGTGGCTGGTTATGACCCAGTCCCTCCCCCGGTCGCTGCACACCCGGCTGGGCGGCATCTCCGAGCAGGACGCCCCCGACGAACCCGGGAGCGCCCGGCGGATCGAGCGCGCTGACCGCAACGCCCGCCGGCTCACCTCCCGTGAAGTGGTGGCACTGAGCTGGTCCGGCACCCGTGGCGTGATCAGTCTGGCCGCGATCTTCACCCTGCCGTTGACCACCAACAGCGGCGCACCCTTTCCCGACCGTGACCTCCTGCTGTTCTGCACCTTCGTGGTCGTCCTGGTGACACTCGTCGGGCAGGGCCTGACGTTCGCGCCGCTCGTGCGGATGCTGGGCCTGCGCGCCAACGAAACCGACCAGGCCCGCGTACGCAACGAGGCCCGCTCGGCGGCGGTCGAGGCCGCCCTGGCCCGCCTCGACGAGGTTGCCGCCGTGGAGCCGGACAGCGCGGTGGCCGTCAACACCACCCGTACGCAACTGCTGGCCCGACTGGCGCGCTACCGCGGGCGGCTGGACCTTCTGGAGCAGAGCGGCTCATCCGAGCTGCCCACCTCACCGGAGTACGAGGCGGCTCTTCGTGTCCGGCGGACAGCCATCGACGCGCAGCGCGAGGAGCTCGTGCGCTGGCGCGACTCCGGCCGACTGCCGGACGAGGAACTCCGCGTCCTGGAACGTGAACTCGATCACGAGGAGCTGCTACTGCCGAGGCGGGCTTCCAGCTGACGTCAACGTGCCAACTGGTGCAGGATCACCGGATCCTTGATCTTCTTGTCGGCGGCCAACAGCAACGCCTTGCTGATGATCTCGCCGAGCCGGCTGTCGCCCTCGAAGGGCAGGAACATCTCCGGTCCCTTCGCCTTCGCCGAGTCGGGGATGATGCACAGGTACCGATCCTCCGGGGCGATCAGGATGTTGCCCGAGCCGCAGTGGATGCGGTACGTGTGCAGGTCACCCCGTACTTCGAGGAACCGGTCGGTGAACGTGCACCGGTTGGCGATCGCCAGTCGGGGAATCAGCTCGGCCAGCACCTCCCGGCGAGTCTTAGCGGTCGGGGTGAGGTCGCCGAAGCTGCTCTGCGACCAGTAGTCGCGGTACCGGCCCTGGGGACCACCGTCGTACCAGTTCGGGTCGTTGCCCACCCCGGCCGCGGCAACGAACAGGTCGACGTCGCGCATCACCTCACTCAGCACGACCGCCGGAACCTCCTCCAGCGGCACCGGCGTACGTTCCCCCCGGACGAACACCAGTTGGTCGGTCCCCATCGTGTCGAACATCAGGTCGTCGCCCTGATCCTCGATCCCGGCGATGTGCAGCACGGCGCGCAGCTCCCAGTCCGGAAGGGCCAGCCAGGGGTCCTGGTAGCTCGCGCCGTCGTTGCGGTGTCGAACGTGCGACCAGCCGCGCCGGGACAGCAGCGCGATGAGACGGTGCTGGCGCACGATGTGCGCGGCGAACCGGTTGGAGTATGTGCCCGTGGCCCGTTCCGCGTCGGTCAGCAGGTACTGCTCGCGGTGCGCCTGCTTGAACGGCTGGGTGATCGTGTGCCGGGCCAGGAAGTTCCGCCAGGCCAGGACCGTGGTCGGATCGTCGACCGGGTGCCACAGCCTCACCATGGCGTCGCCGGCGGGCTCGAACACCGTGTCGTCCACGGTCCGCAGGGCGTCGCCGCCCCAGCAGCAGGCGACGCCGTCGACGGTCCAGATCAGCCGTCGGGTCAGGGTCCGGGCCAACGGGTGGTCCAGGAACCGCTCCCGCCACTGCTCGACGGTCCACGTACGGTTGCGCCGCAGCAGCCCTTCCAGGCGGTCGCGGGTCCCGATCAGCGTGGCACCGACATCCGCGACTGTGGCCTTCAGCTCCTTCAACTCCTCGCCGTGGTCCTTGCGCACCTGCGCCGGAGGCGCCTTGACCACCTTGCCGTCGGAGTTGCGCCACACCACGACGGCGTCGACGCCGCGCACCTCGACCTCGTACGAGCTGTCACCCAGCTTGTCCGCGAGCGGCAGCCCGAAACCGGGCAGCGCCATCTCCTCGACGTCCTCTCGACCGATGCCGAGCGCCTCGGCGTGCTTGGTCAGGCCCTTCTCGACAATGCGAAGCGTGCTCTTGTAGGTCAGCCGCGACGCCAGCCGCGCCAGTTGCGCGAGGGCGGCGGGGTGATCGGTGTCGACGAGCACCGCGACCGCGACGTTCGCCAGCTTCGGGCTCGACGGACCGTGGCCGGGAACCTTGCGGGCGGCCCGTTCCGCGATGTGGCCGAGGCTGCGCAGGGTCTCCTCCGACGGCGGGCACATCGCTCGCGTCCAGAGCAGGCCCCACAGCACCCCGACGTTGTGGCGGTCGGCCAGCCGCGGCGGGAAATCTTCGATGTGACCGGGGCAGCAGGTGGTCATCCGCAGCGGCAGACTGCGCGGCAGACCCACCAGCGGAAGCCAGTCGTCGAGCCGATCGGTGAACTCGTCGACGCCGACCGCGTCGAGCAGAACCCGGGCGCTCTTCTGCCAGGCGGCCGTCGGCCGCGCCTTGTCCGCACCGAGCAGGCAGTGGGCAAGCAACGCCTGCCACCTGGATCGGCGCTCCTGCGGCATCGCCTCGATGTCCGCGACGGCCCGGTCAGCCCACTGCTCGCCGATGTTGACGGTCGGCCACATCGCCTCGCCCTCGTCGCCCATGTCCGAGTGGACGCGCTCGATCCGCGTCCGCCGCCAGGTCGCCAGCGCCGCCGGGTGCGAACGCCCGGCGAGGTGCTCGGCTTGTAGCGACTCCCGGGTGAAGCTCACAAGCGACGCGCTCCACCGTCCGAATCCCAGCCACGCCTGACCGCCCAGCCGCTCCAGCCAGCCGGATCCAGTCAACCCGCCGGCCGAGCACAGAGCGCGGATCAGCCCGTTGCGCCCGTCGCTGTCCTGCCCCGGCACCGCCAATGCGTCGAACACCAACTGCCGCGCCTGCACCGGCTGGACGGCCAGGAGCTGCTTCGCCCGCTCCCAGACCTCGCCGCGGGCGACGTCCCACAAGGTGTTCCGGCTGTGGGGTAACCGCGGCAGATTGTCGATCACTGTCATCGCCGCGGCGGCCCGCCGGTCGTCATCCGCCCCATCACCATTCAGCGCCGCGACGGCGGCGGCGAGTTCCTCGGCCCGCTGTGTGGCGTCCGGCAGCAGTTCGATCTGCGGGGACGCCAGCTCGTACGGTCCGGCCGGGTCGTTGAGCGCCGCGAGCAGCGCCGGCCCGGTGCCGTCCGGTGCCCAGCCGCACACCATGCTCACCCGATTGACGAAGTCCCGCCCGTCGATCTCGTTGAGGGCGTCACCGCCCCGCTCGCACCACCCCCTGACCGTGGTGATCACGTCACGCAGCGCCTGCTCCGGGTCGTACGTGTCCATCAGCCACCCACCAGCGGGACGAGCTTGAGGAACGTGATCCGGGACCCCGCGTGCAGGTGGACCTTGTCGTCCAGGGCCGTCACCTGCCGGTCGTCGACCAGCACCACGAAGCCGTTGCGGCCGAACGCCTCGAGCGTCGCCCGGGTCCGCTCCTCCGGATCGACGTGCCCGCCGGACTCCGCGACCTCCAGAAAGACCCGCCGCCGAATCAACTCGCCGAGGCGTACCTCTTCCTCGAAGATGTCCATGGTCCACTCAGGACCGCTCGGCGCTCCGGTCACTTCATCGGCGATTGTGATCATCGGCATGGCGCCGAGGCTAACCGAGCACCCCGACAGCGTTCCGCTCTCGTTGCACCGCCCGCCGGCCGGTGAACGGGACGCGATTGATCCGTCGCAGGCCGGGTAGCTGAACCGCATGCGACTACCAACCCTGGCCAGGACCGCGGCAGCGGTCACCGTGACAGCCGCCGCCGGGGCGACGGTCACCGACGCCTCCTCACGCTGGTACCAACGGCTACGCAAGCCGACCTGGCAACCCCCGCCCGTGGCGTTCCCGCTGGCATGGACGCCGCTGTACGCCCTGATCGCGGTGGCCGGCGCCCGCGTGCTGGACCGCACCAGCGGAACCGACCGCGCCGCGTTCACCCGCGCCTACGGGCTCAACCTGGCCCTCAACTTCGGTTGGAGCGCGCTGTTCTTCAAGGCCCACCGACCCACCATCGCGCTGGCCGAAATCGCCGCGCTCAACGCCTCCAACCTCGTGCTGCTCCGCCGAGCCGCACGGACCGACCGCGTCGCGGCGGTCGCACTGGCCCCGTACGCCGCGTGGACGCTCTTCGCGACAGCCCTCAACGGCACCATCGTCCGCCTCAACACCAACCGTTGATCCGGAAGATCATCCTCGTACCGCGTGTGTCCGCCAGTTACCGGACGTACCGAAGACACAAAAAAGGCCCCGACCCGGTGTGAATCACCAGGTCAGGACCTTGATCGTTGGTGCGCCGCCAGGGACTCGAACCCCGAACCCGCGGATTAAGAGTCCGCTGCTCTGCCAGTTGAGCTAGCGGCGCTCGTCGGCAACGGAGAGAACATTAGCACCCCCGGAAGGCGCGCTCCAATTCGGTTACCCGGGTCCCCCCTTCGGTCGAGCTTTGCCGGCAAAAAGCCCCAAACCGGCCACCGCCGCCAAGATCGGGGCGTGGGTTGGGGCGGTGATGCGGCACGATGTCCGCCAGGTACGCGAGAACAGAGGTGGGCATGGCACGGTTCACGCGAGCCGGGGCGGTGGTGGGCGCCCTGACTCTGGCGGCGTCGCTGGCACTGACCGGATGCGGCGGCGACAAGAAGAAGCCGGAATTCGTTGGCGGGGCGTCCTCGGACGTGAGTGCCACCCCTGGCTCAGCCGCACCTTCGACGCCGAGCACACCGAGCGGGCCGCCGCTCACGCTGAGCCCGGCCAACGGCACGAAGAACCGACCGGTGAGCACGGAGATCAGCGCGAAACTCCCGGGCGGCGGGAAGGTGTCCGCGGTCACCCTGACGGCGGACGGCGGTGGCTCGGTCGAGGGCAAGCTGCGTACCGACGGCTCGGCCTGGGTGCCGTCCGCTCCGCTGAAGTGGGGCACCCGCTACACGGCCACGGTGACGGCGAGCGCGTCGGACGGCACGAGCAGCCAGGGCACCAGCAGCTTCACCACGATGGCCAAGCCGAAGTCGACAATCGGTTCCGGCCTGTACCTCTTCGACGACAAGAGTTACGGGGTGGCCATGCCGGTGGTCACCGAGTTCCACCCGGGTATCCCGAAGAAGGACCGGGCGGCGGTGCAGAAGCGGATGTTCGTCCGGACCGACCCGCCGCAGCCGGGCGCGTGGCACTGGGTCAGCAATGGCACGCAGGCCTACTACCGGGCCCCGGAGTACTGGAAGCCGGGCACCACCATCACCGTGCGGATCGCCCTGGCGGGGGTGCCGCTGAGCAACGGCAGGTACGGCGACGTCGACCGCAAGGCCACCGCAAAGATCGGCCGGTCGTTCGAGATGAAGGTCGACAACGCCAACAAGAAGATGACTGTGTACGAGAACGGCGCGCCGGTGCGCACCATCCCGGTGAGCCTGGGCAAGAAGAGCACACCGTCGTCGAGCGGCACGATGGTGGTGATGGAGAAGAAGGAAGCCACTGTCTTCGACACCCGCGACGACCCGGATCCGGCCAATCGCTACGTGACCGACATCCAGTTCGCCCAGCGGCTCACCTGGGGTGGCGAGTACATCCACGCCGCGCCGTGGTCGGAGCACGTGCAGGGACGGCAGAACGTCTCGCACGGCTGCGTGAACGTGTCGATGGCGAACGCCAGGTGGTTGTTCGACAAGACCCGGATCGGTGACCCGATCACGATCAAGGGCACCGAGCGCAGGATCGCCGCCGGTAACGGTTGGACGGCGTGGAGCGTGAGCTGGTCGGAGTTCATCAAGGGCAGCGCGTTGCCGGTGCCCGGTGGTGGGGCCGGTCCGGCGGTCTGAGCCGTCGGCCCTCGTTGCGCCGGCTCGGCCGTTGGCCGGGCCGGCGTACCCTTGCACTCCCGCCGCTCGATGACAGCGCGGCGGCCCCCGCACTCCGGGCACGGAGACGAACCAGGCTCACGAAACGCCGAATAGTAGCAGGATTCGGGCACTATTGATGGCGTGTTTCGGTTCACCCTCGGCAACCGGGACCGGCTCTGGCGCGTCAGTAAGAGACGATGGGGCAGCGACCACAACTGTGAGGGAATTCATGCGAGCTAGCCAGGACCAGCTGATCAGGCCCGGTGGGCGACGCCGCGTGTTCGCGGCGGGGCTTCTCGCCGTGGCGCTGGCCTTCACCTCGGCCTGCACCGACGGCGACGGGGGCAAGCCGTCCTCGTGGCACGGCGGCGGCGAGAACCCGGCACCGAAGGCCGCGGCGACGATCAGCGAGCCGGCGGCCGACGCCAAGGACGTGCCGGCGTCCACCGGCATCACCTTCACCACGAAGGACGCCGTGGAGACCGCGGTCGAGCTGAAGGACGCCGCCGGCAAGACCGTCGACGGCGCCCTCGCCAAGGACGGCAAGTCGTGGCTGCCGACCGGCGCGCTGGCCTACGGCACGAGCTACACGGCCACCGTGACCGCCAAGGGCGACGACGGACGTCCGGCCACCGCGACGAGCACCTTCACCACCATGGCCAAGCCCGGCAATCAGGTACGGGTGAGCAGCTTCCTCGGTGACAACCAGGTGGTCGGGGTGGGCATGCCGCTGATCGTGAAGTTCAGCCGGGCCATCCCGGAGGACTACCGCGACGACGTGCAGCGCCGGATGACCGTCACCTCGACCCCGGCGCAGGAGGGGATCTGGCACTGGGTCAGCCCCACCGAGATCCGGTACCGGCCGAAGGAGTTCTGGAAGCCCGACAGCAAGGTCTCCTACCGGGTGCAGGCCGGCGGCCTGCCGATGGGCGCGGGTTGGTACGGCCGAGCCGACCTCTCGGTGGACGTCAAGATCGGCGCGTCGGTGGTCATGACGGTGGACAACAAGACCAAGCGGATGACGGTGACCCGCAACGGCTCTGTGATCAAGACCATCCCGGTCAGCCTGGGTAAGAAGAGCACCCCGTCGTCCAGCGGCACCATGGTCGTCATCGAGAAGCTGCGCAAGACGGTCTTCGACACGTTCGAGGAGCTGGGCCCGGAGGAGGGCTACCGCACCAAGATTGACTTCGCCCAGCGCCTCACCTGGGGCGGGGAGTTCATCCACGCGGCACCCTGGTCCGAGGGTCAGCAGGGCACCACGAACGTGTCGCACGGCTGCGTGAACGTGTCGATGGCCAACGGCGACTGGCTCTTCAAGAACACCCAGATCGGCGACCCGATCACTGTCAAGGGCACCGAGCGCAAGCTGCAGAACGGCAACGGCTGGACCGACTGGAACATGAGCTGGGACGAGTACGTCAAGGGCAGCGCCCTTCCGTACGAGCCTCCGGCCGACCCGGACGCCACCACCCCGGCCCCGGACGGGACGGTCACCCCGTCCCCCACGCCGACCGCCTGAGCCAGCCGACGGAAGCCCCCTCCTCGGAGGGGGCTTTCGCGTGCTTCCCTGTTTCGCCCCCCACAACGACTCAGGCCCCCTCCGAGGAGGGGGCCTGAGTAGTGAAACCAGTGGGGTGACTGATGGGAATTGAACCCACGACAACCGGGACCACAACCCGGTGCTCTGCCAACTGAGCTACAGCCACCATGCCGCCGTCGCCCGGTCAATCGCTCCGGGCGGGGTGCGGACCAATAATAGCCACACCGCGACGCACCTCGTCCAGCGGGTTCCCTGCTGCCCGGGACGAGCCGGCGCGGTCAGAGTTCGGCGGCGATGGCCTTGGCGGTCTCGACATCCGGGCCGGGCAGCGGAACGAAGACGGTGCGCCGGTAGTACTCCAACTCCCGGATGCTCTCCCGGATGTCGGCCAGCGCCCGGTGCGCGAGACCCTTCTGCGGCTGACCGAAGTACACCCTGGGGTACCAACGGCGGGAGAGTTCCTTGATCGACGACACGTCGATCATCCGGTAGTGCAGGTGCGCGTCGAGGCGGGGCATGTCCCGGGCGATGAAGCCCCGGTCGGTGGCGATCGAGTTGCCGCAGAGCGGCGCCGTACGCGGATCCTTGACGAAGGTGCGGACGTAGTCCAGGACCAGGTCCTCGGCCTCGGCGAGGGTGACCGCCGAACGACGGACCTCCTCGGTGAGGCCGGACTTGGCGTGCATGGTCTGCACGATCTCCGGCATCCCCTCCAGTGCCGCCTCATCGGCGTGGATCACCACGTCGACACCGTCACCCAGCACGTTGAGGTCGGGATCGGTGACCAGTGCCGCAACCTCGATCAGTTTGTCCCTGCCGAGGTCCAACCCAGTCATCTCACAGTCGATCCAGACGAGGAGATCAGCCACCGGGACAGCCTACGCGCAGCCCACGCCCCGCGGCTGCGCGCTCTCGGCGGACCGGCCCGCTAGGGTTTCGGGGTGCCAGCAGAACCCGTCGCACCGCCCGCCGTCACCGAAGACGATCCCGGCGGCCGTACGGTCCGTCGCCTGGTCGCGGTCGTGGCCCTCGGCGCTGTGCTGCCAGCGCTGTACCTGCCCGGCCTCGTGCACAACTTCTTCGATCTCAAGATCTACATGTCCGCGATGGACTGGTGGCGCGTCGGCCACCCGCTCTACGACTACGTCCAGCCCGACCGGGTGCAGGGCGAGTTGTACTTCACCTACCCACCATTCAGCGCGCTGCTGCTGTGGCCGTTCGGTCTGCTGCGGCTCGGCGTCACCGTGGCGATCTTCACGGCGCTCACCGTGCTGGCCGTGGTGCTGACCACCCGGTGGCTGGTGACGCCGGTGATCGCCCGACACGACCTGCCCCGAAGGTTCACCCTGGTCGCCGCCGTACTGCTGGTGCTGGCGGTGGAAAGCATCCGCGAGACGATCACCTTCGGCCAGATCAACATGCTGCTGGTCGTGCTGATCCTGGCCGACCTGCTGTTCGCGGTACCGCAGGCACGACGCTGGGCCGGGGTGGGCGTGGGGCTGGCGACGGCGCTCAAGCTCTTTCCCGGCATCTTCATCGTGTACCTGCTGGCCACCCGGCGGTGGCGGGCCGCGGCGGTGGCGAGCGCGACCGCGGCGGCGGCGACCCTGCTCGCGGCGGCGATCGCCCCTCGTGACTCGTGGCGGTTCTGGACGCACGAGCTGTGGACCACCGAGCGGGTGGGACGCACCGACATCGTCGGCAACCAGTCGCTGTTCGGCCTGCTCAGCCGGTTCACCGAGCCGGAGAAGCCGGACCGGCTGCTCTGGCTGCTGCTGGTCGCCGCGGTCGCCGGCTACGGGCTGTGGCGGGCCGCCCGCGCGGCGCGGGCCGGTGACCCGTTGACGGGCCTGACGTTGACCGGGTTGGTCGGTTCCCTGGCGAGCCCGATCACCTGGACCCACCACATCTACTGGTTCGTGCCGGCGGTGGTGCTGCTCGCCGACGCGGCGTTGAGCGCGGACCGCCCGGACGAGGCACGCCGGCGTCGGTGGCTGGCCGGGCTCGCGCTGGGCATCACCGCCGTGACCATCTACGGCGTGGTGACGTTCCAGGCCTGGGGCGCGGGACCGGTCCGCACTCACGACCCGGTGGACTTCGTCGTGCAGAACACCTACGTGCTGCTCAGCCTGCTGCTGCTGGTGGCGTTGCCGGTGCGCTCGGGGCTCGGTGCGGAAAATCGCACCAATTGGACAGACCTCCCGAGTAACCATGTTCGGCGCTAACCTGTCCTCATCTACCTCAAGCGTCGCTCGGGTAGCACCGATCCCCCGGTGAGAGTGGCCCTCCGCGTCGGCAGCGCGGAGGGCCACTCGCCGTCTCACCCACCGCCACCGGCCGGGCCGTCACCCGCCAGGGCCGCCACGGGCCGGCTCGTCGCCTGGCGCGGCCGCCACCGGCCGGGCCGTTGGCTCGTCCACGTCGGCCGGCGGCCAGGCGAGACTCAGCGTCACCTCCGGCGGGCGGGGCAGCCGGACCGGTTCGTCCAGGTCGGCGAGGGTGGCCGCGCGGGCCGCGCCGATCGCCGGCCGGGCGGATTCCGGGGCCCCGGAGCCGACCGGGGCGAGTTGTCGTGCCGGCAACGGCGGGGTCTGATCGGGTTGCCGGAGGCCCAGGCCACTCAGCGAGGTGACCCCGAGCCGGCCGGCGAGCACCGGCACCTGATCCGGCTCGACCACGAAGATCACCTCGCGTGGCCGTAGCGGCCGCAGCAGGAGCAGCGCCGCGCACACCACCAGCAGCACGCCGATGGTCAACAGACCCCAGGTGGCCGGGCCGGTCCACCCGACCCGCAACTCGGCGCGCAGGTCCAGGGCCAGGTCGGCCTCGCCGTCGGGGCGCATCACCACCAGGCTCATGGGTTCGCCGGCGAGGTCGTCCGCGCTCCACTCCAGCGAGCCGATCCCCTCGCGTACCCAGAAGGGGCGGCCCAGCGGTGTGACCGGCCCGTCGGCCGTCGCGACGCCCGGGGTGTCGGCGGCCGGTCCGGCCGGATCAAGCCGGACCGGCAGCGGACCCCTGGCCAGCGCCACCCGGCGGACCGTGGCGTGCGGCACCGCCTCCAGCCAGCCACGCACCTCGGCGGTGGGCGCCAAACCGACGAAGGCCGGCCCGCCGGTGGTGCGGGCGTCCAGGCGCAGTCGGGTCTGCGCGGTACGCGCGAAGGGCGCCTCCTGCCGCAGCAACCGGTCGAGGTCGGTGACGACGATCGCGTGACCGGGCGTGCGGACCGTTTCGAAACGGGCGGCGAAGGACCCACCGGGGTCGGCGTGTCGGCTCACCAGCCACAGCCCGCCGCCGGCGAACAGCGCCGGAATTCCCACGACCAACAGCAGCACTCCGGCGATCATCCGCACGAACCGCATCCGCACCGTCCCCCTCCGTAGCCAAATACCCGGCCGACCTTACCGACGTATGCCGTCTGATCAGGGGATATCCACGGCACGGTCGGCATCGGCTCCGGAAAGCGCGCTGGCCCGCCGGAAGATCCGGCGGGCCAGCGGGTGGAACAGGGTCAGGCCTTGGCGACCGGCTCCCGGCGGGTACGCGTGAACGCCAGCCCGCCCAGCACCAGGCCGGCCAGACCGGCGACGAGACCGGCCACACCGAGGCCGACCGCGAGCCCGTTGCCGTCGTCGTCGTCATCGTCGTCGGGCGAGGCGACGGCTGCGGTCGGCGTGGCCGAACCCGCCGGGGTCGCCGCGGCGGCCAGGGTGAGCACCGGAGCGGGGTGCTCCGGCTCCTCGGCACCCGGCGCCGGCTCGTCGATCCACCGCGAGATGTTGCCGTCCGAGTAGGTCTGCAGGGTCTTGAAGACCATCGAGTCGACCTGCGGCAGCGGTCCCATCGAGACGGGGAACTCCTGGAACTGACCCGGCTTCACCCCCGCGTCACCGGAGGCCGTCCAGGTGATCTTGGAGACCGCTTCGGTGAGCTGACTGCCGTGCACCTCGATCGGCGGGTCCACCTTGCGCTTCTCCGTGGTGACCGTCCAGCCCGGCACCGGCATCGTCGACACCGAGCCGACCGGGGCGTTCTCCGGCAGCACCACCTCCAGCTTGGTGGTCGACGCGGTGTCGCTCTCGTTGGGCACCCGGAACGCCACCCGGGCGTAGCCACCCTGGGACGCCTCCTTCGGGTTCACCGTGACGTGTGCGGACGCCGGTCCGGCGAAGCCGAGCACAGCGGTGGCGGCGGCGGTGAACGCCAGGGCGGCAGCGGCGGTTGCGGTACGCCGGAGTCGGGTCATGGGTTTCGCGAACCTCTCTAACGGATGGGCACGGTGGCGGTCACCGTGGCCTGGTCGATGTCGGTCGTTCGGGCGGTGATCTTCAGTTGCCACTCGCCGGGGGTCGGCAGGCTGATGTCGCCGTAGGCGTGACTGTCCGTCAACCGCAGCAACGGCACCTCGATCGGCTCGATCCCGGCCGAGGGCAGCGCGACGGTCGCCTTCCACTCCGCGACCAGCAGCGGCTGGTTGGCCTTGTCGTACGCGTACAGGTGCACCGAGTTGTTGCCCCGCTCGGCCGGGCTCACCTCGACCTCGACGGTCAGGAGCGGGCTGGAGAGCCTGGTGCTGAAGAAGCCGGACTCGGCCCCGGAGGACGGGCCGGCCGCGGCGGTACGCGCCGGCGTGGTCTGCACGAGCGTGGCGGACACGGCCAGCACCACCACGGTGACTGCCAACTCCACCAGGACCGCCCGGCGCACCGGCGCCGGGCGTTGGGCCGCGACGCGGCTACGAACCAACTTCCGGGAGTACGCGGCCACGGCGATGACCAACGCGAACAGGCCGATCTTGGCGAGCAGCAAGCGCCCGTACGTGGTGTCGAAGAGCGCCTGCGGGGTGGCCACCTCGATCAGCGCCTGGACGGTGCCGGCCAGCAGCAGCGCCGAGACGGCGAGCGCCGCCCAGCGAGACCAGATCGGCAGGATCGCGCCCAGCTCCCGCTCGTCGGCCTGGCGCAGCAGGAACACGGCGAGCATGAGCAGACCGCCCAGCCAGACCGCCATGCTGCCCAGGTGGACCGCGTCGACCACCACGGAGACCGCCGGCGCCGGGGACGCCGCCGGGTGCCCGGCCAGCGGCCAGGTCAGCAGGGCGGCGCCGCCGAGCACGGCCAGGATGATCGCGTCCGCCCGGCCTGCGGGCCGGGCCAGCAGCGGGCGGAGCAGGAAGACGGACGCCGCCAGCAGGCCGAGTCGGACCAGGTGGGCGGCGCCGAAGGCGCTGCCGAACACACTGCCGAACCCCTCGCCGGTGACGTCGAAGAGACCACCACCGGCCGTGTAGGGCACCTGCAACCACAGGTCAGCGAGGGTGGCGAAGGCAACGAGACCGAGGCCGGTCCAGGCCAGCCGGGTCGGCCCCCGCCGGGAGAGCCGTCGCGGCCAGAGCGCGGCGAGCACCAGCGCCGGCCCGACCAGCAGCACCAGGCCCGCGTAGCCGAGGAAGCGGGCCACCTTCACCGCCGTGCCCACCACCGGGTTGGCGCGGCTGTCCGTGCCGGAGTCGACGGGTGGGGTCGAGGGTGCGCCGACCGAGTAGGTGAACGCCCCGGAGACCGGGTGACTGTCGGCGGAGATCACCCGGAAGCTGACCAGGTAGGTGCCGCGGGCGCCGGCCGGGTCCACCGGGATGGTCACCACACCGCCGCTGAACGACGGTTCGCCCCGGTCGGCCCGGGAACCGTCCGGCGCGATGACCCGGATCTTGCCGGGCACCTTGCGGACCGACTCGCTGAACGTGAGGACCACCTCGGACGGCCCGCTCGGCACGATGGAGGCGGCGGCCGGACTACTGCTCTGCAGCACCGCGTGGGCGCTCGCGGAGGTGGCTGGCGCGATCAACAAGGCGACGACGGTGACCAGGAGGCCGGCGGCTGCGGCCAGCCTGGCGGCCCAACGGCGGGGGGCGACAGTCATGCCGGCCATGGTCGCCGATGGGTGTCCCCGTCGGCGACCCGAGGGGGGTGGTCGCTTCTGTGGTCGCACGTCATGAACTGGTAGTCGGCCCGGGTCGGGGAAAAGTTCCCGACGTGGCGCAGACCATCCAGGGGCCGAACGACCCTGACGCGCCGCCGACTGCCGCGTAACCTGGTGTGTCGTGATCCCTGTCCCGCGTGACTCCGGTGCCGCCGGTCCGGCAGAGCCGGTCGACGAGGTCGCCCGGGACCCGGCAACCGAGTGGGCTCTGACCGCCCGTGACGGTGACCCCACCGCCCAGGCGGCGTTCGTCCGGCTGACCCAGGCCGAGGTCTGGCGCTTCGCCGCCGCCCTGGTCGACCCGGACAGCGCCGACGACCTGGCTCAGGAGACCTACCTGCGGGCGTTCCGGGCACTGCCCGCCTTCGAGGGTCGCTCCAGCGCCCGCACCTGGCTGCTCGGCATCGCCCGCCGGGCCTGCGCCGACCACCTGCGCACCGTCGTCAGGCGGCGGCGGCTCGACGAGCGCCTGGTGGCGAACGCGTACACCGACCGACCGCACCCGGACCCGGCCGGCCAGTTCGGCGCCGCCGACCTGGTCCGTCGCCTCGGCCCCGAGCGGCGCTCCGCGTTCGTGCTCACCCAACTGCTCGGCCTGTCGTACGCCGAGGCCGCCGCCGTCGAAGGGGTGCCGGTGGGCACCATCCGGTCCCGGGTCGCCCGGGCCCGGGACGACCTGGTCGAGGCGGTCGGCGACGCCCTGGCCGGCTGAACGCGGAACTTCCGGCGCGGACGGGACGACAAATGAGCGTGACAGCACCTTCCACCCGGGGCCACCGTTGGCCTCTGGTCCGCCCGTGGCTCGGCATCGCGGCCCGACTCGGCCTCGCCGCCGTCTGGCTGGTCGCCGGCGCGTCGAAGGTCAGCGACCTCGCCGCCTCCGGGCGGGCGGTCAACGCGTACCAGGTGATGCCGTACGACGTGGCGACAGTGATCGGCGCGGCGCTGCCCTTCGTCGAACTGGCGCTGGGCGTGCTGCTGCTGCTCGGGCTGGCCACCCGGCTCGTCGCCGGGGTGTCCGCCGCGCTCCTGGTGGTCTTCATCGCGGGGATCGCCTCGGCCTGGGCGCGTGGACTGGCCATCGACTGCGGCTGCTTCGGCAGCGGCGGGCAGCTGGCCGCGGGGCAGGCACCCAGTTACCTCCCGGAGATCCTCCGGGACCTGGGATTCTTGGTTCTGGCCGGATTTCTGCTGATCTGGCCACGTACGCCGGTATCGGTGGACGGGTGGGTGTCCGGCGAACCCGTTGTGGAGGACGAGGATGAGTAGTCGCAAGGGGCAGCGGGACGCCGCCCGGGTGGTCCGCGAGCAGTTGGCCCGCGAGCGGCGCCGCCGCCGCACGATCTGGGTCTCCGCCGCCGCGGTCGTCGTCCTGATCATCGCCGGCGTCATCGGGTGGGCCGTCTGGTCCAACCAGCGCTCCGACAGCTTCACCACCCCACCCGGCGCCAACGCGGAGGGCACCGGCATCGTCACCGGCGGCGGCCCGGTCACCGTCGACGTCTACGAGGACTTCCTCTGCCCGGCCTGCAAGCAGTTCGAGCAGGCCAGCGGGTCCACGCTCGAACAGTTGGCGGCCGAGAACAAGGCGAAGGTGGTCTACCACCCGGTCGCGTACCTCAACCGTTTCTCCACCACCGACTACTCCACCCGCTCCTCGGCCGCCTCCGGCTGCGCTGCGGCGGGCGGCAAGTACCACGAGTACGCCAAGGCGCTCTTCGCCCAGCAGCCGCCGGAGGGCAGTGCCGGGCTCACCGACGACAAGCTCATCGACATCGGCACCAGCGTGGGCCTCGACCGGGGCTCCTTCGGCAGCTGCGTCAAGGACGGCACGTACAAGAGTTGGACCGAACACGTCACCGAAGACGCCAGCCAGAGCAACGTCACCGGCACGCCGACCGTCAAGGTCAACGGTCAACCCGTCGAGAACCCCACCCCGGACGCTCTCACCGCGGCCGTGGCGGCGGCCGGCAAGTGATCCGTACCCTGCTGGGCCGCGCCAGCCTGATCGCCGCCGCAGCCGGCCTGCTGACAGTGATCAGCGCGGCCCCCGCCGCCGCGCACGGCGCGGACGCACCGGACGGCACCGACTACCGCACCCGGACCACAGGGGTCGCACCGGCGCGGCCAGGGCTTGAGGTACGCGTCATCGAGGCGGGCGCCCGACTGGAGCTGACCAACCGCACCGGCCGCGCCATCGAGGTCATCGGCTACTCCGGCGAGCCGTACCTGCGCGTCGGCCCGGACGGGGTCTTCGAGAACAGCCACTCCCCCGCCACGTACCTGAACCGCACCATCGCCGGGGACACCGCACTCCCGCCCGAGGCGGACCCGGCCGCCGCACCCTCCTGGCAACGGATCGACGACGGCACCACCGCGCGCTGGCACGACCAGCGCGCGCTGTGGCAGGAGTCGGCACCACCGGCTGCGGTACGCGCAGCACCGGATCGCGAGCAACGGGTCCGGGACTGGACGATTCCGCTGCGCGACGGCACCGACCCGGTGGTGATCGGCGGCACGCTGGACTGGGTGCCGCCGCCGGACGCGTACACCTGGTGGGCCGCGACCATCGTGCTGCTGCTCGCGGTGGGCGGGCTCGGCCTGTTCGCCGCCACCGCGCCGGCCGGCGGTCGCGCGCTGTCCGCGCTCGGCGTGTTGCTGATCGTCGGCGGCGTGCTGGCCGTCGGATACCCGGTGGGACGGGAGTTGGACGCGGGCGCCCAGGGCGTGGGCGGGGTGCTGGTCGGACTGCTCTCCGGGCAGATCTGGTCCCTGTTCACCGGCCTCGGCGCGATCGCCGCCGGTTGGTACGCGCTGAGCCGCCGCCCGGCCGCCGACTTCGTGGTCGCGCTGGCCGGGGCCTGCCTGGCGCTCTTCGCCGGAGCGTCGAACGCCGCCGTGTTCGCCCGTGCGATAGCTCCGGTGCCCTGGTCGCCCGCGGCCGCCCGAGTGATGGTGGCGCTCTTCCTGATCACCGGCGCCGGCGCGACAGCCGCCGGCATCCTGCGCCTGCACGCCACCTCCCGCACCACCGCCGCGGCACCGCGGGTCGAGGCCGCCGAGAGTGGGTCTACGGCTGCGGGGTGAACCCGTAGGGAAGCTCCAGGCGGTGTCTTGCCAGCAGGGGAGCGTCGTTGAGCAGCGTGTTGGTGGGGGCGTCGGCGACGATCCGGCCGTTGTCCAGGATCACCGAGCGCTCGCACAGCTCCGCCGCGTACGGCAGGTCGTGCGTGACCATCAGCAGGGTCACCGGCAGGCCGCGCAGGATCTCGGCGAGCTCCCGTCGGGCCGCCGGGTCCAGGTTCGACGACGGCTCGTCGAGCACCAGGATCTCCGGGTGCATGGCGAGCACGGTGGCCACCGCCACCCGGCGGCGCTGCCCGAACGACAGGTGCTGCGGGGCCCGGTCCCGGTGCTCACT
This sequence comes from Micromonospora noduli, assembly GCF_003264475.1. NCBI lineage: Bacteria > Bacillati > Actinomycetota > Actinomycetes > Micromonosporales > Micromonosporaceae > Micromonospora > Micromonospora noduli. The sequence continues at coordinate 421,079 of NZ_PYAC01000012.1, read as the reverse complement.
CATCCCCACAGCGGCGAGCGCCTCGTCCACCCGGGCGGCCAACTCGGCCCCCCGCAGACCAAGGTTCGCCGGCCCGAACGCCACATCCTCCGCCACCGTGGGCAGGAACAACTGGTCGTCCGGGTCCTGGAAGACGATGCCCACCCGGCGGCGTACCTCGGCCAGGACGGCCCGATCCGGGGTGACCATCAGCCCGCCGACGCTCACGCTGCCCTCGGTCGGGGTCAGGATGCCGTTGAGGTGCAGCACCAGCGTGGTCTTGCCGGCGCCGTTGGGCCCGAGCAGCGCCACCCGGTCGCCCCGCGGCACGTTCAGGTCGACCCCCTGAAGGGCGACGTGCCCGTCCGGGTACGCGTAACGAACGCCCCGAACGTCCAGCGAGACAGCGGTCTGCACGACACCGATCATGACAGCACGACGGCGGTGGCGGCGATGGAGGCCGCCAACACCGGCACGGTCGCCGCGACCAGCCACTGACCGGCGCTCGCCGCACCCTCGCCCTGCCACACGGCGGGCATCCGCCCGGTGTAGCCCCGGGACAGCATCGCCAGATAGACCCGCTCGCCACGCTCGAAGGCGCGCAGGAACAACGCCCCGATCCCGGCGGCGAAGCCACGCAGCTGCCACAGGAAGCGCGGGTCGTCGCCCCGGGAGATCCGGGCCACCCGCATCCGCCGCGCCTCGCCGACCAGCACGTCGAGGTAGCGCAGCATGAACGTGGCGATCTGGGTGAGCACCTGCGGGCAGTGCAGCCGGTCCAGCCCCACGATCAGGTCCCGGGTGGTGGTGGTCGCGGCGAGCAGCAGCGAGGCGAGCACCCCCAGGGTGCCCTTGGCCAGGATGTTCCACGCGCCGTGCAGCCCGTCCTCGGACAGCCGCAGGCCCAGCACCTCGACCCGGTCGCCGCTGCCGAGGAACGGCAGGGCGACCGCGAACAGCACGAACGGCAGCTCGATCAACGCCCGGCTGAGCAACCACCGTGGGCCCACCCGGGCCAGCGCCGCCACCGCCGCCACCAGCACGGCGTACGCGCCGAAGGCCCAGAACGCCTCGCGTGGAGTGGCCACCACGGCGAGGGTGAAGACCACCATCGCCACGATCTTGACCTCGGGCGGGAGCCGGTGCACCGGCGAGTCCGACTCGCGGTACAGCACGTGCCCGTGACCGGCCCCCATCCGCGTACCCCCGCTCAGCTGGCCGCGTCGGCGCGTCGCCGGACGTCGCCGGACGTCGCCGAGTCGCCCTCGGTGGGCGTCGCCGCGTCACCGTCGGTCGGCGTGGCGCCTCGACGGCGCAGCAGCCAGAACCCGCCGGCCCCGATCGCGAAGGTGACCAGCACCCCCAGCACCCCGGAGAGGCCGGTGGAGACGAAGCTGTTGCGCACACCCCGTACGCCGTAGTCGGCGAGCGGGCTGTCGGCCAACTCGTGGTCACGGGCCTGCTGGGCCGGGCAGCTCCCCCCGACGATGTTGTCGTCGGCGTCGACGGTGCAGCCCTTGAGCAGGGACGAGTCCAGCCCATCCGGGTGGGAGGAGGCGTAGTTGCTCACCACGCCGGCGAGCAGCAGGGCGACCAGCAGGCCGCCGGCCAGGAAGGCCCAGGAGCGGTTCTTCATCGGACACCTCCGGCGACCGGGACGGCGGGGGCGGCGGGCACGCGCAGGGATCGCAGCGCGTACACCAGGTCGGGGCGCACCTTCGCGACGGTCAGCACGGTGGTCGCGGTGATCAGACCCTCACCGATGCCGATCAGCAGGTGGACGCCGGCCATCGTGCCGGCCAGGCCACCCAGGTTGTTGCCCAGGTCGGTGGTGCCACCCAGCCAGTACTCCAGGACGAAGCCCTGCGACGCCACCACCACGCTGAGCGTCGCGGCGACGAACGCGGTAACGGCCAGACCGGCCCGCGTGCGCGGCAGCACCCGCAGCAGCAGCGCGATCAGCGCGTACGCCGCGGCGGTGCCGAGCAACGCCATGTTGGTGATGTTGAGGCCGAGCATCGCCACGCCGCCGTCGCCGAAGATCAGTGCCTGTACGACCAGCACCACGGCCACGCAGAGCGCGCCGACCCACGGGCCGACCAGCATGGCGGCGAGCGCGCCACCGAGCAGGTGACCACTGACACCGGCCGTGAAGATCGGGAAGTTGAGCATCTGGACGGCGAAGATGAACGCCGCCACCAGGCCTGCCATCGGGGCCAGCCTGTCGTCCAGGTCGCGCCGGCCGCGCAGAACGCAGGCGGTGAGCGCGGCAAGAGCGAGCGCAGCGAAGATCGCCGCCACGGGACCGTCGATGATCCCGTTCGAGATGTGCATCGCCAGTGTCTCCACGCGACCTCCCACGCGTCAGCGGGCCCGACCGGGCCGGCGTGGGTCAGCCTATTTCCCAACCATCGTTGTTGCCAGACTCTGGCAACAACGCATGGGCTTGATCACTCCAGGTCAGGCCCCGCCGACCCGCGTCGTACCCCCACACGCCGACGCGTCGCGCCGGCGGCGGCGCTCGCCGGCACGGCGGTAGGGTCGGGGCCATGACCTCGCCCGACCGCCTCTCCCCCGGTGACCCCGCGCCCGAGTTCACCCTCGCCACCGACACCGGCGACCAGCTCTCCCTCGCCGACCTGCGAGGTCGCAAGGTCGTCCTGTACGCCTACCCGGCCGCGATGACCCCCGGCTGCACCAAGCAGGCCTGCGACTTCCGCGACTCGCTCGCCTCACTCCAGGCCGCCGGCTACGAGGTCGTCGGCATCTCCCCCGACAAGCCGGAGAAGCTGGCGAAGTTCCGCGAACGCGACGCCATCACCTTCCCGCTGGTGTCGGACCCGGACAAGTCGGTGCTGACCGCCTACGGCGCGTACGGCGAGAAGCAGCTCTACGGCAAGACCGTCACCGGCGTGATCCGCTCGACGTTCGTGATCGACGCCGACGGCAAGGTCGAGCGGGCGCTCTACAACGTCAAGGCCACCGGACACGTCGCCAAGCTCCGCCGCGACCTCGGCCTGGACTGACCTGTCGTACCGGATCGCTACGGTCCGTCAGTGGTTCGATACAAATACACGCCCGAAGCGCTGGCCGCCGCTGCCGCCGTCGCCCGCAACATCACCGAGGTGATGCGGCTGCTCGGCGTACGCGTCAGCGGTGGCTCACACGCGCACATCAGCCGGCAGCTCAAGCGGTTCGGCATCGACACGTCGCACTTCACGAGGCAGGCCCACAACAAGGGGCGGCGCGGCGAACGGCGCACCACATCCGCGCAGCTTCTGGTTGTGCTGCCCGACGGGTCCCGCCGGACGCCCGGCGTGCGGTTGAAGTGGGCGCTGGGCACACTCGGCGTGCCGGAGGAGTGCGAGGGCTGTGGGATAGGGCCGGTGTGGCGAGGCGCGTCGCTCATCCTGCACGTCGACCACATCAACGGGGACTTTCTCGACAACCGGCCTCCGAACCTGCGGCTCCTCTGCCCGAACTGCCACAGCCAGACCGCTACCTACGCCGGACGAGGAAAACGGGCTTCCGACCTCCCCATTCTCACGACTCCGACCGATGGGGATGAACGCTGCGGCGGGACGACCGGCTCCGATCGCCGACCGGCCACCCGGACGGAACTCGTCGACCTGTTCGGTCGGGTCGACGCACAGCAGGTGACGGCCCTGGAGGCGGCACGGCAGTTGGGCTGGACTCCGGCGTTCCTGCACAAGGCTCGGCGAAGGCTCGAGCAGGACGGCGTGTTGAAGCCGCGTCCGAGCCGCAGTTGGCGTTCGATGGCTTATCGCGACGCGGTGATAGAACAGGCACTGGCGCACCCGGATGTCGGACCGAAGCGGCTGTCCAGCGTTCTCCGCAATCTGCCTGGTGGGGGATGCAGAGTTGGTCACGGCACGATCTCGACCATCCTCAAGGAGGCCGGGCTCAACACCGCCGAAGCCAGACACTCTAAACTCAGGGAGTTGGCGGGAGTGGCGTAATGGCAGCCGCGCAGGTCTTAGGAACCTGTATCCGGAAGGATGTGGGGGTTCGAATCCCCTCTCCCGCACAGGACAACGAAAAACACGTGCTGAACGCCGGTTGTCGGGCGCGTCACTGTCGCGGGCCGCGGCCCTGGTCGTTGGGTCAGGATGGCGGGCGTGAGTCTGCGCTTCGTCCTTGATCCCGACCTGACCCCGCAGCTACGTGCCGAGATCGTCGACCTCTGGGTGGACGTCAGCAACGCCGGCGGGGCGGTCGGTTTCGTGCCACCGGTCACCGCCACCGACGTGCACGTCACCGCCGATCCGACCTTCGCCGGCATCGCGGACGGACCGGACCGGCTGCTGGTCGGCTACTCCGGGGACCGGCTGACGGCGATGCTGATCTTCAGTGACAACCGTTTTCCGCTGACGGCGCACTGGTGTGTGCTGAAGCGGGTGATGGTCCACCCGGACACCCAGGGCGCCGGCTACGGCTCGGCGCTGATGATGGAGGCCGCCCGGCTGGGCAGGGAGTTGGGCCACGAGGCGCTGCACATCACGGTGCGCGACGGGCTGGGGTTGGACAAGTTCTACGGCCGCCTCGGCTACCGGGAGATCGGCCGGCTGCCGGGCGCGTTGCGGGTGGCACCCGATGACGACCGGGACGAGATTCTGATGTGGCTCGATCTGACGGTGGCCGACTGACCGGTCAGCCCTCGCACCACCGGGCGTTGGCCCGGGCCGAGCTGGTGGTCGGCGCGTCGGTGGCCGGAGCGCTCGTCCTCGCCACCTCGACCGAGCGACGAGTCGGCGTCGGCGTGACGGCGGGTCGGCTGCTCGGCGGTCGGGTCGACGCGGGCGTGCGGCGTGTGGCCGCCCCGGCACCGGGTGCGTACATCCGGACCGTGCTGTTCTGCACCTGGCCCGGTGCCATCCGGATGCCGCCGACGGTGGCCCGGTTGCCGTACACGTCGGTGACCCGGACGTTGAACGGGCCCGGCCCGGCGCCGGAGGCGATCAGCCAGTAGTTGTAGTCCTGCCGGGCGGCCGACTGCCAGGGGTCACTGTCACGCTGCCGGACCTCGACGGACCGCAGCGGGTTGCCGTGGTTGCCGACGCGGACGGCGAACCACCACTGCGACGCGCCCTCCTTGATCCGGAAGGTGAGTGGTCCGGGCAGCGGCGGGTTGACCACCGCGCGGTAGGTGACCGGAACGAGGCCCTGGACCGGGTCGGCGATCCGGGCGAACGCCTCGCGGGACAGGTCGAGGTGGCCGGGCTCGCACTCCGGGCACTGGTCCATGATGAGCACTCGGACGGTGCCCTTGGGGCCGACGACGTCGAGGAATCCGCCGCAGGCGGCACCGGCGGAGTATTCGGCCGGACCGAGCGCGACGTAGAGCCGGTTGGCCGGGGCGGCCGGGTTCGAGCAGTTGCCGCCGGCGCCCTTGGAGTCGTAGAAGGTGGCCTTGCCGGTGTGCGTGGCGTTGCCGGTGGGTGGCGCGGCGGCCAGCGTCCGGCCGGCGGCGCAGGCCGGGGTGGAGCCGGAGCGCAGGGTGAGGGTGAGCCCGAGCGTCGCCGCGAGGACGGTGACGCCGGTGGCGACCAGCCAGGGCTTCGCGCCGGACGACGGCGCGGGCCGGTCCTCTGGAGGGTGGTCCAGGTCGATGTTGATGTCGACAGCGCTTCCGTCCGTCACGACGGCGATGCTGCCGGACCCGGTCGGGTACCGACAAGCGGGCTAAGCCAAAGCTAAGACAGCATCGACGGACGGTGACTGTGGCGTGCCGATTGCTGGTCGGCGGCCCGGTCAGGGCGCGACGACGATCGGGGCGTCCACCGCCAGGGGTCCGCTGTCGAGCGGCACCAGGTTCAGTCCGAAGAGGAGTTTCTGCTTGATGTTGCGGTGCCGCCCGAGGGTGCGCAGCGGCTCCTTGGTGCGTACCCCGGTCTCCTGGTCGGTGGTGGTCACCACGCAGCGGTCGCACGGCCCGGCGGCCTGGAACATCCGGTCGCCGATGCGCAGCCGCCGACCGACCCAGTCGTCCTCGGCCCAGGCCGGCGCACCGTCGACGACCAGGTTGGGTCGGAACCGGGTCATCGGCACCGGTTCCTCGCCCGCCTCGGCCAGCCAGTCGTTGAGGGCGTCGAGGGAGGCGGCGTTCGCCAGCAGCACCGGGTAGGCGTCGGCGAAACTGACCTGGTCACCGGTGTCGTGTTCGCGGGTCCCGGCGGCCAGGTGGCGGGTCGGCTGGGCCAGCCAGACCAGTCGGACCGGTCGACCGAGCAGGGCGCCGAGCCAGTCGTCGGCTGCTTGGCCGGCCGGCAGCGCGGGGACCGGGAAGGTGCGGCTGCGGAACGTACGGACCGCTACCGGTTCGCCGCCGGCCGGCTCGGGCACGTCGAGGTCGGGTTGCCCGTCGGCCCGCAGCGACAGACCCCCGGGGCGCACGGAGGCGCGCAGGTCGACAAGCCGGGTCGTCTCCCGCTGGGTGACGCCGACCCCGTCGGCGTCCACGACCATCCAGCGCCGGTCGCCGGCCAGGCCCCACTGGTGCACGAACGCGCCGTCGTGGTCGAGCCGGTGACAACCCTTGATGGGGTACGTGTGAATCGAGGTCAGCCGCACCCGGCTACCATGCCACGCCGATCCCGTCGCCCGGGTACCAGTGGTTGGCCGGGCTCTCCCGGTAGGCGAGGAACCGCCGGCCGGTGCGTTCGGCGTGTTCGGCGAGCACGTTGGTGCTGGTGACGTTGTCGGTGAGCAGGATCGCGCCGGGGGCGAGCTTGGGCTCCACGGCGTCGAACTCACGCTTCTCGTGGGCGCGGCTGTGGTCGCTGTCGTGCAGGAACAGGTCGACCGGGCGGTCCAGCGCGCCGATCGAGGCGATCGAGTCGCCGATCACCAGGTCGACGACCTCCGACCACGGCGCGACCCGGGCGAGGTAGCCCGCCTCGGGGTTGATGTCCAGGGAGGTGACACGGCCCGGGTGCCCCTCCTGGGCGTTTCGCAGCAGGGCGGACGCCAGGACGACGCTGCCGAGTCCCTTGTCGACACCGGTCTCGACGACGTGGGTGGGGCGGGTGGCACGGACGATGGCGTACCAACCGATCCGCCGGGCGTAGCGGATCTCCTTGTCGGCGAGGCCGCGCCGGTCGGAGGCGGCGATCGCTGCCAGGAGGTGCTGGCGCAGTCCGTCGTCCGACTCGATCTCGCCGAGGTACGCCCGTACCTGTTTGACCGGGATGTCGCAGACCACGCTGACGAACCAGGCGAGGTGGTTGCGGCTCAACGAGGTGAGGTCGTACGTGTAGTTGTGGTGCTCGCGGGAGGTCAGCAGCCAGCGCGCCGAGCGGCGCAGCACCTTCGCGTCGTGCCGCGCGACAGTGCGAAGCCTCTTGGGAAAGGCGGCAATCGGGGCGAGTGGGGTACGCGCGACGGCCCGTCGGAGCTTGATTCGATCCACGGGTGCCGTTGTAGCAGGGTTCGGGCGGCAGCGGGAGGGTCATCGCGAAAGCCGATGGCTACGGTGTTCCCGCCCACCGTCGGGGCAGCAGAATAGGGCCTGGGAAGCGCTCCCGGGCCGGCGTTACCGGCAGTCCGTCCGGACGCAGGGCCGGGTTCGCCGCACCGGTCGGCAGGCACACGATGCCCGAAAGGACGAGGGTGCACGACAGGCACCCGCAATCAGTAGCATCGCCGGCATGTCTGGTGCTCAGCGGTACACCGATGCCGACACCGAATTCTTCGATCCACACGCAGCCGATCCGCACGAGGATGTCCCGGCCGGAGGCAAGCGGCGACGTCGTGGCCCTCGCTGGCGTCGTGTCCTTGTCATCTGCCTGGTAGTCGCGGCGATCCTGGGCGGCGGCGGCATGATCGGTGGCGCCCTCTATCTCCGCTCTGTCGAGAAGGACATCGACCGGGTGGATGCCTTCGCCGACGTTCCCGAGGAGGGGCGTCCGCAGGCGGTGGCCAACGGCGCTATGAACATCCTGATCCTGGGAAGCGATTCCCGCGACCCGGAGAGCACGGGCGGCTCGCGCACGGACACCATCATCGTCGCGCACATCCCGAAGGACCGGTCCAGCGCGCAACTCGTCTCGATCCCTCGGGACACCTGGGTGAACGTGCCGAAGGCGAAGAACGGGGGGCACGGCGGCCGCGACGCGAAGATCAACGCAGCGTACGCCTGGGGTGGCATTCCGCTGATGGTGCAAACAGTCGAATCGTTCACCACGGTGCGAATCGACCACGTCATGATCGTCGACTTCGCCGGCTTCAAGGAAATCATCGACGCCCTGGACGGCGTCGACATCAACGCGGAGAAGTCGTTCACGTCGATCCACCCGCCGTTCCGCAAGTTCGAGCAAGGAGTGCAGCGGATGGACGGTGAGACGGCCCTGGACTACTCCCGCCAGCGCAAACAGTTCGCCGACGGCGACTTCGCCCGCATCCGTCACCAGCAGCAGGTCATCAAGGCCATCCTCGACAAGGCCGTGTCCGGCGGCATCGTCACCAATCCCGGGCGGCTCAACTCCTTCGTCAAGGCGACCTCGAGCGCCGTGGCGGTGGACGAGAAGATGTCCCTCGTCAGCATGGCGACAGACCTGCGGAGCCTCCGCGGCCGTAATCTCACCTTCGTCACCAGCCCGACGAAGGGCACCGGTCGAGTGGGCAGCGAGAGCGTCGTCTTCGCGAACACCGAGAAGGCAAAGACCTTCTACGATGCCGTGCGCCGGGACTCCGTCGACGAGATTCTCGCCAGCGCCAAGTAACACCTGGGCCGGTGGCTGTTGCCGGCCGCCGCCTTGTCCTGAGTTACGGACCGGCCAGGTCAGCCGGTCCTCACGGGGAGGTCCACAATGTCCAATCAGCCCGCCATGTGGCATCGGCCGGTACCGGCCGATGACCGCGACGGCAACGCCACCGATGCCCAGGGCGACGGTGAGGGGGACGACGAGGGGAGCCGCGGCGGGAGTCGCCCTCCCGCCTACCAGTTCCCCGGTTACCAGCCCGCCGGCTACCAGCCTTCCGGCTACCAGACCCCGGCCGTCCCGTCGCCCGCCGACCGGCGCTCGGCCTCGCCAGCACCGGCACCTGCGCCTGCGCCTGCGCCTGAGAAGCACGAGTCTCGCGCCGGCCTGGACACGACAGCTGTCCTGCCCTACGCCGGTTCGCGCGCCTCGACAAGGACCCGGTGGCTGCGGGCCTGGATGATGACCGCGCCGGTCGACGTCCTGGCACTGCTGACGCCGTTGCTTGTCACTCAGCAGTACTGGCGCGGCACCCTGGCCATGACGGTCCTGACCGTGATCGTCTTCGCCAGCGGCGGCCTCTACCGGGCACGACGGCACGTGAGCTTCCTCGACGAGGTGCCGAGCCTCTGCGGGCGTCTGTTGGCCGCGGCGTCCGCGGTCGCCATCGTCGCGGCGATGCGCCACGAATCCGCCGAGTACGTCTTCGGTTTCACCCGCGGTGTCGCCGCGTCGGCAGGGCTGGTCATCCTCGGGCGGGCTGTCACCCGCGAATTCGCCATCGTCGCTCGCAAGCGCCGGTGGGTCGAGCACAACACCATCATCGTCGGCAGTGGCCCCACCGCCGTGGAACTCGCCCGGCTCCTGCGCCGCTACCCCCAGTACGGCCTGCGCTTCGTGGGTTGTGTCGACACCCCGGACGGCCCGTCGGCGCTGCCGCTGATCGGATCCCTCGACGACCTCGACAGCCTCGTACGGCTGCGCGAGTGCGACGTGGTGATCGTCGCGGACGCGAACTGCTCCGAGACCTCTCTCATGGAGATCCTGGCCCGGCCACGGACGGCAGAGTGCGACCTGTGGGCAGCCACCCCCCTCTGGGGGTCCCGTTCGCACGGCGACCACATCGGCGCGGTCCCGGTCGTCAGCATCGGCGACATCACCCTCTCCGGCCCGCAGTCCGCACTCAAGCGCGCGTCGGACATCGCCTTCGCCTCGGTGGCGCTGCTCCTGCTGAGCCCGGTGCTCCTCATCTGCGCGGTCGCCACGCTCATCGACGGCGGCCCCGGCATCTTCTTCTACCAGGAGCGCATCGGTCGGCACGGCCGACCTTTCAACATCATCAAGTTCCGGTCCATGCGCCCCGTCGACGAGCACGAGTCGCAGACCAACTGGTCCATCGCCAACGACCGTCGGGTGGGGCCGATCGGTCGGATCATGCGAAGGACCTCCCTCGACGAGCTCCCGCAACTCTGGAACATCCTCCGTGGCGACATGAGCGTGGTCGGTCCCCGGCCCGAGCGGCCCTACTTCGTCGAGAAGTTCTCGGCCGAATACCCCCAGTACGCGATGCGCCACCGCGTCCCGGTCGGGCTCACCGGCTTGGCGCAGGTCAGCGGGTTGCGCGGCGACACCCCGATCTCCGACCGGGCCCGCTTCGACAACTTCTACATCGAGAACTGGTCCCTCTGGCTCGACGTCAAGGTGGTGCTCCGTACGGTGACCGAGGTGTTCCGCGCCGGCGGCCGCTGATCCGCCAACGCACCGGCACACCGCCGGGTACGGCTACGGCCGTACCCGGCGGCGGTGTGCCGGTCGTACCCCCAACGCATGGAGAACGCAATGCCGAACGTATCCGTCGTGATCCCCACCACGGGCCGCCCCAGCATCGCCGACGCGGTGCTCTCCGCCCGATCCCAGCAGGGCACATCCGTACACATCGTGGTCGTCTGTGACACCCCGGAGGTGCCGCAGACGGTGCGAAACCTGGGGCAGCACATCGACCGGGTGGTCTGCACCGGCGGCGGCCGACGCGGGTCGTACGCCCGCAACCTCGGAGTCACCCACGCCATCCCAGGCAGCCACGTCGCGTTCCTCGACGACGACGACACCTGGCTGCCGACCAAACTGGCGGCACAGGTGCCCGCGCTCGAGCGGGTCGCGGCGGCCGGGTTCCGCCCCGTCGTGTCATCCCGGATCCTGCAACGCAAGGACGGCGCCGAGCCGCTGCCGACACCGGCCCCCGCCGAGGTGATCCCCGACGGCATGCTGCCGGAGGACTACCTGTTCCGCCGCCGTCACCTCGGCATCGGCCGGCAGTCACTGCCCACGTCGACGCTCCTGACCACGTACGAGTTGGCGACCGAGTGCCGCTGGGACGAGACGCTCCCCCGACACCAGGACTGGGACTGGCTGGTCCGGGTCGCCCGGCTGCCCCGGGTGAAGATCGTCCAGGTAAAGGAGGCGACGGCGATCTACACGGTGGGCAGCCCCGGGTCGATCTCGGCCGGCGCCGACTGGCGTACCTCGTGGCACTGGGCCCAGCGTTGGGAGGGAGTGTGGGCACCGGGGACCTTCTCGGACTTCATCGCGGCCCAGACCCTCCGCTACGCTCTCCAGGCCCGAGACCGCGAGGGCGTGCGGGAGATGGTGCGGGCGATCCGCCGCAACTCGCCTCCGTCGGCCCGGAACGCGGTGCTGGCGGCGCTCGGGCTGGTACCCCGATCGACCCTGGAACGGGTCGCCATGCGCAAGTCGAAGGCCACCAGCAGCCCCACTCGACCGCTTGAGACCGAACGGCCACACTGATGCGTCTGCACTTCGTACTGCCGCAGCTCGAGCCGTACTACGGCATGGAGCGCGCCGCAGTCCTGGTGATGCGTGGGCTCGCCCGTCACGGCGTGGAGGTGTCCGCGACCGTTCTGTCCCGGGGAGTTCCGCACGGGCTCGACGATCTCAACGTCGACACCCTGGACCTCGGGTCGCGGCTCACCCGGCTGGTGGAAGCTGTACCCCCGCTGCGCCGCCGGCTGCGGAGCCTCCCCCCGGACGTGGAGGTCGTCGCCAGCGGGTTGTGGGGCAGCGTGCCCGTCGGGGCGGCTCTGGCTGGCTCATCTCGGACCTTCATCGCCTGGGAGCACTCGCTGCTGCCCGAGCGAATGCGGGCCGACCGTCGGGTGCGGATGCTCGCCCGCGCGTCCGGGTTCGGTGCCCTCCGGCCACGGCTCGTCGTGGCGGTGTCCGACGGCGTCGCCCGGACGGTGCGCAATCTGCACTCGGGGTCGCGCGTCGTCACGATCCCCAACCCGGTGCCGACCGCGCCGTTCGTCCCGCCCCGGCCGGTCGCCGACCCGGCACGGGTCCGGCTGGTCACCACGGGCGCGCTCCGCCCGCTGAAGAACCACCTGTGCGCGATCGACGCGCTCGCGGAACTGCCCACCGCCTACCACCTGACGCTTGCCGGAGACGGCGAGGAGCGGACACTGCTGGAGACCCGGGCGCGCGAGCGCGGCCTGGCGGATCGGGTGACCTTCCTCGGCCGGATCCCCGACGTCCGCGGGCTCCTGGCCGACGCCGACCTGCTCGTCCACCCGTCGCTGGCGGAGACCTTCGGTTTCAGCCTCGTGGAGGCCGCCGAAGTGGGACTCCCCGTCGCCGCGATGCCCGTGTCGGCCGTCGACGAGATGGTGCCGGACCTGGTGCCCGGCGTGCTGACGACGGCCCCGACCTCGACCGCCCTCGCCGAGGCGATCAGGCATCTGACGGGTGTCGGCCGGCCCGGGCCCGTCGAGTTCGAGAAGGCCTGGCACGCCCGCTCTGTCGCCTTCGATCCGGCCCGGATCAGCCGACAGTGGGTGGAGGCGGTACGACGATGACCCTCGCCCAAGGAGCAGTCGACCTCGTGGGCGAGCCGGACCGCAGCGCTTCACCACGTCATCGGGCACCCCGCCGAGGTGACGCCTTCCTGCGCAAGTCCGGCAGATTCTTCGTGGGAACCCTGCTGCGGACCCTCGCCCAGGGAGCACTCTTCGTGCTGCTGGCGCGGGAGATGCCCATCGACACGTACGGCCTCTTCGTCGGCATCACGGCCTTGGTGGCGGTCATCTCGCCGTTCGCGTCGGCCGGAGCACCGAGCCTGATCTTCCAGAGCCATGCCGACGCGCCCGCCGAGTGGGCCCGGCACCTGGCCCGAGGGCTGCTGCTGTCGGTGGTTTTCGGTGCTGGTGCAACAGTGCTGGTCGCTGCGGCGGGCGCGCTGATCTGGGGTGCCCAGGCGAGCCTGATCGACCTCTTCTGTCTGGCCTTCGCCGATCTGGTGGCCTGGCGCCTCATCGAGGCGGTGGCCGCCTCCGTCCAGGCCCGGGGCCGGATCCTGCTCGCCTCCGTCATTCCCGCATTGCTGCAGGTCTCCCGGTTGGTCGGGGTCATCGTGCTGGCCGCGGCAGCCGGCCCGGTCACCCTGCACGCCTGGGCCGTGACCTCGGTGCTGCTGTCGACGGTGGTGTGCGTGGCAGTGGTTCTGGGTGGCCTACGCGGGTCAGGTCGGACTCCGCTGGAAGTCCGGGGATCGTTGGCGCAGGCGCGGACCGGCATGCTGTTCGCAGTGGGTCTGTCCGCTCAGACCGTGTACAACGATCTCGACAAGGTGATGCTCTCCAAGCTGGGGACCACGGAGAGCGCGGCCATCTACGCCGCGGCGTACCGCGTCGTCGACTTCGCGTACACGCCCGCCCGGTCGATGGCGGCGGTCGCGTATCCCAACTTCTTCGAGGCCGGGCGTAACGGCCCTCGAGCCGCACTGCGGCTCACACGCAAGCTGCTGCCGCGCTACCTGGCGTTCAGCGTGCCGGCATCCCTTCTTCTCGTCGCGTTCGCCTGGATGATGCCAGTGGTCTTCGGCCCCGAATACGAGGCCGCCACCCTTGCCCTGCAGGGCCTGAGCGCACTGCTGGTACTGAAGGCGATCCACTACCTCGCCGCCGATACCCTGTCCGGTGCCCGGATGCAGGGACGCCGGACGGTGGCCCAGATTGCGGTCGGCGTGGTAAACGCCGGCCTGAACGTCTGGCTGATTCCGGCGTACGGGTGGCAGGGTGCGGTCGTGTCGAGTCTGGTGTGCGACGCTCTGCTCGCCGTCCTGCTGTGGGGGTGCCTCGTCGCTGCCCTGCGACGCGACCCGCCCCACGAAGCCGATGCTGAGGCGGCATCGGCAGCTGACCGAGAAAGGGTCTGACGTGACCACCATCTTCGGTGTCCTGCTGACCGTCGGTGGCGTCGCGGTAGCCCTGTGGTTGGTCCGAGTCCCGCGGAACATCGCCGCCGCCTTCGGCGACCGTGCGACAGCTGTCGTTCTGATCGGGTTCGCCGTGCTCACCAACGCGGCGCCCGCGCTCGTCGGCGACAAGAGCTCGGCGCTGATCGGCGTGTTGCTGATCGCTCTGCTGGCCTGGCTGGTGCTCTCCGGCCGTGCGGTTCTGCGCGGCCCTTCCGACGTGTGGCTGCGGATCTCGATCGCGATGGCCGGCGCGCTGCTGGCCTGGTCCACCGGCGTCGACGCCCTCACCGGGAGCGGGTTCTACGGTTCGCGGTTGCCGGCCTACGCGGCGGCCGCGCTCGTGCTGCTCGCCGTCTGGTTGATGGCTGCCCGCACCGCCGTGAGTGTCCGGGCGGTGGCCTACACCGGGCTGGCGGTCCTGGCGCTGCTGACCATCCCGACCGCCCTGTATGAGCAGTCGTGGCGAGCCTGCACCGGCGGGCAGTTGGAGAAGTGTTCGCTGGCCGGGGCACTGTTCAAAAGTTTCTACGACTCTGAGAACTACGTTGCCATGATCGCCTCGTTCACGGCGGTGGCGGCGGTCTCCGGCCTGCGTCGCTGGGAGCGGTGGTCCGCTGTGGCGTTCTGCCTGCTGATCATCATTGCCACCGGATCCCGCACCAGTTTCCTGGCCCTCGCAGCGGTAGGCGGATGGTTGCTCGGCGCTTCGCTCCTCGAGCGGCGGCGAGCGTACGCGCAGATCAACTTCGCGTTCTGCGTTGCCTTGGTCGTCGGCGCCGTGGGAGCGGCCACCTACCTGACCTGGAGCGCGTCCAAGACCACTCTGAGCAACCGTGGCAACATCTGGGTCCACGTTCGCGATTACATCGCAGGGTCGGAGGTTACCGGCGTCGGGGTCTCGAAGTGGTACTACCTCCGGGACATCGGCGATGCGCCTCATCACTTCTTCCACTCCGGCTACGTCTTGGCCATCTTCTCCGGGGGCTTCGTCGCGCTGACATTGTGGGGCCTCTGGTTGGCTGCGTTGCTGCACCGACCAGTCGTCGACGGACGGGCCTTCTCCGCAAAGACCCCGCTCGTCCTCTTTGTCATCTACTCGTTCACCGAAGTCGTGTGGAACCCGCTGTCGGCTGACGGGCTGACCTGGATCGCCATGCTGCTGATGCTGACCGCTTCGGTGTCCGCATCCTCGGCCCGCACCTCGGTGCCGGGACCGGTGGACCTGGTAGACCGGCCAGGGCCGCTCACCAGCCTCAAGTGGCTGACGGGGCGGAATCATGCCGCTGCGGCACCACCGACCAGCCCCGGAACGTCCATGCCAGTTGGTGCGACGGTCGCCGTTTCCAGTTTCCGTCCGGATATTCAAGGGCTCCGGGCCTTCGCCGTCGTCGTAGTGATCGCCGACCACGTCTTCCACTGGCCGGCTGGCGGCTTCGTCGGAGTCGACGTCTTCTTTGTCATCTCTGGGTTTCTCATCAGCGGCCTGCTGCTGAAGGAACACCAGCGGACCGGCAGGATCTCCTTCACGGACTTCTATCGACGCCGGATCCGGCGGATCCTTCCGCTGGCGCTGCTGGTCCTTGTCACCACCTATCTCGCGGCGTCACTGCTGTTCATCGGCGAGCGCCTGCGCGCGACAGCCTGGGATGCCCTGGCCGCCGGCCTCTTCTCGGCCAACTGGCGCTTTGCCGCCGCCGGCACCGACTACTTCCAGGCGGACGGGCCGGTGTCGCCGCTACGGCACTACTGGTCGCTCTCGGTTGAGGAGCAGTTCTACTTCGTCTGGCCGGTCCTGATCACACTGGTTCTCGGCTTCGCCGCCCAACGGCTCCGCTGGACCGCACCGAAAGCACGGTGGGTGCTCGGCGGCATCATGACGGTGCTGGCCCTCGCCTCAGTCGCCTTCGGCCTGTGGCAGACCGGACATTCCCCGACCGACGCGTACTACTCGACCTTCTCCCGCGCCTGGGAACTGGCGGTGGGTGGGCTGATCGCGCTGACGGCACACCGATGGGCGGCCCTACCGGCCCGGGTCCGGCTCGCCATGCAGTGGGTCGGCCTCGGAGGTCTGATCGCCTCCCTCTTCCTCGTGGGCCCCCAGACACCATTCCCGGTCCCGGGTGCGGTGCTGCCGGTGCTCGCCGCGGTGTTGGTCGTGGCAGGTGGTGCCGGCGGCGCGCCGCGAATGTTTCCGCTCACGAATCCCGCGTCACGGTATGTCGGCGACATCTCCTACTCCCTCTACCTCTGGCACTTCCCACTGATCGTCCTGATCGGCGCGGTGCTGCCGGCAGAGAGCAGCAAGACGCAACTCGTCGTGCTTGCCGGCACCGCCTTGTTGTCCGTCGCCTCGTACCACCTCTTGGAGGACCCGATCCGGCGCTCCTCGTGGCTGGACAGCAAGCCGCGAGAATCGGGCCGCCCCCGCTCCCGGGTGCGCGGTCTCTTGTGGGGCGCACCGGTCGCGGCCCTCACCGCAGGCGTGGTCCTGGTCACCGTGGTCGCATTCGGCCCCGGATCCCGGCCGCCCGCACCGAACCCCGCCGCCTTCACGAGCGAGACCGCACTGGCCGCTGAGGTCAAGGAGGCGCTGCGGGCGAAAGAGTGGCCGCCAGTCACCCCCGCCCTGTCCGAGGTGGGTCGGCAGGGCTTCGCCCGGGAGGACTCCCAGGGTTGCGGACCGGCCACGCCGCGCGGCCGGGACTGTTCCGCTGTCAACGTCGATCCGCAACGCCTGGCAGTGGTGGTCGGCGACTCGACCGCCGTCGCGTGGCTGCCGGCCATCCGAGCTGCGCTGGAGCCGCAGGGCTGGACGGTCCACCCGATGACCTACGTCGGCTGCCCGCTGCTGTCGGCGACGACCGTCGCCGACGACGACAGCATCACCCGGGCCTGCCCGGCCCACAAGGAGATCGTGCGGTCGTTCATCGCCGACGTGAAGCCGGCGCTGGTCATCGTGACCAACACCTACGCACAGCGGCTGCAGGCAGAGGGCGGGAAGCCCTCGCTGCCCATCTGGGAGGCATCGGCCAGGACGGCGAGGGGGTGGCTCTCACCCGCCGGCGAGGTGGTTGCCCTTCAGCCCCCGCCTCCGGCGATGAACCCGACCGCTTGTGCCACCCGCTTCTCCAGCCCGAAGGACTGCGTGGCGAAGATTCCGGCGCTGTGGCAGTCGTACGCGGAGGCCGACGAACGCGTGTGGAGCGAAGCGGGATCCGCGTACGTGCCGACCCGGGGGTGGTTCTGCGCCCCTGACGACCGTTGTCCCGCGTTCGTGAACGGCGTGGTCGTACGGCGGGACGCGTCACACATCACCAGCGAGTACGCCCGCAGCGTCGCGCCTCTGTTGACGGCAGCTCTGCGGCCCTTGCTGGCCAAGGCGCTGACGACGCCCGCCGCCTTGCCCGGCGGCTAGGCATCACCGATCGGCAGGTCCTGGAAGGCCAGCAGGCCGGCCCCGAGACCAGTGACGATCCCCGGCGCGGTCCGGCCCACATAGCTGACGCCGCTCGTGGGGGACGCGGGGCCGGTAAGCGTCAGCTCCAACTGGCCACCGTCGCGGTACTCCACGCGGCTGACGGCAACCCCGCTGCGGGTGATTCGGAAGTCGGCCGCGGCCCCGGGGTTGACGGTGAGCCGGTCGTTGTCGCGGAGCTGAATGACGACTCGGGTACGGCCGTCGACGAATGTCGCCGACCGGGGGTTCGGCGCCGCCACCCCGGCGGCCGGACCCCCGTAAAGATCACGAGCCACCGTCGCAAAGACCTGGTCACCGAGTTCCCGGTAACCCTTCTCCCACGCGAAGTGGCAGTTCTGTCGGCCGGCAAGGCCGCTGGTGGACAGCACTGTCACCCCCAGCGTGTCCGCCATCCGCCGCTGGGCCTCTCGCAGCGGGCCAGGCGAGCTGTCATCGCAGGGTGACGTCCGTACCTGGAAGACGTAGTAGCGGCTGTCCGTGCCCAACTCGGCACGCCAGTTACGCAGCAGGTTCGTGAAACCGACCATGTGCCCGGCGGCGTCGTTTCGGTCAGCCTCGCCCTGGTACCAGAAGACCGCCCGGATCTGGCCGAACAGCCCTGCGGCAAGGAGACGCTGGCGCAGCCGACCGTAGTTGGTACGTACGTCCCCGGGGTCGACGTCGCTGCGTTGGAAGTACGACACCGTCTTTCCGGCGAAACCACCATTGAGGATGGCCACCGGCACCTGGTACGCGTCCACCAGCCGCCGTGCTGTCCGGATCCCCCACTGACCCACCGACCCAGGCTGCAGGATGATGTCGGAAACCGCGTAGTTCCAACTCCGCTCGGCCGCCGAGAAGCTCGGGTCCGGGGTCGGCGAACCGAAACTGCGAATGAACTCGTTTTCCTCGTCCCCCGACGATCCACGGTAGGCAGCCGCGACAGCGTTCGACTGGCCCTGGATCACGTACACGTCGCCGGCCACGACACCCTCCCACCGGGCGACGCGACGATGCACACCGTCGCCGAGCACATAGAGGTCGATCCGGTACGTACGCAGCGCTGCGGAGATCCGGTGGCGGAGTGAGAAAGCGCCACCGGGACGGATCACCGCACTCTCCTCCCAGGCTTCGGAGCCGCTGACGACCTTCATCCGCACTGCGGCGGCCTGCGCGTTCACGGCCCGCCCGGCCACCAGCACCGTCGCGCCGCCCGCTTCGTCCCGCTGGTACAACTGCCGGTCCGCAGGATGTTGATCGACGGCGAGGAGGGCTGGGCGGGCATACACGGTCAGGCGCCGCTGCCCGAGCGCACCTGCGTTGTCGGCGAAGGTCCAGTCGGAGCTGCCGGCCGGCGCCGATCCGATGCCGAGGGAGAGCGGCCGGCCCCGTTGGGTGAAGCCGTTGACGGCCAGGATCGTCTGTGGCACCTCGGCGGCTGGCCGGTTCGCGGCCACACGATGCACCTGGAATGAGCCATAGAAGTCGGCGATCTGGGGATCGTCGTCGGCGTCGTACTTCTGAGTCGACGCGGCGGGGATCTGGCGGGAGGCGATAGGACGATAGCTGTTGGGCCAGATCTCCAGATAGCCGGTGAGCCCGGTCCCGGTGGTAAGCCCGGGAACGTTCGTGGCGACTTCCAGGTCGGCGACGCGCTGCCGGACGATCGGGTCAGATCGGTCGGGCAGGCCCAGCCGGTTTACGTCGTCGGTGAAGGGTGCCATTGCCGTCCAGACCCACTGTCGGCCGGTTGGGCGGTCCAGTTCGAGGCAGTAGCCGACCCGGTCGAATCCGCCGGTGATGGTCGCGGATTTGTCGAAGACGGGGGCCGGGGGCCGACCGTCCCCCCGTTCGGGTAGGTCGACGGCACTAACTGGAACAAACCCGGCCATGCCGCCGGCATTGGCGGAGCAGGCGGTGTCGTCGACTGGCGTCACCGGTCGCTGCGCGTCGTCGAACTCCGGCGCCGACCAGGCGGCGGTGGGCCGGCCGCCGTGCGACGGTGGCCAGTCAACCGCGACGACGATTGCCACCAGCAACCCGACAACACCGGCAGCGACCCAGGCGAGGCGAGGCACCGACCAAAGACGGCCCAATGCGGGGATGGGACCGGGCAACCGTGGACCTCCTAGTAGCTGCCTCTACGACGCCCGAGGACGAGCACCACTAGCACCACAAGCCCGACGGCCAGGGCCCCACCGGCACCAGCGAGCAACGGCACCGCCCATGCGGGTCGGTCCGACGTGCCACCGTTCCGACCGCTCGCCATGGCGGCCTCGCGGTAGGACTGGGCAAGCAGATTGGCCGGCGACGATTTGGCCGCCTCGTCGAAGCGTGCCGCGGCTGTCGATTCGTCGCCGGCGAAGTACGCCTCCAGCCCGCTGCGATAGACCTTGTCGGCCGGGCCGAGATCGTTGCCGATCCCTGCGGCACCGAGCAGACCAACCATTGTGGAGACCGGCACGAGGATGCGGTTGGCCTTGTCCGTGCGCAGCAGGTCGGAATCCACCATGCCGATGACGCGTCCACTCGGGTCGATGGCTATGCCGCCCTTCGAGTAGGGCCCCAAGTCCTCGTTGACGCGGTAGACGGTCAGTGCCGAGCGATCGTCCACCCCGCTGACGGTCACCGTCTTGGTTTCCACTCTGTATTCGGCGGACCGGTAGGTGGTATCCGTGGTGTCGTAGCCGAGGAGCATGACGGAGGTGTCCGCGGCGACGACGGCAGACGGGTTCAGCTCAGCGGTCGGTAGATTCTCCTGTGCGAGCTTGACGAGTGTGAGGTTGCCCGCTTCGACGGGAAGCGTCCGCACCACCGCGCCACTCACCGCTGGGGCCGCCGTCACGTCACCCTTGGCGACATTGAGCTGTCCGTACAGCTTCAACTCGGGCTGATCGGCCGCGCCCTTGCCGGTGAATGCCGAGGTCTTCAGTCGGTCCCTGACGAAGGCATCCAGGTCCTTCGCGGCGAGTCGTCCCTCTGAAACCAGCACATTGGCCACGGTGTTCAGGGCACCGCCGAGCAGGATCTCGGGCGGCGGTTGCAGGCAGACCCCGTTACTGAGGACATAACCACCGTGGTTGATGACAAACCCGCTGCAGCGCCGGCTGACGGTGACCGGGCCCTCGCGCAGCAGCGCGTTGTCGGCCTTGTTTCGGAGGTACCCGGTGAAGACTGCTTCAAGGAACACCATGGACGGTCCAGCCACCGCCAACGCACGTTCCTCGGGGCTTCGCAGGGCGGCCTCCGCCCATGGTTTCAGGCCAGGAAGCGCCTTCGCCTCCCCTGGGAAGGCAGTGGACGTCACCGGGGGCGTGGGCACTGGATCTGCGGGGTCGCCGGACGTCACCGCCCAGATGCCGACTCCACCGCCCACAACCACAACCATGGCCAGCGCGGAGAGCGCGGCCCACAGCCCGGTGCGCCGCTTGGGTGGCGGGGACGGCTTGATCCGACGGACGGGCGCGGCGAACGGATCGTGCGTGGGCAGCTCGCTCTGCACGCCGGGTTGGACAACCGGCATCTGAACCGTGTGCGCGGAGGCCGTTTCGCCAGCGGGCGACGCCGGGGCGGCCGAGACGGGCTGGGTGGTCGAGTCGCCCGCCTGGCCAGGGATCGGGTTGCCGTGGATGGCCCACGGCGCTGGCGGGCCCCCGGAGACGGGCTGCGGCACGCCCGACACGGGCTGCGGCACGCCCGACACAGGCTGCGGCACACCCGACACAGGCTGCGGCACACCCGACACAGGCTGCGGTGCGACGTCAACCGCCTGGTACTCGACGCCGAGGGCCTGGAACAGTCGCGCCGCCCCAGGCCCAGCTTCAGCGGGGTACGCGACCCACGGGCTCGCCGCGGAGAAGTCCGCGTACGTGAACGCAGGGCCGTCGCTCGACTGGGCGAGAGCGTTCGCCACACTGACGAACGATTGTCGCCACTTGACGTCGGCGGCCACTGCGGCATCCAGCACCGCCACGGTAGCGAAACGGCCCTGCCCATCGATAGCGGCCCACGCCTTACCCACCGGCGATCCGCCCAACATGTGGGTAAACCGGTATGGGCCCTCCGGCTGCATTGGCACTCCTCCGCTCGACGCCCTGCGGATAGTACCGAGCGGCACACAACTTGCCACCCGCCGGTCGACGGAAGGAAAGATCAACCATCGTGCGGGTTGTCAGCGAGCCGATGCCGGTTCGCAGCCCTCCGAAGGGCCGCTCGCTCCCGCCGTCACCTCCTGCTGATCACGACGACCGGCTCCGGCCCGGCGGTGACCGGGCGCACCTGGTAGGCGGCCAGCGCGGCACGCCAGTCCGGCTCGCTCGGATGGGTAGAGGTCCGTACCAGCCACACCTGCGTTCCCGGTGGCCGCATCGATGCCTGCGTCAGGATCTCGTCCAGGGCCCGCTGGATGCTCCGCGCGCCGCCGGCCGGGTCGACCTGAGGAAGCACCACGTTCGGTCGGTTGGGCATGCCCACAGTGAAGCCCACGGTGCTGGCAACGGGCGCGACCAGTTCGAGCGGGTCGTCGGAGTAGAGCGCGAATCCGAACCAGGCCGGTCCGGCGACAACCACCATGTCGTTCGGGCCGGCGTGTGTGGCGACGTAGCGGGTGGCGGACCCAATGGTCGTCACCGCACTGTGGTTGCGCCAGAGGCCGGCCTCGTCGCCATCGAAGCGCCACCAACGCTGATTGGCGACCGCGTAGCTGGACAGCAGCAGCGCGCAGATCACGCTGGGGACAACGACCGGCCGACTACGACGGATCGCCATCGCGACCAGGTCAGCCAGTCCCGCGACGCCAACGCCGGCGACCACCGCGGTGAGCACGAGCAGGAAGTGCGACGTGCGAAGGTCGAGAAGGGGGTAGATCTGCGCGAGCCCCAGCCCGGTAGCCGCCACCGGTACCAGCAGGACGGCAACGCCTGTGCCAGGGCGTCCCTGACGCACCAGGGTCAGCACACCGAGCAGCAGCAGTGGGACGAGGACCCATCCGGGGACGCCCAGCAGGGGGAGCAGATTGCTGATCCGGGCCACGAGGTATCCGGGAAGCGAGGTGAGGGTCGGGAAGTAGGAGGTCCAGTAGCCGTGCATGGCGTCGTTGTCCGCGCGGACGGAGACACCGAAGTAGACGGCAGCCGCAAGCCCTCCAGCAGCGAGGCCGGCGACCGCTGTTCGAACAGTCCGCGACCGGTGTCGAGAGAGCACCGCAGCGGCGAATAGCAGGCCACCGAACACGCAGGGCGCGATGATCGCGGTCGTGTGGCTCAACAGCATCCCAACGAAGACCACCGCTACCACGACGGCGAGCCGCCATCGGGACCACGACTGCTCGGTCCAGGCGGCCAGGGCGAGCAGGCAGACCGCCACCGCAGCGTCAGCGGTGTACTGCTTCAGGTCGTGGCGGATCTGCTGGGCCGGCAGGAGCAGGACCACGAGCCCGGTCACAAGGCCGATGAGGACGCCATGAGCACGGTTCCGGCCAACAGCACGACCGAAGAAGTAGGCGGCGACAACGGTCAGCAGTTGGAAACCGAGGGGTACGACCCGGAGGTGGTCGATGTCCGGGACCAGCCGGAGCAGGAAACTCCACCCGATCGGGCTCGATGAGGTCGTCACCGGCAGATCGGCGAGGGGGAAACGGACCGAGAGCGCGACCCACGCCTCGTCACCCCAGTACTGGGCTGTCAGCCACGACCGGATGTCGTTGACGACGAAGAAGGCCCCGACGAGAGCGATGATCGGCAGCGCCTCGCCGACCGTCGCCCGGACGCGCCGGGCGGGTGCCGGCGGGGTGGCGCGAACGGGCGGGGCGTCCTCGACTGCGACCACGACGCTCCTTCTCGCTGGCGCGATGCTGCTCGCGCTGGACGCCCGCATGTTACGAGTCATGACGGCCGAACGGGGGGCGGGGGTGACCCGAGGTGGTTGTCTATGAAAGTTTCTATGCATAGAGTCAGCTCATGAATGAAGGAGCTGTCGCGGCACCCGCTGACCGGGTGCTCGACCTGTTCCAAGGGGTGCGGCTCACCCCTACCCAGCGCCGAATCGCGCACTGTCTGGTGCAGCACGCCCCCGGCGTGGCGTACCTGTCCGCCGCCGAGGTTGCCGAGCTGGCCGGCGTTAGTCAGCCGTCGGTCACCCGGTTCGCCGTCGCGCTCGGCCACGACGGCTACCCGGCGCTGCGCCGCCGGCTGCGCGACCTCACCGGCTCGACTCCGGGCGGATCGACGGACGCCGGCAACGAACTCCAGCAGGCGGTACGCGCGGAGATGGGCAACCTGGACCGACTGGCCGGTCAGCTCGCCGACCGGGACCGGATCGCCGAGACCGGGCGGTTGCTCGCCGAAAGTCGCCCACTGCCGGTGCTCGGCCTGCGCGCCGCCGCGCCGCTGGCCGCGTACTTCGCCTACTTCGCGGCGAAGGTGCACCCGGACGTACGGGTCCTCGACGACGGCGGCAGCCTGCTCACCGACCGCCTGGAGCAGGCTGCCGAGGCCGGGGCGTCCGCCGTCCTGGCCTTCGTGCTGCCCCGCTATCCCCGGGAAACCCTGGACGCGCTGCGCGACGCCCGCCACGCCGGGTTGACAGTGGTGGCGATCACCGACTCCCCGGTCAGCCCGGCCACCGAGCACGCCGACGTGGTGCTCGCCGCAGCAGTCGGCGCGCAGCTCGTCTTCGACCTGCACACCGCCCCGATGACCCTGGCCATGGTGCTGTTGCAGGCGATCTGCGACGCCACACCGGCCGACACCCAGCGCCGACTGGAGGCGTTCGAAGCCTCCGCGGCCCGCCGACAGTTGTTCCTCGGTTGACCGGAGGAGAACCAGAGATGACCCAGCCCATTCGTGCCGCACGGGGCAGCCAGCTCACCACCCGCGGGTGGCAGCAGGAGGGCGCCCTGCGGATGTTGATGAACAACCTCGACCCCGAGGTGGCCGAACGCCCCGACGACCTGGTGGTCTACGGCGGCACCGGCAAGGCGGCGCGGGACTGGCCGTCGTACCACGCGTTGGTCCGCACGCTGACCGACCTGCGCGAGGACGAGACGATGCTGGTGCAGTCGGGCCGCCCGGTCGGTGTCATGCGCACCCACGAGTGGGCGCCCCGGGTGCTGCTGGCCAACTCGAACCTGGTCGGCGACTGGGCGACCTGGCCGGAGTTCCGCCGCCTCGAACAGCTCGGCCTGACCATGTACGGGCAGATGACGGCCGGTTCGTGGATCTACATCGGCACCCAGGGCATCCTGCAGGGCACCTACGAGACGTTCGCGGCGGTGGCCGCCAAGAGGTTCGACAGCACCCTCGCCGGCACGCTGACGCTGACCGCTGGCTGCGGCGGAATGGGCGGCGCGCAGCCACTCGCGGTCACCATGAACGGCGGCGTCTGCCTGATCGTGGACGTGGACCGCACCCGGCTCGACCGTCGGGTGCACGACCGCTACCTGGATGAGGTCGCCGACTCCCTGGACGACGCGATCGCTCGGGTCCGCGCCGCGAAGCGGGAGCGCCGGGCCCTGAGCGTGGGCGTGGTCGGTAACGCCGCCGAGGTCTTCCCGGAGCTGCTGAACCGGGGCGTCGAGATCGACATCGTGACCGACCAGACCAGCGCGCACGACCCACTGGCGTACCTGCCGGTGGGGGTGGAGCTGGCCGAGGCCCGGGACTACGCCGCCGCGAAGCCGGCCGAGTTCACCGACCGGGCCCGCGCGTCGATGGCGAAGCACGTCGAGGCGATGGTCGGCTTCCTCGACGCCGGCGCCGAGGTGTTCGACTACGGCAACTCGATCCGGGGTGAGGCGCAGCTCGGCGGCTACCAGCGCGCCTTCGACTTCCCGGGCTTCGTTCCCGCGTACATCCGGCCGTTGTTCTGTGAGGGCAGGGGCCCGTTCCGGTGGGCGGCGCTCTCCGGTGACCCGGCCGACATCGCCGCCACCGACCGGGCCATCCTCGACCTGTTCCCGGAGAACGAGTCGCTGGCCCGCTGGATCAAGCTGGCCGGTGAGCGGGTCGCCTTCCAGGGCCTGCCGGCCCGGATCTGCTGGCTCGGTCAGGGCGAACGGGACAGGGCGGGCGTGCGGTTCAACGACATGGTCGCCTCCGGCGAACTCTCCGCCCCGGTGGTGATCGGCCGGGACCACCTGGACACCGGCAGCGTCGCGAGCCCGTACCGGGAGACCGAGGGGATGGCCGACGGCTCCGACGCCATCGCCGACTGGCCGCTGCTCAACGCCCTGGTCAACACGGCCAGCGGGGCGTCCTGGGTGTCCATTCACCACGGCGGCGGGGTGGGCATCGGCCGGTCGATCCACGCCGGGCAGGTGTGCGTGGCCGACGGCACCGCCCTCGCCGGTCAGAAAATCGAGCGGGTGCTCACCAACGACCCGGCGATGGGCGTCATCCGGCACGTCGACGCCGGCTACGAGAGCGCCCGCGAGGTCGCCGACCGCACCGGGGTCCGGGTCCCGATGACGGAGGGGGGACCCGCGTGAGCGCGAGGAGCGCAGCGCAGCGGAGCCCCGCAGTCGCGAACAACGGAGGTGCCGTGACCGACGACCTTTCCGCCCGGTTCCGGGCCCTGTGGGACGAGATCGCGCCGGTCGGGCGGAACGCCGACAGCGGCGGCTATCTGCGGTACGCGTTGACCGAGCCGGAGCGGGAGCTGCGCGCCTGGTTCCGGGCGCAGGCCGAACGCCGTGCCATGCCGGTCACCGGGGACGGCAACGGCAACCTCTTCGCCCACTGGGGTGACCCGGAGGCGTCCGACGCGGTGCTCACCGGCAGCCACTTCGACTCCGTGCCGCACGGCGGGGCGTACGACGGGCCGCTCGGCATCGTGAGCGCGTTCCTCGCCGTGGACGAGCTGCGCGCCGCGGGCGTCACCCCCGGCCGGCCGCTGGTCCTGGGTGCCTTCGTCGAGGAGGAGGGGGCGCGCTTCGGCGTACCGTGTCTGGGGTCGCGGCTGCTCACCGGGGCGCTGTCGGCCGAACGCGCTGCCGGCCTGCGCGACGCTGCCGGGGTGAGCTTCGCCGAGGCGCTCGGTGACCGGCCGGCGGGCGCCCGCCCGGAGTTGCTGGGCCGGTTCGGCGCCTTCGTGGAGTTGCACGTCGAACAGGGCCGCGCGCTCGTCGACACGGACGCGCCGGTCGCGGTGGCCAGCGCGATCTGGCCGCACGGCCGGTGGCGCTTCGACGTCGTCGGCGAGGGCAACCACGCGGGCACCACCCGGATGGCCGACCGCCGCGACCCGATGCTGACCTACGCGTTCACGGTGCTGGCGGCCAACAAGGAGGCCCGGCTGCGCGGCGCGCACGCCACGGTGGGCCGGGTCGCCGTCGAACCCAACGCCACAAACGCGATCCCGTCAAAGGTGACCGGCTGGCTGGACGCCCGTGCGGCCGACCCGGAGACGCTGACCGGGCTGGTCGACGCGGTACGCGGCAAGCTCGCCGAGCGGGCCCGCCGCGACGGTACGACGGTGACCGTCACCGAGGAGTCGGCCACCCCGGTGGTCGCCTTCGACGGCGGACTGGCCAAACGGCTGGCCACGCTGCTCGACGCACCGGTGCTGCCCACCGGGGCGGGGCACGACGCCGGGGTGCTCGCCGCGTACCTGCCCACCGCGATGCTCTTCGTGCGCAACCCGACCGGTGTCTCGCACTCCCCCGCCGAGGCCGCCACCGACGACGACTGCGCGGCCGGGGTCCGGGCGCTGGCCCGGGTGCTGGAGGAGCTGACATGCCGGTGACACCGAACCGCTGGCTCGCCGAGTACGCCTGGCTGCCCGAGCACGCCGAACCCACCCCCGACGTGCTGATCGAGGTCGAAGGCGGCCGCATCACCGCGGTGACGCCGCTGACCCCCGGCAGCAGGCCACCGGCCGGGGTCGAGGTGCACGCCGACGCGGTGCCGCTGCCCGGCCTCACAGTGCCCGGCCTCGCGAACGCGCACTCGCACGCCTTCCACCGGGCGCTGCGCGGGCGTACCCACGGTGGGCGGGGTGACTTCTGGACCTGGCGGGACCAGATGTACGCCGTCGCGGACCGGCTGGACCCGGAGACCTACCTCGCTCTGGCCCGGGCCGTCTACGCCGAGATGGCGCTCGCCGGGATCACCTGCGTGGGCGAGTTCCACTACCTGCACCACCGACCGGACGGCGGCGCCTACGACGACCCGAACGCGATGGGCGATGCGCTGGTCGAGGCCGCCGCGCACGCCGGGATCCGGCTCACAGTGCTGGACGCCTGCTACCTGACCTCCGGCGTGGACGGTCGGCCCCTCGCCGGGCCGCAACGCCGCTTCGGCGACGGCGACGCGGGCCGCTGGGCCGAGCGGGCCGCCGCGTTCCAGCCGTCGGACCCGCACGCCCGGGTCGGCGCGGCCGTGCACTCGGTACGGGCCGTCCCGGCCGATCAGTTGCGCACTGTCGCCGACTGGGCCCGGGAGCGGCAGGCGCCGCTGCACGTGCACCTCTCCGAGCAGCCCGCCGAGAACGACGAGTGCCGGGCCGTGCACGGGCGTACGCCCACCGCGCTGCTCGCCGAGCACGGCGTACTCGGGCCGCACACCACCGCCGTCCATGCCACGCACCCCACCAGCGCGGACCTGTCACTGCTCGCCGACAGCCGGACCGGGGTGTGCCTCTGCCCGACCACCGAGCGGGACCTCGCCGACGGCATCGGCCCGGCCCGCCGGATGGCCGACGCGGGCATCCGATTGAGCCTCGGCAGCGACAGCCACGCCGTGATCGACCTGTTCGAGGAGGCCCGGGCGGTCGAGCTGGACGAGCGGCTGCGTACCCGCCGGCGTGGTCACTTCGCGCCGCTCGACCTGCTGAACGCGGCCGGCGTCGCCGGGCACGCCGCGCTGGGCTGGGCCGACGCCGGGAGGATCGCGGTGGGCGCCCGAGCCGACCTGGTGACGGTACGCCTGGACAGCGCCCGCACCGCCGGAGTGCCGCCGGTGGGCGCGTTCTTCGCCGCCAGCGCGGCGGACGTCGAGCAGGTAGTGGTGGACGGCCGGGTGGTGGTGGCCGAGGGCCGACACCTGACCGTGGACGTGCCGGCCGAACTGTCGTCCGCGATCGAGGCGGTGACGCCCGCATGAGCGGCAGCCTGCTGGTCGACAACATCGGGGAGCTGGTCACCAACGGTGCCGGCGAGGGCCCGCTCGGCATCCGCCGCAACGCCGCAGTGCTGGTCGAGGAGGGCCGGGTGGTCTGGGTCGGGCCGTCCGCGTACGCGCCGGCCGCCGACCATCACGTCGACGCCGGCGGTGCCGCCGTGCTGCCGGGTTTCGTGGACAGCCACGCCCACCTGGTCTTCGCCGGGGATCGGGCCGCCGAGTTCGCCGCCCGGATGGCCGGTCAGCCCTACACCGGCGGCGGCATCCGGACCACTGTCGGCGCGACCCGGGCCGCCACCGACGACGAGCTGCGTGCCACAGTGCGCCGGCTGCGCGGGGAGGCGCTGCGCCAGGGCACCACGACCATGGAGATCAAGAGTGGGTACGGCCTGACCGTCGCCGACGAGGCCCGCTCGCTGCGGATCGCCGCCGAGACCAGCACCGAGACCACCTTCCTGGGCGCGCACGTGGTGCCCGCCGAGTACGCCGACCGCCCCGACGACTACGTGGGGTTGGTCTGCGGGCCGATGCTGGCCGCCGCCGCTCCGTACGCGAAGTGGATCGACGTGTTCTGCGAGCGGGGCGCCTTCGACGTGGACCACGCCCGCGCCATCCTGGCCTGCGGTCGGGCCGCCGGGCTGGGCGTACGGCTGCACGCCAACCAGCTCGGCCCCGGCCCCGGGGTGCAGTTGGGCGTGGAGCTGGACGCGGCCAGCGTCGACCACTGCACCCACCTCAGCGACGCCGACGTGGCCGCGCTGGCCGACACGGCCCACAGCGACGGGTCGGGCACCCGCACGGTGGCGACCCTGCTGCCCGGCGCTGAGTTCTCCACCCGCTCGCCGTACCCGGACGCCCGCCGGCTGCTCGACGCCGGTGTCACAGTGGCGCTGGCGACGGACTGCAACCCTGGCTCGTCGTACACCTCGTCGATGCCGTTCTGCGTGGCCCTCGCGGTCCGCGAGATGCGGATGACCCCGGCGGAGGCGGTCTGGGCCGCCACCGCCGGTGGCGCGCGGGCGCTGCGCCGCGACGACATCGGTGTCCTCACCCCCGGCGCGCGGGCCGACCTCGTCGTCCTCGACGCGCCGTCGTACCTGCACCTGGCCTACCGGCCCGGTGTCCCCCTGATCCGCCAGGTAATACGCAACGGAGCACTGCAATGACGCACGTGACCATCCAGCCCACCGGTATCACCGCCGACGACGTGCTCGCGGTGGCCCGCGGCACCGCCACTGTCGTCCTCGCCCCGGCCACCATCGACGCGATGGCGACCAGCCGGGCCATCGTGGACGGCATCGAGTCGTCGGGCCGTCCCGTCTACGGGGTCTCCACCGGGTTCGGCGCGTTGGCCAACACCTTCATCGCCCCGGAGCGGCGGGCCGAGCTGCAACACGCGCTGATCCGTTCACACGCCGCCGGGGTGGGCGCCCCGATGCCGCGCGAGGTGGTCCGGGCCATGATGCTGCTGCGGGTGCGGTCCCTCGCCCTGGGCCGTTCCGGGGTCCGGCCGCTGGTCGCGGAGGCCCTGGTCGACCTGCTCAACCACGACATCACCCCCTGGGTGCCGGAGCACGGCTCGCTCGGCGCCTCCGGTGACCTGGCGCCGCTGGCGCACTGCGCGCTGGTGCTGCTCGGCGAGGGCTGGGTGCTCGGGCCGGCCGGTGAGCGGCAGGACGCGGCCGACGCGTTGACCGCCGCCGGGCTCAAGCCGATCGAGCTGGCCGCCAAGGAGGGGCTGGCGCTGATCAACGGCACCGACGGCATGCTCGGCATGCTGCTGCTGGCCATCCACGACGCGGCGCACCTGTTCGCCATGGCCGACGTGACGGCAGCGCTGGCCATCGAGGCGATGCTCGGCTCGGAGCGGCCGTTCCTGCCCGAGCTGCACGCGATCCGGCCACACCCCGGTCAGGCGGCGTCGGCGGCGAACATCCACCGCCTGTTGCAGGACTCCCGGGTGATGGACTCGCACCGCGACGACCTGGCGCACGCCGTGCAGGACGCGTACTCGATGCGCTGCGCCCCGCAGGTGGCCGGCGCGGCCCGCGACACCCTGGACTTCGTCCGCACCGTCGCCGGCCGGGAGCTGGTGTCAGTGGTGGACAACCCGGTGGTGTTGCCGGACGGCCGGGTCGAGTCGACAGGTAACTTCCACGGCGCGCCGCTCGGCTTCGCCGCGGACTTCCTCGCCATCGCCGCCGCCGAGGTGGGCGCGATCGCCGAACGGCGGGTCGACCGGCTGCTCGACGTCACCCGCTCCCGGGAGCTGCCGGCGTTCCTCTCCCCCGACGCCGGGGTCAACTCCGGGCTGATGATCGCCCAGTACACGGCGGCCGGGATCGTCGCCGAGAACCGTCGACTGGCCGCCCCCGCCTCGGTGGACTCGCTGCCCACCAGCGGAATGCAGGAGGACCACGTCTCGATGGGCTGGGCGGCGGCCAAGAAGTTGCGTACCGTGCTGGACAACCTGACCAGCCTGCTCGCCGTGGAACTGCTGGCCGGCGTACGCGGCCTCCAGCTGCGCGCCCCGCTGGAGCCGTCCCCGGCCGGCCGGGCGGCCGTCGCCGCCCTCGGTGCGGCAGCCGGCGAGCCTGGCCCGGACGTGTTCCTCGCCCCGGTGATGGAGGCGGCCCGTGCCGTCGTCGCCGGGCCGGACTTGCGCGCCGCCATCGAACGGGAGGTTGGCCCGCTGGGCTAGTCTCCGGCGGGTCGCTGTCGTCCGCCGCGGGTCAGGCGGCGGGCGGCAGCACCTCGTGCCCGTCATGCGGCGGGCGGCAGCACCTTGGCGATCAGTTTGGCCAGCTCGCGCAGCGCCTTGCCCCGGTGACTGATGGCGTCCTTCTCCGCCGGGGTCAGCTCGGCGTTGGTCCGGTCCTGTCCGTCGCCCAGGAAGATCGGGTCGTAGCCGAACCCGCCGTCACCGCGCGGCGCGCGCAGCACCCGCCCGGACTGCCGGCCGTCGACGAGGTGCTCCTTGCCGCCGGGCAGCACCAACGCCACGGTGCAGACGAACGAGGCGGCCCGCTGCTCGTCCGGGACGTCGGCGATCTGGTCCAGCACCAGCTGAAGGTTGGCCCGGTCGTCGCCGTGCTGGCCGGACCAGCGGGCGCTGAACACCCCCGGCATGCCGTTGAGCGCGTCGACCGCGAGCCCGGAGTCGTCGGCGATGGTCGGCAGCCCACTCTGCCGGCAGCCCTCCCGCGCCTTGATCAGCGCGTTCTCGCCGAAGGTCAGGCCGGTCTCCGGCAGCTCCGCGTACTGCTCGACGTCGTCCAGCCCGAGCAGGGCGATCCGGTGCGCGCCGAGCGCGCCGTCCAGGATCCGCTGTAGCTCGACCAGCTTCTTGCGGTTACGGGTGGCGAGCAGGACCTTGTTCATGCTGAGACACCTTTGTTCGCGACTGCGGGGCTCGCAAGCTTCCTCGCGCTCACGCGAGGGCCTTCCGCTGGGCTTCGGCCAACTCGGCGCAGCCGGCGACGGCCAGGTCGAGCAGGGCGTCGAGCTGGTCGCGGGCGAACACGCCCGCCTCGCCGGTGCCCTGCACCTCGACGAAGTCGCCCGCGCCGGTGCACACCACGTTCATGTCCACCTCGGCGGCGACGTCCTCCTCGTAGCAGAGGTCGAGCCGGGCCTCCCCGGCGATGACCCCCACGCTGACCGCGGCCACCGAGCGGTGCATCACCTTCTCCGGCTTGCCGGCCAACGACTTGCGGGCGGCAAGCCAGCCCACCGCGTCGTGCAAGGCGACGTACGCGCCGGTGATCGCGGCGGTGCGGGTGCCGCCGTCGGCCTGGAGCACGTCGCAGTCGAGCACTATCGAGTTCTCGCCGAGCGCCTTGAGGTCGATGCTGGCCCGCAGACTACGGCCGATCAACCGGGAGATCTCGTGGGTACGGCCACCGACCCGACCCTTGACGCTCTCCCGGTCCGAGCGGGTGTTGGTGGCCCGGGGCAGCATCGCGTACTCGGCGGTCACCCAGCCGAGCCCGGAGCCCTTGCGCCAGCGGGGCACCCCCTCGGTGACGCTCGCCGTGCAGAGCACCCGGGTGCCGCCGAACTCGACGAGCACCGAGCCCTCCGGATGGGTGCTCCAGCCACGGGTCACTGTCACCGGTCGAAGTTGAGAGGGCCCTCGCCCGTCAGGTCGCACCATGCCTGCACCCTATGCGGTGCGGCGATCCACCTCGCTCGCGGTGCCCCGGGGAACGTCCGCGCCGTGCACACCGAGGAACCCGGCGACCGCCGCCGGGCCTCGCGAACCGGGCGTGCTGCGTCAGACGTCGTAGCTGGCGCCGGGCCGGACCACCTCGAGGGGCCCGGTGTACGCGGAAGCGGCCGACTCCAACGTGTGCGCCTCGCTGCCCCAGGCGGGCACCAGGTGGGTGAGCAGCAGCCGACCCACAGCGGCCTTGGTCGCCGCCTCGCCGGCCTCCCGACCGGTCAGGTGCAGATCCGGCGGATTGTCCATGCCGTCGAGGTAACTGGCCTCGCAGAGGAACACGTCGGCGTTCTGGGCCAACCGCAGCAGCGCCTCACAGGGCGCGGTGTCCGACGAGTAGCACAGCGAACGGCCGTCGTGCTCCAGCCGCACACCGTACGTCTCGACCGGGTGGTTGACCCGGTCGACGGTGACGGCGAACGGGCCGATCGGGAAGGTGCCCGGCTGGAGCGCGTAGAACTGGTACACGTCCTCCACCGAACCGTCGTCGCCGTAGGCGGCGCTGAGTCGGTCCGGCGCGCCGGCGGGCGCGTACACCGGCAGCGCCGGGTAGGGGCCGTCCGGGGCGTACCGGCGCACCACCACGTACAGCACGGCGTCGAACATGTGGTCGCAGTGCAGGTGGGTCAGCAGGATGGCGTCCGGGGCGTGCAGTCCCGCGTACCGCTGGAGGCTGGACAGCGACCCCGAGCCGAAGTCGACGAGGAGCCGGAAGCCGTCGGCCTCGACGAGGTAGGCCGAGCAGGGCGACTCGGGGCCAGGGAAACTGCCGGCGCTTCCCAGAACGGTCAGTCGCATCGAGTGGTCTCGCTGTCACTATCAGTAGCACCCGCGCCGGTGATGGTCCCGGCCATGATCTCTACCGACGCGTACGCCACGCTGCGCAGCCTACGCTGGCGCACCCGGCAGCAAGAATCATCCAACGGAAGTTGTCACGAACGTGACACCCGCTCGCGGTACGTCGGGATGCGTACGGGCCGTCGACGAATGTCGACGGCCCGTAGTCGGCAGATCAGATCGGTCAGGCCCAGAGCTGCCCCTCCAGGGCGTCCTCGGCATCGGCGAGTGTGCCGCCGTACGCGCCGGTGGACAGGTACTTCCACCCACCGTCGCAGACCACGAAGGCCACATCGGCCCGCCGGCCGTCGCGCACCGCCTCGTGCGCCACCGCCAGCGCGGCGTGCAGGATCGCACCGGTGGAGAACCCGGCGAAGATGCCCTCCACCTCCACGAGCTGGCGGGTACGCAGCACCGCGTCCCGGGTGCCGACCGAGAACCGCCGGGAGAGCACCGAGGCGTCGTAGAGCTCCGGAACGTACCCCTCGTCGATGTTGCGCAGGCCGTAGACCAACTCGCCGTAGCGCGGCTCGGCGGCCACGATCTGAATGCCCTCGACCTTTTCCCGCAGGTAACGCCCGGTGCCCATCAGGGTGCCGGTGGTGCCCAGCCCCGCCACGAAGTCCGTGATGCTGGGCAGGTCGTGCAGCAGCTCCGGCCCGGTCGTCTCGTAGTGCGCCCGCGCGTTGGCCTCGTTGCCGTACTGGTAGAGCATCACCCAGTCGGGGTGCTCGACGGCGATCTGCTTCGCCGTGGCGACCGCCTGGTTGGAACCCCCCGCCGCCGGCGAGAAGATGATCTCGGCCCCGTACATCCGGAGCAGCTGCACCCGCTCGGTGGAGACGTTCTCCGGCATCACACAGACCAGCCGGTAGCCGCGCAGCTTCGCCACCATGGCCAACGAGATGCCGGTGTTGCCACTCGTCGGCTCGAGGATGGTGTCACCCGTGCGGAGCCGGCCAGCCTCCTCCGCCGCCCGGACCATGAACAGCGCCGCGCGGTCCTTGATGCTGCCGGTGGGGTTACGGTCCTCCAGCTTGGCCCAGAGCCGCACCGGAGGGGCCCCCTCGGGCACCGTCGGGGAGAGTCGGGGCAGGCCGACCAGCGGCGTACCCCCGCAGGCGTCGAGCAGGCTGTCGTACCGCGCCATGGCGGCCGACCTCAGCGAGCCGCGACGGCGTCGCGGCTCACCGCGGCGGCGACACTCGGCGAGCTGATGCTGTGCGAGCTGATCGCCGCTGCGGCGGCACTGTGCGAGCTGATCGCCGCTGCGGCGGCGAAGCCGAACGCGCCGCCGGCAACCGCCGGCAGGATGGTGACGCTGTCGCCGTCGGAGAGCTTCGCGTCGAGCGCGCCGAGGAAGCGGACGTCCTCGTCGTTGACGTAGACGTTGACGAAGCGGTGCAGCGTGCCCGCGTCGGTGATCAGACGGCCGCGCAGACCGCCGTGCCGGGAATCCAGGTCGGTGAGCAGATCGGCGAGCGTGTCGCCGGAGCCGTCGACGACCTTGGCGCCGCCGGTGTAGCTGCGCAGGATGGTGGGGATGCGAACCTCAATGGCCATGATGTGGAACTCCTCGATCGGGTGTGCCTACGGTGACGGGACGAGACGGTTGCGGCGCTGACAGGTCAGCGGCCGGAACACTCGTAATCGACCGTCGCCGGGCTCTGCCCGAACATGTAGGACTGGACGGCGTGCGGGTCGACACCGGCCTCCACGACACGGACCGGCTCCTCGGTGATCACGCCGTCGACGATCCGGAACGACCGGATCTCCTCCGAGTCGGGCTCACGGGTCGAGACGAGCAGGTAGTGCGCCCCCGGCTCACCGGCGAAGGAGACGTCCGTCCGCGACGGGTACGCCTCGGTGGCGGTGTGCGAGTGGTAGATGACGACGGGCTCCTCGTCCCGGTCGTCCATCTCCCGCCACACGCGCAGGTGCTCCATCGAGTCGAACTCGTAGAACGTCATCGACCTCGCGGCATTGTCCATCGGGATGTGCCGGGTCGGGGTGTCGCTGCCGACGGGACCGGCGACCACGCCGCACGCCTCGTCAGGGTGATCCCGGCGCGCGTGGGCGACGATCGCGTCAATGATCGACCGGTCGATGCTCAGCACGTGCACCAGCCTAACGCCTGCCGGGCACGGGCCGAAGTGGCGCCGGTCACCCCTAGTCGATCAAGGCGTTGAGCAGCGACTCCTGTAGATATCCGAGATAGGCGTAGACCGAAAGCTGGAACACCCGGCTGGAACCCGGGTCCTCAGCGACCGCGTCGTCCAACTCCTCGCCCAGATCCGTGCCGTCCTTGATCTCCAGGCGGACGCCCATCGCGAGCCGGGCGTCGTTCAGTGCCCGCAACCACGCCTCGGCGGCCTCGGCGTCCAGCCGCACCTCGCCACCGGCGTCGTCCGGCAACGCGGCCAGGATCGCCCCCGCCTGATCGATCTTCGCGGTCTTCAGGTCGCCCTCGGTGTAGCGGCGAAACTCGGCGGTGCCCGGAGCGTCCTGTGGGTAGACCGCCGGAAAGAGCCGACCGACGACCGGGTCGGTGTGGTCGAAGCCATCGGTGAGCAGACCCACCACCTCGGAGGCGACCTTGCGCAGCACCCGCACCTCGTCGACGGCGAAGACTGCGACGTAGTGACCGGCCTGGCGATGGAACATGCTCATGATCTGTCCACCGTCGCCCACAGCCCGTACGCGTGCAGCTGCGACGCGTCGTGCTCCATCCGTTCGCGGGCACCGGTGGAGACCACGGCACGACCCTTGTGGTGCACGTCCAGCATCAGCTGTTCGGCCCTCTCCCGGCTGTAGCCGAAAAGCTTCTGGAAGACCCAGGTCACGTACGTCATCAGATTGACCGGGTCGTCCCACACGATCGTCACCCACTGCCGGTCGGACGCCGGCACCTCGTCAGTGTCCGGCGTCTCGACCGGTGCAACCTGCGGAGCCGCCATGCCCCCCATCGTGCCACCGGTTTCCCGGAACCGAGGAACCGGAACGCCGGCCCGGCGCGGATCACCCACCCCGGGCCCTCCCGACCCGCCCCGGCCGCCATCGGAGGTGGGGTCCGGCCCGGACCCGGACCAACCGGTGGGCGCGCCGTCAGGCGAGCAGAATGCCGTGATCGACTGCATCGGAGAGCACCACGCCCAGCGAGAGGCGGATCACCTCGAACCGTCGGGAGATCTCCCTGGACAACCCCAACTCGACCTCGCGCACCGCCCGCTGGGACCAGGCCCGCGCCGCGCTGTGGTCGCCGTTGCCGGGCGTACGCCACTGCTGCCAGCATCCGCCGGAGAGCGCCACCGCAATGGGCGGGAGCACCTCGTCCCGGGACGCCACCGGATAGCTGGCGGCGGCGTCGATCGCCTCCAGGCCGGTCAACTCGGCCACGCCGGCCGTGCTGGTGATCAACAACACCTTGTCCAGTTCGTGGCCGGGCCGGTGATCGGCCAGGCCGTACTGCACCGCGGCGGCGATCCGGCGGCGCACGCCTTCGGCCGGCGGCGCGCCGAGCACCTGGGACGCGACGTCGGTCATGATGCCGCGCACCGCCTGATCGCACTGCGCGGTGGCCAACAACGACAACGCCGCCATCTCCCGGTCGAGGAGATCCGGTAGGCCGGCACAGCCGACTCCGAACACGATCTCCTGAACGGCCCGAAGGTGGATGTTCGCCAACTCCAGGGCGAGGTGCTGGCGGATCCGCTGAGCACACGAGCGGGTGTGGCGGTCGAGCCGCTCGGACCAGTCACCCGGATCGGCGGCCACGGCGACGCGGCCCTGCTGACCCGGCAGGACCGGTGGATCGACGCTGGCCCGCTGCAACCCCTCACGCGACGCCCAACCCACCAGCGCCCGCCGCAGGTCGGCGGCGGTGTCGGCGCCGTCGACCGGGAACCACCGCGCGCCGGCCAGCGCCGGCACCGCGGCCAGGAGTGCCGCCCGATGTGCCTCCACCGTCACCGCGACCGCGTCCACCTCGGTCTCCGCGCCCCCGACCGGCGGGACGGACGCCCCCGCGCCCTCCGTAGTCGCCGTGCCGTCGGCCAGCGGAGCCCACCCCGCCGCGCCGGGGGTGACCGCGAAGACGACCTCCACCGAGGTTGGGGCGACTTCGGCGAGCAGGTTCAACTCGGCGGCGGTGAAGGCCTGATCGGCGGCGATCACGAAGAGCAGCGCGCCGGCTCGGCCCGCCGCTTCGAGCAGCACCCGGGTGCCGGACACGCCGAGGGTGGCGGTGTCCGGAACGTCGACGAGGGTGAAGTGCCGCAACAGCGGCTGGGGCACGCTCAGCTCGACCCGCCGGGGCGGGCGGGCCAACGCCGGACCGGCGGCGTCCCGGTCCGCGCCGTACGAGTGCGGCTGGCGGTAACCGGGCACGAACGCCGCGCGGGTGGGCACCTTGGCGTCGCGCACCACCAACCAGCTGCCCGCCGGCACTGTGAGCATGACCGGGTCGAGCTCGAGCAGGGTGGCGAGCACGGCACGCCGCTCGGCACCGGCCGGACCGACGGCGACCACACCGAGCGGCTCGTCCGGGGCGGCGCCGGACACGCCGACCCGGGTGGGGAGAGGGCCGCAGATGGGTAGGTCGGTTGGGCCGGTCATGTCGTCCGGCGAGTCGACCGAGGGGAGAGGGCCCTGCTTCATCAGGTGCCTCCCGTTGCAGGTGACCGTGGGTCCGGTCGCGAAAATTCCGGTGCGTCAACCCGGATGTTCCGAAGACTACGGGCGGGCTGGCGACCGGGCGGAACACCTCGAATACTCACGGGTAATTGTGCGAATACTCAACTTCGCACCGTGACGGTGCGGGCGCGGACGGATTCCGGTCGATATGCTGCGCGAATGAGTCGATGGGAGTTCGTCGGCCGCACGGGTGAGCTCAACCGCCTGCTGGAGGCGGTGACCGGTGAGGCCGGCCGCGGGCTCTTCTTCAGCGGCAGCGCTGGCATCGGCAAGAGTCGGCTGCTGCGCGAGGGCGTGGGCGCGTTGCCCACCGACCGGTTCGCGATCTGGTCCATTGCCGCCAGCGCCACCACCGCGGCGCTGCCGTTCGGAGGGCTGGTCCAGGTCCTCCCCGCCGAGCAGCCCCAGGGCCTCTCCCCCGCCGGCATCCTGCGCTGGGCGCTCAACGTGCTGCAACAGCAGGCGGCCGGCCGACGGATCGTGCTCGCCATCGACGATGCCCACCTGCTCGATCCCCCCTCGGCCGCACTTGTGCACCTGGTCGCCCGCGCCGAGAACGCCACAGTGGTCGGCACCCTGCGCGACGGCGAGCAGATCCCGCTGCCGATCCGCGCACTCTGGACCGACGACCTGGTCGAGCACGTCGAGCTGACCCCGATGCCGCAGGAGGAGACCACCGACCTGCTGGCGGCGATCCTGGGCGGCCCGGTCGACGCCGGCTCCGCCGACCGGCTCGGCCGGCTGTCGGCCGGCAACCCGCTGCTGCTGCGCGAGCTGGTGCACGCCGCCAACGGCAGCGCCGAGTTGAAGCGCACGTACGGGATCTGGAAGTGGACCGGGCGACTGGAACTGGCGCCCAACCTGACCGACCTCATCGACACCCGGGTCGGCAAGCTCACCGACGGCGTCCGCGCAGTGGTCGAGCTGGTCGCGTTCGGCGAACCACTGGGCCTGCACCTCCTGAGGCAGGCCGCCGAGCAGTCGGACGTGGAGACCGCCGAGGAACGCGGGCTGATCACCGTCATTCAGCACGACCGCCGCACCAACGTCCGGCTGGCGCACCCGCTCTACGGCGAGGTGATGCGCCGCCGCTGCCCGGTCAGCCGCACCCGCCGACTTCAGGCACACCTCGCCGAGCTGCTTGAGCAGGTCGGCAAACGCCGACGCGACGACCTGTTGCGGGTGGCCGTCTGGCGACTCGACTCGGGCACCGCACAGGATCCGGCTCTGCTGCTGGACGCAGCAGTACAGGCGTTCACCCGCTACGACGTGCCGCTGGCGACCCGCCTGGCGCGGGCCGCACTGAACGCCGACGGCGGCTACGACGCGGCGGAGCTGCTGGCCACCATCCTGATGTTCGCCGACCGGCCCGACGAGGCGATCGACGTCCTCGACGCGGTCACCCCCGAGCCCGGCGACGAGCGGCGGCTCTGCCGCTGGCTGACCGTACGCGGCATGGTCAGCTACTGGGGGCTGAGCCAGGAGTCCACCGTGGAGGAGATCGCAAGCCGGGTCGAGCAGCTCAGCGACTCCGCCGACCGCTCCCGGGTGCACGCCTTCGAGGCGATCATGCGCCTGCACCGACTGGACACGACCACCGCGGTGCAGCTCAGCCGACGGGTACTGGACCGGCCGGCGGCCGGCGTCGCCGCCCGCGAGCTGGCCCGTTCCACCATCGCGTACGTTCAGGCCGCGCAGGGCGAGCTGACCCGCAGCGGTACGGCGATCGCCCAGGTGCACTCGGCCGCGGCGAACTGGCGCACCGACATGCCGTACCTCCAGTTGGCCCTGGAGCTGGCCCGAGGCACCCGGCTCATGCTCACCGGCGACCTGGCCGGGATCGACGCGATCGTGGCCGACGAGTTCGCCGACCTCGCCGGAGCCGGCGACTTCCGCCTCGGCACCGGCTACCTGGCCATCCTCCAGGCGTACGCGGCCCGGCTGCGCGGGCAGAGCGACGCGGCCCTGCGGACCTCCCTGGGTGCCTGCGCGGTGCTGGCCACGAGTCGGGTCTACGCCGGTCTGGCTCAGGCCGAACGCGCCCAGGCGGCGGCGCTGCGCGGTGACGCCGCGCAGGCGGTTTCGGCGATGGCCGAAGCCGACCGCACCCACTCGCCGGGCATGGCGGTGCTCTACCCGTGGCTGGAGCAGGCCCGGGGCGCGACGCTCGCCGCCTCGGGCGACCTGCCGGGCGCTGTCAAACACCTCGCTGACCTGGTGGACCGGCTGCGCTCGGACGGCTTCGCCGGGCACGAGGTGCATGTCCTGCACGACCTCGTCCGACTCGACCAGGCGGGCATGGCGGTCGGCCCCACCTGCTCCGACGGAGGTCGGCGCACCGTCGCGCAGCGCCTCGCCGAGCTCTCCGAGCGGGTCGACGGGGTGCTCCCGCCGCTGCTGGCCCGACACGCCCGCGCCGCGGTGACCGATTCCCCCACCGATCTGCTCGCGGTCGCCGACGACTATGCCGCCCTGGAGTTGACCGTGTACGCCGCCGAGGCCACCTCCCAGGCCGTCCAGCGGCTGCGCCGGCAGCATTCGGCTGCCGCCAACGACGCCCGGGAGCGCCTCGCCGGGTTGCTCGGGCGCTGTGACCTGATCCGGACGCCGGCGCTCCAGGCGGGCGCGCCCGTGCTCACCGAGCGGGAGTGGCAGGTGGCGCGCCTCGCCGCGCACGGCGCTCCCAGCCGGGCCATCGCCGAACGGCTCTACCTCTCGGCGCGCACCGTGGAGAACCACCTCCAGCGGATCTACGCCAAGCTCGGCGTCACCGGCCGGGCCGAGCTGTGGGCGGCGTTACGCTCGATCCCGGGCCACGACGGCGGCGACCCGAGCTGAACCTTAGGCTGGGGCGGTGAGCAACCACCGCCCCGCGCTCCTGACCGACCACTACGAGCTGACCATGGTCAGCGCGGCACTGAAGGACGGCACCGCCGACCGCCGGTGTGTCTTCGAGGTGTTCAGCCGCCGGCTGCCCAGCGGCCGCCGGTACGGCGTGGTCGCCGGGACGGCCCGGCTGATCGAGCTGATCCGCGACTTCCGGTTCGACCCCGCCGAGGTCGAGTTCCTGCTGCGGACCGGGGTGGTCGACGAGACGGCGGCGGCGTGGCTCACCGACTACCGCTTCACCGGCGACATCGACGGGTACGCCGAGGGTGAGCTGTTCTTCCCCGGTTCACCGATCCTCACCGTCTCCGGCGGCTTCGTCGAATGTGTGGTGCTGGAGACGCTGGCGCTGTCCGTGCTCAACCACGATTGCGCGGTGGCCGCCGCAGCGGCCCGGATGGTGACCGCGGCGCGGGGCCGGACGCTGATCGAGATGGGGTCGCGTCGGGCACACGAGGAGGCGGCGGTGGCCGCGGCGCGGGCCGCGTACCTGGCCGGGTTCCGGTTCACGTCCAACCTCGCCGCCGGCGCGCGTTACGGCATCCCGACGGCGGGCACGGCGGCGCACGCGTTCACCCTGCTGCACGACGACGAGCGGGCGGCGTTCGCCTCGCAGGTCGCCACGCTGGGCAAGGACACCACCCTGCTGGTCGACACGTACGACATCAGCCAGGGCATCCGCAACGCCATCTCGGTGGCCGGGCCGGACCTGCGGGCGGTACGGATCGACTCCGGCGACCTCGCGGTGATCGCTCAGCAGTCCCGGGAGTTGCTCGACTCGCTGGGTGCCACCGAGACCAAGATCATCGTTTCCGGTGACCTGGACGAGTACGCGATCGCCGCGCTGGCCGCCGAACCGGTGGACATGTACGGCGCCGGCACGGCCGTGGT
The DNA here is from genome assembly GCF_003264475.1 of Micromonospora noduli. Taxonomy (NCBI): domain Bacteria; kingdom Bacillati; phylum Actinomycetota; class Actinomycetes; order Micromonosporales; family Micromonosporaceae; genus Micromonospora; species Micromonospora noduli. Next base: position 379,006 of record NZ_PYAC01000012.1, on the reverse strand, counting down.
CACCGGCTCCGGGGCACCGACCGCCGGGCTGGTCTACAAACTGGTCGAGGTCGAGGGACGGCCGGTGGTGAAGCGCTCCGAGCACAAGGCCACCATCGGCGGCCGGAAGGTCGCGGTCCGTCGGCACAAGCCGACCGGCACCGCCACCGAGGAGGTCATCGTCCCGCAGGGCGTTCCCGACCGGCAGCCCAACGACCGCCTGCTCCAGCAGTCGTACGTGGTCGCCGGTGAGTCGGTGCCGCTGCCCACCCTCGACGAGTCACGGGAGCACCTGCGGGAGTGCCTGATCTCCATCCCGTGGGAGGGACTGAAGCTGTCTGTGGGCGATCCGGCAGTGCCGGTCACCGTCGTACCCGCTGCCTGAGTCATCCCCGAGCGCCACCGACCGACCGTGCGGAGAGAGGAACCCCCCCGATGGCCAACGCGCTGATCATCGTGGATGTGCAGAACGACTTCTGCGAGGGCGGCTCGCTGGCCGTCGCCGGCGGCGCAGGGGTGGCCGCCGGCATCTCCCGGTTACTCGCCGCCGAGCCGGACCGGTGGACGCACGTGGTCGCCACCAAGGACTACCACGTCGACCCGGGTGCCCACTTCGGCGATCCGCCGGATTTCGTGGAGTCCTGGCCCCGGCACTGTGTGGTAGGCACCACCGGTTCGGAGTTCCACCCGGAACTGGACACCGCCCGGGTCGAGGCGATCTTCCACAAGGGCGAGCACGCGGCGGCGTACTCCGGATTCGAGGGGCATGCCGACGACGGCGAGTGCCTGGCCGACTGGCTGCGCCGGCGCGACGTGGACCGGGTCGACGTGGTCGGCATCGCCACGGACCACTGCGTCCGGGCGACCGCGCTGGACGCCGCCCGGGAGGGTTTCGCCACCACCGTGCTGCTGGAGTTGACCGCCGCCGTCGCCCCGGCGACCACCGACGTGGCCCTGCGCGCGATGGAAGGCGCCGGGGTGATCCTGCACGGCCAGCCTGTGATCAGGGCCGCATGAGGCGCTAATTGGTTGGCCAACGGGCCGCCGCCGGTCGAGGATGTCGCCGGAGGTACGGACCCACGTGAACATGAAGCCTTACCGGCGGGCGCTCGCTCTGCCCGGCCTGCGGTCGCTGCTGGTGGTCGCCGTCCTCGCCCGCATCCCGCTCACCGCGACCGGGGTGACGCTGACCTTCCACGTGGTGCTCGACCTCGATCGGGGCTACGGGGCTGCCGGCCTGGTGGGTGCGGCGGTCACCGTGGGCGCGGCGATCGGCGGGCCGCTGCTCGGCCGACTCGTGGACCGGCGTGGACTGCGCCCGGTCCTGGTGCTCACCGCCATCGCTGAGGCGATCTTCTGGTCCACCGCGCCGACGCTGGCGTACCCCGTGCTCCTGCCGGCCGCCTTCGTGGCCGGCTCGCTGGCCCTGCCCATCTTCTCCGTGGTCCGTCAGTCGATCGCCGCGCTGGTCCCGGAGGAGCAACGCCGCCCGGCCTACGCACTGGACTCGATGTCGGTGGAGCTGTCCTTCATGATCGGCCCGGCGCTGGCGGTGGCCCTGGTCACCGCGATCTCCGCGCAGACCACCATGTATCTGGTCGGTGGCGGCATCGTCGCCGCCGGGATCGCCCTGTGGGTGGTCAACCCACCGATCCGGGAGGCCACCGAGCCCACCGGCCCCCAACGCCGGGTGCCGCGCCGGGAGTGGCTGACCCCCCGACTGCTCGCCGTCCTGGCACTCAGCGCCGCGGCGACCCTGGTGCTCGGCGGCACCGACGTGGCGGTGGTCGCCGTTCTGCGGGCCAGCGGCGAGGTCGGGTGGACCGGCGCGGTCCTGGCCATCTGGGCGGTCGCCTCGCTGGCCGGCGGTTTCGCGTACGGGGCAGTGCACCGCTCGTTCTCCCCGCTGGTACTGACCGCCGCGCTGGCCCTGTGCACCATTCCGGTGGGGCTGGGCGGTGCGCACTGGTGGCTGCTGTGCCTGGCGCTGATCCCCGCCGGCGCGCTGTGCGCGCCGACCATCGCGGCCGGCTCGGACGCGGTCAGCCGCCTGGTTCCGGCCGAGGTACGCGGTGAGGCGATGGGTCTGCACGGTTCCGCGGTCACCGTCGGCATCGCGGTCGGCGCCCCGCTCGCCGGCGCGGTGATCGACGCCAGCGCGCCACTCTGGGGCTTCGTGGTAACCGGTGCGCTCGGCGCGCTGGTCACCCTGGTGGTGCTCCCGATCGAGCTGCGCCGCCGCCGCATCGCCGAAGCGGCCACCCCGCCGCCCGCCGAGGCCGATCTCACCTCCGCCGCCCACTGACGACCCCGCCGGCGTCAGCGAAGCTGAAGCTCGGCGTCCCCAACCGGTCCCTCGCTGCGCTGTCCAACGCGGCCGTGGAGCCGCGTCGAAACGGCCTGCGTGCTGCTCTGGCGGACCGACGCAGCGCCCACGCTGGTAGGCGATCCACCTCGACCGCCCGACAGACGGCACACATGCTCACGGCAGATATACCTGTGAGGCATATTTATGACTCACAGGTATATCGCTCATCAGCACTACCGTCACCTGGAGATCCGGCCACGCAGGTGCGACGCAGGTGCGACGCGGCCCGCCGGACCAGACGGAGCCAAGCGGACCCAGATGGCGACGGGCGCCGCTCCCGGTGTCCCGGGGGCGGCGCCCGTCGTACTGCTGAGCTTGAGCGTCAGTGCCGGTCGGCGTCGCTCGCGGTGTCCTCGCGGTAGCTGGCTCCGCCGTCCGACTCGCTGGTGAGCGGCTTGGCGCCACCCTCCGGCGGGCCGGCCAGGCTCTGGCCACCGGCCGCCAACTCCGGGAACTTCGCGTCGAACGCCGGCCGCTCGGAGCGGATCCGGGGCATCCGGTCGAAGTTGCGCAGCGGCGGCGGGCTGCTGGTCGCCCACTCCAGCGAGTTGCCGTGACCCCAGGGGTCGTTCACCTCGACCACCGGGCCGGTCTTGTACGACTTCCAGCAGTTGTAGATGAACGGCAGCGTGGAGATACCGGTGATGAACGCGCCGATCGTGGAGATCGTGTTCAGCGTGGTGAAGCCGTCGCTGGGCAGGTAGTCGGCGTACCGACGGGGCATGCCCTCGTTGCCGAGCCAGTGCTGCACCAGGAACGTGGTGTGGAAACCGATCATGGTGAGCCAGAAGTGCACCTTGCCCAGGCGCTCGTCGAGCATCCGGCCGAACATCTTCGGGAACCAGAAGTAGATGCCCGCGAAGACCGCGAACACGATGGTGCCGAAGAGCACGTAGTGGAAGTGCGCCACCACGAAGTACGAGTCCGACACGTGGAAGTCGATCGGCGGGCTGGCCAGCAGCACACCGGTGAGACCACCGAAGAGGAAGGTGACCAGGAAGCCGACCGCCCAGAGCATGGGCGTCTCGAAGCTGATCTGGCCCCGCCACATGGTGCCGATCCAGTTGAAGAACTTCATACCGGTCGGCACGGCGATCAGGTAGCTCAGGAAGCTGAAGAACGGCAGCAGCACCTGGCCGGTGGCGAACATGTGGTGCGCCCAGACGCTCATGGAGAGCGCGGCGATCGCGACGGTCGCGGCGACCAGACCCTTGTAGCCGAAGATCGGCTTGCGGGAGAAGACCGGGATGACCTCGCTGATGATGCCGAAGAACGGCAACGCCACGATGTAGACCTCGGGGTGCCCGAAGAACCAGAACAGGTGCTGCCAGAGCATCGGCCCACCGGTTGCCGGGTCGTACACGTGCGCGCCGAGGATGCGGTCCGCGGCGAGCGCGAAGAGCGCGGCGGCCAGCAGCGGGAAGACCAGGATCACCAGGAGGCTGGTGACCAGGATGTTCCACGTGAAGATCGGCATCCGGAACATGGTCATGCCGGGCGCGCGCAGGGTCAGCACCGTGGTGATCATGTTCACGGCGCCGAGGATGGTGCCCAGGCCGGAGATGGCCAGACCCATGATCCACATGTTGGCGCCGACGCCCGGCGAGTGCTCGACGCTGCTCAGCGGCGCGTACGCGAACCAGCCGAAGTCAGCGGCGCCACCCGGGGTGATGAATCCGGCGGTCGCCATCGTCCCGCCGAACAGGTACAGCCAGTAGGCGAAGCTGTTCAGTCGGGGGAAGGAAACGTCAGGCGCGCCGATCTGGATCGGCACGATGTAGTTCGCGAACGCGAACACGATCGGCGTCGCGAAGAACAGCAACATGATCGTGCCGTGCATCGTGAAGAGCTGGTTGTACTGCTCAGGCGACAGGAACTGCAGCCCGGGTCGGGCCAGCTCAGCACGCATGACCAGGGCCATCAGGCCACCGATCATGAAGAACACGAACGCGGTGACCATGTACATGATCCCGATTTGCTTCGCGTCCGTGGTTCGCAGCAGCCGCGCGATGGCCGACCCCTTGACCGGCTCCCGGACCGGCCAGGGCCGGGTCACGACCGGCTTGGGTGCGACGGTGGTCACGAGTGGCCTCCGGTTCTCGGTTGTCCCGCTCGGCACACGCTGGTTATCGGCGGGCCGTCATCCGCAAGGAGGATAGTCCCCGGCAGGTCGCAGCGCCGCGTGGGGTGGCGTGACACGATCTACTACGGGCCTACAGCGGGCCGAGCAGGAGCCGGTAGTGCTCCCCGAAGATCCGGTCGCCGCGTCCGCGCAGCAGCGGGTCGCGCAGCGCCGGCGGCACGTCCCTGGTCCGGTTGCGGTCCCGGGTCCGGTCCCGCACCCATCGGGTACGCGGACGGCGACGACTTTCGTACGCCACGAGCGCCGCCTCCACGCTGTTGGCGGCGCGCAGCGACTCGGCCAGCACCACGGCGTCCTCCAGGGCCATGGCCGCACCCTGCGACAGGGTCGGCGCGGTGGCGTGCGCCGCGTCGCCGACCAGCAGGACGCGCCCCCGGTACCAGCGGCCCAACTCCACCTCGTCGGTGATCCCGACGTGCACCTCGTCGAGGGCTGCCAGCACCTCGGGTACCGGGCCGCGGTAGTCGGCGAAGAGATCCCGCAGCCGGGCCAGCGGGTCGGCGGGTTCCTCGGTGCCGGCCTCGTCGGCGTAGAGGTGCAGCCGCCCGGCGCCGATCGGCACCATCAGGAACCCGGAGCGCTGGCCGAGCAGTGCGGTCCACTCGGTGACCGGTGGACCGTCGCGCAGGACGGCCCGGTAGACCACCTGCCCGACCGGGCGTGGTGGCCCACCGAGCGCGGCCAGCGCGCGGACCGAGGAGCGTGGCCCGTCGGCGCCGATGACCAGGTCGTACTCCGTGGTGGTGCCGTCGGTGAAGGTGACGCCGACCGCGCCCGGAAGGAGGTCCAGGGTGCGGACCTCGGCGCCGTGCCGGACGGCGCCTCCGGCACCGCTGAGCAGCACCCGGTGCAGGTCGGCCCGGGGCAGCGCCCGGCACTCGCCGACGCCGGTCCAGAGTGCGTCGAGGTCGACCTCGCAGAGTTGCGCGCCCGCGGCGTCGAAGAACCGCTGCCGGCGGATCACCTGCCCGATCGGCCGGACCGGGTCGTGCAGGTCGAGCCGGTGCAGCGCGCGGGCGGCGTTGCCGGGCAGGTAGAGACCGGTCTCGGTGGACTCCCCCGGCGGCAGCTTGTCGGTGACGTCGGGCCGGAAGCCTGCCAGGCGCAGCGCCCGGGCCACGGCCAGGCCGGCGATGCCCGCGCCGACGACGAGGATGCGCAGGGGGGAGCCACCCATGGTGGTGTACGCCTCCGGAGGGGGAGCGGCACGCGTTGGAGGCAACACGCTACTCGGAGCGATCGACGCACACCAGGCCCAATCGGTCCGCACCCCGCCGCCCGTCGGTGACCCGCGCCGCTTGGCTGGCCGTCCGCCGCCAGCCGTCCGGCGGGACATGGCAATCCTCACAATTCACCAGTTCGACCCGTACGGTTGCGCACCAGTTTCAGACATGTAAATGTGTCGTTGAGCGTGGGAGCGCTCCCGCACTGCCCCACCACATCCGGCGCCCGGCACGCGCCGAGTCAAGGAGTGTCATGAAACGTCAACTTCGGGCCCTGGCCGCCGCCGGGTTGCTGGTCGCCAGTTCCCTGGTGGCAGTAGCCCTCGGCGGCAGCGCCTCCGCCGACACCCAGATCTGCGAACAGTACGGCTCGACAGTCATCCAGGGCCGCTACGTGGTGCAGAACAACCGCTGGGGCACCACCGCCCAGCAGTGCATCAACGCCACCAGCAACGGCTTCGAGATCACCACCCTGAACGGCAGCAGCCCCACCAACGGGGCGCCCACGGCATACCCGTCGGTGTTCTTCGGTTGTCACTACACCAACTGCTCCCCCGGCACGAACCTGCCGATCCAGGTGAGCCAGATCAGCAGCGCCACCAGCAGCATCTCCTACCGCTACGTCAGCGGCGCCACCTACAACGCGTCGTACGACATCTGGCTGGACCCGTCGCCCAAGCGGGACGGGGTGAACCAAATGGAGATCATGATCTGGCTCAACCGGCAGGGCCCGATCCAGCCCATCGGCTCGGTCGTCGGCACCACGAACCTGGCCGGCCGTACCTGGGAGGTCTGGCGGGGCAGTAACGGCTCCAACAACGTCATCTCCTACGTCGCGTCGTCGGCGATCTCCAGCCTGAACTTCAGCGTGCTGGACTTCATCAACGACACCCGCAACCGGGGCGCGATCACCAACTCCTGGTACCTGACCAGCATCCAGGCCGGCTTCGAGCCGTGGCAGGGCGGCGTCGGCCTCGCGGTGACCTCGTTCTCGGCCAACGTCAACGGTGGCGGCAACCCCACCAACCCACCTCCGACGACCCCGCCGCCGGGCGGTGGCGCGGGCTGCGCGGTGAAGTACACGGCGAACTCGTGGAACAACGGCTTCACGGCCGACGTGCAGATCACCAACACCGGGTCCAGCGCGATCAACGGTTGGACGCTCACCTACAGCCTGCCCGGCGGGCAGCAGGTGACCAACGCCTGGAATGCCACTGTGAGCCAGAGCGGGTCGACGGTGACCGCCCGCAACACCGGCCACAACGGGTCGGTCGCACCCGGGGGCACTGCCAGCTTCGGCTACCAGGGGACGCTGAGCGGGTCGTACTCGTCGCCGACCAGCTTCTCGCTCAACGGGGCAACCTGCTCCCGCTCCTGAACTGTCGTGGGGGCGCGACCAAGCGGCCGCGCCCCCACTCAGGAGATCCACTCGGGTTCCTTGAAGTCGGGGCGTCCTCGCACGTGGGACACCCCGACTTCCGGGAAGTCGAGTCGATCAAGCCGGGCCGGGCGCGTCAAGCCGCGGCGGGTGCCGTCAAGGTCAGACGCGGGTGAGGCGTACGGCGTCGGCGACGACCAGGCCGGTGGCGTTGCTCCACCGGCTCACGCCGACCCGGTTGGCGTCACCGGCCGGGAGTGTGAACGTGCCGAGGATTCGCCACTGCCCGCCGGTGGCCCGTTGGTCGACCCGGACGGTCTGGTTGCCGGTGCTGGTGGCGACGATGTACGGGGCGGCGCTGTTGTAGCCCGAGTTCGCCGGCCACCAGGCCTCGACCCGGTAGTTGGCGGTGGCCGGGACGTTGAACCGGTACCACGCGACATCGCTGGCGGCGACCGGGTCCGCGTAGCGGTAGTCGGCGCCGTAGCGCTGACTTGAGTACGACGACACACCCCAGTTGGCGCTGGCGGTGAACCGACCGCTGGTGGTGTTGTCCACGGTGGAGGACCAGGCTGTGCCGCCGCCGGCCATTCTCGCCGCCACGTCGGCGCGCATGACGTTCAGGTCGATGAAGGACGGGTCGATCTTGCCGGTGGTGCTGGTCTCCCGGTGGCCCCGGGCGTAGCTGCTGTCCCGGCCGAGCCGGGTGAGCACGGCGGCGGTGGCGGCGAGCGACGCGTTGTACTGCGCGGCGGTCATCTCCTGGTTGACGCCGTTGTAGTCGATCTCCCACCCGATCATCAGGGTGTTGCCGTCCCCGGCCGGGATCGGTCCGCTGCCGCCGCTGACCCCGGCGTGGTTGCACCGGCCGGCGGAGATGACGTGGAAGACGCCGTTGTAGTCGACGAGCGCCTGGCACAGCGGCCCCGGCAGGTCGGACCGGCCGTTGATGCAGATGCCGAGCGCCGGGTGCGGGTTGCTGGCGCTGGAGGTCGAGGCGGTGTGGTGCCAGAGCACCCCGATCGGGTCGAACGAGCCGGGCCGCATCCGGTTGAGCCAGTCCCCCTCGACCACGACCTGGACCCCGGCGGCACGCAGCACGTCCACCAGCCAGGGAATCGTCGCCATCAGGCGTCCTGAAGCAGGTCGGCGAGGCACTCGGCCTTCGGCGCGGCGTTCGCGGCGGCGGGTCGGGCGACGACGGTCAGCGCGGCGACCACCAGGGCGGGGATGCCGAGCACCCCACGGCGGCGCAGACGGATGGACGGGGTTCGGGCCATGGCGATCCTCCAGCGACGGCGGGTACGAACGGATCGACGAACGTGATGACGGGGACGCTATACCGTCATGTGCGTCGATGTCGATACCCTTCATTGCTGGGTCGCTGGCTGAAGGAAACCGCCGATTCAGACCTCGCCGAGCGCGTCGATGTCGCGCATCTCCTCCGCCGTGAGCGAGAAGTGGAAGACGTCGAAGTTGGCGGTGATCCGCTCCGGGGTCACCGACTTCGGGATCACCACGATCTCGTGGTCGATGTGCCACCGCAGTACCACCTGCGCCGGGGAGACGCCGTGCGCGGCGGCGATCCTGGTCAGCACCGGTTCACTGAGGTCGCTGGTCTTGAACGGGCTGTACCCCTCCAGCACCACGCCCCGGTCCCGGTGCTCGGCGTGCCGCTGCCGGTCGTACAGCGACGGGCTCCACCGGATCTGGTTGACCGCCGGGTTCTCCTCGGTGGACTGGATCAGCTCGTCGATCTCGGCGGTGCTGTAGTTGCTCACCCCGACCGCCCGGGCCAGGTTCTCGTCGCGGGCGGCGAGCAGCTCGCGCCAGAGCGGGATGCTGTCCCCCGGCGACGACGGCGGCCAGTGGATCAGCCACAGGTCGACGTGCTCGACCCCGAGCGCCTCCAGGCTGGCCTCCAGCGTCGCGCGCTCCCGGCCCACCCGGTCCGGCGGGAGCTTGGTGGTGATGAAGAGGTCCTCCCGGCGCAGCCCGCTCTCCCGCACCGCCCGGCCGACCTCCCGCTCGTTGCCGTACACGGTGGCGGTGTCAAGGTGCCGGTAGCCGGTGTCGAGCGCGGCCAGCACGGCGTCGTAACCGGCCTGGCCGGTGGCCTGCCAGGTGCCGAAGCCGAGCAGGGGCATCCGCACGTCACCGGGGAGCAGGGCGGTGGGCTGGTCGGTGTGGTCCATGAGGTCCGTTCTACCCCGCCGCGCCCCCGACCGCCGAGCGAACCGGACACTCCGGCGTCCAGCGCACTGGTCCGGTTTGCCGGAGAATGCCTGTGTGACCGACCGGCTGGAGGAGTACCGGCGACGGCGGGACGCGGCCCGCACGCCCGAGCCGGTTCCGCCGGAGAGCCCTCCGTCGCCCGGCCCCGACGCCGCCGCCCGCTTCGTCATCCAGCAGCACCACGCCCGCAGCCTGCACTGGGACCTGCGCCTGGAGCGCGATGGGGTGCTCGCGTCCTGGGCGGTGCCACGCGGTCTCCCCCGCGATCCGGGTCGCAACCATCTCGCCGTGCACACCGAGGACCACCCGATGGAGTACCTCGACTTCGCCGGCGAGATCCCCGCCGGCGAGTACGGCGGCGGCCGGATGCTGATCCACGACCGGGGCACCTACCGCTGCGAGAAGTGGCGCGACGACGAGGTGATCGTGACGCTCTCCGGTGAGCGGACCGCCGGCCGCTACGTCCTCTTCGCCACCGGCGGGCGCGACTGGATGGTCCGCCGCACCGACCCCGCGCCGCCGGGCTGGACAGCGATGCCGGATCTGGTCCGACCGATGCACAGCACGCCCGCCGCCGGGCTCCCCCGCGACCGCGCCGCCTGGGGTTACGAGCTGCGCTGGGACGGCGTCCGGGCGATGGCGTACGTCTCCGGCGGGCGGCTGCGGCTGCTCTCCGAGACCGACGAGGAGATCACCGGCGGGTATCCGTGGCTGCGCGCGATGGCCGAGGCGCTCGCGCCCACCGAGGCGGTGCTCGACGGTGTGCTGGTCCGCATCGACGGTGCCGGGCGGGTCCGCCCGGTCCGGCCGGCCACCGGCAGTCGGGTCCCCGCCGGCGCCCAGTACCTGATCGTCGACCTGCTCTGGTTGGAGGGCGTGAGCAGCGTCGACGTGCCGTACGCGCAACGCCGGGAGCTGCTCGATGGGCTGGTCTTGTCCGGTACGCACTGGCAGACTCCGCCGTGGTTCCCGGGCGCGGGCGACGAGGCCCTGCGTGCCGGGCGGGAACAGGGCCTGCCGGGCGTGGTCGCCAAGCGACTGGACTCGGTCTACCAGCCGGGGCGGCGCAGCCGGCACTGGCTGAGCATCGACGCGACGTGACGGCGAGGAGCGACGTGTACCTGACTCACCTGGACTGCCCGCGCTGCGGCAAGGAGTACGCCGCCGACCGGTTACAGAATCTCTGCGAGTGCGGGTCGCCGCTGCTGGCCCGCTACGACCTGCCGGCCGTGGCGAAGGCGGTCACCCCGGAACGCTTTCCGCTGCGCCCGGCCGACCTGTGGCGCTACCGCGAGGTGCTGCCGGTCGCCGACCCTCGGCACGTCACCACGCTGGGTGAGGGCTGGACGCCGCTGTTGCGGACTCCGGCGTACGGCACCGAGATCGGCATCGCGGACCTGATGGTCAAGGACGAGGGGCTGATCCCGACCGGGTCGTTCAAGGCCCGGGGCGCGGCGGTCGGGGTGAGCCGGGCCCGCGAGCTGGGCGTCGAGCGGATCGCGATGCCCACCAACGGCAACGCCGGGTCGGCCTGGGCCACGTACGCCGCGCGGGCCGGAATGGGCGCGACCATCGTCATGCCGCTGGGGGCGCCGAGCATCTGCCGGCGCGAGTGCGTCGCCGCCGGTGCCGACCTGCGCCTGATCGACGGGCTGATCGGCGACGCCGGTCGGCGGGTGGCCGAGCTGATCGCGGAGTCGAACGGGGCGATCTTCGACGCTGGCACGCTGCGCGAGCCCTACCGGCTGGAGGGCAAGAAGACGATGGGGTACGAGATCGTCGAGCAGCTCGGCTGGCAGACGCCGGACGTGATCATCTATCCGACCGGCGGCGGGGTCGGCCTGATCGGCATCCACAAGGCGCTGCACGAGCTGCGCGAGCTGGGCTGGATCGGCGACAAGCTGCCCCGCCTGGTGGCGGTGCAGTCCACCGGCTGCGCGCCGATCGTGCGGGCCTTCGCCGCCGGCGAGAACCGGGCGCAGCCGTGGGAGGACGCGCACACTGTGGCGTTCGGCATCACCGTGCCGGCCCCGCTGGGCGACGAGCTGATCCTGGCGGCGCTGCGGGAGTCCTCCGGCACGGCGGTCGCCGTCGACGACGCGGACATCCTGGCCGATCTGCGGGACTTCGCCGCCCGGGAGGGGCTGCTGCTCTGCCCGGAGGGGGCGGCCTGCCTCACGGCCGCCCGACAACTGCGAGCGGGCGGGTGGATCCGGGCCGGCGAACGGGTGGTGGTGCTCAACACCGGTGCCGGGCTGAAGTATCCGGACACTGTCGACGTCTCGGGCGTACCAGTGATGGGGTGACCTGGCGGCACCCCGCGGACCGGGCGGTCCGCGGGGTGCCGTCGTGCCGGTCTACTGGTACGTGATGTCCGAGGGCGAGTACAGGCAGTTGACGCCGTCGGCGCCCTCGCCGATCTCGGTCGGCTCGCTGCCCTTCGGCACGCCCTTGTACTTCACGCAGATCGAGGTCTCCCGATCCGGGTCGCCGACGATGGTGATCCGGCTGAACCGGGCGGTGTCTCCCCAGTTGGTGTTGATGCCGGCGATCGCGTCGGTGTTCCGGACGATCACGTTGTCGATCACCACGTGCCGTTGGTACGACGTGGAGCAGTTACCGCAGGCCCGGTAGAGCTTCCCGGCGTTCTCCACCCGGAAGTTCTTGATGTAGACGGTGCCCGAGCCGTTGTGCTGGAAGACCTTGTCGCTGGCGGAGCGGGCCCCACCGCCGTCGACGGTGTACGTGGTACCGCCGCGGAAGGTCGCCGCGTCCTCGCCGACGTCCTCCCACCAGACATTGATCAGGGTGCAGTTGCCCTCGCAGTGCACCCCGTCGCCGGCCGGAGCACCGATGATCACGTTGCGCAGGGTGGCTCCCGCGGCCAACTCGAACATCGGGTCCTGGCTCTCGCTCTGCCCGCCGTCACCGATGCCGTAGTAGCGCTTGAGCCCACCGTCGAAGGAGCCGGAGACCGGGATCGTGGCGTCCACCTTCTGGCTGCCGGTGGGAGTCGGCCAGCCGGCCGGCGGAGGTGTGGTGGTCGGCGGCGGCGTGGTGGGCGGCGGAGTGGTCGTCGGTGGCGGTGTGGTCGGGGTGCCGCCGCCGGACGAGTCGACAAACACGTCGTCGAAGCCGCCACTGGCGTACGCGGTGACCAGGCCGATCCGGCCCGCACCGGCCAGGCTGTTGCTGCCGGACGCGATCTGGGTGCCGTTGACGAAGCCGCGGATGGTGCTGCCGCTGGTCTCGATGCGCACCGTGTACCAGGTGCCGGCGCCGACCCCGATCGAGGCGGAACCGATCGCCGTGACGGAGCTTCCGTTGACCGCTTGGAGCTCAGCCCGACCGGAGCCGAGCAGGGCCAGCCGGTACATCTTGGTGCTGCTGGTGGAGCGGGCGGCGAGCCCGACCAGGGCGCTGGACGAGCCGAAGCTCGTCGGCCTGACCCGGGCCTGCACGGAGTAGTTGGTCCAGCTGGTCTGACCGGCGAACTGGCGGGCCAGCTCGCTGCCGGCGTTGGACTGGTTGAGCACGCCAGAGCCGTCGACGGTCCAGGTGCCGCCGGACTTGGACCAGCCGGAGGTGTTGCCGTCGTTGAAGTCGTCGCTGAAGACGGTGGCCGCGAAGGCCGAGGTCATGCCGGCCGCGAGGGCCGCGGCGGTCACCCCGGCGCCCACCGCCAGCAGGAGTGGTCGGCGGCCGGAGATTCGTCTTTTCTGCACAGGTGTCCTCCTTGACGCATGTGGTGGTGATCCCTCGGCCGCCGTACCGAGACGTGTTCGCACGGCGTGCTGCGCTGAACGGGATCGGTGTGCGCCCCGCCGGACGCCCGGATCCGAAGCGGAGTGAAGCGGGACTGAAGCCCTGGGGAAAGGGCTTTCCCACTCCTTCGAGGCTAGGACCGCCCAACCATCAACGTCAATGCCTTGCGCTTGCAGGTCTGTTGCAGGATTCCGGCCGCGACGTAACGCCGACCGTTCAGTAGCTCTCCGGCTCGGTGATCCGCCACGCCGCGTTGATCAGCCCGATGTGCGAGAGCGCCTGCGGGGTGTTGCCGAGCTGTGCGCCGGTGGTGAGGTCGATCTGCTCGCTGAACAACCCCACGTCGTTGGCGTGACCGACGACCCGCTCGAAGAGCGCCTCGGCGCGCTGCTGCTCACCCGTCATCACCAGGCACTCCACCAGCCAGAACGAGCACAACAGGAATCCGGCCGGGTCGGTCGTCCAACGCCGCAGCAGGCCGTCCTCGGTGCCCAGCTCGCGCTCGACCATGGCGATGGTCGAGCGCATCCGTGGGTCGGTGGCCGGCAGGAAGTGCGTGACCGGCAGGGCGAGCACCGAGGCGTCCAGCTCCGCCGAGCCGAACGCGCCGGTGAACGCCCCGATCCGGTCGTTCCACCCCTCGCGCAGCACGGAGTCGCGGATCTCGTCGCGCACCCGCGCCCAGCGACGGGGGTCGGCCCGATCACCGAGCCGGTCGGCGAGCCCCACCGCCCGGTCCATTGTCAACCAGCAGGACACCTTGGACGAGACGTAGTGGCGCTCCTCGTCGCGGGTCTCCCAGATGCCCCGGTCCGGCAGGTGCCACGTCGCGGCCACCTGCTCGGTCAGCCCGAGCACCATCTCCCGCAGCTCGTCCTCGAACCGCGCGCCCAGGTAGTCGCGCAGCCGCCACACCGCCGACATCACCTCACCCGGCACGTCGAGCTGCCGCTGCCGCCAGGCGTCGTTGCCGACCCGCACCGGTCGACTGTCGCGGTAGCCGCGCAGGTGGTTGCAGTGGTGCTCGGAGAGGTCACGCTCCCCCTCCAGCCCGAAGAGCACCGGCACGGGCTCGTCGCCGAACCGGCCGATCGAGCGGGTCGCCCAGGCGAACAGCCGGGACGTCTCGTCGGGGCAGGCCGCCACCCAGAGAGCCCGCATCGTCAACGAGAAGTCCCGCAACCAGGAGTAGCGGTAGTCGTAGTTCCGGTCGCCGCCGATCTGCTCCGGCAGCGATGAGGTCAGTGCGGCGGCGACCGCGCCACTTCGGGCGTACGTGAGGCCGGTCAGGACCGTCGAGCTGTGTTTGACGAGTTCGGGGTAGCGGCCGGAGTACCCGTGCGTCTCCCGGAACGCCCGCCACGCCTGCGTCGTCTCAGCGAGGGTGGTCAGCGGGTCCATCCGCGCGGGCGGATCGCCGTACGCCTCGCCGAACGCGAGGTCCATCCCGATCACCTGACCGGCGGAGACCTCGAACTCGTGGGTCACCCGGTCGACGCCCGCCCGCAGGTGCAGACCCCCGGCCCGCAACATCAGCACCACCGGGCCGGCACCGGCCAGCACCCCGCCGTCCGGCTGCTCGTGCAGGTACGGCGTGAGCAGGCCGTACTCCGGGCGGGGCGCGAAGTCCAACGCCATCCGTACCCGCCCGGAGAGCCCCTCGACCACCCGGATCAACACGGCGGGTGAGTTCTTGCCCAGCTCGTGGGCGCGTGCGCCGACCTCGGCGGCCAGCGCGTCGGTGACCGCCACGCTGCCGTGTCGGGTGTGGTGCACCGTCCGCAGCACCAACGTGTCCGGCAGGTACGCGCGCTCCACCCGGTGACCCGGGCCGCCGACCCCGACCGGCGCCAGCCGGAAGTGGCCGGCTCCCGGGTCGAGCAACCGCGCGAACACGGACGAACCGTCGAACCGGTGCGGGCACCACCAGTCGATCGAGCCGTCCTTGCCGACCAGGGCACCCGAACGAGAGTCCGAGAGAAACCCGTAGTCGGAAATCTGCGGCTGCTGCTCCACCCGCCGGGGGTACCCGCATCGGCCCGAATCAGGCCGGATGGATGGATCACTCGGTGGGTGGCTCGTCCTCGCCCGCCGCCTCGGCCGCGTCGGCCTCTTCCTTGGTCTTGTGCACGGCCTTGTCGGCGTGCTCCGGCGGCCCGTAGACCGTGTACAGCACCAGCGGGTTGGGACCCGTGTTGACGAAGTTGTGCTTGGTTCCCGCTGGCACCACGACCAGGTCGCCCGCGACGACCTTCCGCTTCGCGCCAGCGACCCGCGCCTCGCCGACGCCGCTGACGAAGGTCAGGATCTGGTCGATGTCCTCGTGCACCTCCTCGCCGATCTCCCCATCGGCGGGGATGGTCATGATGACCAGCTGGGTGTGCTCACCGGTCCACAGCACGCGCCGGAAATCCGGGCTCTTCTCGGCGACAGTCGCGATAGTGAAATGCTCCATGTCCACGCTCATACCCCGTCCAGCGGCGCGCCACGCCGGGACTGGCGGATGGTGCAATTCCCCACGGCTGGCGGGTTTGGATCCGCGCGGACCGGGGATCGACAACGCTGACCGGCGCGAACGGCCGGTCGAGCCAGGTCCCCGCCGGCGTACCGCCGAACGGCTGCGGTGGTGGGAGACGGCCAGAGCACGGCGACGTTCCGACCACTGTCGAAACGGCGCCGTGCGCTCTTGTCCGCCTGGGGGCCTAGCGGTGCAGCCAGCTGAGCAGGTCGGGCGGCGCCAGCGCCGCGACCCGTTGCTGGTAGCGGGCGAGACCCGCCTCGTCCAGCAGGTCACGTCCCTGACCCGAGCCTCCCCGGCGAAAGAACGCCTGCCGGTCACGCAGCACGCCGAGCGTGTCCGGTGCGAGCCGGTCGGCACGCTCCCGCATTCGACCGAAGGTGGCGGCCTCAACCAACTCCGGCCCTGGGCTCGGGAGTTGCCACCGGTCGGCCAGCCGGCGCATCTCACCAGCCAGATCGGCCAGCAGGTCGTCGTAGTGCACCAGCTCGACGTTCGGCTCGTGCCGGCGGGCCCACGCGTCGTTCAGGTGCATCAACACCCCGGGCAGCGAATCCAGCTCGACGCGGGGGTCCACCTCCCGGTCGACCCAGCTCAGCAACCACTCCCGCACCGGAGGCCGCTCCCGGGGTGGCCCGGCCGGGGCGGGTTGGCCGGTCAACTCGGCGATGCGCGCCCGGTCCAGGTTGGCGCTCTGGTGGTAGAGGGAGACCGCCATGTCCAGCGGGTGCCGGGCCACCACCACGTAGTGCGCCCGGGGGTCGAGCGGCACCCCGTCCAGCGGGGTGTGCGTCTTGATGAACCGCCGGTGTGGCTGGGCGGCCAGCCGGTCGTACACCGCGGCCTGCGGCTCGCCCAACCAGTCCAGCCAAGGCGACAGCACGGTCAGCGGCGCCGGCAACTCCGGGGTGCCCAGCACCAGGAGCGCACAGATCATCTGCATCCAGGTGGTGCCGCTCTTCGACCGGGTGCTGATCACGATGTCGCCGTCGCGGAACGGGAAACCGGTCCACCGCGCGCTGTCCTCTTCGTCGGATTGGTATCGGTGGATTGGCGTGGGCATCGGTGGATGGTAGTCGCCGAACCGACAGTGCAGCAGCCGAATTCCGGCTTACATTCCTGGGGGATGTGCGTATGCCTGGCTAGATTGAACTATGGTGCCCGCGCACGGGGGCCGGGCGGCGGCACCGGTCTACCGCCCCATCCTCGCCAGCCGACGAGGCGAGCTTGAGGCCCTGAGCCACCTCGATCCCGCGTACGCCGCACTGGTCGCCCCGATCCTGGAGATCACCGCTATCGGTCGGTCCACGATGGACGCTGTTCGCCGGTTGCCATCCGGGCTGCTGCCCGCAATCGACGTCAGCGCACTGCCCGACATCCCCGAGGCGGAGCTGACCCGTTGGGGCGTACCGGTGATGCCGGTGATCGGGCTCTCCGAGAGCGACCACCGGCTGGTCGCGCACGGCGCTGCGGCGCGGGCGTACGGCCGGCGCGCGCTCATCCGGCTGCGGGCCGGCCAGGACCGGGCCGGGCCGGACGCGAGCACCACCGCTGTGGAACGGATCTGGCGGTTCACCGGCCTCGCCCCGGAGGAGTGCGACCTGCTGGTGGACGCGGGGGACGTCTGCTGCCCGGCGGACGTGCGGACCGCCGAGCCCCGGGTACGCCACCTGCTGGACTGGGCGCGCCGACACGCCTGGCGGTCGGTGACGGTGGCGGCGGGCGGTATGCCGCCGACGCTGTCCCGGTTGCCCATCGACGAGCCGGTCCAGCTGGAGCGTTGGGACTGGCAACTGTGGCGACGTCTGGCCGACGCCGGGGTCGACTACGGCGACTACGGCGTCCACCCGGCCGGGCCGGGCACCGGTGACCCTGGCGACCGGTTGCCGACCGTGCGCTACACCGACGACGGCAGCTGGTGGGTCTACCGCTGGGCGCGACGCGGCGGCCGGGGCGACGACCGGTTCGCCGACCTGTGTCGCACGCTGGTGTCGGCACCGCACTGGCCGACCACGGGTGCGGCCTTCTCGTGGGGTGACCATGAGCTGCTGCGCCGGGCCCGCCGGGGTGCCGGGGCCGGCTCGACCGCCAACTGGGCGGCGTGGAGCACCTCGCACCACCTGGCCCACGTGCTCGCCACGCTGTTGCATCCGGCCGGCGACGGCGCGCCGCGGTGGCACCCCGGGCAGGGGCCACCACCGCAGCGGGGACGATCGCTGCGGTGAAGCCGGATCTACTGCTTCTCGGTGAAGCCGAACTGGATGATGCCCTCGTCGTCGACGGTGGCGTCCACCGACGCGTCGCCGAGCAGCTCGGCGGCGTCCTCGTCCAGGAAGATCCGGGCGCCCTGGTTGTCGACCACGCGATCGCCCTGTACCGGTTCGGGCACCAGCTCGACGGTGAGCGAGCCCGCCTCGGTGTCGGCGGCGATACGTACACCGCCGTCCTGGGCGACGTCCTGTTGGTTGGCGAGGTCACGGATGACGAGCACGGCGTTATCGGTCATGGTGAGCATTGATGGAACTCCTCGTGGATTCTCGGCTCGCGGTCGGATACCGCGCGGACCGGACAGTCGGCCCGCGTACGAGCACACGTGGGAGGCGACAGAGGGGCGAACGGTCATCGCCGTCGCATCGAATCGGGGCAGCTGACGGCCCCGTCACTCCCACCGTGCCCGCTGGCGGGCCATCCGTCAAATAGAGCCAGGTCAGTGGAGAGCGGGGGCCGGCGCCAGCCAGGCGCGAATCTCGTTGACCGCCGCGCGACCGGCCCGGTTGGCCCCGATCGTGCTGGCCGAGGGGCCATACCCGACCAGGTGAACCCGCGCGTCGGCGACCACCCGGGTGCCGTCCATCGTGATACCGCCGCCGGGCGCGCGCAGCCCCAGCGGGGCGAGGTGGTCGATGGCCGCCCGGAAGCCGGTGCACCACAGGATCACGTCCGCCGGCACGGACCTCCCGTCCGTCCAGGCCACCCCGTCGGGCGTGATCCGGTCGAACATGGGTAGCCGGTCGAGGACGCCGCGCTCGCGCAGTCGGCGTACCTCCGGGGTGACCGGAAGACCGGTCACGCCCACCACACTGCCCGGCGGTCGGCCGGCCCGGACCGCCTGGTCCACCCGGGCCACAGCGGCCCGACCCAGTTCGGGGCCGAACTCCTCGTCGTTGAACGTCGGCGGCCGGCGGGTCACCCAGGTGGTGGTCGCCGCGACGGTGGAGACCTCGCCGAGCAGTTGCACGGCCGAGGTGCCGCCGCCGACCACCACCACGCGAAGGCCGCTGAACTCGGCCGGCCCTCGGTAGTCGGCGGTGTGCAACTGGCGTCCCCGGAACGTCGACCGGCCCGGGTAGTGCGGCCAGAACGGTCGGGTCCAGGTGCCGGTGGCGTTGATCAAGGCGCGGGCGGTCCAGGTGCCCCGGTCGGTGTGCACATCCAGCCGGCCGTCGGGGCGGGAGCGCACCGCCCGGACCCGCACCGGCCGCCGCACCGGCAGGTCGAAGGCCCTCTCGTACGCGGCGAAGTAGGCGCGGACCTGCTCGGAAGCCGGGCGCTGCGGGTCGGTGGGCGGGAGCGGCAGCCCGGGCAGGTCGTGGAAGCCGTGCACCCGGTCGAAGACCAGCGTCGGCCAGCGGTGCTGCCAGGCACCGCCGGGAGCCTTGTCGGCGTCGAGGATGACGAAGCCGCTGCCGGGCGCGAAGCCGGTGCGGTGCAGGTGATAGCCGGCGCTCAGGCCGGCCTGCCCGGCGCCGATCACCACGACGTCCGCGGAGTGGGTGTCCACGTGTGCTGCAACGCCCCGGATGTCACCGCTGTGCCCGCCCTCGACCGTCGCGCCGATCACAGCCGGCCATTCCGACGTCCACCACCTGACCTGCACCTACGCTGAGTGAATGAGCGACTTCCGTCGGTACGCGGGCGAGTTCCTCGGCACCCTGCTGCTGGTGTTCTTCGGGGTGGGCAGCGCGGTCGCGGCACGGGTCCAGGGCGGCGTGGTGGTGGTGGCGCTGGCCTTCGGGTTCGTGATGGTGGCCCTCGTCTACACGATCGGCCCGCTCTCCGGCAGCCACGTCAACCCAGCGGTGACGCTCGGTGTGCTGCTCTCCGGCAAGATTTCGGTGCTCGGGGCGGTGGCGTACTGGATCGCGCAGTTCCTCGGCGCGACCGTCGCGGGCTTCGTGCTCTGGGCGCTCACCCGATGGGGTGACGTAGCGGACCAGACCGGGGCCCTGGGCACGAACGGTTACGGCGCGCACATCAACCGGGGCGGCGCGGCCGTGCTGGAAGTCGTGCTGACCTTCCTCTTCGTGCTGGTCGTGCTGGTGGTGACAAGTCGGAGCGAAAATCCGGGCACAGCCGGGCTGGCCATCGGGTTGGCCCTGGCCGTGACCCAACTGGTGGGCGTGACGCTGACCGGCGCGGCGGTCAATCCGGCCCGCGCGTTCGGTCCGGCGGTCTTCGAGGGCGGCGTGGCGCTCCGGCAGCTCTGGGTGTTCATCGTCTTCCCGCTGCTCGGCGGGGCGCTCGCCGCGTTGGTCGCACCACTGGTGATGGGGGCGCAGCGGCACTACTGGGGTGGCCACGAGAAGACGGTCGGCGGGCCGAAGTAGCCCAGACGGCAATATCTTTCGCCTGAGGGCCTTCTCCGGCGAATATCTCCGTGACAGCATCAGCAGATGCATCGCCGTCACTTTCCCCGGGCCCTCGCACTGCTCGCGCTGGTCGCCACCGCGGCCACCGCCGCCGCGCCCGGTGCCACGGCCGAGTCGCCCACCCCCGCGACGACCCAGCTGCGTGCCACCATCGACACGATCCTCGCCGACACCCGGTTGGCCGGCGCGCAGGCGTCGGTGGTCGTGGTCGACACCAGCACGGGACAGACGCTCTACGACCGCAACGGTGACCGCCGGCTGGTTCCGGCGTCCAACACCAAGCTGCTGACCTCGACGGCCGCCCTTGAGCTGCTCGGCCCGGGTCACCGTTTCAGCACCGACGTACGGGCCAGCGGCAAGCGCCGTGCGGGCCTGCTCTCCGGCAATCTCTACCTGCGCGGCGGGGGCGACCCGACCATGCTCGCCACCGACTACGACGCGCTCGCCGCGCAGGTCGCCGCCGACGGCGTGCGAGTGGTCACCGGAAACCTGGTCGCCGACGACAGCCGTTACGACCGCACCCGGCTCGGCCCCGACTGGACCTGGGACGACGAGCCCTACTACTACGCCGCGCAGGTCTCCGCACTGACCGTCGCCCCGGACACCGACTACGACGCGGGCACCGTGATCGTGCACGCCGCACCGGCCGACCGGGCCGGCGCCCCGCCGGTGGTCACCACCACCCCCGCCACCGGGTACGTCCACGTCGACAACCGCGCCCAGACGGTCAGCGACGGCGAGACCTCGATCTCGATCGAGCGCGAGCACGGCGGCAACACCGTCGTGGTGACCGGTCAGATCGCCGTCGGCGACGAGCCCGCCAGCGACTGGGTCACCGTCTGGGAACCCACTGGCTACGCGGCCGACGTGTTCCGGGCGGCGCTGCACCGACACGGCATCCGGGTGCTCGGCCGGACCGTGCTCGGCCAGCCCACCCCGGAGACGGCCCAGCCGGTGGCGCGCCACGACTCGATGAGCCTGGGCGAGCTGATGACGCCGTTCCTGAAGTTGTCCAACAACGGGCACGCCGAGGTGTTGACCAAGGAGATCGGTCGGGTGCTCTCCGGCTCGGGCACCTGGACGGCCGGTCTCACCGCGATCAGCGAGTATGTCGCCGACACCGGAATGGACACCGGGAGACTCCGCCAGCGTGACGGCTCAGGGCTGTCCCGGCGCAACCTGATCCCGGCGACAGAATTCGTCGACCTGCTGAGCGCCGTTCGCGCCGAACCATGGTTCGCGACCTGGTACGCGGCGCTGCCGATCGCCGGTCAGCCCGAGCGGTTCGTCGGCGGCACCCTGCGCAGCCGGATGGCCGGCACGCCGGCCGCGGGCAACGTGCACGCCAAGACCGGCAGCCTGACCGGTGTCTCCGGGCTCTCCGGCTACGTCACCAGCGCCGATGGTCGACTGCTGGCGTTCTCCATCCTGCTGAACAACTACCTCACGGCGTCGGTGAAGTCGCTCGAGGACCAGATCGCTGTGGCGTTGGCCGGCTTCCGCGAGGGTGGTGCGTCGACGGCAAGGGTGGCCCGGCCGGCGGTGCCGGAGACGCCGCGCACCCCGGAGGGCGTCGAGTGCTCCTGGGTCAAACCGATCACCTGCTGAGCGACGGCCGGGAGGCGCGAACGCGCCTCCCGGCCCAGCGAGCGCTCAGGCCGGACGGTCCGGTGGGGGGACCACCGCCGTCGGGTCACCACGTTCGATGAGCGCGGCGATCTCAGCGGCCCGCAGCCCGCGCAGCGCCAGCACCCGGGTGCCCCAGCGGTGCAGGCGGCACGGGTGCGGGCTGGCATCGTTACGGCAGACCACACCCCCGGACCACCGTCGGGGGGCGTGCACCACCACCGCCCGTACGGCGAACTGGGTGTCCTCGCCCGTCACGTACGGCGGCAGGGGGATGTCGCGAAGAACCTCCCCGGACGCTTCACCGGTGCCGGACGAAGCGGCACGACGGACGCGGTGGGCGGTGCTGCTACTCATCTCCGCTGCCTCCACACTGGATGGTCGGATGGGGACAGCAGAAAGTTACGACGCAATCGACGGTCCGCGACGGACAAACTGTCCCGCTGGCCGAACGCGCAGCGATCAGTCAGTCAACGCACCGTCACGGCCTGGAGGCCGACGTTGCCGCAGTGCGACGTGAAGACCTTCTCGACGGTCCAGCTCAGCAGCAGCCGGGCACCCTTCGGCACTGTGAAGCGGATGGTGAACCGGGCACTCTGACTGGTGTAGGGGTCTTCCAGTCGGGCGGTGCTGGCGGGCCCGCCGGTGGACAGCCGCGCTTCCAGTCGCCCCCGAGCCATCCAGATGCCACCGTAGAGCTCGACGGTGCGCGGCTCACCACTGCCTGCGACGGCGAGGCTGAACCCGTTCCCGGCACCGCAGGCGTAGACGCCGTTGGAGCTGCCGCTCGTCGACCGCTCCGGCGTGCCGTCGGTCCAGCGCACGTACTCCTGGTTGCCGTCCCAACCGACCCGCCGGCCTGAGCCACCCCCGTCAATGATCTCGCCGGAGCCGGAGCGCTTTCGGTTCATCGATCCGCCGCCGCGCTCCCCCCAGTGCACCCAGTCCCGGGCGCCAGCAGCGGTGAGGTTGACGATCGCGGGCATCTCGCCCCGGCTCACCGTCAGCGACGGCGGACCGGGCTTAGCCGGCGGCGGGGCAGGCGTGCTGGCCGACGGCGTCGGGTCCGGCGAGGGTGGGCGCTGGCGCGGACGCAGGCCGGGCGTCGCCGGCCCCGCCTCGCCGGTGCGCCCGTCGGCGGCCGGGAAACCGGGGGAACGGGCGGCACCGGCGGGCACGCCGCCCGGACCCGCCTGGTCGTCGTCCGGCGCCGGACCGGGCCTGGTGACGAGGTACGAGATCAACACCACCAGGCAGACGAGTACGGCGGCTCCCTCCACCGCCCAGCGCCGCCGCTGTCGGGCGCGGCGCAACACCCTGCGGGTCACCCCGGCGGTAATGGCGCGCGGACGGTGCTTCGGCGGCCCGTCGCCAGCCCTCGAACCAGCCCGCGTGCGGTCTTCGTCCGCCACCGACCCCTCCAACTCCGCCGCCCGGCCGTTTTGCACCGCCGAGGACCACACCATCCACTGTGGGCAGTTTCACGTTTACCCGGGCGTGGACGACACGCTAGATCCGGACTACCGGACGTGTCCAGCCCACAATGGGACGCTGTCGGACAACCCGGCCCGCCCGGACGGGCACTTCGGCAGACCAGGAGCGCCTTCGGGTCAGCCGATCCGGAAGCCGAGCAGTTGCGCGACGACCACGGCCTGCTCGACGTCGATCACGGCGCCGGCCCGTTCGACGACCGTCGGATCCAGCGCGGTGAGATCGCTGCCCCGCAGGTCGGCGCCGCCGAGCCGGACATTGGTCAACTGCGCCCCGGAAAGATCGACACCGGTGACCGTAGCACCGGTGAGGTTGGCCCTGGTGAGGTCCACCTCGCGCATGCGCACCCCGGTCAGCCGGACGCCACGCAGGTCGGCACCGGGCAACGCGACGAAGGACCAGTCACCGCCGTCCACCGTCAAGGGGCGCAGATCGCACTCGCTGAAGGTGCTGCCGACCAGCTTGCAGCCGGTGAACTCGGCCTCGAAGAAGTTGCACCGCCGAAAGACGCAACGGGTGAAGGCGGAGTCGACATGTCGGGAGGCGTTGAACGCCACGTTGCCGAACGTGCAGCCGGTGAAGACCGCGCCCCTGCTCACCGCCTCGGTCAGGTCCACCCCGAAGAACTCGCAACCCACGAAGTGCCGATCGGTCAGCTCCTCGCCGTACCAGTCCTCGTTGCGGAAGGTCACGTCCTCGGTCAACTCCGGCATCCGGCCAGGCTAGTGGGCGCCGCCGGCAGCCGACGGCCGGCAGGCCGGCGGCGGCCCCCTTCCGGTGGCGGTGTACCGGCGAGTACGTTCGGCGTCGTGAGTGTGGCTCGGAGCAAGGACCCGGATCAGATCGGTTTCGACACTGCGCGGCTCGCGCGGATCGACGAGCACTTCGGCCGGTACGTCGACGACGGCCGGCTGGCCGGCTGGCAGGTGGTGGTCACCCGTCGTGGAGAGGTGGCGCACTCCTCGACGTACGGGCTGCGCGACCGGGAGTCGGGCGCACCGGTCGAGGCCGACACCCTGTGGCGGATCTACTCGATGACCAAGCCGGTCACCTCGGTCGCGGCGATGATGCTGTGGGAGGAGGGCCGGTTCGAGCTGACCGACGAGATCAGCCGCTGGCTGCCCGAGTTCGCCGACCTGCGGGTCTACTCCAAGGGGTCGGCGCTCAAGCCGTACACGGTGCCGGCGGTCGAGCCGATCCGGGTCTGGCACCTGCTCACCCACACGGCCGGCCTGACGTACGGCTTCATGCAGACCTCGGTGGTCGACGGCCTCTACCGGGCCGCCGGCTACGACCTGTACCCGCCGGCGGACGTCGACCTGGCCGGCGCCTGCGCGGCCTTCGGCGAGCTGCCGCTGCTGTTTCAGCCCGGCTCGGCGTGGGGCTACTCCGTCGCCACCGACGTGCTGGGCCGACTCGTCGAGGTGATCTCCGGGCAGAGCCTCGACGCGTTCTTCGCCGACCGGATCTTCGGCCCACTCGGCATGACCGACACCCGCTGGTGGGTGGAGGGCGACGAGGCCGAGCGGCTGGCCGCGCTCTACGTACCGGAACCGCGCAGCGGCCGGGCCGTCCGCTACGACAGCCTGGGGTCGCTCGCCTTCAGCAAGCCGGCGCTGCTCTCCGGCGGTGGTGGTCTGATCTCCAGCGCCGCCGACTACCACCGATTCACGCAGGTGCTGCTGCGCGGCGGTGAGCTGGACGGCGTCCGGCTACTCGGGCCGCGCACTGTGCGGTTCATGACCCGCAACCACCTGCCCGGCGGTCAGGACCTGGGCACCCTGTCCACCGGCGGCTTCGCCGAGACCACCCTGGACGGGATCGGCTTCGGCCTCGGCTTCGCGGTGGTCGACGACCCGATCCCCAGTCGGGTGCCGAGCAGCGTCGGGGAGTACTACTGGGGTGGGGTGGCCAGCACCGCGTTCTGGGTCGACCCGGCCGAGGAGATCACCGCGCTGCTGTTCACGCAGCTGATGCCGTCGAGCACCTATCCGCTCCGCTCCCAGCTGCGCCAGCTCGTCTACGCCGCCCTGATCGACTGACGGGATCGTCGTTCCACCAACCGTGAGCTGGCCCAGTCCCTAGCCTGAGCTGGTGAGCACCATCGTCGTGTTTGGCGCGGGCGGCACCGCCGGTTCGCGGGTCGTTTCCGAGGCGGTCGACCGGGGGCACCGGGTGATCGCCGCCGTCCGCCGCCCGGAGGCCACCTCGTACCTACCAGCCGGGGTGCGGACGGTCACCGGCGACGCGACCAGCGAGCGGAGTGTCCGGGAGTTGGCGCCGGACGCCGACGCGCTGGTCGTGGCGATCGGCGGCGGCGAGCGCGAGCTGTGGCGGAACGCGGCGGAGAACCTGGTGACCACGCTGCGCGGGATGCCGGCCGCACCGCGGATCATCCACCTGGGCGGCGGGTCCACCCTGCTCACCCCGGGCGGCACCCGCATTCTCGACGAACCGGACTTCCCGGCGGAGTACCGGGAATCGGCGTTGGGGCAGGCGGACGCGCTGGACTACTACCGCACGTCGGCCGACGGGGTGAGCTGGACGTATGTCTCGCCACCCCCGCTGGAGTTCCACCCCGGCGCCCGCACCGGGCACTACCGCACCGGCACCGACCAGCCGGTCACCGATGCTCAGGGCCGCTCGGTGCTCACCTACGAGGACCTGGCGGTGGCGATCATCGACGAGATCGAGCAGCCGCGACACCCGAACGCCCGCTTCACCGCCGCGTACTGACGCGGCTGCGGGGCCAGCCGCGGTCAGTCGGCGAGGCGGGCCGGGAAACCACCGGTGGCAATCGGACCCCAGGCGTCGATGGTGACCCGGATCAGCGACTTGCCCTGACGCACCATGGCCGCCCGGTAGTCGTCCCAGTCCGGGTGCTCGCCCGAGATGCTGCGGAAGTATTCGACCAGGGGCTCCAGTGCCTCGGGCAGGTCGAGCACCTCGGCGGTGCCGTCGATCTGCACCCAGGGGCCGTTCCAGTCGTCGCTGAGCACGCAGGCCGAAACCCGGGGGTCGCGGCGGAGGTTGCTCACCTTGGCCCGCTCGGGGTAGGTGGAGACGACCAGCCGCCCCTGCCCGTCGACCCCTGCGGAGACCGGGGAGGACTGCGGTCGCCCGTCGGCGCGGGTGGTCATCAGCACGACGCGGTGTCGCGGCCGGAGGAAGTCGAGCAGGCCGTCCCGGTCGACCCGGGTGTTCCTTGCGATGCTGCGTGCCATTCCCCGTTCCTACCAGGGTGCGGGCGCAGCGGCGGCGGCGGGTCAGCGGGGTCGGGCCGCGGCGCGGTGCACCGCCTGGGTGGGCACCCGGGGGCGGCCGGACGGACGCCAGGCCCGACCGTTGGCGTAGATCACCCGAAAGCCGAGGTACGACGCGAGCGGAGCCCAGTGGGCGGAGCCCATCCGCAGCTCGGCGGCATTGTGTCGCTGGCCGTTGGCGAGCACGTCGAGGAGCACGGTTTCGAAGGCCGCCGATTCGACCCAGTCGACTTCCCGGGTGAAACCGCAGATCAGAGCAGCTCCGGTGACCTCCAGGAACTCGCGCAGCACCGCGTCCGAGGCGCGCAGCACCGAGCAGCTGCCGAAATAGAGTCGCCGCCCCTCCGCGCGGCCAGCCATCAGCTCGGCCACCTCGTTCAACTCCACCGACTGCCAGTCGGTCAGGCAGAGCCGGCTCGGCTCACCGTGCATGGCGAAGAAGCCGACCCGGTGGTCGGCGTACTGCTTGAGCAGCCAACGGTCCAGGAAGTAGAACAACTCGTCGCGGGTGGCCGCGTCCTTGTGGATGAAGCGGATCTTGCCCAGCCGCTCCAGCAGCTCCAGCGTGGGCAGCACCGAGCCCCGCTCGTTGAGGTCACGGTGCCACTGACCCTCGACACAGAAGACGCCACCGCGTGCCACGCGCACCTCCGCCAGTCCGCCGCCCCGCAGCTGACGTTACCGGCCGCCATCGCCCCGGGAACATCACCCTCCGTGTGGCAGATTGCGACGTTCGGTGCCCTTGACCGCAGCCGGGGTGATCGGTCGGAAATGGCTGTTTCGCAAATCAGCCGAATTCCCAGCCAATACCCAGGGACAGCAGATTGTGAGCACGATTCTCGTTAACCACCTCCAACGGCACTGATCAGTGCGAGGGTGGAAATCACGGGACTTCTCGGTCGATGTCCTGGTGCCACCCCATTCGCTCTCCTATCGGGAGGACTTCTGTGCGCGTAAACACCTTGAAGCGGGTCGCTGTCGCATTCGCCCTGGCACTGCCCGGGGCCGCAATCGCCACGGTGATCGCCGCACCGGCGGCGTACGCGGACGGCTGTTACACCTGGAACCGCACCCTGAGCCAGGGGCGCTCCGGCGACGACGTCCGCCAGTTGCAGATCCGGGTCGCCGGGTGGGCCGGCTACCGGGACATCGTGGAGAACGACGGCCGCTACGGGCCGAAGACCGCCGCCGCGGTCAAGCGGTTCCAGCAGGCGTACGGGCTGCGCGCCGACGGCATCGCCGGCCCACAGACCTTCGCCAAGCTGTACCAACTCCAGGACAACGACTGCACGCCCGCACACTTCACCTACGGCGAGCTGGACAACGGTTGCGGCGGGAGCGGGTGGAGCGGCGGCCCGCTGTCGGCGAACCAGACCAAGCAGAACGCGTTGCGCACCATGTGGAAGCTGGAGGCGCTGCGCAAGGGCCTCGGTGACAAGCCGCTCTACGTGTCGAGTGGGTTCCGCAGTCGCGCCTGCAACAACCAGGTCGGCGGCGCGTCCGACAGCCAACACCTGTACGGCAACGCGGCCGACGTGACCTCACGGACGTCCTCGCTGTGCCAGGTCGCCCGCGGTGCCCGTAACAACGGCTTCAGTGGGATCTACGGGCCGGGCTACCCCGACCACGACGACCACGTGCACGTCGACTCGCGTCGGGAGAACAACAGCGACGACAGCTCGAACACGACGAGCTGGTCCGCCCCGGACTGCGGGGTTGGCAACTGAGCCCACCCGCTCAGAGCGACGTCGGCCCGACGCGGAGGGGGAATCTTCGCGCCGGGCCGACGTCGTGTCGCCCCGGGTCGGATGGGCGGAGGGGGTAGCGCGCTCAGCTCGCCCGGGGCCAGCGCGGCGCGGTGACGGGGGGAGTCACCGGCCGGCCAGCAGCGGTGGGCCGTACCCCCTGGGGGACGACTCGCGCGGCCTGTTGCCGCGACGGCCCGGTCGCCGTGAACGGGAACGGCACGTGCACAAACGGATTGCCATGCCGGATCAACGCCTCGATCTGCCGCTCGTTGAGCCCGTGTGTCTCCAACACCCGACGCCCCCAGCGGTGCAGCCGGCACGGGTAGGAGGCGCCGTCGTTGCGGCACAGCGGCCCGGTGGGCCACTCCTCGGCGGTGTGCACGACCACCGCCCGGACCGCGAGCCGGACATCCTCCGGGGTCAGTGGTGCCGGCATTGGCACCTCACCCAGTACCTGATCGATGGGATCCGTCGACTGCTCACCAACTCGCACGGCAGGCCTCCCGCAGTTCGGCAGCGGTACGGCGGACCTACCGCACCGACATCCTCGGCCATGGGTACGGCGGACACCGGACGAAAGTTCAATTCCGGTACGCGGTAAGCAGATCCTCCGCCGACAGCACCCGGATGCCGTCGACGGCAGTGCCGCTGCGCGACACGGCGACGACCGGCACCGATTCGTCGGCGCCGGGAAGCTGGGACCGGTGCAGGAGCAGTCGGCCCAGGTCATGCGCGTCAAAGGGTCGGTTCTCCTGCCACTTGACCGATCCGACGAAGCTGATGCTCCGAGCGACGGGCGCACGGTCGGCGCCGACTATGTCGATCTCCGGGTCGTTGGTCCGGGTCCAGTAGCCGCCGATCGTCGCCGCCTCCGCCGGTAGATGGTCACTGGGCAGCCGGCGCAGCGCCTCCCGGACGACAGGTTCGATGGCTCGCCCTCGCCAGGACGTCCACGACCGGTCGATCCGGTCCAGGGTCAGGTCGCCCCGCCCCCGCTCGATCTCGGAGAGGTGCGGCCCCAGGAACGACAACCAGAAACGCAGGTACGGATCGGCCACCGAGTACCGGGTCTCCCGCGACGGCTTGGTCGACAGCGGAACGGTGACCTCCACGGCCCGTTTCTGTTTCAGCAGGCGCAGGGCGCGGTTGAGGGACGCCTGCGGAAGATCCCCTGCCGCGCGGGAGATCAGCGAGAAGGTCCGCTCACCGGAGCCGATGGCCCGCAGCACCAGCCCCGCCTGGGACTGGGGCGGAAACTCCGCCGCCAGTGCCCGCTCGCCGCTGACCAGCAGGGCAGAGGTCGGATCCCGTACCGCGTCGGTCAGATACTCGTGGACCGACGCACCGGTCGGCCACTCGTCGAGGATCAGCGGCAAACCGCCGGACACCAGGTAGGCGTCGAACGCGTCGGCGGCGGACAGGCCGAGCATGTCGCTGACGTCGGCCGGGCTCAGCGGCGGAATGACCATCTCCGTGGCTCGCTGGTGGAACGGCCGGCCGTAGTCGTTGAGGGCTTCCATCATGGCCAGGTCCGATCCGACGCAGATCAGGAGAACCGGTCGACGGGACAACTCGCGATCGAAGACCTTCTGCAACGTTCCCTCGAAACCCGGGTCGCCCGCGATGAGGTACGGCATCTCGTCCAGGACGACGACGCTCGGCCGGTCGGACGGCAGCGCGGCGGCGAGCAGGGTCAGCGCGGCGTCCCAGGTCTGTGGTTGCTGCTCCCGAAGGATCTGCGCACCCGGCAGTGTCGAGGCGGCCGCCTCCTCCACGAAGAGGGCGAGCTCGGCTGCGACGGTCGGCTGCGCCGAGGCGGTGAAGAAGAGGTACGGCACCTCGGCCCGCTCCACGAACTCCTCGACCAGTCGGGACTTGCCCACCCGCCGCCGACCGCGCATGAGAAGGGCCCGCCCAGGCCGACCAGCACGGCCACCCCGTCGCACCCGAGAAAGCATGGCGCCCAGGAGGTCGAGTTCACGGTCCCGTCCGACAAAGCCGTCCACGATCACTCCTGACACAACCAACGATGGAACAACCAAAAATGAGTGTAACCTCATCCGCGTTGGTGTGTCCGGCCCTTGACCCCGGCGAAGGCCTCGTCAGACGAGGCCGGCGTCGTGCACGAGCAGCGCCACCTGGACCCGGTTGTTGAGTTCCAGTCGGGTCAGCAGCCGGGAGACGTACGCCTTCACCGTCGCCACGCTCATGAACAACTCCCCCGCGATCTCCGCGTTGGTGCGGCCCCGCCCCAACGCGACCGCCACCTGCCGCTCCCGCTCGCTGAGCCCGGTGAGCAGCCGCAGCGCCCGTTCGCGGCGCGGGTCCGGGCCGACCGGGCCAGGGGCGGCCGCGGTCACGTGGGCGATCAACGTCCGGGTCACCGTCGGCGAGAGCGTCGCCTCGCCCGCCGCGACCCGGCGTACGGCGCGCACGATCTCCGCCGGTGGGGTGTCCTTGAGCAGGAAACCGGCCGCCCCGGCGCGGAGCGCCCGCAGCACCTGTTCGTCGGCGTCGAAGGTCGTCAGCACCAGCACCTCCGGCGGGTGCGGTTGAGCACGCAGCGCCTCGGTGGCGGTCAGCCCGTCGACCCGGGGCATCCGGATGTCCATCAGCACCACGTCCGGGGCGTACGCGGCGACGGCCGCCGGCACCTCGCCACCGTCGGCCGCCTCGCCGACCACTGTCAGGTCCGGCAGACCGCCGAGGATCATCGAGAGCCCGGCCCGGACCAACGCGTCGTCGTCCACGATCAGCACGCGTACCGGGGGCGCGGCCGCGTCCGGCGGGCCGGCCGCGCCGGCAGGGCTGGTCACGCCGGCCACGGCAGCCAGGCGGCCAGCCGGAAGTCACCGCTGTCGTCCCGGCCGTAGGCGAGTCGCCCGCCGGCCAGGGTCACCCGTTCGCTGATGCCGACCAGGCCGGTGCCGGCACCCGGCAGTGTGCCGCCGGCCGGCGCGCCGACCGGCCACCGGTTGCCGATCGCCACGGTCAGCCCGGCGCCCGGCCCGCCGGCCACGTCCACGGTGACTGCCGCGCCGGCAGCGTGCTTGCGGGCGTTGGTCAGCCCCTCCTGCACGATCCGGTACGCGGCCCGGCCCAACGCCGCCGGCACCTCCCCCGGGCTGGCGACGCTGTCGCTGACGTTCACCCGCACCCCGGCCGACCGCGACTCGGCGATCAGGGCCGGCAGGTCGGCGAGGGTGGGCTGCGGCGGCTCGGGGGCGTCGCCGGCACCGTCGTCCTCGGCGCGGAGCACCCCGATCACCTCGCGCAGGTCCTGGAGGGCGGCGTGCGCGCTGCCCCGGATCACCCCGGCGGCCCGGGCCACCTCGTCGGCCGGCGCGTCCGGGCGGAACTCCAGCGCACCCGCGTGCAGGCTGAGCAGCGAGATCCGGTGGGCCAGCACGTCGTGCATCTCCCGGGCGATCCGGGTGCGTTCGAGGTGGCGGGCCTGGGTGACCCGCAGCTGCTGCTCCGCCTCGGCCCGCTCGGCCCGCTCCCGCAACGACACGATCAACTGCCGGCGGGCCCGGACGAACATCCCCCAGGCCAGCACCGCGAAACTGAGCACCACTCCCCAGGACACGGTGGCCCAGTAGGGCATGCTCGGGTCCGGGCGTGTCCAACTGAAGACCAGGTTGGTGACGAGACCGGCACCGGTGACCGCGATCGCGATGGCGGTCCGCCGGTGCACCACCACAGTGAAGTAGAAGATCAGCAGCGGGATGGCGGCGGCCATCGAGAACAGCGTCAGCGGTGTCGTCGCCACTATCAGCCCGAGCGGCCATCGGCGGCGCATCCAGAGCAGCCCGCAGCAGACCAACCCGATCACGGCGTCGGCACCGGTCATCCAGTCGTGCGGGAGCGGAGTGGCCATCGCCGGGTCGGGCGACAGGGCGTCGGCGGTGGCGAAGAGCACCCAGAGCAGGGAGACCAGGAACGCGACGCTGTCCACGATCCAGTCGCGGGTGGTGCGACGCGGACGCGTACGCCCGCGGTCAGCCGGCACCACCAGCTCCCCTGGCAGCAGCCAGGGGTGCTCCGGGACGGCGAGGCTGGTCACGCGCCCATGCTAGGCAGCATCGGGGCCCGACAACCAGCTACCAAAGTCGAGATCCGATGATCGACCAAGGTCGACGGAGCACCGACCGGTGGCCGCAGCGGATGGCCGGGCGGCGCGGGCAGGCTCAACCGCATGATCACCGTAGAGAACCTCACCAAGCGATACGGGCCACACCCGGCCGTGGACGACGTGTCGTTCCAGTGCGAGCCGGGCACCGTCACCGGCTTCCTCGGCCCCAACGGCGCCGGCAAGTCGACGACCATGCGCATGATCTGCGGGCTGACCACGCCGACCGCCGGCCGCGCCACGGTCTCCGGGCACCCGTACCAGGAGCTGCCCAACCCGGGGCGGGAGGTCGGGGTGCTGCTGGACGCCTCCGCCCAGCACGCCGGGCGCACCGGCCGCGAGGCGTTGACGCTGTCCGCGTACACCATGGGTCTGGACCGGCGCGAGGTCGCCGCGAAGCTCGACCTGGTCGGGTTGAACGCGGTGGCCGCGAAGCGTCGGGTACGGGCGTACTCGTTGGGTATGCGCCAACGGCTCGGGCTGGCGCACGCGCTGCTCGGCGACCCCCGGGTGTTGATCCTCGACGAGCCGGCCAACGGTCTGGACCCGGAGGGGATCTTCTGGATGCGCGGCCTGCTGCGCGACTTCGCCGACCGGGGCGGCACCGTGCTGCTCTCCTCCCACCTGCTGCGCGAGGTGGAGGCGGTCGCGGACCGGCTGGTGGTTATCGGGGGCGGCCGGATCGTGGCCCAGGGCGACAAGAACGAGCTGCTGGCTGGCGGCGGCACTGTGGTCCGGGCCCGCGACAGTGCGGCGCTGCGGCGGGCGCTGGAGGTGGCCAACTTGAGCGCCGCCGACAGCTCGGAGGGGCTGCTCGTGCAGGCCGACGCCGAGGCGGTCGGCCAGGCCGCCGCCGATGCCGGCGTCGCGTTGGCCGAGCTGCGCCCCGCCAGCGGCGGCGGCCTCGAACAGCTCTTCCTCACCCTGACCGCCGGCGAATCGACCAAGGAGGCCGTCCGATGACCACCACCACCGCGCCCGCCGCCGGCGCCGTCGCGCCCCGGCACCACACTCCGGTACGTCGACCGTCGCTGCTCCGGCTCACCGGCGTGGAGCTGCGCAAGCTCGTCGACACCCGGGCCGGTCGCTGGCTGCTGATCACCATCGGCCTGACCACCGCCGCGATCGTCATCCTGCAACTGATCTACGCCGGGGAGGCCGACCAGACCTTCCTCAACTTCTTCGTCCCCTCACTGCTGCCGGTGTCGGTGCTGCTGCCGGTGCTGGGCATCCTGTCGATCACCAGTGAGTGGTCGCAGCGCACCGCGCTCACCACGTACGCCCTGGTGCCCCGCCGGGAGCGGGTGGTCGCCGCGAAGCTGTTCGCCGTGATGCTCACCGCGCTCGCCTCGGTGCTGGCCAGCCTCGCGGTCGCCGCCGTCGGCACGCTGGTGGCGTCCGCCACCGGCGGGGCGGGCACCTGGGAGTTCGACTGGTCGCTGGTCCTGAACGCGGGGATCCTCCAGGTCACCAGCGTGTTGATGGGTGCCGCCTTCGGTCTGCTGCTGCTCAACCCGCCGCTGGCGATCGTCGGCTACCTGCTGCTGCCCACCCTGTGGGGGGTGCTCGGCGAGATGGTCAAGCCGCTGCGCGGTCCCTCCGAATGGTTGGACACCAGCAAGACCATGGAACCGTTGTTCAGCAGCGACGCCCTGACCGGGGGCCAGTGGGGACGGATTGTGGTGTCCCTGCTGGTCTGGATGGTCCTCCCGCTGGCCGCCGGGCTGTTCCGGACGCTCCGCCGCGAGGTGTCCTGACCATGGACATGGCCAGCTACCGTCCGCGCACCGTGGTCAGCGGCGGCCTGCTGGAGCTGGCGGTCCTGTGGGGTGGCTTTCCGCTGCTCGGCGCGGGCGCCGGATGGCTCCTCGCGGCGGCGACGGGCTGGCTCGCCCGGCTGCCCTGGGTGCCGTTCGGCGACCTGATCGAGTGGTTGGACCGGCTGCCCGAGCCGCAGGCCACCGCCGGCACCATCGGGGTGGGCGTCCTGGCCGGCCTGGTCATCGCCGGGATCGGCACCGCCGAACGGTTGATCGTCACCGTCGACGGGGCGCAGGTCCAGCTGCGCCGCTCCGATGAGAACCGGACCATCGCCCGGGTCGACACCCGGGTGGTCTTCCTCGCCGACAAGCACCTGGTGCTGCTGGACGCCGACGGCGCGGAACTGGTCCGGGAGTCGACGGACCTGCCGGCCGCCCAACTGGCGGCGGCGTTCCGGGCGCACGGCTGGGGCTGGGCGGACGACGACCCGCACCGGTCGGCGTACCGGCTGTGGGTTCCGGACCTGCCCGGGTTGCCGGCCGGCGCGGACGCGCTGCTGCGTGCCCGGGACCGGGCCATCGAGCGGGACCGCCGCGACGACGCCCGGGAGTTGCGCCGCGAGCTGGGCCAGATCGGGGTGGTGCTGCGCGACGAGGGCAAGCGGCAGTACTGGCGGTTGACCACCCGGGCCCTCGCCCCCGGGCCGGAGCAGCCGACTTCGGCCGAGCGGGAGCCGGACGGGCGGTAGCGTCTGTCCCAGCAGACGCTGGGAGCCGCGCGATGACCGAACAGCAGCCGTACCGGGTGGTGTCCCGACACCCCGGCTTCGAGCTGCGTCGGTACCCCGCCCACCTGGTGGCCGAGATGCAGATCCAGGCGTCGTTCACCCGGGCGCCGATCGAGGCGTTCCGGCCGCTGGCCGCGTACATCGGTGGCGCCAATCGGGCCCGGCACCCGATCGGCTCCGCCGCGCCGGCGACGGCGGCGGCCAGCGGCTCGGAGAAGATCGCCATGACGGTGCCGGTGGTGCAGATCGAGGGTGAGTGGCCGGGCGCGTACCTGATCCAGTTCGTCATGCCGGCCAGCTTCACCACCGCCACCCTGCCCGAGCCGGTGGACGCCCGGGTGCGGATCCGCGCGGTTCCGGCGCGGCTGGCGGCGGCGATGCGGTTCTCCGGGCGGTGGACGGAGCAGGCGTTCAGCCAGCGGGCCACGATGCTCGGCCGGTCAGTGACCGCCGCCGGGCTGCAACCGACCGGCGCCATCCGGTACGCGCGCTTCGACCCGCCGTGGAAGCCGTGGTTCCTGCGCCGCAACGAGGTGGTGCTGCCGGTCGTCGAGTGAGCTACCTGAGCCGCCGACGGTCTTCGACGCTCGGCCGGGCCAGCAGCACTGCCATACCCAGCCCCGAGAGCAGCCCGGCCAGGGAGACCAGCAGATCGGAGTCGGCGGCGTTGATCGGGCTGTTGCCGGCCAGCGCTGTGAAACTCGCCCCGATCGGCAGCAGGAGCATCATCGGGACGGCCGTGGCCACCAGGAACACCAACGGGCCCACCAGCGCGACGAGCGCGGCCAGGGCGTGGTGCCACCAGATCGGCCGACCACCCGGCCAGTCCCAGGCCAGCACTGTGACCCCGGTGAGCAGCACCGCCCCGAGAGCGGCCTCCGGCAGGAGTCGTTCACCGGGCGCGGCGGCACGGACCAGCCCGACGCCGAGCAGGGCCGCCACGACGAGGCCGGCCGCCAGCCCGACGCGAGCCCGGGTCCGCGCCGGAGCCGCCGCCAGCGCGGCACCGACGGCCACTGCCACCAGCAGCGCCGCCGTGGCCAGGGCGCCCTGGTTCAGCTCCGGCTCCCGGTCGGTCGGTGACTCGATTCCGGCCGCCACCAGCGTCAGCACCCCGGCCACGCAGGCCGCCCCGGTCAGCACCCGCCGGTCGGCGGCCGGAGTCGTGCCAGGCTCCCGCGTCTGCGGCGCGGCGCGCTCCCACCAGAGCAGGAGCGCCGCGACCACGCCGAGCACGGCGTAGCCGGCGACGGCGAGCAGCACCGTCGCGTCGAGGCCGATCGGGTCGGCCCGGTCGACAGCCACGTCGGCGGCGATCCAGCAGCCGCCCAGCACCACCGCCGGGCCGCTCCACCGCACCTGCCCGCGCCCGGCTAGCACCAGCCCGAGCGGCACCGCCATGATCGCCATGAACCGCAGGTCGCGCGCCCAGTAGGCGTTGTTGCCCGGCAGGCTCTCCGACCACGGGCCGAGCGGCTCGGTCAGCGGTTGCCACGTGGTCATGCCGTACGCCCAGAGCGCGACGGCGGCGGCGGAGAGGAGCAGCCCGACCGGGCGCGCGGATCGCATCCGTGGACGGTAACGGGCCCACCGCCCGTGCGGGGGGCGCGGTCATCCGCCGACCGGTGAGCGGGCGGGGCGGTAACGCAGCAGCCGCCACGTCGGCAACACACTGGACAGCACCGCGAGCAGCAGGCACAGCCCCACCACCCCGACGACCACCGACCACGGCATCACCAGATCGACGGGAGCACCGACCTGCTCGGCGAGGCCGGCGCTGATGCTGAGCAGACCAACGAACGCGACAGCCCCACCCAGCAGCGCGCCGATCAGGACCACCAGGGCGGACTCCGCCGTGACCAGCCAGATGACCTGCCGTCGGGTCGCCCCGGCCATCCGGATCAGCCGCAGGTCCGCGGCGCGGCCGGCGGCGGCCAGCAGCAGCGTGTTGGCCACCGCGATGGCCCCGTAGCCGGCGGACACCCCGATCAGCAGCACTGTGAAGAGCCAGACGAGGCGGTCCTCGGCGGCGTCCGCCTCGGCCGCCCAGCCCGGAACGTCGAGGATCCGCGCGCCGACCGGTGGATCGATGCGGTCCCGGACGTACACAGTGGACGTCAGCGCCGACGGGTCGTGCGCCCGCACCACGGCCCGCGGCACGAGCAGGTCGCCGGGGATCGAGGCGTCGTCGACAACGGCGACGACGCGCAACGGCACCGTCGTCCCGTCGGCGAAGACCACCGGGTACGGCTCGGACGGCAGCCGGTTCGCCGAGGCGCTGACCACCACCGTGTCGTCACCCCTCAGGTCGTTCAGCGAACCGGCGACGACGGTGAGCACCCGGTTCGCGGCGGCGAAGCCCTCCGGGTCCACGCCGAGCGCGGTCATCGGCCGGTCTGGTGGCGACGTTCCGGGGTCGGTGCGGTAGACGGTGGTCGGCAGCAGCGCGGTGCCGCCGGTCGCGGCGACGGCCCGGTCGGACAGGCCGGGCCCGCGGTCCGGCACGACGATCCAGCCGGCGTTCACGTTGTCCGCCCGACCCGCCGCGTACGCGGCGGTGCTGGTGCGCACCATGCCGGACACCAGCACCGCGAACGCGACAGTGAGCAGCACCGGCGCGGCGATGGCGGCGGTCCGCCGGGTCGCTGTCAACGCCCCGCCCCGGACCAGCATCCCGATCGCGCCACCGGGCCGACGCACCGGAGAACGCAGCAGCCACACCAGCGGTCCGACCACCACCGGGGCGAGCACTGTGGTGCCGGCCACCAGCGCCATCACCGCGTAGAGCGCGTACTGCGCCCCCACCCGGGCCTCGTCGGCGGTCGCCGTACCCAGACTGAGAGCGGCCCCCGCCGCGAGGAGCAGCGCCCCGGTGACGGCACGCAGCCGGCCGATCGGTCGCTGTTCCACGGCGGCATCGCGTAGTGCCTCCAACGGGCGGACCCGCGCCGCTCGGCGCGACGCCGACCAGACGGCCAGCAACGCGATCACCGGCCCGGCGGCGAGCGAGACCGCGATCGGCCAGAGTTCGTAGCGGACCCGGAAGGTCGACGGTTCGTAGCCGACGTCGACCAGCAGCCGACCCAGCAGCGGGGCGAGCGCCGCGCCCACCAGCAGGCCGACGAGCCCCGCCGAGACGCCGACGGCGAGCGCCTCGGTGTGGACCATGCGGCGGACCTGGCGTCCGGTGGCGCCGACGGCGCGCAGCAGGCCCAGCTCACGGCGGCGCTGCGCGATGGTGAACGCGAAGGTGGAGGCGACCACGAACACCGTGACGAAGCCGGCGAGGGCCGCCGTGGCGGTGAGCACCTGCATGCCGATCCACCGGGTACGGGCGTCGCCGCGCGGCTCCAACGCACCACGGGCGTCACCGGTGAGCACCCGTCCGTCAACGCCGACGACTCCGCGAGCCGCCGTGGCGACCCGCTCGGCGTCGGCGTCCGGCGCGAGCACCAGCCCGATGGCCCGCACGCCGGGAGCGAGCGTGGCGGCGACAGCGTCCGCGACATGGACGCCCGGTCCGTCGACCAGGCCGCTGACGGTGTACGACTCCGGGCCCACAGCGGTCAGCACTGTGACCGGTGCGCCGGCGCGCAGTCCGAGCGCGCTGTCGACGACCACCTCGCCGGGCCGGCGGGGTGGCTCGCCGGCCGTGAGTCGCAGCCCACCCAGCTGGGCGCTGGACCAGCCGTGCCCCTGGTAGGCGTCCTCGCGCCGGGTTTCGGCGGCCGAGGGTCGGCCGTCGACGAGGGGCTGCGCGTAGAAGGTGCGGTCCGGCACCGCCGCCACCACGTCCGGCAGACCGGCCAGCCTGCCGACCAACTCCGCCGCCGTGGTGGCGGACCAGGGCCGGGTCGGCACGAACTCGTCAGCGGACGCACCCGCCTCGGGGCTCTGCACCACTACCGCCGCCCGCGCCAGCCGGTCCGGCACCTGCGGGCGCCCGGAAGCGAGCAGCAGTGTGGCCGCCGCGACCAGTGTGACCCCGATGGCGACGGCCACGAACGCGCTTGCCGACCGCCGGACGCTCAGCACGACGACTCCGCTACGGTTTCCCGCTCGGCGATCCGGGCGGCGACGGCGGCGGCGGTGATCCCGCCGGTCAGCTCGTCGACGACGCGCCCGTCGGCCAGCAGGAGGACCCGATCGGCGTACGCGGCGGCGGCGGGATCGTGGGTCACCATCACGACGGTCTGCCCGTGGTCGTCGACGAGCGCCCGCAACAGCCGGAGCACCTGCCGGGAGGAGGCGCTGTCCAACGCCCCGGTCGGCTCGTCGGCGAAGACCACCGCCGGACGGGTGATCAACGCTCGGGCCACGGCGACGCGCTGCTGCTCCCCGCCGGACAGCTCACTCGGCCGGTGCCCGGCCCGGTCGGCGAGGCCGACGGCGTCGAGGGCGGCGGCGACGTCCCCGACCGGCGGGCGGCGGCGGGCCAGGCGCGACGGCAACTCGACGTTCTGCGCCGCGGTCAGCGTGGACACGAGGTTGAACGCCTGGAAGACGAAGCCGATCCGGTCCCGCCGCAGCCGGGTCAGCTCGTCCTCACCGAGGTCGTTGAGGTTGGTGCCGTCGATCGTGACGGTCCCCTCGGTCGGACGGTCCAGCCCCGCCGCGCAGTGCAGCAGGGTGGACTTCCCCGAGCCGGAGGGGCCCATCACCGCCGTGAACGTGCCGCTCGCGAAGCCGGTGGTCACGCCGTCGAGCGCCGTCACCCGCCGGGTCCCGGTGCCGTACACCGCGCGCAGCCCCGTCAGGGTCACCGTGTCTGTGGTCATGACCGTTACGGTGCCGAATGCCGGGGGTGCGGCGCGTCGGGCCGGGGCGGGCACTTTCTGGCCCTCCCCAGGGTGGAGTCCGGGGCCCACAAACGCCGGCGCGTCGTCCTGCGGGATGACCACCCGCAGGCGGACGCGGCCGACCCGGCCGGCCGTTACCGTTCGACGGGTGACCGCTCTCCTGCTGACCCGACGAATGCGGCCGGTGGATCTCTACACCGTGGACGCCCTGCTGGCGGTGGCCGTCGGTGGGCTGCTCTGCCCGTACGCGGCGCTGGAGTCGCCGCTGCACGGCGGCGTACGCGAGCCGCTCTGGGTGTCGGTGCTGGTCGGGATGGCCCTCGGGCTGCCGTTGGCCGTCCGGCGACGGTGGCCGATGACGGTGGCCGTCGTGATCAGCTCGATCGCCACCGTCGCTCTGATCACCGGGGTGATACCCAACTTCGCGGCCGCCGCCCCGGCGTTCGCCATCGGCCTGTCCTTCTACACGGTGGCCGTGGCGACGCCCACCCGCCGGTCGATGCTCTGCGCCGCCGGTTGTCTCGCGCTGGTGAGCGTCGGCCTGGTGCTGACCGCGGGCGACCTCTGGTCGCGGACCGGCGCTGTCGTCTACGCCGCCGTCATGGTCGCGCCCGCCTGGGTGATCGGTTGGCTGATCCGGGAGCGACGCGCCCTCGCCACCCGGCAGAGTGATCAGCTGGTCCGTCAGGCTGCCACCGAGGAGCGGTTGCGGGTGGCGCGTGAGCTGCACGACGTGGTCGCGCACACGCTCAGTCTCATCGTGGTGAAGGCGGCCGTCGCCAATCACGTCGCCGAGGCCGACCCGCGCGAGGCTGGCGCCGCGCTCCGGGTCATCGAGGAGACCGGCCGCACCGCGCTGACCGACGTACGTCGGGTGCTCGGCGTGTTGCGCGAGGACAGCCCGTACGCGCCGACGCCCGGGCTGGACGAGTTGCCCCTCCTCGCCCGGCAGGCGGCGATCGGCGGCGTCGACGTGCAGCTCGACGTGCGGCGGGACGAGCCGGCCGGCGCGGTGCCGGAGTCGGTGGGCCTCGCGGTGTACCGGATCGTGCAGGAGGCAATGACGAACGTGGTGAAGCACGCGGCGCCGGCCGCCTGCCGGGCCACGGTGACCGTCCTGCCCGACGAGGTGCGGGTGGAGGTGACCGACGACGGCCGGC
The DNA here is from genome assembly GCF_003264475.1 of Micromonospora noduli. Taxonomy (NCBI): domain Bacteria; kingdom Bacillati; phylum Actinomycetota; class Actinomycetes; order Micromonosporales; family Micromonosporaceae; genus Micromonospora; species Micromonospora noduli. Next base: position 337,981 of record NZ_PYAC01000012.1, on the reverse strand, counting down.
GGCCGGTCCTGCTCGGCGGGGAGGGGCACGGGTTGATCGGCATGCGGGAACGGGTGGCGTTGCACGGCGGGGAGTTCCGTGCCGGCCCCCGCTCCGACGGTGGGTTCGCGGTGACGGCCAGCCTCCCCTACCGGGTGGCCGCGTGATCCGCGTGCTGATCGCCGACGACCAGGCGTTGCTGCGCGGCAGTTTCCGGCTGCTGGTGGATCTCAGCCCCGACTGCACCACTGTCGGTGAGGCGGGCACCGGCGTGGAGGCTGTCGCGTTGACCGAGCAGCACCGACCGGATGTGGTGCTGATGGACGTCCGGATGCCGGAGATGGACGGCATCGAGGCGACCCGGCGGATCTGCGCCGACCCGGCGACGGCCGCCACCCGGGTCATCATCCTGACCACGTTCGACCTCGACGAGTACGTCTACGGGGCGCTGCGCGCCGGAGCCAGCGGGTTCCTGCTCAAGGACACCCCACCTGCGGATCTACTGACCGGGATCCGGGTGGTCGCGGCCGGGGAGGGGCTGCTCGCGCCGACGGTGACCCGCCGGCTGATCGACGAGTTCGCCCGGCAGCCGGCGCCGACCCGGCCGCTGCCCCGGCAGCTCGACGGGGTGACCGATCGGGAACGGGAGGTCCTCGCGCTGATCGCCCGGGGCCTGTCCAACGCGGAGTTGGCCGCGCACCTCAACCTCAGTCAGGCCACCGTCAAGACGCACGTCGGGCGGCTGCTGACCAAGCTGGCGGTACGCGACCGGGCGCAACTGGTCATCGTCGCGTACGAGACCGGCCTGGTGGGGCCGGGCGGCCTACGCTGAGCGGGTTGTCCGCACCCGAGGAGGAGCCATGACCCGGTACGTCGCCCTGCTGCGCGGGGTCAACGTCGGCACCACCCGGCTGGCGATGGCCGACCTGCGCCGGATCGTCACCGACCTCGGGCACGAGGACGTCAAGACGTACCTGCAGAGCGGCAACGTGGCCTTCGGCAGCACCGTGCGCGACGCGGAGAAGCTGGCCGCGGGCATCGCGCGGGCGCTCACTGACGAGCTGGCGCTGACAGTGCCGGTGCTGGTGCGCAGCGGCCGGGAGTTGGCGGCGATCGCCGGCGGCAACCCGTACGCCGACCGGGAGGACGACCCGACGCGACTGCTGGTGGCCTTCCTCGCCACCGCACCCAAGAAATCCACGGTGGACTCACTGGCCGTGCCCGGTGGCGAGAACGTGTCGTTCACGGTGACCGGCCGGGAGGTGTTCCTGCACTACGTCGACGGCGGTTACGGGCGGTCGAAGTTCACAAACGCGTACCTGGAGAAGAAGCTCGGCGTGGTGGCCACCTCCCGCAACTGGAAGTCGGTGCGGGCCCTGGCGGAGATGACCGCCTCCTGACCTCAGGTGGGGGCCGCGGCTCGGCGACCCCCACCGACGGTGCTCAGAAGTGGTAGGCGGTCTCGTACTCGGGCACCAGCACCCGGCTGCGCGGCGAGATCCGGCGCACCGCCGCGATCATCTCGTTCAGCCGGGTGCGGTCGGTCGGGGCGACCGGCGGCGGGTTCTGCAACGCCGTCTCGAAGTTGTCGTAGTGCACCGGCACCACGACCTTCGGGTAGTCGAGGCCGGCCAGCAGCCGGGGCAGGTAGTCGCCGGTGGTGGTGGCGTTCTGCATGGCCACCATCGCCACGTCCGGCGCGAGGCCGGTGAGGTTCCGCTCGGCGACGTCGCTGGCCCCGGTGAAGTAGACCGACGGTCCGCCGTCGACCCGCAGCAGGTAGCCCAGCGTGTCACCCTCCGGCAGGTCGGCGATGGTGGCCGGCTGGGGCGGCGGGCTCACCCGCACACCGGGAAAGGCCACCGAGTACGACGGGTTGCGGCTGTGCAGCGAGCCGACCACCTCGACGCTGTGGTCGCCGAAGTCCAGCACCTCCCCACCCTTCACGGCGCTGAGCTGCGTCGACGGCAACCCGTAGGCCAATCCCAGGTGGTACGCGGTCAGCGTGCCGAACACCCGCGCGCCGGTGCGCTTGGCGATGTACGGCACATCCATGAAGTGGTCCCAGTGGGTGTGCGTGACCAGCACCGTCGTGGCCCGGTCGACCCGCGGGTCGATCACGTCGGTGCGCACTGTCAACGCGGTGTCGGTCTTGAACGCCCCGGTGAACAGCCCGGTGTCGATCCGGCTGAGGAACGGGTCGACGAGAACGGTGCGGTCGCCGATGTCGACGCGCCAGCCGGCCGTACCCCACCAGCGAAAGCTGACCGCGCCCTTACGGCGAGCGGTCGGCGTGGGCGCGGCGGTCGAGGGCGCGGCCTGGGCCGGGGTGGCGACGCCGGCGGCGAGGCCACCGGCGGAGACCAGGGCGGTGGTGGCGGCGGCGTCGCGCAGGAAGCGTCGGCGGTCGAGACTGGGCATGCGGATCTACTCCCCGTGGTCGGGTGATGTGTCGACCACGAGCCAACCAGCGGCACCGGGCCGCAGTCCAAGATCAAGGGCCGTCGGCTTCGATACGCCAGCGGATATCGGTCCTGCTCGGCCGGGGTGCGGCGGCGCTCGGAGGGGCGCGAAATCAGTCGCCGCGCAGCGCCTCGACGGCCGTCCGGGCAGCCTCGCCCATGGCCAGGTCCACGTCGATGCGGCGCGGGGTCAACTGTTCGGCGCGGGCGAAGACGGCGATCGCGTACCGGCCGCCGTCGGGGTATTCGGCGACCCCGGCCTCCAGGTGGAACCCGGGCAGGGTGCCGGTCTTTCCGGAGACCCGCACGCCGGGCGGGAAACCAGCGGCCAGCCGGGTCCAGAAGATCTGCCGGGCCATCCAGGTGCGGACCATCGCACAGGCCGCCGCCGGCCCGGCCTCGTCCCGCCAGATCAGCGTGAGCAGCCGGGTGATCTCCCGGGCGGTGCTGGACGTGGCGTGCGCGGGGTCGAAGACCCGCATGGCCCGGACCCGGTCCGCAGGCAGCGTGGGGAAGATCCGGGCGAACTCCGCCTCGGTCCGGGCGCCCACGTCGGCGAGCATCATCTCGACCAGTTCCCGAGGGCCACCGAGGACGCGGGTACGGGTCAACCCCAGCTCGACGGCGAGCATCGGCAGCAGGTCCGGGCCGACCCGGCGCAGCAGCAGGTCGGCGGCCGTGTTGTCGGTGACCGACATGGCGAAGTACGCGAGGTCGCGCAGCGACACCTCGGCGTCGTCGTCGCAGCCGGCCAGACCCCACCCACCGAGCCGGTCGGCGGCGGTGACCAGTACCCGCTCGGTCGGGTCCAGCTGCCCGGCCTCGACCTGCCGGGCGAACTCCAGCACCAGCAGAATCTTGAAGATCGAGGCGATCACCACCTGCTCGTCGGCCCGTACCCCGACCTCATGAAGAGCGCCGGCCGGTCCGTCGCCCTCGACGGCGCTCAGGTCGACGGCGTCCAGGTCCACGACGTGCAGGCTGGCCGTCACCCCGACGGCGGCGAAGATGGCACCGATGCGTTCCTCCACGTCCACGCCAGCACGGTATCCAGCGTCGCCGTGGTGGCGCTGGCGTAGGGTCCCGGCCGTGGATCTGCTCCGGCACCTGCGGCACTTCGTGGTGGTCGCACACGAACTGCACTTCGGGCGGGCCGCGGAGCTGCTCGGGATGGCCCAGCCGCCGCTGAGCCAGTCGATCCAGCGGCTGGAACGGGAGCTGACGGTCGAACTGTTCGACAGGTCCCGCCGCCAGGTACGCCTCACCACCGCCGGTGAGCTGCTGCTCGGCGAGGCGGAGGAACTGCTCGCCGGTGAGGGTCGACTCCGCAGCCTGATGGGGCAGATCCGCGCCGGTGAGCTGGGCGTACTCCGAGCCGGGGTGCCACCGGAGACGCCCGCTGTGACGCTGCGCTCGCTGCTGGACGGGCTCACCACCCGGGCGCCCGGCCTGGACGTGGAGTTGCACGAGCTGACCACCGCCGAGCAGGTGCGGATGCTCACCGAGCGGACCCTGGACGTGGGGCTCGTGCATCACCCGGTGGCGGCGGACGGGCTGCGCTTCGGCGCCCCGGTCGACGTACCCCTGGGGGTGCTGCTGCCGCGCACCTCGCCGCTGGCCCGCGGCCGCGAGGTGACGCTCGCGTCGCTGGCCGGTCTGGATCTGGTGGCCGCGCCCCGCGCCACCGCCCCCGGCTGGCACGACCACCTGCTGGCGGTGTGCCGGCAGCATGGTTGGCGCCCGGGGCGGGTGCGCCCCGCCCGCAACCCGGAGTTCCTTTGCGGGCTGGTGCTGGCCGGCGGCGGGGTGGCAGTGGAACCGGCGGCGGTGGCCCGCCGGGAACCCCGGATGGCCTGGCGGCCGATCACCGACGCACCGCTGGCCAAGCGCACCTCGGCGGCCTGGCCGGACCGGTCGGCGCACCCGGCGGCGGCGATGTTCGGCCAACTCGCCGCGGAGGTGCTGGCCGACGCCGAGCCCACCGCACCCGCGCAGCCCTCGACGTCGGTGCCGGCGGCACGGCCGTGGCCGGTGCTGTTCGACACGACCGGGTGAACCGATCCGCCGTTGCGTTCGTCACCACCGATTGGGCGGTGGATCGTCCACCCACCCGGGTATGGATGACAGGAAACGAAGACGAGAAGGAGCCGCAGTGGCAATCACGATTCCCGACATCAGCCTGAACGACGGCACCACCATTCCGCAGCTCGGCTTCGGGGTGTTCCAGATCGAGCCGAAGGACACCGTCGCGGCGGTGACCACCGCCCTGGAGGTGGGCTACCGGCACATCGACACCGCTGAGATGTACGGCAACGAGGCCGAGGTCGGCGAGGCGGTACGCGTGTCCGGCCTCGACCGGGCTTCGGTCTACGTGACCAGCAAGCTGAACAACGGCTTCCACCGCCCCGACGACGCCCGCAGGGCGTTCGACTCGACGCTGGCGGCGCTGAAGATGGACTACATCGACCTGTTCCTGATCCACTGGCCGCTGCCGACCCTGTACGACGGCGACTACGTCTCGACCTGGAAGGTGCTGGAGGAGTTCCAGCGCGACGGCCGGGCCCGCTCGATCGGCGTGTCGAACTTCCAGGTGTCGCACCTGGAGCGGCTGGCCGACGAGGCGAGCGTCGTGCCGGCGGTCAACCAGATCGAGGCGCACCCGTACTTCGGCAACGACGAGGTCCGCGCCTACGGACGTGCACACAACATTCTCACCGAGGCGTGGTCGCCGATCGCCCAGGGCAAGGTGCTCGACGACCCGACGGTCGTCGACATCGCCGGGCAGCTCGACCGGACCCCGGCGCAGGTGGTGCTCCGCTGGCACGTGCAGCGCGGCGACATCATCTTCCCGAAGTCGACCACCCCGAAGCGGATCGAGGAGAACACCCGGATCTTCGACTTCGAGTTGGACGACGCGGCGATGGAGCGGATCACCGCGCTGAACAAGGGCGAGGCCGGCCGGCAGGGCCCCAACCCGGACACCTTCGCCTACCTGCCCGCGTAACACCTGAGCTGGCGGCGGCGCTCAGCGAAAGGGGGTCCGGACGGGCCCCCTTTCGCCGTGAAAGGACCGTCCCCGGCAATGTCGTTCCGCCGCACCACCCCGGCTCTGCTGTCGTTGCTTCTACTCTGGCCAGTGGCCTGCGCGCCGAGCCAGGCCGCCGAGGCTCCCCGCTGGTCCGAGCCTTCGGTATCGGCCTCGCCGACCCCGCCGAAGCCACGTCCGGCGCCGACCTCCACGGCCGAGGTCCGCAGCCGGGTCACCGCAGCGATGCTGAACCTGGACGCAAAGTTCCACCCGGAGACCGCCCAGTACACCGACGAGAACACCGAGGCGTGGAAGCTGATCTCCCTGTGCAGGGCGAGCCTGCCGTCGGACATCAAACGCACCGCCTACCGGGAGCGGATCTGGGACGGCGAGTCCGTGTGGGTCCGGCAGTACGTGGTCGGCTACCTGAAGGTGCCGGGGCGCAAGCTCGCCGACGAATTGCGGTCCGTCCTCGCGACCTGCAAGCGGTACGAGGTGCCCGACGACGGGCGCACGTCGACGATCCTGCGGCCGTCGCCCCCGCCGCTGCCTGACGGCCCGGACGTGATCACCTTCTGCGAGCGGCTGAGCGGGAAGGCCATTCGACACCAGTGCACTCTCGTCCTGGTGCGCGGCAACTTCGTCATGGAGGTCGACGCCGCGGCGAGCAACGGTGACCTGGCGGCCGGCAGCGCCCTGATCGCGAAGATTGCGCCGCTGGCGGTGGCCGCCCTGCAGAAGGCCGCCTGAACGCCGCCGCCGGGGCGGGCGCCCCATTGCGCTGGCGCCCGCCCCTCCCCCGGCTGGCGACCCTTGCCAGCCTCCGTGGTCAGATTCGGCCCACGGAGTCCTGGTTCTGCAACACCAGCCACCGGCCGTGCTGGTAGGTGTAGCTGACCCCGATCAACAGCGGCACCCTGGTGCCGGTGGCCGGCACCGCGTAGACGGAGTCGAACAGCACGAAGCCCGTCCGGCAGCCCACCACTGTCTGCTTCGCCACGCTGAAGGACTGGGTCCACGAGTCGTCGGCGAAGAACCCGCGCAGCCAGTCCACTGTGGCTCTCTTGCCGTCGAGCACCTCCCCGTCGGAGGCGAAGACGGAGGTGACATCGGGGTGCAGCAGCGCGGCGAAGCCGTCCAGGTCCCGCCGGGCGGTGGTCTCCACGTACGCCCGGACGGCGCGGTCGAAGGCACGTACGCAGCCGCGGACCGCCGCGTCCCCGGTTGCGGTGTCGCCCGGGCCGGGGGTGGCGGCCGACACCGCGGCCGGAGCGGCGGCGAGCAGGCCGGCGGTGAGCCCGAGCAGGGCGATCGTGCGGCCGAGCCGGCCGGCGGGACGGGCGGAGGCGGGTGGACGCATCGGGTTCTCCTTCGGACGAGTGGTTGTGCCGTCGCAGCCAACCCGGCCCGCCACGCGGTCGGCCAGTGATTCGAACAGGCTCGAATGCGGACCACACATCGATGTCGCCGCTTGTACGATCCGCCGTGTGATGGTCGCTCACCTGGACGGTTCGAGCCTCGCGCGGCTCCGGTTGGCGATCTCGCCAGCTTCGGAGGTGACGTCCTGGCTGCGGGCCGCGCTGTCGCGCTTCGGGCACCCGGTGCATGGCGATCCCGGTCCGGCCGCCCGCGCCGCGCTGCGGCACCCCGACGTGGCCCTGGTCGCGGAGTTGGTGACGCCGCCCGGCCGGCTCGGCTACACGCCGGACCTGCTCACGCCGAAGCCGCCGCTGGGTCCGCTCGACGCGGCCTTCGAGCAGCAGTTGGCGGCCACGGCCGCGACGCCCGCCGACGAGGTGACGGCGCAGGTGAACGAGCGGTTTCCGGCGGGCGGGCTCCCGGCGCGGATCCGCACGGCGGTCGAGGACGGCACCCTGGCCCGGCGGGTCACCAACGGGCTGCGCCACTTTTGGGGGGCCGCACTCGCCGAGCAGTGGCCAACTGTGCGGACCACGCTGGAGGCCGAGCTGGCCCTGCGAGCCACCACGATGGCCACCGCCGGAGTGGGCAGCATGCTCAACAGCCTGCACCCGAAGGTCGGCTGGACCGGCAGGTCGCTGACCATCGACAGCTCGTACCGGATCACCACCGCGCTGACCGGCGCGGAGCTGGTGCTCGCGCCGTCGGCGCTGGCCTGGCCTCAGCTCTCCACCCAGCTGTGCGACGAGGGCAACGCCGTGCTGGTCTACCCGGTCGGCGTCGGGCCGACAGTCCAGCGCCGGGCGGATCGGCTCGGTGACCTGGTCGGTGCGAGCCGGGCGGCGATCCTGGCGGACCTGGACGTTCCCCGGTCCACCGGGCAGCTCAGCGAGCGACACCGACTGGCCCCGGCCACCGTCTCCTACCACCTGGGGGTGCTGCTGCGCTCCGGCCTGGTGGTGCGCACTCGGGAGCGGCACAGCGTGCTCTACCGGCGGTCCGACCACGGGGACGGGCTGGTCGGGTGCCGGGCAGGTCAGGTTGCGACGCGCTCGGCGAGCTGGCGGAACACCGCCTGAGTGGGCGAGCCCGGCTCGGGGACGTAAACGATCATCCGCTGCTCGGTCTCCGGCACCAGCAACACCCGGCACTCGAACTCCAACGATCCCAGCTCGGCGTGCGGCACCCGCTTGACGATGGGGCGGCGCTCCTCGACATCGTGCTCCGCCCAGAGCCGCGCGAACCGGGGCGAGGTACCGAGCAGCTCGGTGACCAGCTCGCGGATCGCCGGGTCGGCCGGGTAACGGCCGTAGGCGGCCCGCAGGTCCGCCACCGTGCTGCGGACGAAGCAGATGGTTTCGGCGTCGGTCCAGTGGCTGTCGGTCGCCGGACGCCGGAAGGTCCAGCGAATCATGTTGCGGTCCGCGTCCGGCACGGCCGAGAGGTCGCCCATGAAGTACGTGGCCAGCCGGTTCCAGGCCAGCACGTGGTACGCGGCGTCGACGAGGTACGCCGGGGTTTCGGTCATGGCGTCGAGCAGGTGCCGCAGCCCTGGGGTGACCTCCCGGCTCGGGCCGACGGTGCGCGGCGGGTTCTCCCCGGCGATCCGGAACAGGTACTCGCGCTCGTCCCGACTCAACATCAGCGCCCGGGCCATCGCGGCGAGGACCTGCCGGGACGGGTGCGGCCCGCGACCCTGCTCCAGCCGGATGTAGTAGTCGATCGACATCCCGGCGAGCTGGGCGACCTCCTGTCGGCGCAGCCCGGGGGTCCGTCGGCGTTCACCCTCGGGGAGCCCGACCTCGGCGGGACTCAGGCGGGCGCGGCGGGTGCGCAGGAACGCCGCCAGTTCGTCACGCTGCAGACCGCTGCTCGTCATGCCCCCAGCATGCCCCGGGCCGGGCCGACGAGGGTGGTACCACCGGTCCCAGCCTCGGCCCGGCTCTCCCCGGGCGCGGCCAGCCCGACGAGGCTCGACGGTATGACGAACATGATCGCCCTGATCACCGGGGCCAACAAAGGGATCGGCTTCGCCACCGCCCGCCAGCTCGGCGCCCTCGGGATGACAGTGCTGGTGGGCGCCCGCGACGCCGAGCGGGGGCGAGCGGCGGAGCGGGAGCTGCGCGACGGCGGTGCGGACGCCGTGTTCCTGCCACTCGACATCACCGACGCCGAGTCGGTGACGGCCGCCGCGAAGCGGGTGGAGGCGGAGTACGGCCGGCTGGACGTACTGGTCAACAACGCCGGCATCCTCCTCGCCGACGGCGCACGGGGGCTGCCCAGCGAGACGACAGTGGCGACATTGCGCCGGCTGTACGAGACGAACGTCTTCGGGGTGGTGACGGTGACCAACGCGCTGCTGCCGCTGCTGCGCCGGGCACCGGCCGCCCGGATCGTCAACGTCTCCAGCGAGGTCGGCTCGATCGCGGTGATGACCGACCCGAACGGCGCGCTGTTCGAGCTGACCTCCGTGCCGTACCCGTCGTCGAAGGCGGCGCTGAACATGCTCACCGCCATGTACGCCAAGGAGCTGCGGGACACCCCGATCACTGTGAACGCGGCGAACCCGGGCTACTGCGCCACCGACCTCAACGGCAACAGCGGCTTCCGCACGGCCGAGCAGGGCGCCGAGGTGAGCGTGCACCTGGCGACCCTGCCGGCCGACGGCCCGAGCGGGCTGCTGTGGGGCTTCCAGATGGACGCCGGCGGTGGGTACGGCGTGCTGCAGTGGTGACTGAGCGCTTGACCTGGAGTGCGCTCCAGCCGGCACTGTGACTCGTGCGCCCACCGGTAGGGCGCACGAGAGGAGACTCCCATGCGGTACCGCACGATCGGCGCTGACCCGGCGACCCGGCGCGAGGTCAGCGTGCTCAGCCTCGGCGCGATGCTCTTCGGCAGCGCCACCGACGAGGCCACCTCGTACGCGATCCTCGACCGGTACGTCGAGGCCGGCGGCACGTTCATCGACACGTCGGACAACTACGCGTTCTGGGTGGACGGCGGCCAGGGCGGGCAGAGTGAGGAGTTGCTCGGCCGGTGGCGGCGCAGCCGGGGCGTCGGCGCCGAGATCGTCATCGCCACCAAGCTGGGTGCCCGACCGCTGGCCCCGGGGACCAGCTACCTGGACAACGCCGAGGGCCTCTCCGCCAAGGTGATCCGCGAGTCCGCGGAGCGCAGCCGGGAACGGCTCGGGGTGGAGCGGCTGGACCTGCTCTACGCGCACATCGAGGACCGGACCGTGCCGCTCCAGGAGACCGTGGAGGGCTTCGCCGAGCTGGTCGCCGAGGGCACTGTGGGTCTGCTGGGTGCCAGCAACCACCGGGCCTGGCGGGTGGAGCGGGCCCGCGCGTTGGCCGCCGCCGCCGGCCTGCCGGGGTACGAGGTGCTCCAGTACCACCGCAGTTACCTGCCGAACCGCACCGACCTGATCAGCGAACTGGACCCGGACGGCGAGCCGGGCGGCGTCAGCGGTGACCTGCTCAGTTACCTGCGTGCCGAGCCCGAGCTGACCCTGGTGGCGTACTCGCCGCTGCTCAAGGGGGCGTTCACCCGGGCGGACAAGCCGCTCAGCTCGGCGTACGACCTGCCGAGCGCGCCCCGACGACTGGCCGCGCTGCGGGAGGTAGCCGGGCAGAGCGGCGCGACTGTCAACCAGGTGGTGCTCGCCTGGCTGCTGGGCGGTGAGCTGCCGTCCATCCCGCTGGTGGGTGCCTCCTCGGTGGCGCAACTGGAGGAGAGCCTGGCAGCGGTCGACCTGGAGCTGACCGCCGAGCAACGGCACCGCCTCGACACCACCTGGTGACCTGTCACCGACCGCCCCGCCGACCTCAGCTCACGGTCGGTGGGGCGGTCAGGTCGAGCTGCCAGTCGTTGGCCCGCATCATCCGCCCCGGCGGGTATTCGAAACCGGTCTCGCCGAGCAACGTGAAGCCGGCCTTGCGGCACACCGCGTTCGACGCCGGATTGTCGACCGAGGGGTAGGCGTGGGCGTAGTGCCGGTCCCGTCGAGCGCGGGCCACGTCCACCACCGCGCGCACCGCCGCGGTCGCCAGCCCCTGCCCCCGGTACTCGGGCAGCACCGCCCAGCCCAGCTCGTACACCGGCTGCTCGCGCCACTCGCGGGCCCAGTAGCCGACGCTGCCCGCCCGTGCCCCGTCCGGCAGCACCAGCGTGAACATGCAGCCCTGCTCGGTGCCGGAGAAGTGCACGTACCGGTCATGCCGGGCGAGCACCTGCTCGTCGGTCTCCGGGCCGCCGGTGTGCTTGCGGGTGTCCGGTGAGTTGAGCTGCCGCAGCAGGTCAAGGTCGTCCTCGTGCCACTGCTCGATGCGTACCTGTGCCATTCCGCCCCCGTTCGTCGACCCCCAGTCAAGCCGATCCCACCGACACTTCGCCCCCGAACCGGGCCCGCTAGATCGGATCTAGCGGGCGCGTGTCGTCACCTCGCGCCTTCAGTGTGGAAGGGGGGTGGCCATGGCACAGTTGCGGATCGCCGTGATCGTCGGCAGCACCCGGGAGGGGCGGGTCGGCGACCGGCTGGCCCACTGGTTCGTCGAGCAGGCCGCGCGGCACGACGACCTGGCGGTGACGGTCGTTGACCTGACCGAGTACGACTTCCCGGCCACCTACCCCGCCGAGCCGACAGCGTCCATCCGGGCGTTCGTCCGCGAGGTGGGCCGGGCGGACGCGTTCGTCGTGGTCACCCCCGAGTACAACCACAGCTTCCCGGCACCCTTGAAACAAGCCATCGACTACGCGTACGACGAGTGGCAGGCCAAAGCGGTCGGCTTCGTGTCGTACGGCTGTCGGTCCACCGGCCTGCACGCGGTCGACCAGCTCCGTACCGTCTTCACCGCACTGCACGCGATGACGGTGCGCGACGTCGTCGGGATCGACCTGCTCGCCGGCGAGCCGACCACCCAGTGCACCGACGAGCTGCAACGCGACGTCGGCGTCCTGCTCGACCAGCTGCGCTGGTGGGGTCTGGCACTGCGCGACGGCCGGGCGGCTCGACCCTACGTCTCCTGAACACGTCCAACACGAAAGGTAAGGATCATGAGTAGACGCACCACCGGCCTGGCCATCGAGGCCGAGGGGCTCACCCGCTCGTTCGGAGACACCCGGGCGCTGGCCGGCATCGACCTCCAGGTGCCCGCCGGCACCGTCTACGGTCTGCTCGGCCCGAACGGCGCGGGCAAGACCACAGCGGTCCGGGTGCTCGCCACGTTGCTGCGACCCGACGGCGGCTCCGCCCGCGTGTTCGGGCACGACGTGGTCACCGAGGCCGACAAGGTCCGTTCCCGGGTCAGCCTCACCGGCCAGTACGCCTCCGTCGACGAGGACCTGACCGGCACGGAGAACCTGGTGCTCCTCGCCCGCCTGCTCGGCCTGCGCAAGCCTGCCGCTCGGGAGCGCGCCGCGGCCCTGCTCGCCGCGTTCGGCCTGACCGACGCGAGCGACCGCCAGGTGAAGAAGTACTCGGGCGGAATGCGGCGACGCATCGACATCGCCGCCAGCATCCTGAACACCCCGGATCTGCTCTTCCTCGACGAACCGACGACCGGCCTCGACCCGCGCAGCCGCAACCAGGTGTGGGAAATCGTCCGGGCGGTGGTGTCGCACGGCACGACGGTGCTGCTGACCACCCAGTACCTCGACGAGGCCGACCAGCTCGCCGGGCGGATCGCGGTCGTCGACCACGGCCGGGTGATCGCGGAGGGCACCCCTGGTGAGTTGAAGTCGTCGATCGGCTCCGGAACCGTCCACCTGCGACTGCGCGACCCCGCTCAGCGCCCCGAGGCGGAGCGGGTGCTCCGGAAGGCGCTCGACGTGCCGGTGCAGCTCGCCGCCGATCCGGTGGCGTTGACCGCCCGCGTCGGCGAGGCCGGCACCGACCTCGACGCCAGCGCCCAGGCCGCCCGCGTGCTCAGCGACCTGGCCCGCGCCGGCATCGTTGTCGACAACTTCTCCCTCGGCCAGCCGAGCCTGGACGAGGTCTTCCTGGCCCTGACCGACCACCCCGCCGTGCCGACCGACGAGCGCGACGACGAGCTGGAGGCAGCCCGATGAGCGACACCACGACCACCACCACCGAACGGGCGCCGTCCGTCTACGTTCCGTCCGCTGAGGCGCTGGCGACAGTGCTCGCGCCAGGTTCCCGACCGCCCCGGCCGAGCGCGCTGGGCGCGTCGCTCACCTTCGGCTGGCGGGCCATGCTGAAGATCAAGCACGTACCGGAGCAGCTCTTCGACGTGACCGCGTTCCCGATCATCATGGTGCTGATGTTCACGTACCTGTTCGGTGGCGCCCTCGCCGGCAGTCCGCGCGAATACCTGCAGTTCTTCCTGCCCGGCATCATGGTGACCAGCGTCGTCATGATCACCATGTACACCGGCATCGGCCTCAACACCGACATCGAGAAGGGCATCTTCGACCGGTTCCGGACGCTGCCTGTCTGGCGTCCGGCCGCCCTGGTCGGCATGATCTTCGGCGACGTGCTGCGCTACATCCTCGCCGCCGTGGTGATCCTGGGCCTCGGGCTGGTGCTCGGGTTCCGCCCCGAAGGCGGCGTGGTCGGGGTTGTCACCGGGATCGGGCTGCTGGTCATCTTCTCGTTCGCGTTCTCCTGGGTGTGGACGTTCTTCGGGCTGATCCTGCGCAGCGAGAAGTCGGTGATGGGGGTCAGCATGATGGTGCTGTTCCCGCTGACGTTCCTGAGCAACGTCTTCGTCGAGCCGAGCACCATGCCCGGCTGGCTCCAGGCGTTCGTGAAGGTCAACCCGGTGACGCAGCTGGTGGCCGCGATCCGGGGAGCGATGAGCGGCGACTCGGACCCGTCGGCCACGATGTGGCTGCTGCTCTGGAGCGCCGGCTTCGTCCTGGTCTTCGGCACCCTGACCATGTACAGGTACAACCGCCGCTGACAGTGATTCGAGCGACGGGCGCCGCCACGGCTGTGGCGGCGCCCGTCGGCTGTCGTCCGGGTGCCCGGGTGAACGCTGGTGGTCAGACGACCGCCGGCACCTCGGCTCGGATGGTCCCCCGCAGGCGGGTGGCATCCTGACTGGGAGGCGCGCCGAACTGGCGACGATATTCGCGGCTGAACTGCGACAGGCTCTCGTAGCCAACCCGGATGCCCACCCCGGTGACGTCGTTGGGGTGCGTGGCGAGCAGGAGCCGCGCCTCCTGCAATCGGATCTGCTTTTGGAACTGGATCGGGCTCATCGCGGTCACCGCCTGGAAGTTGCGATAGAACGCCGACACGCTCATTCCGGTCAGCCGCGCCAGCTCCTCCACCCGGAACGGCTGCGCAAAGTGGTCGCGGATCCACCGGACCGCCCGGGCGATGTGACTGAGGCTGCTGTCGGCCAGACCGAGCTGCCGGACGGCCGCACCCTGCTCCCCGGTGAGCAGCCGCCACAGGATCTCCCGCTTGATCAGGGGCGCGAGCACCGTGGCGTCCCGGGGCCGATCCAGCAGCCGAAGCAGTCGGATCACCGCGTCGCCGAGCTCGTCGGGAGCGTCGCTGACCACCATCCCGGACGGTGTCCCGCCCGCCAGGGGCGGGAGGTCACCCGGCGCCGCCTGCAGCAGCAACTCCGCGACCATGGCCGGATGTAGCACCAGCCCGAAACCCAGAGCCGGCGCATCGGCGCTCGCCTGAGTGAAACGGCCGGTGACCGGCAGGTCGACCGACGCGACAAGGTACTGGCCGGCCCGGTACTCGTACACGCGGTCGCCCAGCGCCATCTGTTTGGCGCCTTGGGCGATGAGTGCCAGCACGGTGCCCGACATCGACGTGGTCGGTGCCGTCTGCTGCTCGACCTTGGAGATCAGCACGCCCTCAATGGTGGTGCTCACATCCGGTCGGGCGTGCCTGGCCAGCAACACCCGCAGCTCGTCGAGGTCCACGACCCGATTGAAGCACAGGATCGATCCTCGCCACAACGAGAGGATCAGGCAAGCCATAGCGAGCATCATTCTAACGTTTCTGCTGGTAAATGCGCTTCCATAGGAGTGTCAGTTTCCCGAAGAGTGCAGCGCAGCTCAACGATTAGGAGTCTCAACAATGTCCGTCCACCACGGGTTCCAGGCCACCATGACCGCTCAGCCGGGCAAGGCGGACGAGCTGATCCAGTTGTTGCTCGACGCACCGTCCCTGCCGCACGACGACTGCGTGGTCTTCCTCGTGTCCCGCTCGGCGTCCGACCGCGACGTCGTCCACGTCATCGAAGGCTGGACCAGCGCCGAGGCGCACAGCGCGTTCTTCGCGGGCGAGCAGGCGCAGGCCCTGGTCGCGAAGCTTCAGCCGCTGCTGGCCGGTGACTCGGCGTACACCGACGCGGTGCCGGTCGGCGGCAAGGCGACCTTCTGAACCGGCGACCGCACCGATCACCCCTACCTGTGTCAGCGAAAGGATCCTGATGAACCTCCCCCGACCGGGCATCGACCCCGAGTTGCTCGTACCCCTGGCTGAACTGCCGTCGATGCCGCCCCTCGGCCCCGAGGTGATCGAGCAGCTGCGCCACTTTCCCCAACCGTCGATCGAAAGTCATCTGGAAGGCCGTGCGATCGAGCGGCGCGAGGTCGCCGTTCCCGCCACTGACGGAACACCGATCCCGCTGTCCATCCTCAGCCCCACCGATCGTGCCGCCGGCGCACCTTGCGTCTACTGGATCCACGGCGGCGGGATGATGTGGGGCGACCGTTACTCGAACATCGATGTCCCGCTGGAATGGCTCGACCAGTTCGGCGCCGTCGTGGTCACCGTGGACTACCGGCTGGCCCCGGAGGTAACCGGTACGACCCTGGTCGACGACTGTTACCAGGGCCTGCTCTGGGTCGCCGAGAACGCCGTGGACCTCGGCATCGACCCGGCCCGCATCGTCGTAGCCGGTGCCAGCGCCGGAGGTGGCCTGGCGGCAGGAGTCACGCTGATGGCTCGCGACCGCAATACCCCGACCATCGCCGCCCAGTTGCTGTCGTGCCCCATGCTCGACCACCGCAACGACACCACCTCCAGCCGTCAGTACAGCGGGCTGGACGGCGTGTGGACCCGGGAGATGAACGAGTTCGGGTGGCGCAGCGTCCTCGGCGACAACATCGGCGACGACGTCTCCGCGTACGTCTCACCCGCGCTGGCGGACGACCTGTCCGGTCTGCCGACCACGTACATCGACGCTGGGACCGCCGAGGTTTTCCGCGACGAGGATGTCAGCTACGCGAGCCGGATCTGGGCCGCTGGCGGCCAGGCCGAGTTGCACCTGTGGGCCGGTGGCTTCCACGGATTTTCGGCGCTGTTCCCCGAGGTCCGCGTGTCGGCCGCGGCACGACGCGCCCAGACCGACTGGCTCGCCCGGGTTCTGGACCCCAGCCCCGATCTCAAGGACTGAGCCGCGGGGCCCGTGCCCGGCGCTGACCAGCCGGCGCGCCGGCCACGGGCTCAGAGCCGCCAGCGCAGCGGCTCCGGCGGCAGATAGCGGCAGGTGGTGCCGGTGGAGACGGCGTCGCGCAGGTGGCTCGCCAGTGCCGGGTGCCGGTCGTCGAGCTTGCGGAGCGTGTCGCGGATTCGCGCGGTCACCGTCTTGCGGGCCCGTTCGGCCTCGTCGCCCAGGCGGCGACTCCGGCCGGCGAGGCCCGCCGCGGCACGCAGCTCGTCGAGCAACGCACCCCGCTCGACGTCCAGCTTGGACACCTTCCGGTCGTCGTCGCGGGCGGCGGCCCGGTCGATCTCCTCGTCGAGGCGGGCCAGATGCCTCCGGTAGCGGGCCTTCGCCTCGTCGTCGAGGACCGGGTCGGCACCCATCCGGCGGGCGGCGACCAGCTCCGGCCCGGCCGCCGGGTCAAGCAACTCGACCGCCGGTACGTCGCTGCCCGGGCGGTTGAGCAGCAGGTGCAGGTCGTGCAGGCCCTTGGCGTCGGGCAGGTGCACCACGACCCCGTCGTACGCGAGCTGCCAGACCGGCCCGTCGCGCCGAAACTCGTACCCCTCGATCGCAGTCGCGAGCGGCGCGGCCTGGCCGGGCGCGACGACCTGACCCGACCCGACGGCCCGGCCCGAATCAGCAACCTGGCCCGGCGCGATGGCCTGGCCGGGCCCTACAAGCTGACCCGACCCAGCAGCCTGGACCGACATGACGGCCTGGTCCGGGACGTCGGCGTCGGGGGCCGTCGGTGCGGCGAGCCGGTGGAGCACCTGCGTCATGCCGAGGGCTGTCGCCTCCTGGACGGCGGCGGCGCGCAGCGCAGCCGACGTCACGGTGTCGCCGGGGTGACCTCGGCCGGCGAGGGCGTTCGCGAGGCCCGTGCGGGCGAGCAGCGACCAGGGCCGGGAGCCCAGCCGGTCGGCGGAGTCCCGAGCGGCGGTGAAGCCGGCGATGGCGTCGTCCCAGCGTGCCTGGGCGGCGTCGACCAGCGCCAGCCAGTGGTCGACGGGGCCACTGATATCGCAGCCGAAGAGCCCTACCGTCCACTCTCCACGATGCGGGGCCAGCGCGGCCCGCGCGGCGTCGCAGCGCTGCGGGTCGGCGGACGCGGCGGCGGCCTGCGCGCGTAGCCGTAGCCAGAGCGGTGACACCGGGCGCGGGTACCGGATGCCGTCGGCCTCGATGCCGGCGGTCAGGCGGATCGCCGTCTCGCCGTCGCCCCGCTCGGCTGCGGTGATCGCGCGCAGCAGCTCCCGGTAGGGGTAGTCGATCGGGGCCAGCCCGTCCACCAGCGCGGCGGCCTCGGCGACCCGGCCCTGGAGCAGCAGTCGGGACCAGCGCAGGTGGTGGCCCATGAACCCGAACTCGGTGTGGCCCGGGTCGGTCTGGTCGGTGAGGACGGCGAACCGCTCGTCGGCAGTGGCGAAGTCACCCTGGAACGCCGCGATGATCCCGCTGTCGACGGCCGCGGCCAGCCGGTGCCGGGCGAAGTCGCCCTGCCGCTCGGCGTCGACGAAGGTGGTGAGCTCCTCGGCGAAGCGAGGGTCGCCCAACTCCAGCAGGGCCACCCAGCGCAGCGAGGTGGCCCACAGCTCGGTCTCCCGGTCACCCGTCCGACGGGCCACGTCCCGGATCTCGGCGGTGAGTGCGGCTCGGGCCGCGGCGGTGCCGAGCCCCCAGGTCGTGTCGTGACGGGCCCAGAGGCTGAAGGTGAGCGCCTCGTCGTCCTGCCCTCGACGGGCGATCGTCTCGCTGGCGGTGATCAGGTCGGCGACCAGGGCGCCGACCGTCGCGGTGGCGTCCGGTTCGCCGATCAACCGGCGATACGCCTCGCGCACCAACTCCGCCGCCTCGGTCGACTGGGCGGTATCCACCTGGCGGGAGCGGTTCACGGTGAGCGCGACCCGGGCCAGCAGCACCGGTTCGTCGAGTGAACGGGCCAGCCTGGCGGCCTCGGCCAGTAGTCGCGTGACCTCTTCCCGACGGGCGTGGTGATAGTGCGACTCGGCGAACTCGACGAGGATCCGCACTCGTTGTGCCGGGTCTTCGACGACCTCGAGGGCTCGGCGGAAGTGCACCGCCGCCTCGTCGCCGGCCAGCCGGGCGAACGCGTCCCGCCCGGCGGCGACCAGCAGAGTCGCCACCCGAGCACGGTCGAGCGCGGGGCCGGCCAGGTAGGCGTGGCGGGCAAGGTCGGCCGGGATCAGCCGGTCGGTGAGCTCCCGCAGGTCGTCGACCGCCCGGACGACCGCGCCGTGGCGGGCCCGCCGGTCGTCGTCGGTCAGCCCGTCGTAGAGGGTTTCGCGGACCAGGTCGTGGGCGAAGGCGAAGCGGCCACCGCCCCGGGCGACCACCAGTCGGGCGGTCACCGCCCGGTCGAGCAACCGGTCGACCTGCGCCGCCGGTGCGGGCGCGCAGGCCGCGAGGACCTGGCGGTGGAACTCGCGACCCAGTACGGCGGCGACGGTCAGCGCCTCCACCACGGCGGCGGGCAGTTGGGCCAGGCGGCGGCGCACCGCCTCCCGTACGCCGGGTGCGATCGTGCCGACCGCGTCGTCGGCGTGCCACAGCCGCGCGGTCTGCTCGACGAAGAACGGGTTGCCGCCGGTGCGCCGATGCACCTCGTCGACCAGGCTGGCCTCGGGCTCCCGGCCGGCCGTCCGGGTCATCAGTGCGGCCACCTCGTCACGGGTGAAACCGGTGAGGGTGATCGTGGTGGCCTTCGCGACCAGCGGCATCAGCAACGGGCGCAGCGGATGCTCGCCCGACTCGACCTCGGCGTCGCGGTAGGTGCCGATCAGCAGGAGCCGCTCGAACCAGGTGTGCTGGGCGGCGAAGCTCAGCAACCGCAGTGAGGCCGGGTCGGCCCAGTGCAGGTCGTCGAGGACGACCACGACCGGCCGGTGCTGGGAGACGGCGACCAGGGCGGCGGTCACCGCGTCGTACAGCGCGAACGCCTCCTGGTCGGCGGCGTCCGGGCCGGGGTCGACGCCGGCCCAACTGACGAGGCGACCGGCCTGCTCGCCGCCGGCGCCGGACTGGCCGAGCAGGGCGGCGAGGGCCGGCTCTGCGGACTGCCGCGCCACCGCCCAGTCGTCGGCGGAGCGCCGCAGGGCACGCAGCACCTGCACCCACGGCCAGTAGCCGGGGGCGCTGTCGGAATCCCAGCAGGCGGCGCCGAGCACCAGCGCGCCTCGTTGCCGGGCCTCCCGGGCCGCCGACGTGACGAGGGTCGTCTTGCCGATGCCCGGCTCGCCGGTGACCAGGGCGAGACCGCCGTGGCTGGTGGTGGCGCGGTCCAACTCGGCGCGCAGCAGACCCGCGGGGTGATTCCGCCCGATGATGGCGTCGCCCAGCGCGTCCATGGTTCCCAGACGGTACTGGACCCGTCCGACAGCGCGAGCGAGTTAGCCGGCGGAACGCCTCGCGAGGTCTCGCCAGCCCAGGTGGGTTCGGAGCCTTTGGAGCTGATGTCGCCAACGAGTCGGGCCCCATCATTCCCTATACTTCCCCATTCGGGTAGCGTAGGGAGCGATGACGGAAGAAATGTACTCAGTTGAGCAGGTGGCCGACCGGCTCAACCTGCATGTGCGCACTGTGCGCGGCTACATCCGCTCGGGTCGGCTGCGCGCCGTGCGGATCGGCAAGCAGTACCGGATCGGTGCCAGTGATCTCGACGCCCTCACCGGACAGACCCCGACCGCGCCGAGCGTCGGCAGGCAGGCGGAGGTGTCGAGCATCGTCCAGATCGACGGTGTCGACAGGGCCGCCGCCGACCGGCTCGGCACGCTCGTGCTCACCAGCGCCAACACCGGCCACGATCAGGCCAACCCGCTGCGGGTGCAGACCGTGTACGACGAGGAACGCCATCGCATGAAGATCATCATCCTGGGTGACCCGGCCGCCACCGCCGAGTTGCTGCACCTGCTCGACGCCGTACTCAACGCCGACAACGGCCTGCTCGACCGGGAGGTCCACGATGCCTGACGAGATCCAGGAACGCGCCGGAGTGCCGGTGCTGGTCTGCGACCCGGCGGGGCCGCCGCTGGCCACCGAGCAGGACGCGCTGGACCTGATCGGGGCGGCGTTCCTCGGCGCCCAGGTGGTCGCCGTGCCAGCCAACCGACTCGACGAACGCTTCTTCTCGCTGGGCACCCGCTTCGCCGGCGACGTGATGCAGAAGTTCGTCAACTACCGGGTGCGGCTGGCTGTCGTCGGCGACATCTCGGCGCAGCTCGCGGAGAGCTCCGCGTTGCGCGCGCTGGTGCACGAGTCGAACCAGGGTGGGCAGATCTGGTTCGTCCCCGACCTCGACGCGCTCGACACCCGCCTCCGCGCGGCGCGATAGCCACCTCACCGGTCGGGCACGACCGCCATCTCCACCGCGTCCGGCTCCACTCCCCTGATCCGAGCCTGCTCGGCCGCCCACCGCAGATAGGCCAGCCACTCCTCGGACGACCACCCGTTGCGCCGGCCGACACCCGCCTCGGCGGGGAGTTGACCGGCCACGACACGGTCGAGGATCAGGGGCTGCACGCCGCCCACCCCGCGCCGATAGCCGACGAAGTAGAGGACCTTCGTGCACAGGCCCGGCCCCAACCACGGCAGGCGAGCGTGATCGGGGTCGCGGAAGCGGCGGTACGCCGTACGTAGCGCGTCCTCGTCGGGCGCGGGCGTGGACACCTCCTCCAGCGCGTACGCCAGGCGTTTGCCGTGCGGATCGGCGTCGAGCGACCTGGCGGCGCGCCACGGGCCGTACCCGATGGGGCCGTAGGCCCAGGCCAGCACGGCCGCCAGTAGGTGCCGTGGGCTCGCGGACCCCGCCCGGTACGCGTCGGCCACCGCGAAGACGTCCCGCCGCCAGAGCTCCCCGCTCGCTGGCAGCGTGTCGGGCCACGCATCCGGTGGTAGCCCAGCCCGCCACCTGTCCATGTTGAACCTCACCGGAGCCCGCTCCCCCGGTAACACCAGACCCTCGGTCGCCTGCATCGTCGCCTCCCCAGATCGCGCGCTCGCGGAACTCCGTGGTTCGGACGCTATGGTCGGGCGTTTCCACCTGCCGCCCGCCGACGGCAAATCGCGGTATCGACCGCAGGTGCGCCTGCCTTGCGGGCAGCCGGCATCCGGCGGGGTCGAGAACGTCGCACTGTTGACCTACGGTGCTCCCGTGCTTCCCCGAAACGTGAAAATCATCGATCAGGTCCGCGCCGAGGCGCTAAGCCGCGGCATCCCCGCCGCCGACGTGGAACGCTGGCTGGGGCTCGCCCGCCCGTCTGCCTTTCTGACACAGGGGGGTGACGGGCCGGTAGTGGGCGCCATCCGTGGGCCGGTGATGCTTCCGGCCGACGCCGAGGACCCCGAATACCCCTTGATCGCCACCATCGACTGCGCTGCTCTTCCGGCAGACGTGACCGACCTTCCACTGCCGTCCGACGGCCAACTGCTGCTGTTCGGCTGGCCCGAGGAAAGCGGCTGGGGCGAGGTCAGGTATGTGCCGGCAGGCGTGGCGGTCGAGGAACGAGAGCAGTATCCGCCTGACTTTCCTCCGGACGACGAGGAGTTCGCCGAGGTCTACACGGAGATCCCGCAGGGCGATCTGCACCTCACCGTCGACATCTCTCTGCCCTACGTCAAGACGATCCCGGGGCCCCCGTGGTCTCCGCCCCTGCCGGGAGATACCCCGTTCGAAGAGCTGACCGAGGTGTGGAAGAAAGTCCTGGACGACGTGCCGGACGGCCCGTTCTCCTATGAGGACGGGACGACGCCGCTGCTGTTGGGCGGCTACGGCACTGACTGCAACGGTTTCAACCCCGCGTGGTTGGGCGCCAACCCCTCGGGCCGGTCCGGCCACGACGAGTCGGACCATGGTGACTGGGTTGTGCTGGCCGAGTTCCACGGCGGCAGACAAGGCGGGGCGAGCATCCACTGGGTGATCCAGCGTGCCGACCTGAAGGACCGACGCTTCGACCAGGCCAGCGTCCTCGTCTACTGGAATCCGTGAGTGCCAGTACCGATAGCCACCTCACCGGTCGGGACGGCACTGAAGCTGACGGGGAGTCAGGACTAGCTGCACATTGACCGGGTACGCGCGTTCCATGGGTAGCCACAAGCAGAACAAACACGACAGCGGCGGCGAGTCGGCGCGAGGCCGGCGGCATTCGGGCAGCGGCGCTCCGGGCCGCCAGGGCTCGCCCGTGGAGCACTCGCCCGACCAACGGCACCGCCGTACCGCGACCGGCCCGGCTGGCACCGAACGCGACCTGGGCCGGGCCAAGGTCTCGGGCGACGGGCGGATCCAGCGCCAAGGCGGCTCCTGAGCCGATCACTCAGCCGGTGCAGCGGCTCGCACGTTCGCAGGGCGGCTGCACCGGCTGAGCGGTTTCTACGGCGTTGCGCAGATGGCGTACGCCGTGTCGGACCAGTTCCCGGCGAACGCGTCCTCCTCGTACGCGCCGGACGCTGCGGACGTCGGGGCGGTCGCGGGGCCGCCGTTGGGGCGGAAGTCGTCGACGATGCCCTCGCCGGTCACCCCGTTCAGCTCGTAGCCGGCACCGGTCAGCACCTTCCCGACCGGGCAGGTCGCCGTGACGCTGCGGAAGTCGAGGGAGGTGCTGGCCCCCACGGCGGAGGTGCGTACCAGACCCGCGAGGGGGTTGGCGCAGATCGCGTACGCGGTCGCGGACCAGTTGAGGGCCGTGGCGTCCGACTCGTACGCGCCGACGGTGACAGCGGTCGGTGCCGTGGCGACGCCGCCGTTGGGCCGGAAGTCGTCGACGACACCTTCACCGGTGACCCCGTTCAGCTCGTAGCCGGTGCCGGTCAGCACCTTCCCGACCGGGCACGTCGCCGTGACGCTGCGGAAGTCGGTCGAGTTGCTGACGCTGGTAGTGGCCACCCGGACCAGGCCCGCGAGGGGGTTGGCGCAGATCGCGTACGCCGTCACCGACCAGTTTCCTGCGAACGCCTCGGTCTCGTAGGCGCCGACGGTGACCGCGGTCGGTGCCGTGGCGACGCCACCGTTGGGGCGCAGGTCGTCGACGACGCCTTCGCCGGTGACGCCGTTGAGTTCGTAGCCGGTGCCGGTGAGCACTTTCCCGACCGGGCAGGTCGCGGTGACGCTGTGGTAGTCGGCCGAGTTGTTGACGCTGGTCGCGGCGACCCGCACCAGACCTGGGACCGCGGCGGACGCCGGGCTCGCCGGGGCGAGCACCGCTCCGGCCGCGACAAGACCGAGCACGAGTACGGACGCTCGGGCGCCGTACTGCCGGCTTTTGTTCTGAGCACGCATGTGTTTCTCCCGTCTGAGGCCCAGACGGGCGGCAGGTGCGACGCCGACGTCCAGGCCGTTCGTGATGACGGGTTCACGCTAGGTAGCCACCTGACCAGGCATTATCTCCAAGCCGACTACGTCGCGTAACGGACTGGATCCGTTTTCGGCGCCACTGGCCTGACGGACGATGCACACGCATCGATGCTTGTGCATACCATTCGGCTATGCCTGCTCGCCGCGTCACCGCCACCATCGCCCTCGCCGCGCTGGCGAGCCTGCTCGCCGTGAACGCCGCCCGCGCCGACGGCCCGGCGATCAGCACCCCCGGCACCCCCACGGTGGTGGCCAACGAACCGCACGAGCTCACGCTCAGCTGGGCGCCCTCCGCCTGGGTCGAGCCCGGTGCGGAGCAGCCGATCAACTATGAGGTGCAGGTGCCGCTGGGGCCGAACACGTACCGCTTCCTCGGCTCCACCACCGACACCACGATCACGCTGACCGACCTCGCACCCGGCACGACGTACCGGATCGGGGTTGCCGCCCGCGCGCTCGGCGGCTACTCCGACACCTCGCCCACCACCACAGTGCGCACCGCGGCCGGTCGCGCGACGGTCAGCTACCTCAACCTGGACTGGTCCCCCACGAACAACCAGATCCAGCACCTCCTGAAGGTGACAAACACCGGCACCGCGCCGCTTGACCTGAGCACGGTGCGGGTGCGCTACCACCTGCGCTTCGAGGGTGCCAACACCTCGCTGGTGCCGAACTGCGACTGGGCGGCGCTGGGTTGTGACCGGATCCGGCAGACCGTGCAGTTCTTCATCCCGCCGGGCGGGCCGCCCGGCGGGATGACGACGCCAGCGCCGCCGGGGTACCCGATCCCGGGAACGCCGGTCCCCGGCTGGGTGGAGTTGACCTTCACCGACGGCACGCTCGCGCCGGGCCAGTCGACCGGGCCGATCCAGCTACGACACCACCGGCACAGTTGGAGCACCATCGACGAACGCGACGACCCGAGCTGGCTCGCCGCGACCAGCCAGTGGACCGAGAACGACCGGATCACGCTGGACGTCGACGGGGTACGCGAGTTCGGCGACACCATCAGTTGACGCACCAACGGCACCGCGTCCTCTGACTGTCGAACGCCTCAGCCCGTGGCTTGACCGGTCACCTTACGATCCGCTCATGCGGCGCGAGGAGATAGACGGAGTTGCTGTCATCCAACGCGATGTGCCTGGCACCTTGGCAGCGTCGCTGACGTTTGGGTGCGGTGCCCGCGACGAAGAGATCGACTCCATCGGCCTGACCCATCTCGTGCAGCACCTGGTGGACTGGACGGAGGATCACGTCGCGGAGAAGCACGAGGACAACATTTGGATGAACGACACGTCATTCCTCGCAGGCGGCCCACCGGGTCAGGTAGCGGAGCACCTCGCCACCATCTGCTCGGCCATCAGCAATCTTCCGCCCGAGGATCTGTCCGACGCGGTCGCGGACCTCAACGCGGACAGCCGGTACGTCTCGAACATCGAAGAAGGTCTGCGCGACCCGTGGGGAGCGCTGCTGTCGCGGCGTTTCGGGCCGAGCGGATACGGCCTGTCGCGCTGGCCCGCAGTGGACTACAAGCTTTTCACGGCGGACGAGGTCCGTCGGTATGTCGAAAGATTCTTCACCAGCGGCAACGCGGTCCTCACAGTGACGGGCGAACCGCCTCAGGCGATGCGACTCCCATTGCCCGCCGGCCCGCGAGTCACCCGCAGCACGCCAATCGTCAACAACCAAATGGGGCCGATCTGGTACGCCGACGAGGTCCGCGGCGTCGCGCTGACGGTCGGTGTCGAACCCAGCGCGGAAGCTGTCGTTCTGATGTGGGCACTGCGGTCGCGAGTCGCTGAGGCAGTAGACGAGGCCGGGGTGGCCATCGGTGCGGAATTCATGTGCGAGGTCGTCGACAGTACGCGGCACGAGCTCGGGTTGAGGGTCACACCAGACTTCGGCAGGAAGAGCAAGAATTTCGACGCCACCGTCGCGGCGGAGCTGCTCTGGGCCGAGCTGCAACGGCTTGCCGCCGATGGGATCGATCGAGTGGAGATCGCCGACCGGGTGCCAACGCAGCGCATGGCCATGGAGGGCGACAACGAATGGATGCAGTCGATCAGCGATCTTCAACCCTTGGCCCACCAGGAGCTGCTCGGCACGACTGAGATCTACGGGTCGGAATCACTCAGCGAGCTGACTGGGCTTACTCCGGAAGCGACGCGGGACATCGTGTCGGGCTGGCTCTCAAGCGCCATGATCGTCGTGCCGTACGGGTCAAAACCCGACCTTCCTCGCGCCACCGAGGATTCCTGCCCGACCACCCGCTTCGTGCCCGCAGGTGAGGTCGTCAGGCCGCCGTTCTCCAAGCGGTTCCACAACAAGGGCAAGCTGGTCATCGGCATCGACGCGATTTCCACTGTGGATGGCGACGGGAACGTGCACACCGTCCCGCTGTCCCAGGCACTCGTGGTCGAGCGGTTTGGTGTCATCCGGCTCGCCCACCTCGGCCACGGCTGCGTCACCACGATCTCGGACTTCGCTGACGCTGCCGACAAGCTCCGGGCCGTCCTGCCGCCGCGGCGTTTCCGCCAGGCCGTCAAGCAGCTCAGTTCCAACTGGTAACCGAACGTCGGGGATCATGATCGGCGCGCGTAGGCGGGCCGGTCAGTGTGGGTCCGGTAAGCAAGCCATCAGCAGGTGAGGCCTTTGGCCAGGTGGATGCGTGCGGCGGGGATGCCGAGTGCGCACAGCCGTGGCCGCGCGTCGGCCAGCATCGCGGGTGGGCCGCACAGGTAGATGTCCTGACCGGGCCGGTGGTGTCCGAGGGCGATGGTCAGGGCGTCGCCCTGCTCGGCCGGCTCCGCGCAGGGGTCGTCGGAGAGGGCCGGCACGATGGTCAGCCAGTCGTGCGCGCATTGCAGCTTGTCGAGGGCGATCGAGTCGTACAGGTCGGTGAAGGTGCGCGCGCCGACGATCAGCGTCACCCGCAGACCGTCCGGTGCGGCGGCGACCTGCTCGACCAGGGCGCGCAGCGGCGCCAGGCCGGTGCCACCGGCGACGAGCAGCAGATCGTTCGTGCTCGCCGGGTCGAGGCTCAGCCCGGTCTCGATGGGCGGGCCGAGCCATAGCAGCTCGCCGGGGCGTACCTCATGGACCAGGCGGTGGGAGACGGTGTCGGCGGGTACGGCGTGGACGTGCAGCTCGACGGTGCCGTCCGCGCGTGGGGCGTTGGCCGGTGAGAGCCAGCGCCAGTGCCCGGGCAGGCGCGGCGTGCAGACCGGGATGGCCTGGCCTGGCTGGAAGGGCAGTCGCCGCCACTGACGTACCGTCAGGATGGCGATGTCGGGCGACGGCCGGTCGTGGCCGATCACCTCGACGTGCCACCAGGCCCGGCCGTCGCCGGCCTGCGCGGCGGCGCGGCGGATGGCGTGCGTGGCGCGGTACAGGGCGCGCTCGGCGGCGATGGTGAGCTGCGGCGTCCACAGTGGGCGCGCATGGCGGGCAACGGTGGCGAGCAGCGCGTCGCCGATGGTGTTGGCGTGCGGAAGTAGATCGAAATGACGGTACGCGTGGCCGAGCACCCGGAGCAGCGCCGCCCGGTTCGCCGGGTTGTCGCCGCCGACCAGGAGGCGGCCCAGCGCGGTGAAGAACAGCGGCGCGTCGCGGTGTGGGAGCAGCCCGGGTCTTCGGTCTTCGAGGGTGCACCAGAAGTCGGCGGCGGCCCGCATGTCGACCGACTCCCAGACGGCGGCCAGGCCCACGCGAGCCGGGTGGTCGTCGTTAACGGTGGGCATGCAGGCTCCAAGTTGTTGATTCATGGGCTGGCACCGGGGCGGGCGAGAGGAGCTGCGCCGTTGAGGGCCGGCGCAACTCCGGGACAAGGCACCCGCCCCGGGCCATGCGTCGACTGTCGCGGCTGACCAGGCACAACGGCATGTCACGGCGATCATGGGCGGCATGCGTGATCGGTATGCGCTCGACGTCGCGACTGTCGAATCGGGCAGACTGCGGGCATGACGGAACGTCCGGTGCTGTATCTGGTCGTCTGCGCCGCGGGTCCGGCGGAACACATCGACGAGCTGGTCGACCTCCTGATCACCGACGGGTGGCGGGTGTGCATGATCGTCAGCCCGACCGCCGCGCCGTGGCTCGACCGGGCGGCGTTGCAAGACAAGACCGGCTATCCCGTACGCGTGGAGTGGCGGATGCCCGGCGACCCGGAGCCGCACCCCCCAGCCGATGTGGTGGTGGCCGCGCCGGTCACGTTCAACACGGTGACGAAATGGGCGCTGGGCATCAACGACACGCTGGCGCTCGGCGTCCTCAACGAGTCGCTGGGGGCGGGGCTGCCGATCATCGCGTTTCCGCACACCAAGGCGGAACTGGCCGCGCATCCCGCCTATGCGGGTCACCTGGCGGTGCTGCGCGCTGCCGGCGTGATCGTGGCGGACGGGAAGCCGCTGGAGTCGGTGAACGGGCCGGGGCGCTGGAGCGTGGTCGTCGAGGCGCTGCGGGCGGTGCGCCCAACCTGAGAAGCTGCCGTCGTTCGCTTGTCCGGCGGTCCTTTGACGATATGCGTCGCGCGTATACCAGCGCTCCACGCAGCGTGTTCAATGGATACGCTCGATGAGGCGAGATGGACGGAGCCGCCGGTGACCCACGCGAACTGCCCTCGGTGCGGCGGACGGCTGGCCCGGGACAACGACAGCGGACGGTGTACGCCGTGCCAGGCCGCCGAGCGGGACCGGTTGAGCGCGCCGCCGAAGGTTCCGGCAGGCTTCTGGGAGCACGAGCCGGTACGACTCGCGCTGATGGAGCGGCATCTCGGGCGGGTGATCCGGGCGTACCGGTGCCATCCGTACCACGGGCGGGTCGCCTTGCCGCAGTCCGTGGTGGCGGGGTGGCTGGGGATCACGCAGGCGCAACTCAGTCGGGTGGAAAACGGACCACCGCTGGTGCATCTGGACCGGCTGGCGCACTGGGCCCAGCTTCTGCGGGTACCCGCAGAACACCTTTGGTTCCGCCTTCCTGGTCAGCCTTGCTGGACCGCTACGAGCCTCATCCCAGACGGCACCGACCGCGCATATGGCGAGGATCTGCCAACCGAGCAAGGCGGACGGGCCGCCGTGGCGGTTAGCGTGGAGGAGGCATCAAGCCAAGGGGGTGGCGCTACGGACCGTCGACGATTCAACGTACTGGCTGCGCTCACGGGACTCGCTGCGAGTGGTCACACGTACCTGCTCGCGGGGCCCGCCGAGATGCCCAGGACAATCGGCATGGAGCAGGTGCAGCTCGCCAGCTCCCTGGTTGATGACCTCCGGCGGGCAGACGCGGTAGCCGGTGCCGACCTGCTCTGCGACGTCGCCATCCAAGTGCAGACCAGGCTGTCGACTTGGGCGGCGCGGGCCAGCTACAGCAGAGAGGTCGGCGACGCGCTCCAAAGCGCCCTGGCCGATCTTTCCATCGAGGCGGCCTGGCTGGCCATCGACGCCGAACGCCGGTCTGAGGCGAGGCCGTACCTCAATGAGGCAATCACTCGTGCCCGAATCGCGGATGACCCACGAGTGGAAGTTCGTGCCCTCACGCATCTGTCCCTACTGATCCGCGAGAGCCAACCTGGCGAGTCGTTGCACTGCGCCGAAGCCGCTCTACGGGTGTCCGCCGGTTGGGCAACACCTCGGCTCACCACCTTGCTGCACCTGCGCAGGGCGCACGCCTACGCCGTCCTCAGGGATGCCAGTGGCTTCAGCCGCGAGATGACCAAGGCGCGCCGGGAGTTGGACCGGGGCACTCACGAGGATGACCAGGGTTTCGTCCACTTCGTGAACCACCAAGAGTTGATCGGGATCGAAGGACTCTCTTATCTGGCCCTCGACAGACCCGAGCGCGCTGTTCAGTCGTTACGCGCGATCACCGACAACCCATCACCTGGCCATCGACGGAACCAGGTCTACTACGCGGTGCGGCTCTCAGAGGCGGCATACCGACAGGGCGACGTCAACGAGGCGGCACGTATCGCTCTGGATGTCCTGCCTGCCGTGGGCCAGATCAGCTCGAAACGAGTGAGCCAGCATCTCGCGCAGGTGCGCGGAAGTCTGGCGACGCCACGGCAGGCGACCACGACGACCCGCCAGTTCGTCGACGCCTACGACCAGGCGGTGAGCCTGTGATCGAGGGCCTGCAACTTCGTCATCACAGCGCCGACGAGGCTATGGAAATCCTCGATCAGCTCGTGGGCCTCTACCTGGAGGTCTACGCGGGTGGCGGCGAGTTCTACAGCGAGGACCGCTACCGGCGTCAGCTTGGCCTACATATGCAGCGAGTTGGATGGGAATTGATTACCGCATCGGTCGATGGGGCCCTGGTCGGCTACATCTATGGCTTTCCGCTACCTTCGCAAACGCGGTGGTGGGAGGGCATCCATGAGCCTGTCCCGCCCGGGTTCACCGAGGAGGACGGGAAACGCACCTTTGCGATCAGCGAGCTGCTGGTACACCGCGCCTGGCGACGTAAGGGCATTGCGGCGGCGCTGCACGACGAGCTGGTCGCAGGCCGGGCTGAACCGCGATCCACGCTCTTGGTCCGTCCGGACAATGCTGCCGCCCAGATGGCGTACCGCTCCTGGGGCTGGAGCAAGGTCACCAAGCTGCGCCCCCACTGGGAAACCGCACCAACCTTCGATGTCATGGTCCGCACCGCCCCGATTTGCCCTCGTCCTTTTGGCTAGCCGCGGAGCCGCGGGTTTGACGCTCGATGCGAGCCGAGGAGCATCGACGATAGATGCACAGACCCATCCGCCCTGATTAGCATCCTGGCCGCGCGAACGTCGAGAGCCAGAGCACCATCGGCTGGTCAAGGCATCGGTTCCATCAGGCTTGGACACCGATATATTCATCTCCCGATGATCCGACGCGCGGAATCCCTCGCCTAGTCAGGGCAACGCCTCAGCGCCACGACCGATTAGATTGCGTGGATGACGGATCTTGAGCGGGGTGTCTACGAGCACCTGATCACCCGTGAGCTGGCTGATCGCCTCCAGCACGTCGACCCCGCCCTGATCCAACACCACAAGCTCGACCCCGCCGACGCCCACCACACCCTCGCCCGCCACATCGCCGCCCTGGCCGCCCGAGCCCTTCACTCCGTCCCCAGCGGCGATGACAAGCTCCACCACCAGATCGCAATGGCAAACCAGATCGCCGAAGCCATCGCCACCCTGAGCCCCAAGGCAGCGACCGATCAGGACCAGGTAACCGACGCCAAGCACCTGCTCCACGCCATCGCGGCCCCACCAACCCCACCCGCGGAGCCCACCTTCCCGCAGCGCCCCACCACTCCCCTCTCCACCGGCGCGCTGCTGGTCAATGGCCGTCACCAGCCCCGCATCGGCCACGAGGTCAACCACGAGATGGCGTCGGCCGAGAGCGTCGATCTGCTCTGCGCGTTCATCAAGTGGTACGGCCTCCGCATAGTGGAGCCGGCGATCCGAGAGCTGATTGCACGAGGCGGCAAGGTCCGCGTCATCACCACCACCTACCTCGGCGCAACCGATCAGCGAGCGCTAGACCGGCTCCTCGAGCTGGGCGCCGAGATCAAGGTGTCGTACGAAACGAGGACCACCCGCCTGCACGCCAAGGCATGGCTGTTCCGCCGCATCAACGGCACCACCACCGCGTACGTCGGCTCGTCGAATCTGTCGAAGACCGCGCTGGTAGACGGCGTTGAGTGGAACGTGCGCATCTCGAACATGGAGCAGCCGCACGTCATCGACACGTTCACGGCGACGTTCGAGGACTACTGGAACGACCCCGCGTTCGAGGCGTACGACGCGACCAGGGATTCCGACCGGCTCCGGCATGCGTTGAGCGGGGAGCGCCGCGACGATGCCCCGACCGCGATCTCGAACCTGGACGTGCGCCCGTACCCCTATCAGGCCGAGATCCTCGCCGACCTTGACGCCGAGCGGCTGGTGCACGGGCGCTGGCGCAACCTGGTGGTGATGGCGACCGGCACCGGCAAGACGGTGGTGGCCGCCCTCGACTACCGCCGGCTGCACAAGGCGAAACGAGCTGACTCGCTGCTCTTCGTCGCTCATCAGGAGCAGATCCTGCGGCAGAGCCTGTCGACGTTCCGGCAGGTGATGGGCGACGGCAGCTTCGGCGAGACGCTGGTCGCGGGCGAGAAGCCGAACGGTTGGAAGCACGTCTTCGCCTCCATCCAGTCGCTGCACCGTCGCGAGGTCGACCCCGAGGCGTACGACATAGTGATCGTGGACGAGTTCCACCACGCGGAAGCGCCGACGTATACGCGACTGTTGGAGCGGCTGCGTCCCCGCGTACTCCTGGGCCTCACCGCGACCCCCGACCGGGCCGACGGCGGCGACGTGCGCCGGTGGTTCGACGGGCGCGCGGCCGTTGAGCTGCACCTGTGGGACGCGTTGGAGCGGCAGTTGTTGGCGCCGTTCCAGTATTTCGGGCTGCACGACGACGTGGACCTGTCGCACGTCACCTGGAAGCGCGGGCAGGGCTACGACCCGACGCAGCTGAGCACCATTTACACCGGCAACGATGCTCGTGCGCGGACGGTGTTGCGGGCGGTCCGCGAGAAGGTGGACGTCGGGCGGATGCGGGCGCTCGGATTCTGCGTGAGCATCGGGCACGCCGAGTTCATGGCCGCATGGTTCAGCGAGCGCGGCGTACCGTCGGCGGCGGTGACCTCAAAGGCCGGCACCGATCGGGCAGGACTGTTGCGGGACTTCAAGGCAGGCAAGCTGCGGGTGCTCTTCACCGTGGACCTGTTCAACGAGGGCGTCGATCTGCCGATGGTCGACACGATTCTGATGCTGCGGCCCACCGAAAGCGCCACGATCTTCCTGCAACAGCTCGGCCGTGGCCTACGCCTCGACGACGACAAGCCCTGCCTCACGGTGCTCGACTTCATCGGCGGGCAGCACGCCAACTTCCGCTTCGACCTGCGGTGGCGCGCCCTGACCGGGGTGAGCCGGCGGGCGATCACCGAGGCGGTCCGCGACGACTTCCCGAACCTGCCCAGCGGCTGTCACGTCGAGCTGGACCGGGTAGCGAAGGAAGTCGTGCTCGCCAACCTGCGATCGGCCCTGCCTACCTCGAAGGCCGGCCTCGTTTCTGAGCTGCGCCAACTCGGCGACGTCAGCTTGGCAACGTTCCTCCGCGAAACCGGCCTGGAGATCGAGGACGTGTACCGATCGGCCAGCTTCGGCGGCTGGGCCGGGCTGCGCCGGCTCGCCGGCATCGAGACGTCCGCGCCCGGACCCGACGACCGGGAGTTGGGCCGGGCCATCGGTCGCATGCTGCACACCGACGACATCGACCGGCTAGAGCTACTCACGAGGGTCGCTGCCGGACCGCCCGCGCCAGGTCAGCAGGTGTACGCGGGCAACAGCCGACTGCTGGACATGCTGCACTTCAGCCTCTGGGGACCGAACGCCCCCCTCGCGACGCGGGACGAACGGCTGACGCGACTGTGGAAAGAGCCGGCCCGCTGCGCCGAGTTGCGGCAAGTCGCCGAGGTGCTGCGGGATCGCATCCACCGGGTCACGCCGACCGCGGCTCCGGGAGTGGTGCCGCTGCGGGTGCACGCCCGGTACAGCCGCAACGAGGCTTGCGCCGCCTTCGGGATGACCAACCCGGGGTCGCTGCGCGAGGGGGTGAAATGGCTGCCGGACGCCCAGGCCGACCTCTTCTTCGTCACCCTGGTCAAGTCAGAGGCCCACTACTCCCCCACCACCATGTACGCCGACCGCGCCATCACCGACACCCTGTTCCAGTGGGAATCGCAGAGCACCACCTCTGCGGCGTCGGCGACCGGGCAGCGCTACACGTCGGGCGGCTCGACGGTGCACCTCTTCGTGCGGGAGACCCGCATCGCCGACCGCGACCTGGGCGCGCCGCCG
Source organism: Micromonospora noduli (assembly GCF_003264475.1). NCBI lineage: Bacteria > Bacillati > Actinomycetota > Actinomycetes > Micromonosporales > Micromonosporaceae > Micromonospora > Micromonospora noduli. The sequence continues at coordinate 304,428 of NZ_PYAC01000012.1, read as the reverse complement.
TACCTCTACGCCGGCACCATGACCTACGACTCGCACACAGGTGACCGACCCATGCGCGTCCTGTGGCAACTCCACCACGCCCTACCCGCCGACGTGTACGCCACCGCCCGAACGATCGCCGCTTAATGCCTTCGCGGACCTCGACCGTCTCGCAGCTCACGAGGCAGGGCTGAACTTCCCTGGCTCAGTCGAGCTCGGACAGGAAGGCACCGACCGTAGCGGCGAACTGTGCTTGAGCATCGTGATGCACGACGTGACCTGCTGGCAGCTCGACGAGTCGGGCCTGGCCGGGGCGACGGGCGATCATCTCGCGGGCGTGATCGGCCGTCAGTTCGTCACTACGTGTTCCGCGGATCAGAAGGGTGGGGCAGGTCACCGCTACCCAGTCCGTCCAGTGGTCACCGTTGAGCGCCTTCTGGGACGCCACCGTGTCATCGATGTCGAACGAGAAGCCCCAGCCGTCCTTCCATTGACGGAAGGAGCACTCCAGATAGGGAGCAGCCCCGCCCAGGGCCGAGGTCAGCGCATCGCGGGATGGCGCGCGGCGAGGAAGGCTGGTGGTGAACGACCAGTCGCAGCCCACGATCGCGCCGATGTCCTCGACGATCAGCGCGGTGACCCGATCGGCGTGCCGGCTGGCGTACTGGTAGGCGTTCACCCCGCCCAGTGAGTGACCCAGCACCACGGCAGGGCCGACCTTCAGATGTTGGTGGAGCGCGGCGACGTCGGCAACGTAATCGTCCCGCTCATAGCTTTCGGCACGGTCGGACTCTCCATGCCCACGCTGGTCGAGCGCGATCACCCGCCATTGCGGTGCCAACGCCTCAGCCAGCGGCGCGAAAGCCGACGCTTCGTTGTAGTGCCCGTGTAGAGCCAGGAGGGGAGAACCCGAACCGCCAAAGTCCAGATACGAGAGCCTCCGGCCCTCAACCGTGAAGAACTCCCGCATGACCTGGAATCCTAGATCAACGACCGTTGGCTTCCGTGACGCGAATACGTCTGGCGTTGATCGCGATAGGCCGGCGGAGGCGGTCAGGCCGCGTCCGCGTTCGAGGCGAACCTGACGTCCAGCCTTCGGTCCAGGGCCCGGGCTAGCCGCTCCAGAACCGGCAGGGTCGGCACTGTCCCGCCTGCCTCGAAGCGGGCCACCGCGGACTGAGTCATCCCCGCAGCGCGCGCCAACTGGCTCTGACTCCAACCGTGCCCTTCGCGCAGGTGGCGCACCTCCTGCCCAAGCTCGAAGGCGATCCGAGTGGCCTCGTAGGTCTCGGCTGCCCCTGGCTCCGCCATCCGGCGCTCACGCAGGTCGTTCCAGTCCAGGCGATCACTCATCGCTCTGCCCCCTCGTTCACGATGTGCCGCTCCGCCACACACCGCTCAAATGCGCGGCGGGCCCGCTCGACTTCCCGGTCCTCCCGCATTCGCGTCTTGCGAAAGACCGTGAGCAGGATGATCCTCCGGTCGGAGGCTATCCAGTACGTCACGCGAACCGCGTCGCGCTCCAGATAAAACCGCAGCTCACGCAACTTGCCGTCGAGCTGTCTGCTGTGAGGCTCTCCGAGCAACACACCTCGGCCAGCCAATAGATCGATGTAAAACGCCGCTCGGGCGAAGTCGGCAGTTGGCAGTTCCTCCAGCCAGTCTCGGACCTCTGGTTCCAGCTCCACGCTACCCCAACCCATAGCACCGATGCTATGGGTTGGATCGTTCCCCCCGAACTTCATCGAACGCGTGTCGGCGATGACTTCGGCGATGCTCTTGCCGCGCCTAGAGCTGCAACAACGTCGGGGCCGCCTGCCACGCCCCCGACCGACTGCGGGTTAGGTTGAAGGGATGGAGCAGCGGATCAGCCTGATCACTCTGGGAGTCGCGGACGTAGCGCGCGCGAAGGCGTTCTACGAGCAGCTCGGCTGGCAGGGCCAGGAGGTCGAGGAGACGGTCTTCTTCCAGGCCGGCGGCTTGGCACTAGTCCTGTGGGGCCGCGACAAGCTCGCCGACGACGCGGGCATCGAAGGGCCGGGCACCGGCGCGATGACCCTCGCCCAGAACGTCCGCTCCCGAGCCGAGGTCGACGAGGTCATCGCCACCGCAACCAAGGCCGGTGCCACGGTGACCAAGCCGGCCCGGGAAACCTTCTACGGCGGCTACGCCGGCTACTTCGCCGACCCGGACGGTCACCTCTGGGAGATCGCTTGGAACCCCGGCTTCACCCTCGGGGAGGACGGCACCATCACTGTCCCCGATTTCAGCGCCACGAACTGAGCCGAGCCGAGCCGGGCAGGAGAGAGAAAACCCAGTTCAGGGCGCCGGAGACGGGCAGAGCAGCGGGTCCAGCAACGGCAGTTGAAGAGGATCCAGGCAGATCGCCAGCAGTCCCGGATCCGGCGAAGGCGTCGCCGTAACAGCCGGCGTCGGCGTCGGCGTTGGCGAGGCCGACACGACGGGCGGCGTCGGCAGGGCCGACGCGGGCGGGTCGGCAGTGGGGACCGGACCAGGCGTCGGCACCGAACTGGCGGACGGTGCGGGAGCGACGGACGGCGGAGCAGCCGGCGGCAGGGCCACCGCAACAGCGGCTGCCACTGTAGAGACAGCCGACGGTCGTACAGCCGGGACATTCGGCGGGCTCCATACGGCACTGTCGGCCGAGCCGACCCGCGACCTGGGCACCACCGGCCCGACGGGACCGGTCGGAACGAGGGCCGCCCCGGCCCTCGGCACGTCCAGGGCGACGATCTCCGCCGAGGGCACCGGCGCGCGAGGACCCCACGCGCCCGGCCCCAGAGCGCCGGGGCCGAGCGTCACGAACACCACGGCAGCGACGGCGGCAGCGCCGAGCGCCCGCCGGTCGGGGCGTACCGCCGTCAGCGGTGCGTCGTCGGGGTCCACCAACAGAAGAGGCGCAGGTGGGGCCGCTCGGTGCGCGGCCAGCAGCGCGTCGACCTGCGCGATGACGGCGCCGCGATCGTCGGTAGCCGCGAGGGTGAGATAGAAGCGGAAGTTCACCACGGCGTTGGCCGGGACCAGCAGCCCCTGCAGTCGACAGCGGTCGGGCAGCAGGGTGACCGGCACGTCGGGGTGGTGGGCGGGGCCGACAATGTCCGCGTACCGCCACTCTCGCCGGTGCTCTCGGCCACCGAAGGCCACTCGCCGACTGGTCACGACGGCCATGCCGGTGTCGACGACACGCAGGCCCGCCGGCAGCGTCTGGGAAGAAGCGTCAGCGAAGGAACACAAGCCGTCCGGCCTGGGCAGGCCGGGGATGTGCCGCGCCTCGGCCTCGACGAGCTGGGCGACGGGGAGGACGCGGAAGACGAGTTCGTCGTCGTCGAGCTCCACCGGCAGGCCGGAGCGTGGCTGCGTACACCCGAGGAAGCTGGCGGCTTCGATGCGGAGCCTTGCCAGGTGGTCGTCGCGGTGCCGCCAGGCGTCGGTGGCGTCGCGGTACGCGCGCTGCCGGCGCTCGTTCTCGCGCTCGGCCCAGGCGATCCGCCAGGGGGCGCAGGCCACAGAGGTCACGGTCACACGCGGTACAACCGCTCACGTACGTGACAGGCAACGCGACCGGGATCGATGTATCCCATTGCGCCCGAAAGAAGAGTATTGACGGACACCAGAGTCGGCGCAGCGAAGCTAGCCTGCCCAGAACCCCGGCGGCCGAGGAGCTTCCCGATGCTTGATGACCTGCGCGTGCTGCGCGACGCGGTACGCGACTATCGTCTCGCGGCGACGGCCGCTGGCCTCGACTGGCCCGACCAGGACGAGTCGCCGACCGGGCAGGCGCCGGACGTGGTCCACCGGATCTTCGGCGTGGATCACATCGCGGAGCAGCTCACCTGGTTGCAGTCGCAGCGCTGGCCCGAGCGGCGGTTGCTGCCCAACGGCGGGTGGCTGATGTCCTGGCCGGAAGGCCCGGACGTGCTGGACTATCTGTGGCTGGCGGTCGGCACGCCGTTTCCCTGGCGGCAGCAACTGCCGCTGTTCCATTTCGAGTACGCCATCTTCACCTTCGTCCTGGCGGGCGAGCACGAGGGTGAGATCTGGCGCTACGAGATCTCGCCCGACGCGTGGGACTCGGTGCGTGCCGCCACCAGCCTTGCCACGCTGTTCGACCAGTGGACCCGGGGCATCGAGGCCGGTCTGATCGTCTACGAGGGCGAGTACAACAAGTGGCTCCAGATCAAGGACCTGGAGTCTGGCCCAGGACTCGACCCGCTGGCTTTCCCGGTGGCCCCGGTGGAGGAAACCCTGCTGCGGGCGCGGCAGCGCGAATGCGGGGTCAACATGGCCATTGTCGAGGACGGCTTCGCGTACAACGAGGAACTGTCCGACGCCATCGGCGCCGTCAAGGCGTCGCTCGGCAGCGCGTAGCCCGGTGCCGGCGGCCGCTCAGGGAAATCAGAGCAGCCGCCGGGCAGGACAGGAAAGGCGAACTACAGCAACTACGGGCGCAGCGAGGTGAAGAACTGCCTCATCTCACTGGCCAGCAGATCCGGCTCCTCCAACGGCATGAAGTGCCCGCCCCGGCCCGGCTCGCTCCAGTGCCGGATGTCGGTGCAGGCCCGCTCGGCGATCTCCCGGGGGAAGTTGGTCATCGAGGGTTCGGTGCTCACAGTGAACGCGGCCGGCACGGTGATGTCGGGTCGTGGCGTGTTGTGGTCGAAGTCGGCGTACTGCCGAAACGACGAGCCGATCGTGCCGGTCGCCCAGTAGAGCGTGATGATGGTGAGCAGGGTGTCGGTGTCGATGCTGCTCGCCAGGTCCCCGTGGTTGTCGCTCCAGTCGCGGTACTTGTCGACGAGCCAGGCGGCCAGCCCGGCGGGCGAGTCGGCGAGCGCCGCCGCCAGGGTGTCCGGGCGGGTGCCCATGATGGCGCTGTAGCCGCCGTCGGTCTCGTCGTACGCGGCTTCGGCGTCCAGGTACGCCTGCTCGGCCGCCGACAGTGGTCGGGCGTCGAAGCTGGCCGGGAACGGTGGATGGATCATGTGGATGCCGGCTACCTGCTCCGGATAGAGGGCACCCAGCCAGCCGGTGACCACTCCCCCGACGTCGCCGCCGAAGGCGCCGTACCGCTCGTGACCGAGCACGTCGGTCATCAGCTCGTGCAGGGTCCGGGCCAGCAACGCCCGGGTGACCGGCTCGTCCGGGACCTCCGAGAAGCCGAAGCCGGGCAGCGAGGGCACCACCACGTCGAAACCGCCGCCGGCGGGGCTGGTCAGCCGGTCGACCAGCGGCAGCATCTCGACGAAGCTGCTGGGCCAGCCGTGGCTGAGGATCAACGGCAACGGCGCGGGTGTGCCCGCCGGGCGCGTGGCCCGGACGTGCAGGAAGTGCAGCTTCCGGCCGCCGACGACGGCCAGGTGCTGGGGGTACGCGTTGAGTTCCGCCTCACGGGCTCGCCAGTCGTATCCGTCGTGCCAGAAGGACACCAGGTCCCGCAGGTAGTCGGGGTCGACGCCGCCCTGCCACGGCTGGTTGCCGCTGCGGTCGGTGAATCGGGTACGGGCCAGTCGGGCCCGTAGGTCGTCGAGGACCGCATCGGGAACGTCGATGCGGAAGGAAGAGAAAGACATTGGTCCTCCGATAAGGAGGGCGCTCCCCGACGCGAGAGGTCAGCTGCGGGGGACGGCCGAGAGGAGCGCCCAGGAATGACGATGGGTGGTCACCGGGCTCACCTCCTCTCGTGGCTGACGAAGATCACTCTAGCCGAGTGGGTCGGGGAGCCGGCCCCGGGTCGGAAACCGCGATCGGGTACGCGGTGGGTACGCCTCGCAGTGCTCGGCCCAGTGCTGGGCGGCGGTGGCGAGGGCGTCCGCGGAGACGGTGAGGATCAGCGGGTAGATCGCTGTGGACGGGCGGCGCATCCACGGTGGCAGTGACTCCGCGGAGAACTCCACGATCAGCTCCAGCCGGCGGCGGCGCAGCACCCGGCTGCGCAGGGCCAGGTTGGGTTCGGTGAAGCGGACCATCGCCGGTGGCGCGCTCAGCCCGAGTGCGGCGGTGGCCTGCCCGTGCAGCCAGCCGCCGAGCGCGCGGGCCTCCTCGACCATGAGGCTCGGGTAGTGGTGCGACCAGGTCTGGCCGTCGCCGGTGCGGGCGTCCACCTCGATGAGCAGCCAGTCGTGCCAGCCGGGCGTGGCCCCGTCGAGGTCGTCGGGCGGGTCGATGCCGGGCTGGTAGCCGACGGGGCGTACCCGCACCCGAGCGCCATCGTCAGACCGGATCTCCACTCGATCATTCTGGCCGAGCGAAGCGGACTTCAGGGCCCGAATCGGTCACTTCGTGATGGTCCGCCGCACGCCTCGGTGCTCGGCGCAGGCGTTGGACCGGCCGCCGGCCAGGCTCACCGAACCGTCGCGGCATTGCACGAGGTAACCGCGTCCGGCCCAGAACTGCGGTACGCAGTCGAACCAGTCGCACACCTCGGCGGCTGGCTTGCGGATCCGCGTGCCGCCACAGAAGCCGTACCCCAGTGGGTTCTCCGGTGCCCCGCAGCGCGGCCCCTGGGTGGCAGTGGGAGACGAGCGCGGCGACTTCGTCGGCTTCGGCGGCGGGGGTTTCAGGGCGAGAGCCGGACCGATCCGCGCGGGTGCCACGCTGGCGGTGGGCGCCGGGGTGGCGGCGACGGCGACCTCCGCGCCACCGGTCGGGTCGGACGGGTCCGACTCGATCAGCGCCGCCGGCACCAGCAGCGCGATGGCCGCCGCCACCGCGATGGTCCTGCGGCCACCTGGCACGAACGACGACAGCCGGGCCTGCCCGGGGGTGGCCGCGGCCGGCCGGAACGGCTTGAGCTGGGCGTGCTCCGAGATCAGCTCGTCGAGTTGGGCGATCACCGCGGTGCGCTGTTCGATAGCGTCGGCGAAGGCCAGCGTGAGCTTGAACCGGAAGTCCGCCGCGGCGGCGGTGGGCAGCAACAACCCGGAGGTACGCCGCCGGTCCAGCACCTGGATCACTGTGACCGGCGCCGCCGGGTCGTGGGCCAGGCCGGTTATCCGGCCGTACGCCCAGTCGCGCCGGCCCCGCCCGCCGAGCAGCACGAGTCGACGGCTGGTGATCACGGCCATGCCGGCGTCGGTGACGCGTACGCCGTCCGGGCGGCGCGGGCGCAGTGGCCCGGTTCCCGGGGCGACGGTGAGGTCCGGTGCGGGCAGCACTGTGGTGTGCCGCACCTCGACCAGTTGCGCGGCGGGTAGTGCCCAGAGCACCACCTCGTCGGCGGCCAGTTCCAACGCCAGCCCGGCGCCGGCTGCCGCCGAGCCCTGGAAGTCGGCGGCCAGGGCGCGCAGCCGCCGTAACTCGTCGTCGCGTCGCCGCCACGCCGACTCAGCGCCGCGGTACGTGCTGACCCGCCGCACGTTCTGCCGGTGCGCCCACCGGTACCGCCATGTGGAACCCGTCGAATCAGTCTTCGCCACGCCGACTCCTTCGCCGCGCTGGCCACCAATCTGGGGTGTCACGAGGTTTAACAGGTCCGGCGCGGCGCCCGGACACGCCGAAACGGGCGAACTACCCGATCGGCGGAGCAACCAGCACGATAGGGGGATACTGGTGTCGACGTTCATGTTCTCCGAGGGGGTGGCGGTCGTGCCGGCAGTCACGCTGCCCGGGGTCGTGATCGGGGTCGACATCGGCACCACCAGCACGAAGGCCGTCGCGTACGACACCGACGGGCGGCAGCTCGGCAGTCACCTGGTCGGCTACCCGCTGAACAACCCGCAACCCGGCTACGCCGAGCAGGACCCGCAACTCATCCTCGAAGCGGTGCTCAAGTCGATCAGCATCGTCGTCGCCGAGCTGGTCCAGCCGGTGGCCGGGCTGTCGTTCGGCTCCGCCATGCACAGCCTGATCGGGTTGGACAGTGACGGCAATCCGCTGACCCCGTCGGTGACCTGGGCCGACTCGCGGTCCACCCGGCAGGCCGAGCGGTTGCGGGCGGTCCCGTCGGGGCTGGCCCTGCACCGACGTACCGGCACGCCGATGCATCCGATGTCGCCGCTGCCCAAGCTGCTCTGGTTCGCCGAGCAGGAGCCGAAACTCTTCGAGCGGGTGGCGCACTGGGTGGGCATCAAGGAATGGGTGCTGCTGCGGCTCTGCGGCACGCTGGTCACCGACCACTCGATCGCCTCGGCCACCGGCCTGCTCGACATCCACAAGCTGGAGTGGGACCGCGAGGCGTTGACCATCGCCGGCATCACCCCGGAACAGCTCCCGCAGCTCGTCGCCACCACCGCCGTGCTGCCCAACCTGACCCCGCAGGCCGCCGCCCAGACCGGCCTGCCGGAGCGCACCCCGGTGGTGGTCGGCGCGGGCGACGGACCGCTGGCGAACCTGGGCCTGGGCGCGGTGCACCCCGGCATGGTGGCCTGCTCGATCGGCACCAGCGGCGCGATGCGGGTGATGGTCGAGCGGCCCGGCGTGGACCCGCTCGGCGGGGTGTTCTGCTACGCGCTGACCGAGCATCGCTGGGCGGTCGGTGGCGCGATCAACAACGGCGGCATCGTGCTCAAGTGGGCCGGCGCGGCGCTCGCCCCGGACCTGGGCGAGCACTCCGAGGAGGACCTGGTCGCCCTGGCGGCCCGCGCGCCGGTCGGTTCCGGCGGGCTCATCATGCTGCCGTACCTGCACAGCGAACGGGCACCACACTGGAGCGCCCTGCCGCGCGGCGCGTACGTGGGGTTGACCCACGCACACCGCCGCGAGCATCTGGTGCGGGCCGCGTTGGAGGGCGTCTGCCAACAGCTCGCGCTGGTGCTCAGCTCGGTGCGCGCGGCGGGCAACGAGGTCCGGGAGGTCCGGGCCGGTGGCGGCTTCGCCCGCAGCGGCCTGTGGCGGCAGATGCTGGCCGATGCCCTCGGCCTGCCGGTGAGCTTCCCGGCCGCGCACGAGGGGTCGAGCTTCGGGGCGGCACTGCTCGGCATGGAGGCGCTCGGGTTGATCCCCAGCATCGACGTCGCCGCCGACCTGGTGCGCATCGAGGAGACGGTCCGCCCGGACCCGGCCGCCGCCGCCACCTACGCGGCGCTGCTGCCGCTCTTCGCCGAGCTGTACGAAGCCCTCACGCCCACCTTCGCCTCGATCCGTCGGATGGCACCCGGCCTGCCCACCGGCCCGGAACCACAGGCGTGAGTGGTGCCGGCTCGCGGCGGGTCAGGGCGCTTCGACGCCGGCGATCAGGTAGCGCTGCACGTCGGCGTCGAGGATGGCCACTTCCTGCGCGTCGTCGGGCCCGGAGCCACGGAACGCGGCCAACTGCTCCGGTGACTCCCAGCGTTCGTAGACGTGGATCCGGCCGGGCTCCAACGGGTCGGCCGCCAGCAGGAAGTCGAGGCAGCCGGCGGTGGCGCGCGCCCGCGCGATGACCTGTTCGCAGTCGGACAGGTACGCCTCACGGGTGGCCGGTTCGACCTGCAGACTGCCGGCGATGATCAGCAAAGGGTCCTCCGGGGTGAGTGGCTGGGAAGCCTGATACCTGTGGGTCATATTTATACCTGTGGGTCATGACGCTCGCCGGGACATTGCCGCCCGGACGGGTGACGCCGGTCCCGTCGGTCTCACCAGCCTCCGGCGCTTCATATCGTGCAAACGTGAGAAAAAGCGACAAGAGGCGCTCATCTTCCCTGCTGGGGAACTCTGCCCGCGTACCACTGAAGGTGCTGACGACGGCGCTCGCGCTCGCGGTGCTCGCGACGACCGGGCCGGCCACCGCGGACGGCCCGGGCCGCGCGCCCGTCGCGGACCCGGCGCAGACGACCGAGCCGGGGTACGGGGTTGAGCCCGGTGACGGTCAGAGCCACGAGCCCGGGGTGGACCCGACGCCGGAGCGCCCGCCGACCAGCGAGGTGTCCTGGCTGTCTTTTCCCGGTGGGGTGTTCGCTGTGGACTCGCTCGGGCGCACAGTGCGCTACCGCGCCTGCGACGGCGACACCGGTCGGGTCGCCGACCCGACCATGCGGGTCGCCGCCGGGGTGGCCAGCGGCGCGGTCGTCGTCGGAGGCACCGCCTACCGCTACCGGGTGCCGCTGGTCGGGCGCAGCGAGGGCACGCTGGAGGTGATCCAACGGCACCGCCCGCCGACGACGCTGACCGGCGTGGTGGTCACCAGTCCGCAGCCGCCCACCGACCCGGTCGCCGGGGCCCGGCTGTTCCCGCTCAGCGGGCAGCTCGCCCGGGTGGTCGCCGACGCGAGCCTCAACCCGGCCGGGGTCACCGTCCGCGACCTGTCCGGCCGCTACGGCGACCAGCAGATCGCCGTCAACGGATCACTGCGCCCCAAGGCGGCCAGCGTCATCAAGCTGTGGATCCTCGTCGAGCTGCTGCGCCGGGTCGACTGTGGACAGGTCTTCCTCGACGACGGGGTGCTGGTCACCCCTGAGGACGTGGTCGGCGGCACCGGCCAACTGCAGTTCGAGACGTTCCCGCAGGTGGTCACAGTGCGCCGGCTCGCCCAGTACCTGATCAAGTACAGCGACAACGTGGCCGCGAACGTGCTGATCACCTACCTGGGTGGGTTCGCCCCGGTCAACGCGCTGATCGACTCGATGAACCAACGGTCCACCATCCTGGCCCGCCGGATGCTCGACAGCGCGGCGGCGCAACGCGGCGAGGAGAACTACACCAGCCCGGACGACGTGGTGTCACTGCTCGGCGCGGTCTGGGACGGCGAGATCCTCACCCCCGCCTCCCGCGACCTGATGATCGGGTTCATGCGGGAGCAGACCCTGAACACGAAGATCCCGGCGGCGTTGCCACAGGGTGTGCCGGTGGCCCACAAGACCGGTGACCTGCCGGACGCCTCACACGACGTCGGCTACTACCTGATCCCCGACACCGAGACCGCCGTCGCGTTCCTCACCGCCGGCCCCATGGCCACCGGCGACGAGACGGTCCGGCGGATGGCCCGCACCGTCTACGACTTCCTGGTCCCCCCGGTCGAGGGAGCGGTCGAGGAGTGAGCCGACCTCAGGCGCCGGGGATGTTCGCCGGCGGGTCCTCGCCCACCAGGTCGGCCGCCGGCGGGTCCGCCGACACCGGCAGCCCGAAATCCGAGTACGTCAGGTCGAGCTGGGCGGTCTGCGACTGCTCGCTGGCCAACTCGATGCGGTAGCGGACCAGCCGACCCTGCTCGTCCACTGCCGCGGTGAACGGCACCGCCGCGGCTCGGTCGCCGAGCACGCTGCCGATGCCGCTGCCCAGCACCGCGCCGCTCTGGCGCAGGTCCAGAGTGCCCGCATACTCCCGCTCGGCGGTCAGCCGGACCCCCGTCGGCGCGCCCAACGTGCTGGCCAGGCGGGTGTTGTCCAGGCCCTGCTTGGCCGCCGGGGCACCCGGGGCGCCGACGTGCCACCAGGTCTTACCGTCCCAGACCGGGACGCGGCGGTCCGGGGCGGTGACCCGCACGTACACGTCCGGGCCGGTGGTCAACCGCTCGATCTTCACCACACCGGAGGGCACCTTCAGCGAGGTGGTCTCCAGACCACGCTTCGCCTTCGGGTCCCAGAGCAGCACCGTGGCGTCGCCGTCCGCGCCGCCGGTGCCAACTGTCAGCTTGTACGGCTGCTCGTCGGCCTTCGCGGCGGCGGCCTTCAGCACACCGACCGGGTCGGCACTCGCCGACGCCGCCGGACGACCCGCGTCCGGTTCGTCGTCGCCGGCGGCGACCAGCGCCCACGCCCCGCCACCGACCGCCACCACGAGCACGGCGACAGCGGCGATCAGCTTCGGTTTCTGCACTGTCATCTCCCCCGGGCGGTGCGGTCCGGCCAGACTAGCCGGACCGCACCGTGTCACGCCCGGCTGATCGCGTTGGCGTGGATCGCCTCGTGCAGGTAGGCGGCCAGCCCCGGCGCGATGTTCTCGTAGTACGCGGTGAACCGCTCGTCGGCCAGGTACATGTCGGCCAGACCGGTCTGCATCTCGTACGAGCACTCGTAGAACCAGCGGCTGATGAGCTGCCGGTGCTCCTCGGCCAGCTCCATCACCTCCGGGCTGTCCGCCGGCGCGCCCGAGGCCATCAGCGCGACGATCCGCCGCCCCCAGTCCTCGTTCTCCGCCTTGATCCGCAGCCAGTCGTCCTTGCCGTAGCGGGAGGCCCGCCGGTTCGACTCCCGGTACGCGTCGGTGTCACCCCACCGCTGCTCCGCCTCGGCCTCATGCTCTTCCGGACTGAAGTCGCCGAAGACCTCGAACCGCTCCTCCGGCGTGAGTTGGATGTTCATCTTGCTCGCCTCCATCGCGAACTCGATCGCCGTGACCATCTCCTGCAACCGCTTGAGCCGTACCGTCAGCAGTTCGTGCTGCCGGCGCAGGTGCGCGGCCGGATCGGCCGCCGGGTCGTCGATGATCGCGGTGATCTCCTCAAGCGGGAAACCAAGCTCCCGGTAGTACAGGACGAGCTGCAACCGTTGCAGGTCCGCGTCGTCGTAGCGGCGGTAACCGGCCGAGGTGCGCCCGCTGGGCGAGAGCAACCCGATCTCGTCGTAGTGGTGCAGCGTCCGCACCGTCACGCCGGCCACCTTCGCGACCTGACCCACCGTGTACGCCATGGTCCCCCTCCCTTCCGGGAACCAGGCTCCTGCCTGCCGTTACGTGAGAGTCAACTCCGATTCTGGCCCACCATGGCGGGGGCGTCCGGCCGCCCGTACAGATAGCCCTGGCCTCGTGGGCAGCCGATCGCGGTGACCGCCTCGTGCTGACGCTCGGTCTCCACCCCCTCGGCGACGACCGCCAGGTCGAACGCGCCGGCCAGGCGGGTGACCATCTCCACCGTGGCGTACGCCCGCTCGTCGGTGCCCAGTCGGGCCACGAACGACCTGTCGATCTTCAGCTCGGTGGCCGGGATGCGGTGCAGGTAGCTCAGCGACGAGTAGCCGGTGCCGAAATCGTCGATGGCGATCCGGATGCCCAGCTCCCGGAGTTGGTGCAGCCGCTCCAGCACCGCCTCGGTGCCCTCGATCAGCGCCGACTCGGTCAACTCCAGTGTCAACGCCCGTGGTGCCAACCCGGCGGCGCTGGTCGCCGCGGTGACAGTGGCGATCAGGTCCGGCCGACGCAGGTGCGCGGCGGCGATGTTCACCGCGACGGTCGCCTCCGGCGCACGCTCCCGCCAGGTCGCGGCGGCCCGGCACGCCTCGTGGATAACCCAGCGGTCGATCGGCAGGATCAGCCCGGTCTCCTCGGCCAGCGGCAGGAACTTCGCCGGTGGCAACATCCCCAGCCGGGGGTGCCGCCAGCGCACCAACGCCTCGGCGCTGCGTACCGCGCCGGTGGTCAGGTCGACGATGGGTTGGAACTCCAGGTGCAGCTGGTCCTCGTCGACCGCGCGGCGCAGGTCGGCGATCAACTCGGCGCGGGAGACGGCCGACTCGCGCAACGCCGCCGTGCACGTGCGGTACGCGGACTTCCCGGCCGCCTTCGCCGCGTACATGGCGATGTCGGCGTCACGCAGCAGGTCGCTGTGGGAGGCGTGCTGCGGGCCGTACTCGGCGATACCGATGCTCGCCGACGGGTGCACCCCGACGTCCTCCTCATCGTCGGAGGGCCGCAACGCGTCCAGCAGCCGCTCGGCGAGCCGTTCGGGTGACACCGGCCGGCCGCCGTCGACCAGCACGGCGAACTCGTCACCGCCGAGCCGGGCGATGGTGCCGTCGCCGTTCACGGCGGTGTGCATCCGGGCCGCGAGCCCGGTCAGCAAGGTGTCACCGGTGGCGTGCCCGAACCGGTCGTTGACCTGCTTGAACCCGTCCAGGTCGAGCAGCAGCACGGCCACCGGCCGTCCGTCGCGCAGGGCCAGGCGCAGCCGCCGGTTGAACAACAGGCGGTTGGGCAGCCCGGTGAGCTGGTCGCCGTACGCGAGCAGGCGCAGCCGGGCCACCAGCCGAAGGTTCTCGTTGGCCGCCAGCCCCTGCCGGACGGCGAGGGCGGCCAGCAACACCATCATGGTCACGAACACCAGCTGCGGGGTCTGCCCGGTGGGCCGACGGGCCAGCACCACCGCGATGATCGCCCCACCCACCGGCAGGTACGGCAGCGCCACCCGCCACCAGGGCGGCAGCGGCGACTCGGCGGTGTCGTCGGTGCCGTCGCAGTCCGGTGGCGGCGGGTTCCGGGTGGCCAGGCCGATCAGCAGGTAGCTCAACGGCCAGCACAGGTCGATCGGGTGACCGGCGGTGTAGTCGGCGCGGGCGACCAGCGACACGTAGACGACGTCGGCGACGACCCGCAGGGTGAGGCTCGCCGCCAGGACGGTCATCGGCCGCCACATCGGCCGGGCCGGCCCGGAGACCGCGACCAGGATGGTGAGCTGCATCAGGTCGAACATCGGGAAGAGCAGCCCCAGCGTGCGCGCCGGGTCGGCCAGCTCGGCGGCGGCGACCCCACGGAAGACCAGCACCCAACCGATCGGCACCAGGGCCAGGGCGACGATCACCCCGTCCAGCAACGTACGGGCCCGCCCGACAGCGGTCCTCGGTGCGGACGGCGAGCTGAGCAGCGCGGCAGTGCCGGTGAGGATGCCGGCGGTGAAGACCACCCCGACCACCGGCGTGTGCGGCAGGTCATCGCCGACGAGCCGCTGCACCGTCCAGATCGCCCGGCCGATCGCGGCGAGCCCCATGGTGAGGGCGAGCAGCGTCCAGAACCGGCGCAGCGGCGCCGGATGTCGACGGGCCACCCCGACGCACGCGAGCGTCGCCCAACCGGCGACCAGCATCGCGCCGATGTCGCTGACCAGCGCGGCACCGGGCAACGCTGCGACCAGCCAACCCGCCTCCAGCAGGATGACCGCAGCCGCGACGAACGCGCCGGCGGGGTTGAGCGTCCCCGCAGCCTGCTTTCCGTCCTGTCGGGACACGGTCGCTCCGGCTCTTTCGTCGTGCGTGCACCCTCGGCGGCGCCGGTCCACGGCAAACCCCGAAAGCCTAACCAGCGCTCAGAAACGCCGCCAGAGCCGAACGTGCACCCGCGCTGCGGCTTGCGCCTCTGGTCAGCGGCCCGCGGATCGGTTCCAGGGTGAACGGGGCAGTGCGGTGCCGGCCAACGGACGACGTGCGCGGCGGCGTCTGCGCCGGCCAGGGGTGCAGGGCGGGCGGGCAACGGTGTGCACGGCCACGTCGGCCGAGGGCGTCGGTCGGCCGATCAGCCAGCAGAGGAAGCGTTCCATCGTCGGATCAGCCGACCGGGAGGCGCTCGGCGTCGGACTTGGAGATCTCGTACTCCGCCCCGCAGAACGTGCACTGCTGCGCGTACCGGGTGCGGATCGGTATGAGCGGAATGAAGAAGAGTGTGAATTTCGTCGAGCGGCGGGTGATCACCTGCGCGGCTTGGTTGCCGCAGTGGCGGCAGACCTGCTGCACGACACCGGACCGGTCGACCTTGGTACGCAGACCAAAGATGAAGAACATCGCCCGGCAGTACCCACTCAACCGCGAAAAGTCACCAGATCCCGCCATCGGATCCCCCGGACGCCGCCCCGCACACAAGATCGTGCTCGATCCAGGATGTAGTGGCCTCCTGGGTGAACGAGGCCACTAGATCCCTGATCGAGCACGATCAAGGCGAGATGATCAGTTTCAGCTGGCCGGCGCGGGCTCCAGGCCGGGGATCTCCTCGGAGATCCAGATCGGCTGCCAGTTCGGCACCTCGTGGAAGCGACGCAGCTCGGACAGCCCGGCAACCGACCCGCTCCAGGCCCCGTACGGGGGGTTGGCCTCGTCGAAGCCGCTCTGTACGAAGGTCAGCGTGGTCCGGCCACCGGATTCGGCCAGCTCCCAGCTCGTCACGCCGGTCGGACCCCAGTCGACCGACATCCGGCGGCCGGGCTCCAGGTCGACGACCTTGGCCGCGTAACCGGTCTCGAAGCCGCCCATGGCGTATCGACCGCCGACCCAGGGCTCGATGCCGATCGGGTAGCCGAACCAGGCGCTGGCCTGCTCGGAGTCGGTCAGCGACTCCCACACCTTGTCGGCGGGGGCGGCGATGACCAGCTCACCGCGCATGTCGGCGGAGGTGAAGTCGGTGCGCGGCAGCAGTGGCTTGCCCTCCAGGTGGGCGGCCAGGTTGGCGATGGACAGCGCCCAGAACGTCTGGAGCACGCCCCGGATGGTGGAGCCGCTCATCGCCTCGGCGAAGTCGAAGTGGCTCTGGATCAGCGTCAGCACGGTGCTGTCGGTGCCCTCGGCGGTCAACTGGAACTCGGTGGTGGTCTCCACGCCGTCGAGCAGCCAGCCGAAGCGCAGCGTGTCGTCGTCGGCGTGCAGCAGCCGCTGGTGCGGGGCGTCGCCCTCGGGCGTGTAGCGACCCCAGAACTCGTACCGCTGGGGCAGCTCGACCTCGGCGTGCTCGGCCAGCCAGAGACGCAGCTCGGCCGGGTCGGTCAGGGCCTGGCGGACGCGCCCGACGGGCGCGGCGAGACGGACCTGGACCTTCATCGGCTCACTCATTGTCGTTCCCTTTCGGATAGCAGGCGACGGCCAGCTTGAAGGCATCTCCTTCGCTGCCGCCGTAGCGGGTGAACAGGTCCTGAAGTGCGGTTTGCAGGTCGTGCAGGAACTGCTGGCGCTGTTCGGCCGGCACCCGGATCTCGCCGGAGACCCCGATCGAGGGCAGCTCGGGTGCCGCCCGGTCCAGGCCGGCGATGTCGGCCTGGACCTCCTCCATCAGGTCGAGCAGGTAGCCCAGGCTGAGCTCGTCGCGGGCCCGGCGCAGGCCGATCCGGCCGACGAGCCGCGGGGAGAGCCAGTAGGAGCGGGCGGCGGCCTGGTAGATGCCTTCGGTGATGCCGCGGACCTTGCGTTCGTTGACCAGCTCGACGAGGCCAGCCGCGACGAGCTGCTTGACGTGGTAGTAGACGCGCTGCGGCGTCTGGTCGAGTCGGGCCGCGACCTCGGTGCAGGTGCGCGGCTCGGCCAGTTGCCGCAGCACCTCGACGCGCTGCGGCTTGAGCAGGACTTCGGCCTGCTCGATCTGCTCCAGGTACAGGACATCTCTCATGGCAAAATCAGTTTGTACGTACAAAACTTCTTTGTCAATCGCTTCGCGAGAAGCCGCGCCGACTTTTTTCGACGCGGCTTCAGGCGGCGGTCAGCAGGTGATCAGGGCAACCAGTCCGGTCGCAGCGGATAGCCGCTCACGCCGTTCGGACCGTTGTGGGTGGCCAACACCTGGTGCAACTGGATGCCGTTGCGTTCGAACGCCATCCGCGACCCGGCCATGTAGAGCCCCCACACCCGGGCGGTGCCCGCGCCCACCTCCGAGACGCAGAAGTCCCAGTGCTCGACAAGGTTGCGACACCAGGCGGCCAGCGTCAGCGCGTAGTGCTGGCGCAGGTTCTCCTCGTGGTGCACCTCGAACCCGGCATCGTGCACCTCACTGATCAACCGGCCCGGACCGGCCAGCTCACCGTCCGGGAAGACATACCGGTCGATGAACGCGCCCGAGCGGTGCGGCGCCCGGTTGTCCGCGCGGGTGATGCAGTGGTTGAGCAGTCGCCCGCCCTGCCGCAGCCGGCTGCGCAGCGACCCGAAGTAGGCCGGGTAGTTGCGCACCCCGATGTGCTCGGTCAACCCGATCGAGGAGATGGCGTCGAACTGCTCGGCCGGCGCATCCCGGTAGTCGAGGTATCGCACCTCCGCCAGCTCGGTCAACCCCTCCCGCTCGATCGCGGCCTGCGCCCACTGCGCCTGCGCCTTCGACAGGGTCACCCCGAGCGCCTTGACGCCGTACTCGCGGGCGGCGTGGCGCACCATGCCACCCCAGCCGCACCCGACATCGAGCAGCCGCATCCCCTTCTTCAGCGCCAGCTTGCCGGCGACCAGGTCGTACTTCGCCGCCTGGGCCTGCTCCAGCGTGTCGTCGGGAGACCGGAAAACCGCGCAGGTGTACGTCATCGACGGGCCGAGCACCTTCTCGTAGAAGGCGTTCGAGACGTCGTAGTGGTGCGAGATGGCCGTGCTGTCACGCACCCGCGAGTGCCGCAGTCCGTTCATCACCCGCTTCCAGCGGGGATGCGCCTCCTGCGGCGGTGCCGGTGGCGGCATCAGCCGCTCCCAGCCCAGCCCACGGACCAGCGCCAGCCCCTCGGCCAGCGACGGTGGGCGTAACCGCAGCTCGTCCTTGAGCACCCGCAACGCCTCGTACGGGTCACCCGGGTGCACGCCCTGCAACGCCAGGTCACCACTGACGTACGCCCGGGCCATGCCCAGGTCACCGGGTGCGGTGAGCAGGTACGACAGCCCACGCTCGGAATGGATCGCCAGGGTGATGCCGGCGTCGGACGGGCCGACGGCGCTGCCGTCGTACCCGGTGATCCGCACCGGCAACGGTCCAGTGGTGACCGCGCGGATGACATCCGCGACGGTCGGACCCGTGTGCCGGCCCCCCGCCGGCGGGGTGGCGGGGACGCTCGCCGCCCCCTGATCTCTGTCGGTCAGGCTCATGCTCGTGCTACCGCCTTTTCGTACAGTCCCGTCAGCCGGTGGTCCGGGTCGTAGCGGTCTTTCACCGCGCGCCACGTGTCGCCGCCGTAGAGGCGATCGAAGGCGTCCCGGTCGTAGTACGCGTCGGAGTAGAGCGACTTGTGCCCGCCCGACTCCGACACCCTGCGTTCGATCGTGCGGTTGACGTCGCCGTCGGCGGCGCCCGGCGCGATCGGCACGCTCCCCCAGAACCCGATGTTGACGTAGTCCTGCCCCGGGCGCAGCGGATACAGCGGCCAGGACCGCGCCGAACCGGGCCCCGCCGGCTCACGCAGTCGCAACGGACACAGCCACACCGGGTTCATTCCCACCGCGCCAGCGAACCAGCGCAGGAAGTCGGCCGTACGGTCCAGCGGGATCTCCACGTCCTGCACGACCCGCTCCCGGGCCGGTTGCCCGCGCAGCCGGTCGATCCGGGACGCCACCTGGTGGCGGTGCTCCAGCCGGACCAGTCGATGGTAGAAGTCGCTGCGCCGGTAACGCGCCGGCCAGAGCCTGCGCACGACCGGGTGCTGCGCGCCGAACGCCGACGAGCACCAGAACCAGTCGGTGTCCCAGCGCCACAGATAGTCGTACGCGGTGAGCACGTCGCGGGTGCGCTGGCGCAGCGACCGGTAGTAGATCGCCTGACCGGTGTAGTCGCTGGGCGGGCCGGCCGCGTCGGTGAACGTGGCGAAGACCAGGTACGCCTCGCCGGGGCTGAACATCACCCCGTCCATCGCGTCCACCGGCTCGCCGGCCCAGGACCGGGTGGCGGTCACCTCCGCGATCGCGTCGGTCAGCGCCTCCAGTTGGGTGAACCGGACGTTGCGCAACGACACGTACCGGCCGACCGGTTGCAGCTCGATGCGCAGCCGGGTGGCGTACCCGAGGCTGCCCAGCGAGTTGGGGAACGCGGTGAACAGGTCGGCGTGCTCGCCGTCGGGTCGGGCGGTGATGATCTCGCCGGAGCCGGTGAGCACGTCCAACTCCTGGACGGACTCGTGCGGCAGACCGTTGCGGAACGAGGTCGACTCGATCCCGAGGCCGGTAACCGCGCCGCCCAGCGTGATGGTGCGCAACTGCGGCACCACAAGCGGCATCAGGCCGTGCGGCAGCGTCGCGTCGACCAGGTTCTCGTAGGTGCACATGCCCTGCACGTCGGCGGTACGGCCGGCCGGGTCGACCGACAGCACACCGTTCAGGCCACTCACGTCGAGCCCCGGAGTCCGGGGAGCGGACCGGGGACGGAACAGGTTGGAGGTTCGTTTGGCCAGCCGGACAGGCTCGCCCGTGGGCACCGCGGCGTACGACCGCCGCAGCGTGTCCACCGCTTGATCATGGTCAATCGGTTGATCCACACGCTCAGCGCGCATGTGATCACCTTACGCTCGCCGTTTGAAAACCGTGGGATGTCGGCCGTGGCAGTTTCCCGTCCGGTGGCAGGCCCGACGGCTACCGTGGCGGGCATGCCATCGCCAGCGATCACCGCCCTGGACGCCGCCCAACTGCCGTATCGGCTGGTCAGCCACGGTGCGGTCGGCAGTCTCGCGGAGGCCGCCGCGGTCCGCGGTGTGGCCGTTCCCGACGTGGTCAAGACGATCGTGGTTCGCCGTGGTGAAGACGATCACCTGTTCGTGCTCACCCCCGGCGACCGGGTCATCTCCTGGCCCAAGCTGCGCGCCCTGCTCGGGGTGCACCGGCTCTCCATGCCGGACGCGGCGGGCGCCCTGGCCGCCACCGGTTACGAACGCGGAACCATCACCCCGTTCGGCGCGAGCACGGCCTGGCCGGTGGTCGCCGACGAGCGACTGCGCGGCCGGGAGATCACCCTGGGCGCCGGCGAGCGCGGTCTCGCCATCGCGATCGACGCCGACGCCGCGATCGCCGCTCTCGGCGCCACAGTGGCCGACGTCACCGACCCGCAGCCCACCCGCTGAGCCTCGCCGACCCCCGCACCGCCGGGCTGGCTCCGGCGCGACGTCGTGGGTGAGGATGGCGCGTATGTCAGCGCCCGAGGAACGTCCCGACCCCGCCGGCACCGTCTACGGCGGTCACCGGGCACCGCGCTCCGGCCCGCTGGCTGATCCGTTGCTGCGGGTCGCGGTGGCGGTCGGGGCCGTCGGCGTACTCCTGGGGGTCGTCTTCGCCACCGGGCTGCTCGACGGTGACGACGAGCCGTCGGTGCCGGCGTCGGTCGGTACGCCGTCCAGCGCGGCGCAGCCCAGCGAACCGGCCGGCGAGCCGAGCCCTACCGCACCGGCCGAGCCGTCACCTACCCCGTCGGCGAGCACTCCGGCCGCCCCGCCCACCGGGCCCCGGGTGCTGCGCGCCGCCTCGGGCCTCTGCCTGGGGCTCGACGGTGACGGTAAGGAGGCGGAGGCCGAGTTGGCCGTGTGCACCGGCGCCCCGGAGCAGCAGTGGGTGGTCAGCCCGGCCGGCACGGGCGTGCTGACGTTGACCAACGCCGCGTACGGGCAGTGCCTCGACGTCGAGGGTGGCAGTCGGGACGACGGCGCGCGGTTGCTCCAGTTCCCCTGCCACGGTGGGGCCAACCAGCAGTGGCGGTTCGGCGGGACCGGCACCAGCGCGGTGCTGCTCATCGCCGCGCACAGCAACAAGTGCGCCCAGGCAGACGACGACGCCGTCGAGGCCGGCGATGACATCCGGCAGCGATCCTGCGACGGCCGGCCGGCCCAGCAGTGGACAGTGAGCTGACCGGCCGACGCGTCGCTGTTCAGCCGCGGAAGCTCCACGCCCTGGGCGCGGTCGCGGCGACCAGCACGGCCTCCGGCACGCCTCGGCCCGGTCGGCGGCGCAGCAGCAACGACAGTCCGGCCGCGCCGATCGACAGCGCGCCCGCCACGTACCAGGCCATCGCGTAGTCGCCCAGTCGGTCCCGGACCAGCCCCGCGCCGGTTGCGGCGACCGCCGCGCCGAGCTGGTGCGCGGCGAACACCCAGCCGAACACCACAGCTCCGGCGCCACCGAAGTACTCCCGGCACAGAGCCACCGTCGGCGGCACTGTGGCCACCCAGTCCAGGCCGTAGAAGACGATGAACACCAGCATGCTCGGCTCGGCGGTGCCGGAGAAGAGGCTCGGCAGCACCAGCAGGGACAACCCGCGCAGCGCGTAGTACATGCCGAGCAGCAACCGGCTGTCCACCCGGTCGGTGAGCCAGCCGGAGGCGATCGTGCCGACGATGTCGAAGAGCCCCACCAGGGCGAGCAACCCGGCCGCTGTGGTCTGGGCCATGCCGTGGTCGTGCGCGGCCGGCACAAAGTGCGTACCGACCAGGCCGTTGGTGGTCGCCCCGCAGATCGCGAAACCTCCGGCCAGCAGCCAGAACGGTCGGGTCCGGGCCGCGGTGGCCAGCGCGCCGAGCGCCCGGGTCGCTGCGCCGCCGGTCGCCGGCGGCGCCGCGACGACCTCGGTCGCCCCGTAGGCGGGCAGGCCGAGATCCGCCGGGTGCTCGCGTAGCAGCCACACCACCAGGGGTACGACGGCCAGCGCCGCCACGGCCACCACGAGTGCGGCGCTACGCCAGCCATGGTCGCGTACCAGGATGGCGACCAGTGGCAGGAACACCAGTTGCCCGGCCGCCCCGCCGGCGGTCAGCACTCCGGTTACCAGGCCCCGTCGGTGGACGAACCAACGGCCGGTGACGGTGGCCACGAACGCCAGCGCCATCGAGCCGGTACCCAGCCCCACCAGCACACCCCAGCAGAGCAGGAGCTGCCAGCTGGCGGTCATGAAGACCGTCAACCCGCTGCCTGCGGCGACCAGCAGCAACGCCACCGAGACCACCCGGCGGATGCCGAACCGGTCCATCAGGGCGGCCGCGAACGGCGCGGTGAGCCCGTAGAGCAGCAGGTTGACCGAGACGGCCGCGGAGATCGTGGCCAGCGGCCAGTCGAACTCCTCGTGCAGCGGGTGCAGCAGCACCGACGGGGTGGCGCGGAAGCCGGCCGCGCCGACCAGCGCCACGAAGGCGACGGCGGCGACCAGCCAGGCGGGATGCAGACGGCGGTTCTTGGTCACGGGACCAGTCTGAGCCGGGCCACACACCTCGACGAGTGGCCGGAAAGCCATCATGCGCAATAATCGGGCCATGAGCACTGGCCCGCACCGGATCGCCGTACTCGCCCTGCACCAGGTGGTCGGCCTGGACCTCGGCACCCCGTCCCAGGTCTTCAGCACGGCCCGGGCCGCCGACGGGACACCCTTCTACGACGTCCGGGTGTGCACCCCGGGCGGGCGGCCGGTGCGCAGCACCGCCGGCTTTCAGGTGGTGCCCGACCACGGTCTGGAGCTGCTCGACACAGCGGAAACCGTGATCGTCCCGGGCATCCACGACGGCACCGCGTTGACAGCGGGCACCGTCGAGCCGGAGGTGACCGAGGCGCTGCGCGCGGCGTACGAGCGGGGCGCACGGATCATGTCCATCTGCACCGGAGCGTTCGTGCTCGCCGCCGCCGGGCTCCTCGACGGACGGCGGGCGACCACCCACTGGGCGTACGCCGAGCGGTTCCGCCGCCTGCACGACCGGGTGGACCTCGATCCGGGTGTGCTCTTCATCGCCGACGACCGGGTGCTCACCTCGGCCGGAGTCGCCGCCGGCATCGACCTCTGCCTGCACGTCATCCGCCTCGACCATGGCAGCGAGGTGGCCAACCGGGCGGCCCGCCGCTGCGTGATGCCACCGTGGCGCGACGGCGGTCAGGCGCAGTACATCGAGCAGCCGGTGCCGAAGGCGACCGACACCAGCACGGCGGGAGCCCGGGAGTGGGCGCGGCAGCGGCTGCACGAACCGATCGCGCTGCGCGACCTGGCCGAGCAGGCGCGGATGAGCGTGCGTACCTTCACCCGACGCTTCCGGTCAGAGACCGGCCTGAGCCCGGCCCAGTGGCTGCTGCAACAGCGCACCGACCACGCGAGACTGCTGCTGGAGACGACCGACCTCACCGTCGACCAGATCGCCCACCGCTGTGGTTTCGGCACCACCGCCGCCCTGCGCCAGCAACTCCACCAACGCATCGGCGTGGCCCCGTCCACCTACCGCCGCACCTTCCACCCCCGCCCCGAGCTGGTCGAAAGCTGATCCGCCATCCGCCACCCGCCACCCGCCGCTCGCAGGGCCAGCCACTCGCAGGGCCAGCCGTCCAGGCCGGGCATTCGATGCTGCCGGCTCCCTCCCGCCTCCCACACCGGCAAGGCACTGGCACGTGACCCGATGGTCCTGCCGGAGGCATCACTGCGATGAGCTACATGCCGGAGACCCGGCACGCCGACAGCGGGCCGGACCGAAGCAGGCTTGGCGAACCAAGGCTGCTCAGCGAACGGCGCGGCTCACGAGCGGAGCAGGTGCAGTTGGGACTGGTGCTTGGGCAGGTGCACCCGGGTGTGCAGGTCCAGGGTTCGGGACCAGGGCAGTGGCTCGTCGACGATGAGGTCGAAGCCCTCGCGTAGGTGCGTCTCGACCGGGGTCTCCGCCGCCAGGCCGAGCTCGTCGACCAGCCCGCACAGCCGGTCGCTGGTGCCGTGCAGCAGCGCGGTCAGGCCACGCAGACCACCCTGCTCGGCGGCGAGCGCGTCGAGCTGCGGGCGGTGCATGTCCTCCGCCAACTCGTAGTAGGCGAACGGCGACCCGGCCAGCAACGCCTCGGTGGCCTGAATCATCAGCTCGTCGTTGGCGACCAGATGCGCGACGATCTGCTCGGCACTGAGCTGCCCCTCCGGAGCCGGACCGAACCCGCCAGCGTCGACCTCCGCGAACAGGGCACCGTAAGCCCGCCGCAATCCCCCGCTCTCCATCCCCCCAGTCAACCCGCCGCAGCGGGAGTTAGCGGCGGGATTGGCGGGAGCGGAGGTAGTCGCTGACCACGTACTCGCCCAGGTCGTCGGTGTCCGGGGTGAACATGCGGCCCCGGCTGCGGCGGGCCACCGCGTCGACGAAGCGCCGCAGGCCCGGGTCGTCGCCGAGCATGAACAGGTTGAGCGTGGCACCGTAACGGCTCAGCCGGTCCACCTCGCGGACCGTCGCCTCGATCGTCTCCGGCAGCGGCGGCCAGTGGAACAGCGCCTCCCCGTCGTCCGGGTCCAGGTGGGCGGTCGGCTCGCCGTCGGTGACCACCAGCACGATCGGCTCGGCGTCCGGATGCCGCCGCAGGTGCCGGCCCGCCAACCGCAGCGCGTGCTGGAGGTTGGTGCCCTGCTCCATGTCCGGCTCCACGGCCGCCAACTCCTGCTGGGTGAGCGTCATCGCCTCCCGGCCGAAGCCCACGATCTGCAGGACGTCTTGTGGAAAGCGCGTCTCCATCAGGTGTGCCAGCGCCAGCGCCGTCTGCTTCATCGGCCCCCAACGACCCTGAGAGATCATCGAGTACGACAGGTCGACGCAGAGCACCACAGCGGCCGAAGCCCGCCTCTCGGTCTCCACCACCTCGAAGTCGTCCACCACGAGCTGCACCGGGACCGTCGGCCCGGCCCGACTGACCGCCCGGGTCAACGTGCGGACCACGTCCAACGGTTGCTCATCGCCGTACTGCCAGGGCCTGGACGCGCCGCTGACCTCGCCCGCCGCACCGGCCGAGCGCAGGTCGTGCTGGCCGCGTGGCCCGGCGGTCAGCTCCGCGAAGACCTGCCGCAGCGCGGTCCCGCCGAGCCGGCGCAGCGCCTTCGGGCTCAGTGTGAGCCCCTCCGCGTCCCGGCTGACCCAACCCTGGCGGCGCAGCTCCCGCTCCAGATCGCGCAGCCGGCGAACGTCGTCGGCCGCGTCCCGGCCCAGCGTGCGCGCCACCGCGTCGACGTCCACGTCGTCGAGGGTCGCCCCCGGGTGTTCCTGGTCGAGCTGGTCCAGCAGGTCGTCCAGGTCGCCGATCTCACCCAGCGCGCCGGCCGCGTCGGCGTAGTCCAGCGGCTGGTCGCCGCGGACCCGCTCACCCCGCCCCCAGCGCAGATCGGGTCGCAGCGCGCGCAGGTTCGCGTCGAGCGCTGACAACTCCCCCGCGAGGCGGTCGCCGAGCGACTGCTGCATAAGGCCGGCCAGCTCGGCGCGCTGCCGCTCGGAGAGCGAGTTCATCAGCCGCTCACCGGCCGCCGCCCGGCGGGCCAGCACGTCGATCAACTCGTCGACGTTCTCCGGCTTCTCCGGGAAGAAGTCGCCATGTCGGCGCATGAACTCGGCGAACGCGTCGGTGGTGTCCTCCGCGCGGCCGTGCCGGGCGAGCAGGTCGTTCAGGTCGCCCATCATCTCGGCGAGCCGCTGCTGGGCGGCCGGATCGGCGGAGGCGCGCACCGCGTCGCGCAGCCCGGCGAAGCGCTGACCGAGCACGTCGTCGCGGAGTTGATCGAGGATCTGCTGGTACGAGCGGCGGGCGTCGTCGCTGGCCCACTGGTAGCCGGACAGCTCCTCCACCGCCCGCGCCGTCGAGCGCGGCAGATTGTCCAGCACCGCCTCGGCGAACCGCGCGGCGTCGTCGTCGCGACCCCGCAGCTCGTCCCGCTCGGCGGCGAGGGCCTGGTCGAGCAGGGCCTGGGCCCGGGTCACCGCCCCGTCCAGGTCGCCCCTGCGCAGCGCCTCCCGGCGCAGCCGCCGAGCCCGGGCCGCCAGGTCGTCCAGACCACCCCGTCCCTGCGGGCCACGGCGCAGCAGGTCACGCAGCGCCTCCCGCAGGCTGCCGCCGGCCAGCACCTCGGCACCGACCGCGTCCACCGCCTCACGCACGTCGTACGGGGGTGCGAGCGGATCGGGCCCGCCGTTCCACTGCCCGTAACGGAACCGGTTGCCGGCCATGGTCAGCCCCGGCCGCCGTAGACGGTGCGCCCCGAGTCGGTGACGTCCTTGCCGAGCCGGCGGGTGAGGTGCAGCCCTTCCAGCACGAACTCGATGGCGGCGGCAGCCTCCTCCGAGGTGGGCGCGTCGCCCAGGTCGAGCCGGTCCAGAACCTTCGCCAACCCGGGTACGGTGCCGACCTGGCGCAGCAGCTCGGCGGCGCTGACCAACTCGCCGGTCTCGATCGCGGCGCCGTCCTCGACCAGGGCGGTGAACCCGGACAGGTCCAGCCCGGCCAGGTGGGCCCGGAACGTCTCGGCGGTCGCGGTACGCAGCAGGTGCGCGAGGATCTCGGTCTCCCGGCCCTCCTCGCCGCTCTCGAACTCGACCTTGCCGCGCAGCGTGCTGGTCACCGACACCGCGTCACCGACGCGGGCAACGGCCGCCTCGGAACGTCCGTCCGGCATGTCGGAGGCGGCGAGCAGACCGGCGCGGCGCAACGCGGCACCGGCCACCGTCTCGGCGGCGGCGATGGCGAATCGGGCGGAGACACCGGAGCGCGGGTCCACCGACGGCGACTCCCGGACGGCGCGGGCGAAGCGGGCCAGCACCTCCAGCACGTGCTCCGGCACCTCGGCGACCAGGTCGGCCTCCTGGCGGATCAGCGCCAGCTCCAACTCCAGGTCGACCGGGTAGTGGGTGCGGATCTCCGCGCCGAACCGGTCCTTGAGTGGGGTGATGATCCGGCCCCGGTTGGTGTAGTCCTCCGGGTTGGCGCTGGCCACCAGGAGCAGGTCCAGTGGCAGGCGCAGCTGGTAGCCGCGGACCTGGATGTCCCGCTCCTCCAGCACGTTGAGCAGCGCCACCTGGATGCGCTCGGCCAGGTCGGGAAGCTCGTTCACGGCGAAGATGCCCCGGTTGGTGCGCGGCACCAACCCGAAGTGGATGGTCTCCGGGTCACCGAGGGTACGACCCTGGGCGATCCGGATCGGGTCAACGTCACCGATCAGGTCGCCGACGCTGGTGTCCGGGGTGGCCAACTTCTCGCCGTACCGCATCGACCGGTGCAGCCAGCCGATCGGCAGCTCGTCGCCGGCCTCGGCGACCTGGGCGCGGGACGCCGGGGTGAGCGGGTGCATCGGGTGCTCGTTGAGCACCGAGCCGGGCAGAACGGGGGTCCACTCGTCGAGCAACGCGCCCAGCGAGCGGATCAGCCGGGTCTTGCCCTGGCCGCGCTCGCCGAGCAGCACCATGTCGTGCCCGGCGAGCACTGCCCGCTCGACCTCGGGCAGCACTGTGTCGTCGTAGCCGACGATGCCGGGGAAACGGGTCTCGCCGGAGCGCATCCGGGCGAGGAGGTTGTCGCGGAGTTCCTGCTTGACGGTGCGGTACTGGTGACCGGCCGCCCGTAGCGCGCCGAGCGTGCCGGGCAGGTCGGCCGGTGGAACCGGGATTACCGGGGTAGGCGCAGTCACCCGACCCACGCTAGCTCACCTTCGCAGGGGTGCCCCGGGCATCAGGGGCACCCCCGCTCCCGCTCAGCCCCGGTCGCACCGCTGGCAGGTGCCGCGGCGGCGCAGGTGGTACGCGTAGGTGGCCGCGCCGAGCGCCACGCCCCACACCGGCCAGAGCAGCATCGGCGCCCCGGTAATGCTGAGCCCGCCGGTGAGTTCCCAGAACTTCGGGTTGCTGAGCAGCCCCAGCGAGGCCGCGGTCACGGAGATGGCGACCAGGGTGGCCGGCACCACGGCCAGCTTCACCGGTACCCGCAGGCCGGCGAGCCCGAACATCCAGCGCGGGAACCTCTCGCCCCAGCGTTGCACCAGGCCGAGAGTGAGGATCGCGCCGACGGTGGCGAACGCGGCCAGCCCGAACCCGGCCCAGACCAGCCCGCTGTCCTGCATCTCGGTCAGGAACTCGCGGGAGATGCCCAGCGGGATGCCGGCCGCCCAGGCGAACCGGGTCAACGCGTACGTGAATGGGATGGCCGCGGCGATGCCGGCGGCCCACCGGCCCCAGCGGCTGGCGCCGGCCGGGGTGGTCCACCGCTGGCCGGTCTCGGCGCGGCCGCAGCCGACGCAGGCCCCGGCGGTACGTCGCTGCCAGGTGAGCACCGCCCCGACCAGCAGCAGCCCGCCGGCCAGCGCCGCGAACCTGCCGAACAGCGCCCAGTTGAAGACGTCGGAGTAGTCAATCGGTGGCCAGCCGAACGGCGCCCCGCCGATCATTATCGGCAGGTAGCCGAGAACGATCAGCACTCGGACATCCGGCACGACCAGGACGAGCACGAACGCGACCGCCCAGCCGTAGCCGGCGAGCAGAGCCCGCAGCGGGCCGGGTGGCCGCGCCGCCGGGCGGCTCATCGCCAGGGCGGCCACCGCGGCGGTGAGCAGCACGCCGGCGAAGAGCGGGGTGGCCACCTCCACCGGCACCAGGCGGAGCAGGCTGACGTCGCCGCCGTGGGGGTCGTTCGGGCCGAACGGGTAGCCGGCGCCGGTGAGCGTGCCGATCAGAGCGAGCACGCCCCACAGGCCGAGCCAACCGGCGGCCAGTGGGGCGAGCCGGTCCGGCCAGCGGGAGTCGGTACAGGACGGGGAGGCAGTGATCGTTGTCATGCTCTCAGCCTCGGCGGACAGCCGCCGGGTTCCCTCCCGGCCGGCGGTGAACCCGCTCCCCCGGCGGAGGGACCGATCAGCCGGACGGGGTGACGAAGCCGGACTCGTAGGCGGCGATGACCGCCTGCGTACGGTCGCGGACGCCCAGCTTGGCCAGCACGTTGCCGACGTGCGTCTTGACCGTCTCCACCCCGACCACCAGGTGCGCGGCGATCTCCGGGTTGGACCGGCCGGTGGTCATCAACCGCAGCACCTCGGCCTCGCGTTCGGTGAGCCGGGCGGCGCTCAACCGGTCGCCGCCCGTCGGCCCGTACGCGCCGACCAGTTGGCGGATCGCGGCCGGGAAGAGCAGTGACTCGCCGGCCGCGACCACCCGGACCGCCTCCACCACCTCGGCGGGCCGGGCCCGTTTGAGCAGGAACCCCGAGGCGCCGGCGCGCAGCGCCTCGTAGACGTACTCGTCGTTGGCGAAGGTGGTGACCACCAGCACCCGGGGCGGGTCGGCGGAGGTGGCCAGCAGGTGCCGGGTGGCCTGGATGCCGTCGATGCCGGGCATCCGCACGTCCATCAGCACCACGTCGGGCCGGTGCCGGGCGACCAGCGGCGGCACCTCGGCGCCGTCCGCGGCCTCGGCGAGCACGTGCAGGTCGGGTTGGGCGTCGATGATGGCCCGCAGCCCCACCCGGATCAGCTCGTCGTCGTCGACGATCAGCACTCCTGTGGTCATGTCGTCTCCTCGTACGGCAGGCGGGCCCGGATCAGCCACCGGTCGCCGTCCGGGCCCACTGTGAGCTGGCCGCCGAGCAGCAGCACCCGCTCCCGCATGCCGTCCAGGCCTCGACCGCCGCGCCCCCGCTGGCCTCGGTCGGGGTGGCGCACCGCGTTGACCAGCTCCAGCTCCAGCGCGTCGCTGTGCAGGTCCAGGCGTACCGTCACCGGCCCGTGGCCGTGCCGGGCGGCGTTGGTCAGTCCTTCCTGGACGATCCGGTAGCCCTCCCGGGAAACCACAGCGGGCACCCGGGTCGGGTCGCCGGCGCGTTGCGCGTGCACGGCCAGGCCGGCCGCGCGGGCGTCGGTGACCAACCGGTCCAGGTCGGCGAGGGTACGCTGCGGCGCCACCACGGGCCGGTCGCGTCCGTTCTCCCGGAGCAGCCCGAGCACGTGGTCGAGGTCGTCCATCGCGGTCCGCCCGACGTCCTCGATGGCGGTGAGCGCCCGCCGGACGAACTCCGGGTCGGTGTCGAGGACCTCGCGGGCGGCCCCGGCCTGGAGGGTGGCCACGGTCAGCGCGTGACCGACCGAGTCGTGCAGCTCCCGGGCCAGCCGGTTGCGTTCGGCGAGCCGGGCGGCCCGTGCTTCGAGGGCGGCGATCCGCTCCGCCTGAGCCGGCCCGAGCAGGACCGGCGCCATGGATCCGGCGAGCGCGCCGAGCCCGGCGACGGCGTAGCCGAGGCCGACCAGCAGGAGCACCCCGGTCAGTGTCAGCCAGCCGCTGTCCTGCCCGTCCAGTGGCCCGAACTGTTCCCGGCTGGTCAGCTCGGTGCCAATGCCGAACTGTTGGGCGATGAACGCCAGCGCCATCGGCAGGGCGCTGAACAGCGCGATCATCACCAGGGCGCCGACGATGAGATGGGTGGCGATCCAGAGCGCGCTACGCAGCCGGGTCTCCCGGTCGCCGTGATGCCCGGGCGCGGGTTCGGGCAGGTCGACGCCGAGCAGCGCCCGGACGGCGGCGATCTCCAAGGCCCGGCTGCCGTCCACCAGCAACGGGACGACGGCGATCAGCACGGCGATGACCAGTAGGACGTAAACCAGTGGGCGCGGGATCGCCGAGTCGGCGAGCAGTTGGGCGAAGGTCACCGCGAGCAGCCCGTACGGCAGCGCCAGCACGCCGCCGAGCAGCAGGAACACGCCGCGTCGCCAGGTGGTGCCGGCGACCAGCGGGGCCAGCGCCGCTCGGAGGGTCACCTCGTCATTCTGCTGCCCGGACGGTGCCGGCAACTCCCCCGTGCCGGGGAGATCTCAGCGGTGGTCGGCGACGTACTGCTGCGGGTCCTTGTCGCGGAACGGAAGGTTGCGACCGTTCTTGTGCTCGCCGTAGAAGGTCAGCCAGCGTTGGCCCAGCTCGGCGCGGAGTTCGGTGCTGGCGTGCCGGCGGAAGTCGGGCAGCGCCTCGTCCTCCTCTTCGGCGAGGTGTTCGCTGTTCTCCCGGCGGGCTGTGCCGACCGCCTCCCACCACTGATCCGAGCCGACCGGGTGCAGTTTCGCCTCGGCGATGGCGTCGCGGATCTTGTTGTGGTCGCCGATCGCGTCGGCGGTCTCGTCCTCGCCGTCGTCGCCGTGCTTGACCAGGTGCGGGTAGAGGATCGCCTCTTCCGCCTCGGCGTGGATGTCCAGGTGCAGGGCGAGGGCGTCCCAGATGGCGAGCATCTCCTGCTCGTCGCGGGCGTCGTCGAGGCGGGCGAAGCCACGCCGGAAGGCGGCGTGATCGTCCAGGATCAGCGCGGTGATGTCGTCCACTGTGCTCACTTTCCGGTTGGTTTGCCGATCCGGGCACGCAGCATCGCCGGCATCGCGGCGAGTCCGGTGATCGGGCGGAAGCGTTTCGCGGCCTCGGCCAGCGCCGTGTACTCGTCGTCAGCGAGGTCGATGTCGGCGGCGGCGGCGTTGCGTTCCATCTGCTCGACCCCGGACGCCCCGGGGATGGCGAGCACGTTCGGGTGGCGCAGCAGGTAGGCCAGCGCGATCTGGCTGGGGGTGGCGTCGTGGGCGTCGGCGACCTGGCGCACTGTGTCGATCAGGGCCGCGCCGCGCTCCAGGTTCTCCGGAAGGAAGTACGGGTTGGCGCGCCGGACGGCACCGGTCGGCGGGTTCCTGGCGTCGTAGCGGCCGGAGAGGAAGCCCTGCGCCAGCGGGCTGTACGCGATGACCACCCGCCCGGCCTGCCGTGCGTACGGCAGCAGGTCCTGCTCGGGTGCGCGGTCCAGCATGCTGTAGCGGACCTGGTTGCTGAGCACCCGCCGGCCGAGCGCCGCTTCGGCGACCTGCCAGCGGCGCAGCCCGTAGTTGCTCACGCCGACCTCGCCGACGAGCCCGACGTCCTGCAGGGTCCGCATGCCGCGCATTGTGGTGTGGTCGGCGACCAGCGGGTTGGGCTGGTGCACCTGGTAGAGGTCGATGCTGGTGACGCCGAGCCGGGCCGCCGAGGCGACCGCCCGTTGCTGCACCACAGCTGCCACCGGCAGCACCGGCAGGATCTTGCTGGCGACCACGACCTTCGGCCGGTCGTCGCCGAGGGCCGCGCCGAGGATGCGTTCGCTGCGCCCGAAGCCGTAGATCTCCGCGCTGTCGAAGACCGTCACGCCCAACTCCACGGCCCGCCGGACGATCTGCGCCGCCTGCCGCTCGAAGTCCGGGCCGTACCCCCATTCCCGGGAGCCGAACTGCCAGGTGCCCAAACCGATCTTGGACAACGGTTTGGGGGTGTCGAGCGCAATGAAACGCATGGCGTCGAAACTACCCCGATGTCCCGGTTTCCACGCCCGATCCGCACCACAGTGGGCCGGAGCTAGGCTCATGATCGTGACTTATCTCGCCGCGGATGACCGCTACGACACCATGACCTACCGGCGCAGCGGACGCAGTGGCCTGCGGCTGCCCGCCGTCTCGCTCGGGCTGTGGCACAACTTCGGTCCGGACCGCCCGTTCGAACGGCAGCGCGACATCGTGCGCCGCGCCTTCGACCTGGGTGTCACCCACTTCGACCTGGCCAACAACTACGGCCCGCCGCCCGGTTCGGCGGAGGAGAACTTCGGCCGGATGCTCGCCACCGACCTGAAGCCGTACCGGGATGAGCTGGTCATCTCCAGCAAGGCCGGGTACCTGATGTGGCCCGGCCCGTACGGCGAGTGGGGCTCGCGCAAGAACCTGATCTCCTCGCTGGACCAGTCGCTGGGCCGGATGGGGCTGGACTACGTCGACATCTTCTACTCGCACCGGTTCGACCCGGACACCCCGCTTGAGGAAACGATGGGGGCGCTCGACGCCATCGTCCGCTCCGGCAAGGCGCTCTACGTCGGCATCTCGAACTACAACTCGGAGCAGACCACGCGAGCCGCCGCGATCCTGCGCGAGCTGGGTACGCCGCTGCTGATCAACCAGCCGTCGTACTCGATGCTCAACCGCTGGACCGAGTCCGACGGCCTGCTCGACACGCTGGAGCAGGTCGGTGCCGGCTGCATCGCGTACAGCCCGTTGGCCCAGGGCCTGCTGACCGACCGTTACCTGGGCGGCATCCCGGCCGACTCGCGGGTTCGCACCAGCGTCTTCCTCAACGAGAGCGACCTCAGCGAGGAGAAGATGGCCACCATCCGTGGGCTCGGCGCGGTCGCCGAGCGGCGCGGCCAGTCCCTCGCTCAGCTCGCGTTGGCCTGGGCGCTGCGTGACCCGCGGATGACCAGCCTGATCATCGGGGCGAGCAGCGTCGAGCAGTTGGAGACGAACATCGCCGCGCTGGACAACCTTGACTTCACCGCCGACGAGTTGGCCGAGATCGAGCGCCACCTGGGCTGAACGCCGTCGGGTCCCGGGCGGGTCGGATCACCAGATCCGGCGCCGCCCGGCCCGGTGGTTGCGCACCTCGCACTGCCGGCCCACCGGTGCGGCGGCGCTGCGACGTCGCCGTCCGGCACCGATCAGCAGCAGCGCCAGGACCAGCACGGCGGCGGCACCGGCCAGCACCGGCCACCGGCCACCGAGGTTGGTCACCGACGCCACCGGCACGCCCGGGTCGGCCGCCGCCGCCACCGCCGGCTCGGTGGCGACCGGCTCACTCGCAGCGGTACGCGGCGCAGCCGGCGCGCTCTTCGTCGCGCCAGCTTTCGCCGGGGTGGCGGTGGCCGTGGCACCGGCGGCCTTGGCACCACGGAACACCACGTCGGAGCAGGAGTAGTAGGTGTCCGGGGTGTTGGAGTTCTGCCAGATCGTGTAGATCAGGTGTCGGCCGCTGCGGCCCGCAGGCAGCCTGCCCGCCAACTGGTACGCCCCGGCCCGCACCGGCGGGTCGGTCAGCGTCAGAAACGGGCGCGATTCCAGATCCCCCCAGGTCAGCTTCTTGCGGGGGTCGTAGTCGGGCGTGGTGACGTAGAGCCGGAAGGTGCCCCGGTGCTCGATGGTGGTCCGGTACCGGAAGGTGAACTTCGCGCCGGCGGTCAGCGTGGTGCTGGGCCAGTCGGTGCGAGGCAGGTCCAATCCCCGGTACGCGGACAGCCCGCCGCTGCACAGCTCACCGTCCGGGATCCTTTCCCGATCTCGCCCATTGATCGTGGAAACGCGCACGTTGTCCCATTCGCGTACCGCCGCGCCGGCCTGGATCGCCGCCCGGCAGGCGCTGGTGGCCGCGTACCGACCCTCGGGGCCGCAGGCCGCCGCGCGACTGATCGGGTCGGTCGGGGCGCCGTGGGCGGCGGCGGGCGTGGCGCCCACGGGCACGGTCGCGGCAGCGACCAGCACCGTGGCGAGGAGCCGGCGTACGGGCATGAGGATGACCTCCAGCCACTGGTACGGCCGGGAGACGGCAAAGGTTCGACGCTGACCGGCCGGGAATCCTGCGGGTGGGTGTGGCGTTTCGATACTCGGAACCGCTTGCACCGAGGAGGCAGAGATGAAGGTACGTAGCTCGTTGCGTGCACTGAAGCAGAAGCCGGGTTCGGTGGTGGTCCGCCGTCGCGGCCGGGTGGTCGTGGTGAACCGCGCCAACCCGCAGTGGAAGAGCCGTCAGGGCTGATTTAGCCCTTACCGGACATCTAGTCGCCAACGCCCTGACCGGGTCATCCGGTCGGGGCGTTTTGCGTGCTGAGGCGGTTCGGCGGATGGATCGACTAGGGTGCTTCGAAAGGTCGACCCGATGAGGAGGAACCGGTGTTCATCTTGGAGCTGTCCTTCGGCGACGAACCCGACCGGCTCGCCGCCCGGCCGGCGCACCGGGAGCGCCTCCAGGCTCTGCACCAGGAGGGCCGGCTGGTCATGGCCGGGCCGTTCGCCGACGACTCCGGAGCACTGCTGATCTTCGACGTCCCCGACGCCGAAGCGTTCGCCACGATCGTCGCCGAGGACCCCTATTACCGAACCCCCGGGGTGACGATCGCCAGCCAGCGGGAGTGGTCACCGATCGTTCGTTAGCCAGGGCTTCGACAATGTCCTGGCTGCCACTGTCCGGGTGGCCGGCCGACTCACGACTCGTCGTCCACCGCGAGCGCAGCACGGTTGCCGACATGGCCCAGGTAGAGCAGGTAGGGCACGACCAGCACGGCGAGCACCAGGACCGCCGCGATCACCGGCGGATCACCGAAGGCGGCGCCGAGGATGACCGGCAGCGGGGACACGACCGCCAGCAGCATCCCGGTCCGGCGGAAGGGGCGCTCGACCCGGCGGTGTGCCGCGTACCAGTGCTCGGTCGATCTCATGGTCGCGGTGGTCCGCACCCCAGGGCTGCGGTACATGTCGACCGACGGCCGCACTGACGCTCTGGCGGTGAATGCGACGAGCCATCCGAGGAATGCGTAGACCACCGAGATGAACGCTCCAGCCAGCAAAGGCCACCTCCTGACGCATCAAAACGCCCTGGTCGGATTATCCCGACCAGGGCGTTTCTCAAGGGTGGAGCCGAGGGGACTCGAACCCCTGACCCCCACACTGCCAGTGTGGTGCGCTACCAGCTGCGCCACGGCCCCTTGCTGTCGTCCCGGTCGCCCGGGCACTGGGAAACTATACACAGACCGGCCCGCATGGTCATCTCGCGGGGTCCCCCGCCGGGCCGGGTCAGTTGAGCGCCACGTCCGGCGGGAAGTGCGCGACTGCGGCCATCATCCCGCCCTGCCGGCGCAGCACCATCGGCCACAGGTCGTCGGGCCGGTCGACGAAGGCATCCCCGGGCAGCCCGTCCAGCACGAACCAGGATCCGTCGGCGATCTCCTGCTCCAACTGGCCGCTGCCCCAGCCGGAGTAGCCGGCGAAGACCCGGATGCCGCCGATGCTCTCCCGCAGCCGCTCCGGGTCGACCGAGAGGTCGATCGTGCCGACCGCCCCGGAAACCTGGTGAAAGCCCTTCACCCGGCGCATCGGGTGCCGCATCCGGGCGAGGCAGATGGCCGAGTCGGGCTGCACCGGGCCACCCTCGAAGAGCACCGCCGGGTGGCGGGCCAGGTCGCTCCAGTCGCCGAGCACCTCGGCCACCGGCACCTCGGTGGCCCGGTTCAGCACCACGCCGAGCGCGCCGCCCGGCTCGTGGGCGACCAGCAGCACGACCGTACGGTCGAAGTTCGGGTCCTTGAGCGCCGGAGTCGCGACCAGCAGCCGCCCGGTCATCGACTCCATCGCTCGTCCGCCGATCGCCTGGCCCTCTCCCTGCATGCCACACACCCGTCAACCGTGAGCCCGCGCCGGGGGCCGGTCATCGACCGGATCCGCCCGCCGCATCGGGTTCAGCCGCCCTGTCAACGCCATGCCTGGCACCATAGCCTGCGTGCTGGGTGCTGGCTAAGGTCTGACCGGCGGGTGATCGGACAGTTAAGACGAAGGGCCGACGCACCCGACGGTGGACCTCCCGGTGATCGACCGATCGGGGCCACCGACGGCAGAGAAACGCCCGAAACGTCCGTCACATCCCGATAGATTCGGCTGATCGGGAGGGCGACCGCGGTTGCCCCTGCCCGCGACACGGAGGCGGGTGGCGATGGCAACTGTCCGGGACGCGACGTACGACGTGCTCCGCACCCTCGGCATGACCACTGTCTTCGGCAACCCCGGCTCCACCGAGGAGCCGTTCCTCCAGGACTTCCCCGCCGACTTCCACTACGTCCACGCGCTGCAGGAGGCGACGGCCGTCGCGATGGCCGACGGCTACGCACAGGCCAGCGGGGTGCCCGCCCATGTCAACCTGCACACCGCACCGGGCACCGGCAACGGCATGGGCAACCTGGTCACCGCCTGGCACAACAAGACCCCGCTGATCGTCACCGCCGGCCAGCAGACCCGGGAGATGCTGCTCCTGGAACCCCGGCTGGCCAGCCGCCGACCCACTGAGCTTCCGCAGCCGTACGTGAAGTGGGCCTACGAGCCGGCCCGGCCGCAGGACATCCCCGCGGCGATGCTGCGGGCGTACGCGACGGCGGTGCAGCCACCGGCCGGGCCGGTCTTCCTCTCCCTGCCGATGGACGACTGGGCCCAGCCAGCCGACCCGCCGCCCGCGCAGCGAACGGTGGCCACCCGGTTCGCGCCGGACCCCGAGCGGTTGGAGGAGTTCGTCCGGGTGCTGGCCGGCAGCCGCAACCCCGCGCTCGTGTACGGGCCGGGTGTGGACCGCTCCGCGAGCTGGTCGACCGCTGTCGCGCTGGCGGAGCGGCTCGCCGCGCCGGTCTGGTCGGCTCCCGCCCCCGAGCGGGCGGTGTTCCCCGAGGACCACCCGCACTTTCGCGGCGTGCTGCCGTACGCGATCGGTCCGCTCGCCGAGGCGCTGCGCGGGCACGACACGGTGCTGGTCGTCGGCGCCCCGGTGTTCCGCTACTACCCGTACGTGCCGGGCGGACACCTGCCCGACGGCGCTCGACTGCTGCACATCACGGACGACCCCGACGAGGCAGCGCGAGCCCCGGTCGGTGACAGTCTGCTCAGCGACCCGGGGCTGGCCCTGGCCGCGCTGGTCGAACGGGTGCCGCCGAGCGACCGGCCCGCACCCACGCGACGGGACGCACCGCCACCGCCGGAGGTCGGCACCCCACTGAGCGCCGACGCCATGTTCGCCGCGCTGGCCGCACACTGGCCGACCGACGGCGTGCTGGTCCAGGAGTCACCATCCAACCTGTCCGCGCTGCGTCGTCAGCTGCGGATCACCCGCCCGGCGTCGTACTTCACGATGGCCAGCGGCGGCCTCGGCTACGGCCTGCCGGCGGCGATCGGCATCGCACTGGCCGAGCGGGACACCGGGCGCGGTCGCCCGGTGGTGGCGGTGATCGGCGACGGCTCCTTCCACTACTCGGTGCAGGCGCTCTGGACGGCCGCACGCCTGGCACTACCGGTGGTGGTCGTCGTCCCGGTCAACCAGCAGTACGCGATCCTCAAGGCGTTCGCCGAGCTGAAGCACACTCCCGGTGTGCCCGGCCTGGACCTGCCGGGGTTGGACGTCATCGCGATCGCGGCCGGCTACGGCTGTGCCACGCAGGTGGTGGAGGCCCCCGATCAGCTCGGCGCGGCGCTCTCCGCCGGGCTGCGCGCCGACCGGCCCACTGTGTTGCCGGTGCCGATCAGCACCGACGTGCCCAGCATCCTCTGAGCCGAGTCAGCGCGGTGCGATCGCCAGCGGGGCACCGGTGAAGACGTCCAGCACCGGCCGGCTGCCCAGCGGCGCCGCGAGGGTCACGGTGACCGGCTCCAGTTTCAGCAGGGCGATACATTCGCCGGTGGCCCGGGTGACACCGCCACCGACCACCACGACGTCCGGACGTTCCCACACCAACGGCGTGATCCCGGTGTCGCACGCGCCGACGCCGAGCCGCACGGTCAGCCGGGCGTCGTCGACGGCGGCCAGGTTCTGGGCCGCCACCAACCCGTCCGGCAGTGGCCGAGCCGGCGTGGTCGGCTCGGGGACGGGGGTGACCGCCGTCGGCGCGACGGCGAGCCGGACCACCGGGGTGGCCAGCTCCTTGATGGTGAACAGCCAGGCCGGGACCTGTGCCACGCCCCGGCTCGTGTGCACCGGCACGGCGCCGAACGTGACAGCGGTGACGGTGAGCGGAAGACAGGCGGTCTGCGTGCTGCTCGTGCTCCACCCGTCGGGCCCTGGTTCGACTGTGGGGCCGCCGGGGGTGGGGCGCCCAGGCCGCTTCGGCCGCCCCGGGCAGGGCAGTGGGTCACCCTGGTCGAGCTGCCGGTACGCCTCGGCGGCGCTGACCAACGGCAGCGTCAGCCGCCCGTCCGGGAATTGGATCTCGCCGCCGACCCGGGTGGGCGGTATCCCGACCTGCGCGCGGTACCACCCGGCCCGGAAGGCCGCCTCGGTCTCGGGGGTGAAGCCCGGGTCACCGGTGAGCACTGTCGGCCCCTCCAACGGCACGTAGCCCGTGCGCCAGTCGGGGCCGGGCCGCCACGCCTCGGCGACCTGAGCGGCCCGCCGGTCGAACGCCTCCGCCCCGTGCGTCGGGCCGGGCGGGCCGTCGGCCGGGCCGGCGTCGGTCGCGGCACAGCCCGTCAGGAGCAGCAACGGGAGTGCGAGCAGCAGGGCAGGCCGATTCATGTACGGTTCGACGCCTCCGCCGACCGGCCGGTTCCCGACCTGGGCTCAGGTCTCGCCACCCAGATCCGTCTGGTACGCCTCCCAGAGCAGGTCGGCGCCGCGCCGGCGATGCCGGGCCAACCGCCGCAGCAGGTGCCCGGCCCGGTGTCGCAGCTCATCGGGGTGCGACTCGGGCCGCTCAGCGATCTGCTGAACCGCCAGGATCGCGGCGACGATCGCCACGTGCTCCCGGGTCAGCAGCCGCACGCCGTGGTCCAGTCGCGGTGACTGGGTGAGCAACTCCCGGTAGAGGCCGGCGGGGCCTTCGGTGACCTGGACGTGCTCGGCGAAGCCCTGGCGCACCGGACGCAGCCGAAGGAGAACCTCTTCGCGCCAGCACGGCTCGGTGCTGGCGACGGCGACGGCCCGGCCGAGGGCGTGCACGTCACCGGCGAGGCCGGCCGGGCGCGGCGCGCCGGGTAGACCGCTGGAATGTGGATCGGCGGGGAGCCCCGCCGGATGCGCGACGCGCGGTCGGGCGACGAGTGACGGCTGCTGGACCGGACCGGTGACCATGGCACCTCCCGCGCGGCGGCTCTGCTACCCCATACCGCGATGGTGAGGCCGCCCGGCCCGCCCTGTCCAGGGCCCTGAGCCGTCTCATCTGCCCCATTGGACCCATTGGCCCCACCAGCCACGTTGGTGGCCCTGGAGCGCCGCACAGGCCTCCTGGGGACGTACGACCGCCTCAGTCGGTCGACGGAGGCTCTGCCAGCCGGCGCAGGTGGTCGGCCACAGCGCGCGCGTCGCCGGCCCGCTCGTCGCCCGGTCGGCCCGTCGTGATCGCCTCGGCCAGCGCCCGCAGCTCGGACGGCGGCAGGACGGGCAGCCCCATGCCGCGCAGTGGGATGGTGACCCCCCGGGCGCTCCCCGGATCGGTCGCGAGGATGGCCCGTACCTGCGGTTCGCCAGCCGGACCGTCGTCGACCGCCTCGCGGTGGGAGACGGCGCCGGACTCGATCCGGGCGGTGGCGAGGTCGACGGTGCGCGTGCGCAGCGCACCGCGTACCCGCGCCCGGCTGCCGTCCAGCCAGGCAGCCGTGCGGAGCACCCGCAGCACCAGGTAGAGGCCGAGCAGGACGAAGGGCAGGCCACACAGCCCGACGAACGGGCTGGGACCGGACTGGTTCGGGTCGGCGGAGTCGCATAGGCCGGGCGGCAGCAGCCCCGGTGGCAGGTCCCGAGCCTCCTCATAGGAGGCGAACGCGTCACCCGGGCCGGTCAGCCGGCGGAACAGCCCGTCGGCGACGAGGGGCAGTGCCACGAACGCCGCGCCCACGGCCGTGAGCAGGACGCCGAACACCAACGCCACGACGCGCTGGCCGGGTGACGCGCCGACCGACAGGCGCAGCTCCTGGTTGGTCACAGGGGGCAGCGTAAGACCCCGCGAACAACGAAGCGCCCCGGCTGGTGGGCCGGGGCGCTTCGTTCGAGGTGGTGGAGGTGCCGGGAATCGAACCCGGGTCCTTCGCCGGTTTGTCAGGGCTTCTCCGAGCGCAGCTCGCTGTGCCTCTACTCGGCCCCACCGCTCACGCGAGCAAGTTGGTGTGACGGGCCCAGTCGCTGATTAATCTCGCCGCACGGACCCCGCGACCGGGTCCGATTGGCCAGCCTCCTAGCTGATGCCGGCTACTGGGACGAAGGCGTTCCCAGGCCGACAGACTTAGCTACTCGCCTCAGGCGGCGAGAGCGAAGTCAGCGCGATTTTGCTTGGCGCTTATAAGTTTCCGACGACCGATTCTCGAGACGACGTCGGCTTCCTCGGCTCGCTTCCCCTGTCGCTGCGTACGAAGTCGAAACCAGTCACCCCCTCGACAGGCCGCCGATGTGGCGGCACTGACAAGACTAACGCCTGCCGCAACCGGTTTCATCCCGAGCCCCGGGCCGGCACGCCGACCCGGACAAACAGGATGAACTAGTCGTCCATTCCCTTGCCGCGCCGACCGGACACCCGGGCGATCTCCCGGTCCGCGTCCCGCTTGGCGAGGTCCTGACGCTTGTCGTACGACTTCTTGCCCTTGGCCAGGGCGATCTCGACCTTGGCCCAGCCGTCCGAGAAGTAGACCTGCAACGGGACGATGGTGTAACCGCCCTCGCGGGTCTTGCCGAGGAGCTTGTCGATCTCGGCCCGGTTGAGCAGCAGCTTGCGGGTACGCCGGGGCTCATGGTTGGTCCAGGTGCCCTGGGTGTACTCCGGGATGTGCATCGAGTGCAGATAGAGCTCGCCGTCGCGTTCCTGCGCGAACGCGTCGACAAGCGACGCTCGCCCGGCCCGCAGCGACTTCACCTCGGTGCCGGTCAACGCCATGCCCGCCTCGTACGTGTCGAGGACGGCATAGTCGTGGCGCGCCTTCTTGTTGGAGGCGACCACCTTGCGCCCCTTTTCCCGTGGCATCGGTGCCACCCCCTCTCCTGGCGTCCGCGGCCGGGCTCACCCCGGCCGGACAACCGATCATGCTACCCGAATCACAAGGACCCTCCCGCGCCGTTTATTTCCGGCTGCGGGAGGGTCCTCGGGAGACGACGGGACGACCCGTACGGTGCCTAGACCCGCAGGTAGAAGCGCAGGGTGATCCAGGCGGTGCCCGCGCTGACCAGACCACCGACGCCGGCCATCAGCGGGAAGATGAACAGGATGTCGCCCCAGGTGATCGGCGAGAGCAGACCCTGCAACGCGCTCAACGACCCGTCGAAGAGCAGATACTTCGCCGCTACCAGGGCCACCAGACCGAGCAGTGAACCGATCAGGCCGGCCACCACGGCCTCCAGCACGAACGGCGCCTGGATGAACCAGTTGGACGCGCCGACCAGCTTCATGACCGCAACCTCACGCCGCTTGCTGTACGCGGCCACCTGAATGGTGTTCGCGACCAGCAGCAGGGCGGCGACCGCCATCACGATGGCGGCGGCCAGAGCGATGTTCTGGATCGCGGTGAGGATGTTGAAGATCTTGTCGAGCAGTCGACTCTGGTCGACGATCTCCTCGACACCCTCAGTGTCCTTGTACTGGTCGTAGACGTTCTTGTACTGCTCCGGGTTGTTCAGTGTGAGCCGGAACGACTCGGGCAGCTGGTCCGGCTTGACCGCGTTCACCAGGTCCGGCGCGTCCTGGTACATCGACTTGAAGCGCTCGTACGCCTGGGCCTTGTCGACGTAGATGACCTCCTTGACCAGGGGGTCGCCGTCGAGCTTGGTCTGCAGGTCGGTGCGCTGCTGCTCGCTAACCTCCTGCTCCATGAAGATCGAGACCTGGATGTTCTTGTAGTAGAGGTCCTTCATGTCGTCGACCTGGCGGTACATGAGACCGCTGGCGCCGAGCATGGTCAGCGAGACCGCCATCGTGATGATCATCGCGATGGACATGGTCACGTTGCGCCACAGTCCGACCAGTACCTCGGACAGGACGTATTTCACGCGCATCGGGATTTCCTCCGGGTCTCCGGCATGAGGTGTTCGTCGTCAGGCTGCGCAGGGGTGGAGCGCCGGCTCACCCGTAGACGCCGCGGGCCTGGTCACGCACGATGCGACCGCTCTCAATCTCAACGACGCGGCGGCGCATCTGGTTCACGATGTTGGAGTCGTGGGTGACCATCACGACGGTCGTGCCGGTGCGATTGATCCGGTCCAGCAGGCGCATGATCTCAATCGAGGTGTCCGGGTCCAGGTTTCCGGTGGGCTCGTCCGCCAGCAGGATCAGCGGACGGTTCACGAACGCCCGGGCGACGGCGACCCGCTGCTGCTCACCACCGGAGAGCTCGTGCGGGTAGCGGTGCTCCTTGCCACCGAGCCCGACCAGCTCCAGCACCTCCGGCACGACCCGGCGGGCAACCGCCTTCGTCTTGCCGATCACCTCGAGGGCGAACGCCACGTTCTCGTAGGCGGTGCGGTTGGGCAGCAGCCGGAAGTCCTGGAAGACGCAGCCGATCGAGCGCCGGAAGTGGGGTCGCTTCCAGGAACGCATCGACGTGACGTCCTTGCCGTTGACGACGACGCGCCCCTTGTTGGGGGCCACCTCGTGCAGCAGCATTTTGATGATCGTGGACTTGCCGGAGCCGGATGGACCGATGAAGAAGACGAACTCGCCCTTCTCGATCGAGACGGACACGTTGTCGAGCGAAGGCCGGGACGCCTTCGGGTACGTCTTCGTCACTTGCTCAAGCTGAATCACGGGTGGTGAGTCTACGCGGTGTAACAACTGAGCCAAGCCCCACGCCCCGCCGATCCGGCACGAGTCGTCGAATCAGGCTTCTACCTGGAGATCGATGACGCGCTCCGCCCGCGCGCCGTCACGCACCGTCGCCAGCGAGC
Source organism: Micromonospora noduli (assembly GCF_003264475.1). NCBI lineage: Bacteria > Bacillati > Actinomycetota > Actinomycetes > Micromonosporales > Micromonosporaceae > Micromonospora > Micromonospora noduli. The sequence goes on along the minus strand of NZ_PYAC01000012.1, from coordinate 260,954 downwards.
TGACGCTGCTTGCGCCAACGGATGCCGGCCTCGATGAAATCGTCGAGGTCGCCGTCGAAGACCCCGCTCGGATTGCCGGTCTCCTGCTCGGTTCGGAGATCCTTCACCATCTGATACGGGTGCAGGACGTAGGAGCGCATCTGGTCGCCCCACGAGCTCGTGCCGCCGCTCTTGAGGCCGGCCATCTTCTCTTCCTCCTCCTGGCGCTTGCGCTCCAGGAGCCGGGCCTGGAGCACCCGCAGCGCGGAGGCCTTGTTCTGCAACTGGGACTTCTCGTTCTGGCAGGTCACCACGATGCCGGTCGGGATGTGCGTCAGGCGCACCGCCGAGTCTGTGGTGTTGACGCTCTGCCCACCCGGCCCCGAGGAGCGGTAGACGTCGACCCGAACCTCGTTCTCCGGGATGTCGATGTGGTCGGTCTGCTCGGTGACCGGCAGAACCTCCACACCCGCGAAGCTGGTCTGCCGACGACCCTGGTTGTCGAACGGGCTGATCCGGACCAACCGGTGCGTGCCCGACTCGACGCTGAGCGTGCCGTACGCGTACGGCACCTTGACCGCGAAGGTGGCCGACTTCAGGCCCGCCTCCTCGGCGTACGAGGTCTCGTAGACCTCGGTCGGGTAGCCGTGCCGCTCCGCCCAGCGCAGGTACATCCGCAGCAGCATCTCGGCGAAGTCCGCGGCGTCCACGCCACCCGCGCCGGCCCGGATGGCGACCAGCGCCTCCCGGGAGTCGTACTCGCCGGAGAGCAGGGTGCGGACCTCCATCTCCTGGATGGCCTTGGTCAGCCCGGTGATCTCCGACTCGACCTCGGTCAGCACACCCGGGTCGGCCTCGGCCTCGGCCAGCTCCAGCAGCACCTGGGCGTCGTCGAGCCCGGAACGCAGGCTGCCCAGCTTGCTGATCTCGCCGTTGACGTACGACAGCTGCGAGGTCACCTGCTGGGCCTTGGCCTGGTCGTCCCACAGGTCGGGGGCGGAGGCCTCCTGCTCCAGGCGGGCCTTGTCCTCGTGGAGCCGGTCGAGGTTGAGGACGGCCTCGATGTTTCGCAGGGTCGCGTCGAGTTCCTTGAGCTGTTCGGCGTAATCGGCAGCGGTCACGACAGACAAGCGTACTGTGCCGGGAGCGGAGCAGCTCGTTCCCTATGCGCGAACCCGCTGACCGTCACCCGACGGGGGCGGACTTCAACCACGACAGGGCCGCCCGGTGGTAGGCGACGGCGAACTCCAGCGCGCTGGCGTCGTACGTCTCGCCGTCCCGTTTGGCGTTCTTCACCTGCTCCCGGACCTGGGCGAGGGCCTCGGTGTGGTATTCGTTGGCCGAGGCGTACAGGCCCTTCAGCTGGCTGGCGGAGTGCAGGTTGCCGAAAGCCATCCGGAGAGCTATCGGGTTGCGGATGGTGTCCCGCCCCGGGTTCTCCGCGAGCCAGCGGGAAAACGTCCGTTTTCCGCTGGCGGTGAGTGCGTAGGGCTGGCTCATCCGCGGGCCCGGCTTGCCGAGCCGCACGAAACCCCGCTCAGCCAGCACCGGCAACTCGCGGTACACCTGACTGCGGGTCATCGACCAGTACGGCGCCAGACGGCGCTCAGCGGCGGCCATCAACTGACCGCCTGTCATCGGGCCCTCGTGGAGGAGGCCGAGCAGGGCCGCCGCCGTAGGGTTGACTCCGGAATCCGCCATGCCCACTACGCTGCCACTTTGCGCACCCGGCGTCCAGGATTTGCCGGTTTGCCACCCAACAGGACTTCCTAAGTGCACTGTCGGCGGCAGACTGTCCGTTGAGGACTATCGATGGATTGCCACATTCCGGGCGTCCGCCGGCGGCGTCGCGCGCGCGCCGCCGGCGGGTCGTCGCCGGTCAGCCCATGTGGGGGTACGTGTGGTCGGTCGGCGGCACGAAGGTCTCCTTGATCGTCCGCGGGGAGATCCAACGGACCAGGTTCAGCCAGGAGCCGGCCTTGTCGTTGGTGCCGCTGGCGCGGGCGCCACCGAAGGGCTGCTGCCCGACCACCGCGCCGGTCGGCTTGTCGTTGATGTAGAAGTTGCCGGCCGCGTACCGCATGCGCTCGCCGACGGAGTCGACGACCCGACGGTCGGTGGCGAACACCGAGCCGGTCAGCGCGTACGGGGCGATCGACTCCGCCTGCGCGACCACCTCGTCGAACCGGGCGTCGTCGAACACGTGCACGCCCAGGATCGGCCCGAAGTACTCGGTGGTGAAGGTCTCGTGAGCGGCGTCGCCGCACTCGAAGAGCGTCGGTCGCACGAAGTAGCCGACCGAGTCATCGGCGGTGCCACCGGCCAGCACCCGGCAGCTGTCGTCACCGGCGATCAGCTCCAGGGCAGCGGTGTGCCGGGAGAACGCCTTGTCGTCGATCACCGCACCGCCGAAGTTGCCGAAGTCGGCCACGTCACCGTAGGTCAGCGAGTCGGTGGTGGCGGCCAGCCGGTCCCGCAGCCCACCCTCCCAGATCGAGCGCGGCACGTACGCCCGCGAGGCCGCCGAGCACTTCTGGCCCTGGTACTCGTACGCGCCACGGATCAACGCGGTGTGCAGCGCGTCCACGTCGGCGCTGGTGTGCGCGACGACGAAGTCCTTGCCGCCGGTCTCGCCGACCAGGCGCGGGTAGCCCCGGTAACGGGAGATGTTGTCGCCCACGGTCCGCCACAACTGCTGGAAGACCTTCGTCGAACCGGTGAAGTGGATGCCGGCCAGATCCGGGTCGGCGAGCACGACGTCGGAGACCTCCTCGCCCCGGCCGGTGACCATGTTGATCACGCCGGGCGGCAGGCCGGCGGCCTCGAACAGCCGCATGGTGAAGTGCGCGGCGAACTGCTGGGTCGGGCCCGGCTTCCAGACCACCGTGTTGCCCAGCAGGGCCGGCGCCGACGGCAGGTTGCCGGCGATGGCGGTGAAGTTGAACGGGGTGACCGCGTAGACGAAGCCCTCCAGCGGGCGGTGGTCGAAGCGGTTCCAGACGCCGGGCGAGGACGCCGGCTGCTCCTCGAGCAGGCGACGCGCGAAGTGCACGTTGAACCGCAGGAAGTCGATGAACTCGCACGCCGCGTCGATCTCCGCCTGGATCGCGGTCTTCGACTGACCGAGCATGGTGGCGGCGTTGAGCGTGTCCCGCCAGGGACCGGCGAGCAGTTCGGCGGCGCGCAGGAAGATCGCGGCGCGCTCCTCGAAGGGCAGCGCCCGCCACATCGGCGCGGCGTCCTTGGCCGCCTTGGTCGCGGCGCGCGCGTCGTCGTGGGTGGCGTGCGCGGTCACCCCCAGCACGTGGGCGTGCTTGTGCGGCTGCACCACGTTGATCGGGTCACCGCCGGCCATCCGCTGCTCACCGCCGATGGTCATCGGCAGGTCGATGCGCTCGGCGGCGAGCTCGGTCAGCCGCCGCTGGAGCCGGTCCCGGTCGGGGCTGCCCGGCTCGTAGTTGCGAACCGGCTCGTTGCGCGGCTCGGGAACGGAGAACACGGCATCCATCAAGGCTCCTGGCGATCTCGACAGCAGTGGCGAAACCGGACCCGCAGGCACCGACCGGATGGCCGGACACCGGACGCCGCACGGGAGGCCGGGCAGCGGCGGGACCTCCCCTGATTCTCCCACGACGGGCCCCGCGACCCACCTCCGCCACCGCCCCGCGCCAAGGACCGGCCTACCCTTCCTCCCCTTACCGACCGGTCTCGATCCGTCCCGCTGTCCCGGGGCGACAGGCAGCCCAGCGGGCCCGCGTACCCTGAATGGTCGGTGACCTGCCGCCTCGAAGGGGAGACGATGACCAAGCAGCCCGGCCGCGTCCCGGCCGCTGAGTCGGACGAGCCGGCGGTCGACGCGGCCAGCGCCGGCAGTCGTCCGCTGCCCGCGCCCGGCGCCGCAGTGCTCGCGCTACTGGCGCTCGGTTGGCTGGCCGCCATGCTCTGGTCCACCCGGGAGGCCATCACCTCGGCCGCGGCCGGGGTCACCGCGATCAGCCTCTCCGCGTTCGCCCTGCCCGGCGTGATCTCGGCCGCGCTGGTGGCCGGGGCGGCCGTCGCGCTGGCCGGTGGCAACCTGCTGGCCCGCCGGTACGGCGACTGGGCCACCCTGCGCTTCGCCGGGGCGATCGGCGGCGGAATGCTGGTCGGGCTCGCTGCCGCCGTGGCCATCAACCTCACCTACTTCGACACGTCCACCACCAACGTGATCGCCGGCACCACGGCGGCCGCGGCGATCATCGGGGGCGCGCTGGCCGGCGCGCGGACCGCCCCTGCGGTCGGTGCCGTGGTCACCGCCGCGCTGGGCACGCTGATCTTCGTTGTTGCATTCAGCCGCGCCCGGGACCCGCTGTTCGACCTCTTCGGCTCCGGCGACAGCCAGGAATCGTTGATCAACGCAGCCAAGTGGGTGTCCCGTACCGAATCGCTCGTCGCCGGGCTGCTCGCCGGGCTTCTGGCCTTCGGCTACCTGACCTGGGCACGGCGTCGAGCCGTCCGCCGCGATCCTGAGGCCCCGGCGCTGCGCTGGCCGGCGTACCTGCTCGCCGGCGCCGGGCCGGGGCTCCTCCTGCTGCTCGCCGAGGTGATCATCAGGGTTGGCGGCCGGTCGCTGCTCGACCTTGCCAGCGCGCTCAGTGAGGCGGACGCGGTGGCGCAGACCTCGCTGGGCACCTCCCGGGTGGACAACGGCATCTGGGTGCTCTTCGTGGGGGCGCTGACCGCGCTCATCGCGTTCGGCCGCACGCTCAGCCCGGCCCCCAGCGACGACGACGAACCGGCCCACGGCCCGAACCCCGTCGCGGACCAGGTCGACCCGGCGGACGACAAGCCGGGCTACGCCAAGGCGTTCGACGCGGACCCGGCCGAGACGTTCGACGCAGCTGAGACGTCCGAAACGGACCCGGCGAAGGCGGACCCCGCTCGCTGACGCCTCACCGGGGCCGGCGTTCGGCGCAGGTGGCCGGCGCAGGCGGGCGTGCCCGGTGCGGCGGCCGGGGCCGCGTTCGGCGCAGGCGGGCGAACCCGGTGTCCGGCTGGTGTCGGGGCGCTGCCCGGCTCAGTCGGTCGCGCTCAGCAGCTGGTCCATCTCCGTCACGTCGTACCACTCCAGCTCGTGATCCTCGGCGCCGTCGACGGTGAACTGGGCGTCCGGGTCACCAGCCGCCGCCTCTGCCACCACGTCGGCCGCCGCGCCGACCTCCTCGGCCGCGTCCGTCCCGTCCACGTGGATGGCTGCGACGGCTCCCACCGGCACGGCGTCGGTCAACGTCACAGTGCTGGAGCCCAGCTCACCGTCGCCACGCCCGATCACTGCCGACGGCAGGTCGACCGAGATGACGACGCGACGGCGGGGAGCGGTCGGATCGGCCCGGAGCAGGTGCAGGGCGTCCTGGGCAGCCCGGGTGAAGGCGACGTACTCCAACTCCTCCTCGTCACCCTCGGCGTACCACTCGCGCAGCGCCGGAGTGACGGCGTGCGCCTGGTCGACGTCCAGCCCCTCCGCACGCAGCCGGGCCAGCATCGGTACGGTCGCCGGCACGTACACCCGGACAAGCTCGTCGGTCACCGGTCGTCTCCCCGCGTCGTCCTCCACCGGCGGCCGCCGGCACGGGCGCAGATCATGCCGCACGCCGTGACCGTCATACACCCCGCCTCCGGCCGGAGGAAGTTCCCAGCCGGTGTGTCCCGCGTGGTTGGTTCGCCACCGACCTGGTCCGGTGCTGGGCGGCGGGGGCTGTCGGTGGCAAACTGAGCCAAACGACATCAACCCCGGGAGTTTCTGTGGAGCCGAGGTTCCTGCTGCTCTCCGACGTGGCCGCCGAGCTCAACGTGTCGGACTCGCAGGTCTACCACATGGTGCGCAGCGGCGAACTGCCGGCGATCAAGATCGGCGGACGCGGCCAGTGGCGCGTCGAGCGCGCTCGACTGGAGGAGTACATAGCGCGCAAATACGACGAGACGGCAGACTGGGTGCAGAGCAACCCGCTGATCGACCGCGACCCCGAGTAGTAGAAGCCCGACCCGTTCTCCAGCCTGACCCGCCTGCGCCGCTCAGCCTGCGCCGCTCAGCCTGCGCCGCTCAGCCTGCGCCGCTCAGCCTGCGCCGCTCAGTCCGGCCCACCTGCCCGGCCCGTCCGCCCGCCTGCCCGGCCCGTCCGGCCCGTCCGCCGTCCGCCCGCCCGCCCGTCCGCCCGTCCGCCCGTCCGCCCGTCCGCCCGTCCGCCCGTCCGCCCGTCCGCCCGTCCGCCCGTCCGCCCCGGGCATGATCCACTCGCTTTTACGGAAGTCGGGGTGTCTGGGCCGCTGGGACCACGCGATTTCAAGGAACCCGAGTGGATCATGGGCGTTGTCGGGCGGAGCCGCCACGAAGCCATTGACCGAGGCGATTTTGTCGCTCAGAATCGACCTGTCGGAGGCAAACGAAGGCAAACGCAAGATCCAGGGGGTAATGATGAGCGGAGCGCGACCCGGTCCTTCCCGACCGCCCGTGCGACTGCGCCCCGTCCCGCCCTTCGACCCGCCGTACGTTGACGAGGCCGACGGGTCGTGCTGGCCGCCGATGACCGACGGTCAACTAGCCCTCGACCTGTTCGCCTCCACCCGGCCCAGCCCGGTCCGGCCGGCGGAGCGGCGAGCAGCAGTGCGCCCGGTGCCCAGCAGGTCCACCACCACCCACCCGGTCGCGTCGTTGCCGACGTCGACCGCACCGGAAACCACCCGAGCCGCGCACCGCTTCGTCGGCACCTGCCTGGAGGTGGTCAACGGCTACCGTTCGCCGGCCCAGGTACGAGCGCTGCTCGACCCGGCCCGAGCGGGCGACCTGCTGACCGAACTCGCCCGCGCATCCGGCCGGGCCGGGGCATCCCGCCGCCGTAGCGGCCGACCACTGGTTCGGCTGCTACGCCTGCGAGTCTGCGAGCCCCGGGAGGCCGCTGTGGAGGCGGCAGCCGTCCTCACCGGCGCGGGCGGCCGAAGTTGGGCGATGGCGCTGCGCCTCGAACATCGCCGGGGCCGCTGGCTCTGCGTTGCCCTCCACGTGCTCTGACCGCACCGGCCCCGTCGTCGGCGAGGCTCAAAGACACCGACGGGCCCCGGCCTGGTCGGCCGGGACCCGTCGGTCAGACGCTGTCAGTGCAGCTGCTGTTGGTCAGTTGCCGCCGTTGGGGGCGCCGTGGCAGCGCTTGTACTTGCGGCCCGAGCCACACGGGCACGGCGCGTTGCGGGACGGGCCGTTGCTCGCCTCCGCCTGGTTCGGTGCCGGCCGACGGGCGGCAGCCGACGGAACTGCCGGGCCACGCAGCCCGGATGCCGGCCGCTGCGGCGCGGACGGCGCGCTCTGCCCCGGTGCCGCCGGAGCACCCGGAGCCGGTCGGCCCACACCGAGCGCCGGAGCCTGCTGCTGGGCCTGCTCCACGGCGACCGCGCCCGGGCTGGCCTCACCGTCGATGGTGGGGGCGGAATATTGCAGGCCCTGCCGCCGCGGCGCCTGGTTGAGGCCCTTGGCCCGGATCTCCACCGGCTTGTCGAGCAGGGTGACCTCGTCGGCCCCCTCCTCCGGCTCCGGTTCGGTCACCTGGACGTCGACGTTGTAGAGGAAACCGACGGTCTCCTCCTTGATGCCGTCCATCATGGTGGCGAACATGTCGAAGCCCTCGCGCTGGTATTCCACCACCGGGTCGCGCTGGGCGTACGCCCGGAGGTTGATGCCCTCCTGGAGGTAGTCCATCTCGTAGAGGTGCTCGCGCCACTTGCGGTCGATGACCTGGAGCAGCACCATCCGCTCGAGCTGGCGCACCCCCTCGGTGCCGAGCTGCTCCTCACGCCGGTCGTACGCGGCGTTGGCGTCCTCCTTGAGGCGGGCGACCAGGAAGTCGGCGTCCATGCCGGCCCGGGAACCGCCGGCCTCCTCTTCCAACTCCTCGATCGTCACGCCGACCGGGTAGAGCTGCTTGAGGCTGGACCAGAGCTGCTCAAGGTCCCAGTCTTCGCCGTAGCCGTCGGAGGTGGCGCCCCGCACGTACGCCTCGACGGTGTCGTCGATCATGTTGCGGACCTGGTCGGAGAGGTCTTCACCGTTGAGCACCCGGAGCCGCTCGGCGTAGACGACCTGGCGCTGCTTGTTGAGCACCTCGTCGTACTTGAGCACGTTCTTGCGGATCTCGGCGTTCTGGCCCTCGATCTGGGCCTGGGCGCTCTTGATCTGCCGGGTGACCATCTTCGACTCGATGGGCACGTCCTCCGGGATGTTGAAGCGCTCCATCACCGCCTCGACCGCTCCGGCCCGGAAGCGCCGCATCAGCTCGTCCTGAAGGGACAGGTAGAAACGGGACTCGCCCGGGTCGCCCTGCCGGCCGGCGCGACCGCGCAGCTGGTTGTCGATCCGCCGGGACTCGTGCCGCTCGGTGCCCAGCACGTAGAGGCCGCCAGCGGCCGAGACCTCTTCCGCCTCGGCGTCGCAGGCCTGCTTCCAGGTGGGAAGGACCTCCTCCATCGCCTTGGCGTACTCTTCCTCGTTCTCCAGCGGGTCGAGGCCGCGCTGGCGCAGCTCGTTCGCGGCGAGGAACTCCGGGTTGCCCCCGAGCAGGATGTCGGTGCCGCGGCCGGCCATGTTGGTGGCCACGGTGACCGCGCCCTTACGCCCGGCCTGGGCGACGATCTCGGCCTCCCGGGCGTGGAACTTGGCGTTCAGCACGTTGTGCGGGATGCCACGGCGGCGCAGCAGCTGGGAGAGGATCTCGGAGTTTTCCACCGAGACGGTGCCCACCAGCACCGGCTGACCCATCTGGTGCCGCTCGGCGATGTCCTCGATGACGGCGTTGAACTTGGCCTTTTCCGTCTTGTAGATGACGTCCGGCCGGTCCTCGCGAACCATCGGGCGGTGGGTCGGGATGGTCACGACGCCGACCTTGTAGACCTTGTTGAACTCGCTCGCCTCGGTCTGCGCCGTACCGGTCATCCCGGACAGCTTCTCGTAGAGGCGGAAGTAGTTCTGGAGGGTGATGGTGGCCAGGGTCTGGTTCTCCTGCTTGATCTCCACCCCCTCCTTGGCCTCGATCGCCTGGTGCATGCCCTCGTTGTAGCGACGGCCGTGCAGGATGCGACCGGTGAACTCGTCGACGATCAGGACCTCACCGTCGCTGACGATGTAGTCCTTGTCGCGCTTGTAGAGCTCCTTGGCCTTGATTGCGTTGTTGAGGTAACCGACCAGCGGGGTGTTCACCGACTCGTACAGGTTGTCGATGCCGAGCCGGTCCTCGACCTTGGCAACGCCCCGCTCGGTCACCGCGATGGTGCGCTTGGAGTGGTCGACCTCGTAGTCGCCCTCGCCGTCGGTGCCGGGCTGGAGCCGGGCCACCACGCCGGCGAACTCGCCGTACCAGCGGGCGGAGTGCTCGGCGGGGCCGGAGATGATCAGCGGGGTGCGGGCCTCGTCGATCAGGATGGAGTCGACCTCGTCGACCACCGCGAAGTTGTGCCCGCGCTGCACCAGCTCGTCCTTCGACCAGGCCATGTTGTCGCGCAGGTAGTCGAAGCCGAACTCGTTGTTGGTGCCGTAGGTGATGTCGCACTCGTAGGCGGCCTTGTGCTCACTGGCCGGCCGGTTGGGCAGCACCACGCCGACGGTCAGCCCGAGGAACTCGTGCACCCGACCCATCCACGCCGCGTCACGCTGGGCGAGGTAGTCGTTGACCGTGATCACGTGGACGCCCTTGCCGGAGAGCGCGTTGAGGTAGACGGCCATGACCGAGGTCAGCGTCTTGCCCTCACCGGTCTTCATCTCGGCGATGTTGCCGAAGTGCAGTGCCGCGCCGCCCATCACCTGGACGTCGTACGGGCGCTGGCCGAGCACCCTGGCGGCCGCCTCGCGGGCCACCGCGAACGCCTCCGGCAGCAGGTCGTCGAGGGTCTCCCCCTCGTCGAGCCGCTCCCGGAACTGTTCGGTCATGCCGGCCAGTTCCTCGTCGGTGAGGTTGACGTAGTCGTCCTCGATCGAGGTGACGGCGGCGGCGATGGCCTTGAGCCGGCGCACCATGCGGCCCTCGCCCGCGTTAAGGACCTTTTCCAGAATCGACACGGATCAACGCTCCCCTAGACAGTCTCGAACCATCGTAGGCGCTCCATCGGCGCGATGGTCACTGGTGGCGGTGCTCGACCCCGCCGAACCCGACATAACTCGCGTCCTGCACACGCCCCAAACGTTATCCGGTTACGCCGTCGGCGAACGCTACGGCAGGATGCACGAGTGGAGCCCGTGGAGATCATCGAGGATGGCGTGCTGCTGCGGCCCTGGCGAGAAACGGATGCCGAGGCCGTGCACCGAGCCTGCCAGGACCCGGACATTCAGCGTTGGACCACCGTACCGCGCCCGTACCGGCCGGAACACGCCCACGGATTTGTCACCGAGATGAGCCGGAAGGCCTGGGCCGAGGGCACCGGGGCACCGTTCGCGGTCTGCGACCCGGACACCGGGGAACTGCTGGGTTCCAGCGGGCTGATCTCGATCGACGAGGACGGCACCGGTGAGATCGGCTACTGGACGGCACCCTGGGCGCGTGGCCTGGGCGTGATGGTCCGGGCCACCCGGGCGGTGGCCCGCTGGTCCTTCGACACCCTCGGGCTTCGCCGGCTCATCTGGCAGGCCGAGGTGGGCAACCACGCCTCCCGGCTGGTGGCCCTCCGGGCCGGTTTCCGGATCGACGGCAGGTTGCGGCTGGCCAACCCGGCGCTGCCCGGCAGCGCGGACGGCTGGATCGGCTCACTGCTGCCCGGCGAGGTACCGGCCGCCGGGTCGACCGGCCCGGCCGGTCCGGGCACCCTCGCCGCCCGGCGGGCCGCCGTCTTCGGCCGCCCGCAGCCCGTTCTGTTCGCCGAGACCGGGGCCGGCGAGCTGCGGCTGCGGCCCATGGAGGAGAAGGACCTGGACGCCGTGGTGCAGACCTGCCGGGACCCGGAGAGCATCCGCTGGACGACCGTGCCGGACCCGTACGAGCGCGCCGACGCGCAGGGCTACCAGGCTTACGGCCGGGACGCCTGGGCTCGGGGGGACGCCGCCTGCTTCGTGATCGCTGACTCCGACGACCGGTACGCGGGCACGCTCGACCTGCGGCTCTCACCCGCCGACCCGCTGGTGGCCGACGTCGGCTTCATGACCGCGCCAGCGGCCCGGGGTCGGGGCTACCTGCCCGCCGCGCTGGTCGCTCTCAGCGCCTGGGGCTTCAGCACGTTGGGCCTGGCGCGGATCGAGTGGAAGGCGAATGTGGGCAACACCGCCTCCCGCCGGGCGGCGGAGAAGGCGGGCTTCCTGGTCGAGGGGATCGCCCGGGGCGGCGTGCAGCACCGGGGCGAGCGGGTGGACGTGTGGGTCGGGGCGCTTCTCGCGAAGGATCTGGGATGAATCTGCGGCCGGTCGTCGAGGCGCACGGGGTGCGGCTGCGCCCGTTTCGCGCGCAGGACAGCGTCGACGTGGTGGACGGCTGCGCGGACCCGCTGACTCAAGGGTTCGTGTCGAACCTGCCAACGCCGTACACCGCTACCGACGCCCGCTGGTGGATCGACGTCGGCGCCCCGGCGGCCTGGACCGGCGGCGGCACGGCGTACGCCGTCGCGGACCCCGCTACCGATCGTCTGCTCGGCGCGGTGGGGCTGAACAACCCGGTGCCCGCCCGGGGTCAGCTGGAGATCGGCTACTGGATGCGACCGGCGGCGCGCGGTCGCGGGCTGGCCACCGCGGCGACCAGCGCGCTGAGCGAGCACGCGTTCGCCGCCGGGGCGGCCCGACTGGAACTGCTCACCGAACCGGAGAACGGTCCGAGCCAGCGGGTCGCGCTGGCCGCCGGCTTCCGCTACGAGGGTCTGCGCCGTTCGGCGGGTGCGTCCCGCGACGCCGGCCGGCACGACCTGCTGGCCTGGGTACGCGTCGCCGGTGATCCGCCCGGCCCGGCCGCCCGGCTGCTGCCCGACCTGCCCGGCGGGGTGCTCACCGACGAGGTGGTGGCGCTGCGCCCACTCGCACCGGACGACGCGGCGCTGATGTACCGGCTGCACAGCCGACCCGAGGTGGTGGCGAACCAGGCGCCGCCGGTGCCGCCGACGCGCGAGGCGATGGAGCGGCGTTGTCGTCTCGCGCAGAGCGGCTGGCTGACCGGCGAGATCGCCCGGCTGATGATCACGGACGTGGCCAGCGGCGAGCCCGTGGGCAGTTGCGGCTTGTCGTACACCGACGTGGCCGCCGGCGAGGCGTCGGTCGGCTACGCGTTGCTGCCGGACTGGCGCGGCCGGGGGTACGCGACGCGGGCGGTCCGGTTGCTCGCGGGCTGGGCGTTCGGCTCGGCCGGTATCGCCCGGCTGTCGGCCGGCACTGTGCCGGACAACACCGCGTCGCACCGGGTGCTGGAGCGGGTCGGTTTTCGGCGCGAGTCCGTTCAGCGCGGCCGGCTGCCCGGGCTGAACGGCACCCGCCTGGACGACCTGACCTTTGCGCTGCTCCCCGCCGACCTCCGCTGACGGATCATGGGGTTGTGGTGGACGTTTCCCACCACAACCCCATGATCGACGCGGATCGGCTACCGGTCAGGTGGCGAGGGAGATGATGCCGTAGTCGTACGCGTGGCGCCGGTAGACGACGCTGGGGCGGCCGGACTCCTTGTCCTGGAAAAGGTAGAAGTCGTGGCCGACCAGTTCCATCTCGAACAGCGCGTCGTCGATGGTCATCGGCTCGGCCGGGTGGACCTTCTCCCGGGCGATGTGCCAGGGCTGGTCGTCGTGCTCCTCTTCGACGCGCTCCGCGACCGCGGTGCCGGCGCGGGCGCCGTCGCTCGGCGCGCTCAGCGCGTTGGGCACCAGGTCCGCGACCGGAAGGCCCGCTGTGGCCTCGGCGACGGAGATCGGCGCGTGCCGGCCCCGGTGTACGCGGCGGCGGTCGGCCGCGCGGCGCAGCCGGGTGTCGAGCTTCGCGATGGCCGCGTCGAGCGCGCTGTAGAAGTCGTTCGTGCAGGCTTCGGCCCGAATCACCGGGCCCCGGGAAACGCAGGTGATCTCCACCCGCTGGCAGTGGTCGGCCTGGCGCGGATTGCGCTCGTGAAACAGCTCGACATCAACGCGAATAAGTTTGTGGTCGTAGCGTTCGATCTTCGCGAGTTTCTCGGCTACGTGTACCCGGTAATGGTCCGGCACTTCGACGTTTCGGCCCTTGACCACGATGTCCACGTGACCTCCCTTGTTCGGACGGTCTTCGATCCGGTTACCCGGCCGCGCGCCGTGGGGAGACCCGCTGGCGTCGACCGGTTGGTACGGCTACGCCTCCTCTCACCGCCGAGGGTGGTGGGAAGACCTCCTACCCCCGACAGCGAAACGCTAACTCCTGTTTGCCCGGCAGTCACCCCATGTTGCCGAGACGACCCAGGATTTTTCGCACCTCATACACCAACGGGTGAAACGGAAACACTACCGGTTACGACTGGTGTCTTTTCTCGGTCGCCGCGAGCACCGCCGCGACACTCGGTGCCCACCCTGTCGCGGTCAGCACCCGGCTCGCGGCGGCGAGGGTCACGCCGGTGGTGACGATGTCGTCGAGCAGCACCACGACCGACGCCGCGCCCTTGGTACGACCCCGGACCGGCCCGGTCGAGCGGGGCTGGAAGGCTGCCTCTGCCGCCGCCGCGCGTCCGGCGCTGTCCAGGGTGACCGAGTCGGGTCGGGGCGACGCCCGCAGCGGACGGTGCACGCGCACCGCCCAACCGCTCCGGTTGAGCCGGGCCGCGCAGTGCCGGGCCAGCCGGTCGAGGTGGTCCCCGTAACGGGACCGGGCCGCCGCCGCGGTGTCCGGGACCGGAACCAACGCCACCGGGCGGGCCCCACCGACGGCCGCCGCGACGACCTCGGCGAGCAGGGCGCCGAGCGGGCGAGCCAGCCCGTGTCGGCCGTGTTCCTTGTACGCCAGCAGGGTCTCGCGCAGCGGACCCGCGTACGGGCCGAGGGCGACGCAGGACGGCAGGCCCGGCGGGGCGGGGGTGGGGCGGACCGCCCGTGGCCGCAATGCACCCAGTGCCGCGACGCAGGCGGGGCAGACCCCGTGCCGCAGGCCGGGTCGGCGCTCCCGACAACCGGCGCAGTCGGCGGGCAGCACCAGGTCGGCGAGGTCCGCCCAGAGCCCGCTCACCGTGTCAGTAGAGGAAGAACGGCGCCGACGGGTTGCTCGGCCGGACACCGGTCGGCACCGGGGCGATGTCGCGTACCCGCCCGGGCTCGATCCGTTCGAACGGGCTGCTGCGGTAGGCCACCCCGTTCGCCTCGTACATGTACGCCCCGCTGGGCGCCCGCACACTGCGATTTGTCGGGTACGCGGTCAGGTGGGTGACCTTGGCGCCGAGGTCGGTACGCAGCGGCGTCTCCAGGGCGCCGTCGACACTGATCTCGTAGATCGCCGGCTGGCCGACCGACCCCGCCACCACGAGCTGGTCCTCCCTGCCCCAGTCGACCGCCGTCGGGTTGGTGAGCGAGGTGACCAACTCTCGGGGCGGGCCGATGGACGCCCCGCCGCCGTCGAGGTTGACCGCGGCGACGTAGAGACGGCTCCCGGCGATCAGCGCCACCCGCTGGCCGTCCAACGCGGCGGCCACCGCGGTGACCGCGGCGGAGGGCAGGTTGAGCGGCACCGGATACATCCGGGCCGCCTCGTCGAACCGGTAGAGCTGCCCGTCGGCCACCACCAGGCCGCGGCTGGGGCGGTTGTCGACAGTACGCAGCCACACCGGTCGGCCGATCGAGGAGTATTCGGTGCCGCTGCGGCTGATGACGGAGACCGGGTCGACGCCCGTGCCCACGGCGAGTCGGTACCGGTTCTTGCCGCTGCCGGTGACCACCATCGCGGCGAGGATCCGGCGGTCCTTGGCCAGCCCGAGGCTGGCGGAAACGACGTTGCGGTTGGCCTCGGGTGTCAACGGCACCGTGCCGCTGGGCTCGCCGTCGAAGTCGAGTGGGTGGATCGCGCCGTCGTACACGCCGAACCTCTGCGGGCTGGCGGCATACGGATAGAGCACCCGGGAGTCTCGTCGCTCGCCCAGGTCCACCACGGGCTGCGCGTTGTTGCGGATCTTCAACTCCAGCTGACCGGTGAGGTCGCCCAATGACCAGGCGATCTGCGTGATCAACTGGTCGATCCCGCTCTGGTCGTCACCGGACATGTCCAGGTTGACCTCCCACCGACCGTTGCCGCCGGTGGCGTTGTTGATCAGCTCAGTGCGGTCGGGCAGCCCGACGACTCCCGGGCGCAACCAGTCGGAGGGGCCGCCGACCAGCCACTTCACCACCTCGTTCACCTGCCGCTCGACCGGCACCGCCTGCGGCCGGTAGCGCTGGTCGGGCACCAGGCGGCTGCGGTCCGAACTCCAGAAGTAGATCGTCTCGTCCTGGTAATACTCGCGAAGGGCGGTGTCGCTGAGCAGCAGCACGTTGGGCGGGTTGATGATGTAGAGGCCGGCCCGGTCATCGTTGACGCCGCCGTTGAAGGACGCGCTGCGCAGGCCGAACTCGTACTCCGTCTCGGTCGCCACCGGTGGAGCCAGGGTGCCGTTGGTCCGCAGCACCCCGATCTGCTGCACGGCGATCTTCACGGTCGTGGTCGAGTCGCTGTTGAGGGTGTAGACCGACTCGCGCAGCCGGACCACGTTCAGCGCGACCTCGCTGCCCTTCTTGTCCTGTAGGCGGGTCTTGTCCTCCGGGGCGATGAACGCCTTGACCCGCTCGTACGCCCGATCCGGCTCGCCGGCGGCGGCGGACAGGAAGTTGCGGACGAACGTCTCGTTGACGCTGCCGCTGGCCGTCCGCGTCGGTGGCTCACTGCCCCGACTGATCACACCGGCCTCGGTCGCGGCGCCGCCCTTGCCGTCCACCCGCACGTCGGATGCCGCCGGGATGCCACAGCCGGCGCCCAGCAGCACCATCACGCCGAGGGTCCCGAGCAGAGTCGGCCGTCTCACGAGCGCACCTCCGTCCGCTGTCCGTCTCCGGCTGGAGCCGGGCCGATCGCCAGCGCCCCGCCCGCGCCGGGACCGATTGCCAGTGGCCCGCCGTCGCGCGGGCCGCCGAACGGCAGTGTGGCGTCGGCCGGCACCAGCCGCAGCGGTGAGGTGGTCAGCCGATCGCCCGCACGAGCCGGCAGGGTGAGCCGGAACTGCGCGCCCTGCCCGGGAGCACCCCACGCCTCCAACCAGCCGCCGTGCAGCCGCGCGTCCTCCAGGCTGATCGACAGGCCCAGCCCGGTGCCCCCGGTCTGCCGGGCCCGGGACGGGTCCGCCCGCCAGAACCGGTTGAACACCAGCTTCTCCTCGCCCACTTTCAGCCCCACACCGTGGTCGCGGACGGTGATCGCCACGGCGGTCTCGTCGATGCCGAGGGTGATCAGCACCGGGCGGGCCTCACCGTGCTCGACGGCGTTGCCGACCAGGTTGCGCAACACCCGCTCGACCCGGCGCGGGTCGACCTCGGCGATCACGGGCGTGCCCGGCAGGTCGAGTTCGATCGGTACGCCCACCCGCTCGGCCAGGCCAGCCAGCCGGTCGACCACCCGGTGCACCACCGGCACCAGGTCGGTCGGCTCGGAATCCAGCATGGCGAAGCCCGCGTCGAACCGACTGATCTCCAGCAGGTCGGTGAGCAGCTCCTCGAATCGATCCAACTCGGCCTGGAGCAGCTCGGCGCTGCGGGCGACCGCCGGGTCGAACTCGTCGCGCTCAGCGAAGATCAGGTCGGCGGCCATCCGGACCGTGGTCAGCGGGGTACGCAGCTCGTGGGAGACGTCTGACGTGAAGCGGCGCTGCAACCGGGACATCTCTTCCAGGCGCAGGATCTGCCGTTGCAGGTTGGTGGCCATCTGGTTGAACGACGCGGCGAGCAGGGCCAGGTCGTCCTCGCCGTTGACCACCATCCGCTGGTCGAGCAGGCCCGCGGAGAGCCGCTGGGCGGTTCGTGCGGCAACCCGGACCGGGTTGACCACCAGCCGGGTGACCAGCGCCGCGAGCAACCCGAGCAGGATCACCAGCGCGACCCCGGTGGCCACCACTGTGGCGCGGGCGTCGGCGGCGGTGACGTCCTGCCGGCCCAGCGGGACCAGATAGTAGAGCTCGATCTGGCCGAAGCGGGTGGGCACCGGTGACCCGTAGACCAGGTATTTGGTGCTCTCGCCGGTGAGTCGCCCGGTGCGGATCTGACTGGCCACCTTGCCGTCGGCGATCGCGGCCCGCAGCTCGGGGCTGATCAGCGACTGCACGTTCGCGGACGGGGAGGTGCGCGTCTGGATGTCGTTGGGATAGTCGTCGGCGGTGATCGCCACCACCACCCCGCTGGTCTGCTGGGGGTCGCCGCCGGCCAGGTAGTTGACAGTGCCGTCGATGGTCTCCTGGAGCTGCGCCTCCTGCGGCTGCCCGTAGAAGGAGACCTGCTTGGCCGCGTAGCTGGCACCGCTGGTCACCCGCTGCCGGACGTCGCTGCGAGCGCTGTCGAGCAGGATGGTGGTGATCTTGTCAGCGATCAGGAACGCGAACCCGCCGACCAGCAGGCTGGACGCGACCAGCGTGATGGTCACGACCCGGACCTGGAGCGAACGGCGCCAGGTCTGGTGTGCCCGACCCACCGCACGAGCGACCCGACCGCTCACCGCACGCCAGAGCTCCCCGCCGGCGCTGGGCCGGCGGGCAGCCGTACTCGGGGAGGGTGGGGGCGGCGAGGTCGACACAGTGCGACCAGGCTATCCGGTCCCTGCCTTGTAGCCCACGCCCCGCACGGTGAGGATGATTTCCGGTCGCTCCGGGTCTGGCTCGATCTTGGCCCGCAACCGCTGGACGTGCACGTTGACCAGACGGGTGTCGGCGGCGTGCCGGTAGCCCCAGACCTGTTCGAGCAGCACCTCGCGGGTGAAGACCTGACGTGGCTTGCGGGCGAGCGCGACCAGCAGGTCGAACTCCAGCGGCGTCAGCTTCACCTCCTCGTCGTTCCGACTCACTGTGTGCGCGGGAACGTCGATGGTGATCTGGTTGTCCGGCGGCCCGATGGTGAGCATTTCCGGGGCCACGTCCTCGCCTCGGCGCAGTCGGGCCCGCATCCGGGCCACCAGCTCCTTGGGCTTGAACGGCTTGACCACGTAGTCGTCGGCGCCGGACTCCAGGCCGAGCACGACGTCCACGGTGTCGCTCTTTGCGGTCAACATGACGATGGGCACGCCGGACTCCGCCCGGATCGACCGGGCCACGTCGATACCGCTCATACCGGGAAGCATCAGGTCAAGCAGCACGATATCGGGACGACTGTCGCGAAAGGCGGCCAACGCCCGCTCGCCGTCCGCCACAAACGAGGGCAGGAAACCCTCACTGCGCAGCACGATGCCGAGCATCTCGGCGAGCGCGGGGTCATCGTCGACCACCAGTACGCGGGCTCTCATGGGATTAATATTGCATCCTCATTCAGTTCGGTGGGACCGGCGTCCGCCGGTAACGCTTCCATGATCCCCCTTCGGCGCCGCCTGGCGCCACAGCAGGCTGGGCCGAACCCGTTGTCGCCATCCGGACGACAGTCAGCCGAACAGCCCACGCCCCCAGTGATCCCCGCCGTCGCGTACCCCGGGAGGACAGGCGAACACCCCGCTGGAGACGTGTCGCAGGTACTCGTTCATCACGTCGTGTCGGGCCAACTGCGTCTGGATCGGCACGAACTGACGGCGTGGATCGCGCTGGTAGGCGATGAAGAAGAGGCCCGCGTCGAGTCGGCCGAGGCCGTCCGAGCCGTCGACGAAGTTGTAGCCCCGGCGCAGCAGCTGAGCGCCGCCGTTCCGACTCGGGTGGGCCAGCGTGACATGAGCGTGCTCGGCGATCACCGGCTTCCCGTCCGCGCCACGGGCGGCGAAGTCGGGCTCATCGAACTCGTCGGTGCGACCCAGTGGCGCGCCGCTGCCCTTGGTCCGGCCGACGATCTCCTCCTGCTCAGCGAGGGAGGTCCGGTCCCAGGTCTCCACGAGCATCCGGATCTTGCGGGTGACCAGGTACGAGCCCCCGGCCATCCAGTCCGGTCCGTCGCCCGGCTGCACCCACAACTGGTCGCGCAGCAGGTCGGTGTCCTCGGCCTTGAGGTTGGCCGTGCCGTCCTTGAACCCGAAGAGGTTGCGCGCGGTGGCCTGCTCCCGCGAGGTCGACGAGGTGCGGCCGAAGCCCAACTGCGACCAGCGGACGCTCACCACGCCCATGCCGAGCCGGGCCAGGTTGCGGATCGCGTGCACCGCCACCTGCGGGTCGTTGGCGCACGCCTGCACGCAGAGGTCACCGCCGGAGAGCTGCGGCTGCAACGCGTCACCCGGGAACTTCGGCAGCTCGGCGAGGGCGGCGGGCCTCCGGTCGGCGATGCCGAAGCGGTCCCGCCCGTCGGCGTCGCGGAACAGCGTCGGCCCGAAGCCGATGGTGAGGGTGAGCTGCGAGGGAGGCAGGCCGAGTGCTTCACCGGTGTCGTCCGGTGGGGCCTCCGGCATCCCGCCGACCGCACCCAGGATCCCGGCGTCGCGCCCCGCGGTCATCCGGGCGGCGGCGGCCGTCCACTCCTCCAGCAGTTCGACGAGTCGGGCCCGGTCCTTGGTGATCACGTCGAAGGCCACGAAGTGCAGCCGGTCCTGCGCCGGGGTGACGATGCCGGCCTGGTGCTCACCGTGGAACGGCACGGCCCCGGCCGGGTGGTCGTTCGCCGCGGCCGGGCCATGGGAGCCGTTCAGCAGTGCTCCCGCGCCGGCCGCCACCCCGGCGACCCCGGCCACCCCGGCCCCGGCCAGGGTGATGGCCCGGCGCCGGGTGAACCTGCTCCCGCTCATCGACTCGACTCTTTCTGCCAGGTGGTCACTTCGCGACGGCCGCGGCGACCTTGCTGATCGGCTCGGCGAGCGCGTTGATCCCGTCGGAGAGCTCCTTGAGCTCGGCCTTGCTCAGCGCGGTGTGCAGCTTCCACCCGTCGCCGTCGCGGTGCTTGCCGAGCAGTCCCTCGACGTTGGTGAACTCGGTGTCCAACTGCGTGACCAGCTCCGGCGAGCGCTGCTGCAACGCGGGCCGCAGGGCGGACACGGCGGCCTTGGAACCTTCGAGGTTGGCGGCGAAGTCCCACAGGTCGGTGTGCGAGTAGCGGTCCTCCTCGCCGGTGATCTTGCCGCTGGCCACCTCGTCGAGCAGTTCCTTGGCACCGTTGGCGAGCTGGAGCGGGGAGAGCTTCTCGGCGTTCGCCCTGGCCACGATCTCCTTGACGTCGACGAGCAGCCGGTCGGCGATCGGGCCGTCCTTGCTGATGTCACCGGACTGCCAGAGGTCCTTCTCGATCCGGTGGAAGCCGGTGAACTCCATCCCCTCCTCGATGACCTCCTCGCGGCCGTCGATCTTGGGGTCGAGGTCACCGAAGATCTCGGCAACCGGCTCGATCCGCTCCCAGTAGGTGCGGGCGACCGGGTAGAGCGCCTTGGACTTCGCCACGTCGCCGGCCTTGACCGCGCCGACGAACTCCTCGGTCTTGACCAGCAGCGCGGCGGTCTGGCTTTTGACGTAGCGCTGATAGTTGTCGGTGGCGTCACCCAGCGCGGCGTCCGCGGTGAGCGGCTGGGCCGACCCGCTGACCTTGAGCGCACCCCGGATGCCCTTGCCACTCATCCCTGGCTTGCAGGCCGTCTGGTACGTGCCGGCCGGCAACTCCACGTGCAGTTCGCGGCTCAACCCGGGGGCGATGTTCTCCACCTCGCCCATCACGCGGTCGCCGTCGGCGTACACGTAGAACTCGGTCACCTTGGCACCCGAATTGGTGATCTTGAAGGTGGCGGTGCCGGCGCCCAGGTCGGTCGAGCCGACCTCACAGGCGGTGTCGCTGGCCTTGACCACGATCGGTCCGCCGGACGCGGCCGAGTCACCCTTGTCGGAGTCGGAGCAGGCGGCCAGACCGGCCGTCGCCAGCACGCCGGCGGCGGCCAGCGCGAAGAACTGGGTGGTACGCATCTGGGCTGTCTCTCCTCGTGGGTCAGGCACGCTGCGGCGTGGACGCCGCCTCGGCCTCGGCCTCGGCGCCGGTGTCGGCCCCGCGCTCGGTGACGGTGGTGGTGGTCGGGGTGGGTGCCGGCTTGCGCCGGGCCGGTCGCAGGAAGAGCAGGAGCACCGGTACGGCGTACGCGACCCAGGCGATCGTCTCCAGCACGGTGGGCGCGGGAGTCACGTTGAACATGCCGGCGAGCAGGGCCGCGTACCAGGTGCTCGGGTCGAGCGCGCCGGTGATGTCGAAGGCCAGGTCGTTCAGGCCGGGCAGGACGCCGGCCTCCTGGAAGTCGTGCACGCCGTACTTGAGGATGCCGGCGGCGACCAGGATCAGCAGCGCGCCGGTCCAGGTGAAGAACTTGCTGAGGTTGATCCGCAGGGCGCTGGCGTAGAGCAGCACGCCGAGGGCCACTGCGGTGACGATGCCGCCGATCAACGCGAGCAGCGGGCCGCTGTCGCCGGCCGCGCCCTGGGCGGCCGAGTAGAAGATCAGCGCGGTCTCCAGGCCCTCGCGGATCACCGCGAGGAAGGCCATACCGGCGACGGCGAGGGACCCGACGGCCAGCGCCTCGGTGAGCTTGCCCCGCAGTTCACCGGCGATGGTCCGGGCGGCCCGGCGCATCCAGAAGATCATCCAGGTCACGAAGACCACGGCGGCGACAGAGGTGATCGCCTCGAACAACTCACGATCCTCGGAACGGGACAGCAGCGAGGTTGACGTGTACTCGATCAGCCAGCCGAAGAGCACCGAGAGCGCCACGGCCAGGCCGACGCCGGCCCAGACCTGCGGCAGCCGGTCCCGGCGCTGCGACTTCACCAGGAAGGCGACCAGGATGCTGACCACCAGGGTCGCTTCCAGCCCTTCCCGCAGACCGATCAGGTAGGTGGCGAACATCCGGGCTCCGAGTAGGTTAGGCACGCCTTGGCTGACTTAGGGCAGGCATACCTTCCTCCCTGCTCAGGGCGCTCGTCAAGTCGTTCACGACAAGCTCACTGGGCCGGTGACGAAGACCGACGGCCGCCGGCAGCCGGCCTGTCGCCGGTCGGCTGTGGAAGGATCCCCGCCGTGAGGGGATTCCTGCCGTGGTTGACGGTGCTGGCCGTGGTGCTGCTGCTCAGCGCGCTACGCCTGCGGGCGCTGGCCACCGTCGTGTCGGTCGGCTGGCTGATCTGGTGCGTCTGGACGTGGTTCCGACCCACCCGACGCGGCCCCCGTTCGGGCTGAGCCGGAGACGCTGAGCCCGCCGAGCCGGCGGCGGAGACGACGAACCGGGCCGGCTGCGAACAGCCGACCCGGTCCGGAGATGTCGATCAGTAGCGGTAGTGGTCCGGCTTGAACGGACCCTCGGTGGAGACGCCGAGGTACGCGGCCTGCTCCTTGGTGAGCGTGCTCAACTTGGCGCCGAGAGCGCCGAGGTGCAGCCGGGCCACCTTCTCGTCCAGGTGCTTGGGCAGCACGTAGACGCCGATCGGGTACTCCTCGGTCTTGGTGAAGAGCTCGATCTGGGCGATCGTCTGGTTGGCGAACGAGTTCGACATGACGAAGCTCGGGTGCCCGGTCGCGTTGCCCAGGTTCAGCAGGCGGCCCTCGGAGAGCACGATGATGGCGTGCCCGTCGGCGAAGCGCCACAGGTCGACCTGCGGCTTGATGTTGATCCGCTCGACGTCGGACCGCTTGGCCAGCCCGGCCATGTCGATCTCGTTGTCGAAGTGGCCGATGTTGCCGACGATGGCCTGGTGCTTCATCCGGGCCATGTGCTCGTTGGTGATGACGTCGAAGCAGCCGGTGGCGGTGATGAAGATGTCGGCCTGCTCGACAACGTCGTCCAGGGTGGCGACCTGGTAGCCGTCCATCGCGGCCTGCAACGCGCAGATCGGGTCCACCTCGGTCACCACGACCCGGGCGCCCTGACCGCGCAGCGACTCGGCGCAGCCCTTGCCCACGTCGCCGTAGCCCATGACGACCGCCATCTTGCCGCCGATCAGCACGTCGGTGGCGCGGTTGATGCCGTCGATGAGCGAGTGCCGGCAGCCGTACTTGTTGTCGAACTTGCTCTTGGTCACCGAGTCGTTGACGTTGATGGCCGGGAAGAGCAGCGTGCCAGCCCGGTGCATCTCGTAGAGCCGGTGCACGCCGGTGGTGGTCTCCTCGGTCACGCCCTTGATGCCGGCGGAGATCCGGGTCCAACGCTGGCCGTCCTCGCCGAGCGAGCGGTGCAGCAACTCGAGGATGACCGCGTACTCCTCGGAGTCGGCGGACTCGACCGGCGGGACCGCCCCGGCCCGCTCGAACTCGGCACCCTTGTGCACGAGCAGGGTGGCGTCGCCGCCGTCGTCGAGGATCATGTTGGGGCCCTGGCCGTCGGGCCAGGCGAGCACCTGCTCGGTGCACCACCAGTACTCCGGAAGGGTCTCGCCCTTCCAGGCGTACACCGGAACCCCGGCCGGAGCCTCGGGGGTGCCGTCCGGGCCGACGACGATCGCCGCGGCGGCGTGGTCCTGGGTGGAGAAGATGTTGCAGGACGCCCAGCGGACCTGCGCGCCGAGCGCGACCAACGTCTCGATCAGGACGGCGGTCTGGATGGTCATGTGCAGGGAGCCGGTGATCCGCGCGCCGGCGAGCGGCTGCGCCTCGGCGAACTCACGCCGGATCGCCATCAGGCCGGGCATCTCGTGCTCGGCGAGCTGGATCTCTTTACGCCCGAACTCGGCGAGCGACAGATCCGCCACCTTGAAGTCGCCGTCGGCGAGCGTGCTCGGCCGGGCCTCGGACGGCGTGCCGCTGGCGGACGCCGGGAGGGTGCTGGTCATGAAAGCTCCTGTCGAACGATGTCTGCGCCGACCCTCCACCTTACGCGCGTCGGCGACGGGCATCAGGCACGGTCGGCGGACAGCGCACGGGGCGGTCGGTGATGGACGGACCTTCCCGCCCACGTCCCGCCCGCCCCGTGCATCCCCCCGGTTTGGTTCCCCCGCACGTTCTCGGACCGTCGTCGCGATAACGCTGCGTACTCATAGAGTCACACTCAGGCAAGGTGACGTCAAGCTATTCCGGGAAAGTCGGACTTGTGTCGTTGGCCCGAGTCGAGGTCAGCGCAGCCCGGACGTCGCCACGTACGCCACACCGGCACCGTCGATCCGCAGCGGCGCTCCCAACGCCGTACCGATCGCCGCCTCGCCCGAGACCAGCGTCAACGCGCCGGCACCGTCGTCCACGGTGATCGAACCGCCAGCGCAGAGCACCACCCGGGGCCCGGGCAGCGGCAGCGTCACCGAGGGCACCGCCGCGTCGACCCGCACCCGGTGCAGCGCGAAATCGTCCACCGGCACGGGCCACCAGTCCACGCCCGGGCCGACCGGCTGCGCGGCCCGCACCGGATCGTGCAGCACCTCGAAGCGCAGCACCCGCAACAACTCGTCGACGTCCACCCGCTTCGGGGTCAGGCCGCCGCGTAGCACGTTGTCGCTGGCCGCCATGATCTCCACGCCGCAGCCGCTCAGGTAGGCGTGCAGGTTGCCGGCAGGCATCCAGATCGCCTCCCCCGCCTCCAGCCGCAGGTGGTGCAACAGCAGCGCGACCAGCGCACCCGGATCCCCCGGGTACGCCTTGGCCAGCCGGCGGGTCAGCTCCGCGTCCGGGCCGTCGGCCGGCGCTGCCACCACAGCGGCCAGCAGGTCGTGACGCCTCGCGACCGGCCAGCCGAGCAGCGTCCGCACCGCCGTCCGCAACCCCGCCGGCCCGGCCCGCAACGCGGCGACCACCGGTGCCAACGCCGGTACGCCGAACGCGGCGAGCGCCTCGGCCGACTCCGCCGGATCCCGGAAACCGCACAGCGCCTCGAACGGGGTGAGCGCGACCAGCAATTCCGGCTTGTGGTGCGGGTCGGAGTAGTTGCGCTGCCCCTCGGGGCGCCCCGCCTCCGCCGCGTAGCCGGCCTGCGCCTGCTCGGCGTCCGGGTGGGCCTGCAGGCTCAGCGGAGCGTCGGCCGCGAGCACCTTGAGCAGGAACGGCAGTCGACTGCCGAACCGCTCGGACACCCGCTGGCCGAGCCACTGCCCTGGTTCGTCCCGTACCAGGTCGCAGAGGCTCACCCGCAGACCGGCGCGATCCACGTGGGCCGGGGCGCCCGGGTGGGCCCCCAACCACAGCTCCGCCTCCGGACCCGCGCTCGGCACCGATCGCCCCTGGAGAAGGGCGATGGCCGAGCGCGAGCCCCAGGCGTAGTCCCGGATCGGCCCGTACAGTGGCTCCACCCGTCAGCCCCCGGGCCGCCCGGCCGGCTCGCCCGACGTGTCCTGCGGCTGCGGCACGGCGGTGTCGGCCGCGGCACCGGTGCCGGCCTCGGCGGCAGCGGCGCTGTAGACGTCCGGCTCCAGATAGATCACCCGGGCGATCGGCACCGCGGCGCGGATCCGCGCCTCGACGGCGTTGATGCCACGGGCCAGGTCCTGGGCGCTCTCCCACGCCGGAACGGCGATCTTGGCGGCCACCATCAGCTCTTCCGGGCCCAGGTAGAGCGTCTTCATGTGGATGATCCGCTCCACCTCGGGGCCGTCGGTGACGGCCCGCTCGATGGCAGCCAGCTCGGAGGCCTCGGCGCCCTCACCGAGCAGCAGGCTCTTCGTCTCGATGGCCAGCACGACGGCGATGACGACCAGCAGGATGCCGATCATTGCGGTGCCGGCGGCGTCCCATTCGCCGTTGCCGGTGATCAGCGTCATGGTGACGCCGAACAGGGCGAACACCAGACCGACCAGCGCGCCGAAGTCCTCCAGGAGGACCACCGGCAGCTCTGGCGCCTTGGCCCGCCGGATGAAACGCACCCACGACTGGTTGCCCCGGACGTGGTTGGACTCCTTGATGGCGGTCCGGAAGGAGAACGACTCCATGATGATCGCTGACACCAGCACGACCACCGGCAGCCAGTGCCAGGACTCGATGCCGCCCTTGTGATGCCACTTGTGGTACGCCTCGTAGAGCGCGAACAGACCACCGATGCTGAACAGCACGATGGACACGATGAACGCGTAGATGTAGCGCTCCCGGCCGTACCCGAACGGGTGTTCCGGGGTGGCCGCGCGCTTCGCCCGCTTGCCACCGAGCAGCAGCAGGCCCTGGTTACCGGAGTCGGCGACCGAGTGGACCGCCTCGGCCAGCATCGACGACGAGCCGGAGAGCAGGAACGCGATGAACTTGGTGACGGCGATGCCGATGTTGGCCAGCAGGGCGGCGACAATCGCCTTCGTCCCGCCGTTGGCGCTCATGCCACCGCTCCGCTTCGCCGCACGAAGCCGCCCGGTCCGCGCATGACGCGCCGCCCCCTACGTTCGTTCACTGGTTCGACAGCTCCTTCATCTCGGTGATGGCCGGAACGGCCATCGGGTCCAGCCCGTGTGCCAGAGCAAGGTAGATCGAGGCGAAATCCGGAACGGCGATCAGCGACGCCAGCCGCTCCAGGGCGGAGCCGCCCTCGGCGGTCACCACGTCGCACCGCACGCCACGGCGCTCCGCGAGGGTCTGCACCGCGTCAGCACGGCGCTCCTCGACGGCGAGCGGCTCGTCGGTGTCGTCCTCGGCGTTGAGCCCGCCGTCGCGCAGCAGCACCAGCCGCAGCCGGGTGCCCTCGCCGTCGTCCTCGGCCGGGTCGGCGAAGATGTCCCGCTCCCCCTCGGCCAGGCCGCCGAAGACGCCGTCGAGCAGCCCGACCCGACCCCGCCCGGCCTCACCCAGCGCGCCGGTGACCACCGGGTAGCGGGCGTTGGCCGACAGGGTGTCGCCGAACCGGCGGGCCGCCACCGTCGCGAGCGGGGACGAACCCCAGACGATCGGGATCGAGCCGGCCAGGCCCAACGCCAGTGACTTCGCCGGGTTGACGAAGGACTCGGCGGCGGACCGGCAGCGGTCGGCGTCCGCGTCGAGCCGGGCCGCGGTCTCCGCCAGGTCCGCCTCGTTGACCTTCACGAGCCCGAGGGAACGGGCGGCGAGCAGGACCGGCACGGTGAGCGCCCAGAGGCTGGCCCGGGCCGGGGCACGCCGGGGAACCGGGATGAACGGCGCCCGGGCCTGCTCGGCAATCGACTGCAACTGCGAGTCCGGGGCACCCACGGCGACGAGTCGGGCACCACGGCGGTGGGCCGCCTCGGCGGCGCCGAGCGCCTCCGGGCTACGTCCGGACGCGCTCACCGCGATCACCACGTCGGCCGCGCCCACCCAACCGGGTACGCCAGCGGAGCGGTGCCCGATGATCGGGACGGGGCAGCGTGGCCCGGCGACAGTGGCCAGCACGTCCCCGGTACGCCCGGCGGTGCCGATGCCGGCGATCACGACGGCTCGGGGCCGCCCGTCGTCGGCGAGCACCGCGAGGTTCGCCTCGGCTGCCAGCGCGGCGCTCTCGCGAACCTGCGCACCGGCTGACGCCGTGTGCCGGAGCATGCCGCCCGGGTCGGCCTCGGCCAACGCCTGCGGGTTGTCGAGCAGGGCCTCGTCGGCGTCACGGCGCCCGCTGACCCCGGCCGTACCGTCGATCATGAGGACTGCCCGGGGCCGCCGCGCGCCTCGTCGAGCAGCAGCACCGGCACGTCGTCGCGGACCTCGAAGATCCGGCCGCACTCCGTACAGGTCAACGTCTGCGCCTCGGCGTCATAGGTGAGCGGGGCGTGGTGCGTGTCCGGACAGGCAAGGATCTCGAGCAACTGCGGATCCAGGGCCATGGCGCGGCTCCTTCCACGTGTACGGCTTGACCGACGGCGGTGCCGACCGGCGCAGGCGATCTTATCGGCGAACGCGGTCGAGCACGTCGTCCCGGAGCGAGACCATCCGATCCCGGGTGGGCGCCTCGACGTTGAGTCGCAGCAGCGGCTCGGTGTTGGAGGCGCGCAGGTTGAACCAGGCGCCGTCGGGGAAACGCAGGGTGAGACCGTCCATCTCGTCGGCCACCGCGTCGGGGTACGCGGCGCGCACCTCGGCCACCGCTGCCGCCTGGTCGGTCACCGTTGAGTTGATCTCGCCGGAGGCGATGTAGCGCTCGTACTCACCAGCCAACACGGACAGCGGCAGCGACTGCTCGCCCAGCGCGGCCAACGTGTGCATCGCCGCGAGCATCCCGGTGTCGGCGAACCAGAAGTCCCGGAAGTAGTAGTGCGCGGAGTGCTCGCCGCCGAAGACGGCGTTGGTGCGCGCCATCTCCGCCTTGATGAAGGAGTGCCCGACCCGGGCGACGACCGGCTGCCCACCGTGCTCCCGGATGATCTCCGCGACGGCGCTGGAGGTGATCAGGCCGTGGATCACCGTGGAACCCGGGTGCTTGGCCAACTCACGGGCGGCCACGAGTGCGGTGATCGCCGACGGTGAGACCGGCTCACCGCGCTCGTCCACCACGAAGCACCGGTCGGCGTCACCGTCGAAGGCCAACCCGATGTCGGCCCCGTGCTCGACCACCGCGCGCTGAAGGTCGACCAGGTTCGCCGGGTCGAGCGGGTTGGCCTCGTGGTTGGGGAAGCTGCCGTCCAACTCGAAGTAGAGCGGCACGATCTCCAGCGGCAGCGGCGACAGGGCCGCGTCGCCCAGCACCGTCGGAACGGTGAAGCCACCCATGCCGTTGCCGGCGTCGACGACCACCTTCAACGGCCGGATGCCCGAGAGGTCGACCAGCTTGCGCAGGTAGCCGGCGTAGTCGGGGAGCAGATCGCGCCGCTCGGCGGGCCGGGTCGGCGCACCGGCGGGACGAGCGTCGCCCGAGTCCAGGAGGGCCTGGGCCCGCTCCCGGATCTCGGCCAGGCCGCTCTCCTGGCCGATCGGGCGCGCACCGGAGCGGCACATCTTGATGCCGTTGTACTGCGCGGGGTTGTGGCTGGCGGTGAACATCGCGCCGGGCAGGTCGAGCGAGCCGGACGCGTAGTAGAGCAGGTCGGTGGAGGCGAGGCCGATCTCGATCACCGAGCGGCCCTCGGCGCGTACGCCGGCGGCGAACGCGGCGGCCAGGCCGGGCGAGGTGGCGCGCATGTCGTACCCGACGACGACGGCGTCGCCCGGCTCGTCGGTGGAGTTGAGCAGTTGGGTGAAGGCGGCGCCCAGTGCCTCGGCGACCCGTTCGTCCCACTGGTCCGGCACCGTCCCGCGGACGTCGTACGCCTTCACAATCTGGGACAGATCAGACACGTGTTCCACTCCTTGGCCGCGGGTTAGACACCGATCCTGAGCCTAACGGAGGGCCGGGCCGTACTCCGCTCAGCCGGGGAGGCGGGGAATGAACACGGTGTGGCCGCCGCCGTCGGTGGGCGGGTCACCGGGCTTCGGGCGACCGTCGGGCCGGCCCGGCATCGGCTGGGTGGCCTCCGGCGCCGGGGCGTCCGGCCGGGCACCGTAAACCCCGCCGGCGGCGGGACGCGGTGACGGCACCGCACCACCCCAGGCGGCGGCCGGCGGCTGCTGGCCGTACACCTGACCGGGGCGACCGGGCGCGGCCGGCAACCCACCCCCGGCGCGGTAGGTGGTGCCGCCGGGGTTGCCCGGCAGGGTGCCGGGAGCGTCGTCGGACGGCTTCCGGTCCTGCCGCGAGCGACGGAACAGCAGCACGATGAGCAGCAGTCCGACCGCCACCAGCACAATGCCGAAGTACATCACCGGTGATCCTCCGGACGACTCGGCAGCGGTCGCTGTGGTGTTCGGCGCCGCGGAGACGCCGCCCTGCGCCGCCGGGTTCACCGCCTCGTCGACGGTCGCGACCTCGGTCGGGCTCGGAGTCGGCGACGGCGTCTTCGACCGCGACGGAGTCGGCGACGGAGTGACCCGCCCTCCGGTCAGCCGCGCCGCGTCGGTGGCGTGACCCAGCGTCTGGCCGGCCGCGCTGATGCCCGCGCCCGTGACCACGAGACGGCCGCCCGGCGCACCCGCCGCGAACGCCACCCGGTAGCGCACCGTGATGCCCTTGCCCTTGCACAGCGTCGGCTTCGACGGTGACGTCTGCGCGGTCGACACGGTGCCGGCGCCACCGCTGACGGCCACCGGGAACCAGCGCCCGCCCGCGTTGACCTCGACCGCCACCTGGTTCGGCTGGAGACCCGACAGGCTGAAGCCCAGCGCGGTACGCAGCAGGACGCACCCGTCGGTGCGCTTGCGCACCGCGACGTTCACCCCCTGCGCGGAACCACCGGCGGCGAAGCTGCTGGCCGCGCCCACCCGGACCGAGTCCTGATCGGCCAGCGCCGGTGACGCACCGAGCATCACCAGGCCGCCCGCAAGACCGCAGACCGCCGCGAGCCGTGCCACGCGTCGACGCACTGTCATGATTACCTCGCCGTTCTCCCCGGGTGGGGTCCGCTGGTCAGGCTACTACCGGCCCACCTGTACCACCGGTCATAGAGCGCCCCGCATGTGTGCGGCGTTACGGTTTACGGCTCCTCCGGCCGACCTCCTGATGGCGGGCTGACCAGCCAATCAGCGGGCCTGCTCCGCCTCCGCGAGGGCGTCACGGCACAGCCGGTCGGCGGTGCGGGTGGTCTCCGGCAGCCGGTAGCGCGGAGTCAACGCGAGCACCTGCGCGGTCGCGTTCTCCAGGCTCACCCGATGGCCGACGCTGACGAAGACCGGCTTCACCCCGTCGCGGGTCCGCAGCACCCGACCGACGACCTCATCACCGTCGCGCAACGACGACCAGGAACCCCGCTCGGCGGACGGCGGATCCCACACCCCGACCAGTGGCGTCTTCGCCACCCCGATCGCGGGCAACCCGGTGACCACCCCCAGGTGGCAGGCCAGCCCGAACCGGCGCGGATGGGCCAGCCCGTGCCCGTCGCAGACCAACAGGTCCGGGATGGTGGTCAGCCGGTCGAGCGCGGCGAGCAACGCGGGCAACTCACGGAAGGCGAACAACCCCGGCACATAGTCGAACGCGGGTCGCCCCACACCGACAGCGGAGTCCACCACCGCCAGGGTCCGGGCGTCCAGGACCGTCACGGCCGCCGCCAGCAGGTCACCACCCTCGGCGTACGCGACGTCCAGGCCGGCCACCGTCGCGGGCGCGCTCGGCCCCGGCCCGACCAGGTCCACCAGCGGCCGCAACTCCTCCTGTACGGCCACCGCCTCGGCAACACTGCCCGGCCCGGTCGTCCCCGTGGCCGCCGCGTCCGGCGCTGGCGATGATCCACTCGGCTTCACGGAAGTCGGGCTGTCCCACGTCCCTGGATGCCCCGACTTCAATGAACCCGAGTCGATCACCCTCGGCCCGGGGCGTCGGCACCATCCCCGGCGGCCCTACCGTCCGGGCCACCCCGAGCGGGGTCACCGTCGGCCCGACCCCTGATCGCACCCAGGCCGAGCGCGAAGGCAATGCCGAGGGCGACACCGAAGGCCACGCCACCCTTCGCACCGAACACGGGAATGCCGACCGCCAGACCGATCAGGATGCCGACCGGCCAGGCCCAGACGGTGGACCTGACGCTCTGCGTACCGGATTTCGCCATGCGTCGATCTTATTCGGCCCAGCCAGGGCTCCACCCCCACCGATCGCTTCCACGCTCAGGCCAACCTCAACTCCTCGCGGGCCTCCTCGACCCACCGGCCAACCCCGTACGCGCCGCTGTCGACCGCCAGCCCGGCCACGTCGTCCATGACGAATGTCCGTTGCCGAATCCCACGAATGAGCGCCTGCTCTCTCGCTTGCACGCGCAATCACTGCCGACCGGATGGCTGCGGGCCACCGGCGCTGGCACCAGGCGTGAACATGGCTCGGATGCCGTCCTCATCGGGCAGCCCGGTGCCCCCACTGACGGTCTCAGCCACCCTCTCGGCCGTCGCCCGATCAACAGTTCGAAGCGGTCGGCGTTTCGATAGTCGTCGACAAAGCACACGACCAGATCTGGATCGAAGGCCCAGCGTCCGCTGCGGTGGTCCCAGAGGATGGCGTTGCCTGCGCCTACGTCCATTACGAAGAGTCCAGCCGGACCCCCGATCCTCTCGTCATTCCGGTAAACCACGTAGTAGGTCAGCCTGCGGCCCATCTGATTCGTCACCAATCCCGGGCGCACACCCGAATCGTCTGCGTCGACTTTGACGCCTATCGGCGACTCGCGATCGAGGCGACCTGTACGCCCGCCGCTTCAACCTGCGCCCGGACCGCAGCCAGCAGATCCTGCATGTCCGAGTCGGCCAGCTCCGCCAGCAGGTCGATGTCGAGGCGCCATCCTCGGCTGTCCACGTCGCGCCAGAGGCCAACGTTCGTAGATACCCCTGCGATTGTCCGTTTGACTTCGCCGAACAACTCGTCCCAGTCGTCGCCGAGCCGCCCGACCTCACTCAGGCCGAGCACTGCCCGCAGACGGCCCAAAGTGGCTCGGTCTACGTCCCCGTCCAGAGCAATTACCCAACTAGCTGACATCTGCTTCCCCAACAATCCAGTCCGAATCTCGGAAGTGGGACGACACTCCGGTTCCGGTTCGATCCGGCGGACCGGAACCAGGAAAAATCGCCGGCACGACGTCGCGGCCCAAATCACAGGCGTGCCGTTCAGCCCAATCAAACAAGTTTGGGAAGCACTCTCGCGCCACCTTTTTCGTTACAAAGCCGTACCTCGCGTTGACGACACGAAGGCCAGGATATTTCTCGGCCGCGTGTTGCCGAGCCCGCTCCACCATCTCATCCGAGGAAATCTGAAAGTCGTAGTCGCTCGGCTCTTCCAAGCCCAGCCGGTACATGGAGTCGAACGGCCTACGCAGTGGAAGCGGCGCTCCCCGCGACCAGCCCTGCAGACGCGCCAACGCCTCCGGGTTGTCTTCCAACTCGGACTCCGTCGGCATCTGCTTGTGCGGACCCGAGAAGAAGCGAGCCGATGAGCCCTGAAGCCGAATGTCGACAGTTGACAGGTCCAGGCCATCCTCCCGCAATGCATCGAAGAGATCGGCCGTCATCCGTGCGAACTGCTCTCGGGTAGCTCCAAGAGGCGCCGACCTGTCGGCCCAGGCCAGGACAGCATCGGGTGTAATGCCAAGGAATTCGCAATCCTTCGGGTGCAGCTGGCGGCCAGATTCATCGGCGGGCAACAGCGGACTGGCAGCCTGCCAGCCGCGGTCGCCCCGCTCTTCTGCTGCGCTCTCCTCCACGGTCTCGACGCGGTTCTGACCGCTACCGGCATCGGGGGCCGAGCCCGGGCCGTCGAGGAGCAGGTACATCCGGTTGATGTACGGGTCGCCGTGGCCGCCGTCGTCGTGCGTCGGCGGGTGATCCGGCAGGTCGGGACGTTCGCTGAACCGGCCCCGGGGCAGTCCGCCGAGCGGCATCGGTCGGCCGTCTCCGCTCAGCACCAACGCGTCGATGCCGACCACGTCGGGGTAGAGCGGCCGGTCCCGGACCACGCCGTTCTGGGGGTCCACGTAGAGCACAGTGCCGTTCTGGTTGAGCGCCACCCAGGCGTGCGAACCGCCGTGCGCCCACTCGGTGACCAGGAACGAGTAGCTGCCGTGGCCGCCCAGCAACAGTTGGTCGTGCAGGTTGCGGTAGCCCCGGTCGGCGGCCTGCCGCGCCTGCGCGGCGTCCGTACGTTGACCGGACGCCGGGGCGAGGAGTTGCTGGAAGCGCCCGCCGGTCACGTCCTCCACCCGGCCCGGGCCGCCTGCCTCGCCACGGATGGGGCGCCGGATGTCACCGTCGAGGTAGCCGTCGAAGGTTCGGGGCGCCGACACGCGGGGGCGCCCGTGCACCCACGTCTCGAACAGGGACAGCGTGCAGTCCAGGCAGTTGATGCCCCGGGTGGCGTCGGCCGCGGGACCGCCGTCGTTGAGCAGCCCGAACCAGCCGCCGTGGCGCGGGTCCGCGGTGCGGGTGACGGTGCCGTCTGGATCGCGGGGCATCTGTCGTTCGACGTCGACCTGGTGCAGAGCGAGCGGTGGCCGGAGTCCCCCGGGCTGCCCGTACGGCCGGGAGTCGTCGATCGGCGGCGGATCGTCGTCGCCGGTGAGCCTGGACGGGCCGGCAGTCTCCACCGCGCCGAGCGCGAGAGCACCCACGTCCCGGTTGGCGTGCTCGAATGTGGCGCTGATGTCCACGACCGGCGGGGCCGTGGTGCCGACCAGCACCGCGTCTGCCAGGTCACGCCATTCGGCGTACGCGCGAGCTTCCTCGTTCGCGACGCGCTGCCAGCCGTCGGCCCACTGCCGGTTGCCAGCCTGGTGCAGTTGTCGGGCGTAGGTGGCGTACTCGACGGCTCGGCGATCGTGCTCCACGGCACGGGTGCGCAGTCGGGCGGCCTCGGCCTGCCGGCGGTTGTTCTCGAACCCGATCCGCAGCGATTCGTAGTGGTCCTGGTAGCGCCGCCGCTCGGCGGCTTCCGCCGCTGCGGCCCACTGCGCCGCGTACGCGTCGTTGGTTTCGGGCTCGCGCACCGAAGGGGCGCCGAACGCGGCCACGTCGACGGGGATCGACGCCCTTCCCCGGGCGGGATGGTCGGGCGCTCGCACCGGTGCGGGCGTCTCCCGGGTCGGGACACGCGACGGCACGGCGAACCGACCCACCGCCGGTGGGGTGGAGGCGACCGGCAGCGGCCCGTTGGTGGTGGTCGAGACGCCGAAGGTGATCGGTGCCGACGGGCCGGGGGTGATCGTCGGTGTGGAGGGGCCGGTCGCCGGAGACCAGGCGGTCGGTCCGGAGGTGGTGGGGTGCGGCGAGCTGCCGGGGTGGGTTGGCGGCACACCGGTGGCAGCCGGCCCGCTGCTCGATTCGAGGGGACCGACCACGGGCGCGGACGCCGAGGAAAGCCTCGGATCAGCACCCACCACGGGCCGACTCGGATCAGCCACCGCCGAGGTGGCCGGATCGGCAGTCGAAGCCGACGCGACCGGATCGGCACCCAACTCCGACGCGACCGGGCCGGCACCCACGGCCGACGTGGCCGGCTCGGTGGTCACCGCCGAGAGCACGGGGTCGGCCGTGACCGGGTGCGGGACGGCCGCTCTGTCGCCGAACGACCCACGCTCCTCGGAGGCGCCTACCGAACGGTCCGACACGTCCACGTCGGACAGCACGCCAACCGGCATCGGTGACGACGTGTGCGCGTCGGGCGCGACCGGGGACGCCGGCCCCGCTCCCCGTGACTGGTCGGCAGCCTGTGACGTCGTCGCAGCCAACTGGTTCGACGGCGTGGTGGCAACACCCTCCGTCGCCTGCACCGGAATGCCGGCAGTCGTCACCAGACCACCCGAAGCCACACCACCGGCAGCCCCCGCAGAAGAAGCCCCCACCGCGGCCGAGGCCACCGTTGAGGGAGACGCTCCCGCAGAGGCCGCATCTCCCGCGACAGGCAGCACCGCCGGGAGGGAGGGACCCGTGAACGATGCTCCGGCGAGGGCGTTGGCCTGCGCGTCGAGCCGGGCGCGTAGCGCGTGGTCGGTCTGCCCGGTCGCCGAGCCGGTGGCCCCGGACGCGGCGGCGCGCGCCACGTCCTCCATCGAGGTCAGGCCCTGACCGGTGGCCAGGCTCGCCGCGCTGTCGGCGAGCACCTCGCCGGTCATCTCCCGCCCCAGGTGCTCCCCGACTTTCGCCGCTCGCCCGGTCGCGTGCCGGCCCAGGCCGGCCAGCGGCGCCACCGCCCCGCCGGCCAGCCCGCCGACCGCCGAAGCACCGAGATCGGTCAGGTCCAGGCCGTGTGCCCGCCCGGTGGAGTTCTGGTACGCCTGGGTGGCCAGGGTGACCCCGGCCTCCTCGGTGGCCTCCTCCAGCCCTCCCCGGGCGACCCGCTTGGCGAGCCCGCGCGCACCACCTCGGGCGACCTCCTTGGCGGCCCGCTCGCCGGCCTCCTTGAGCCCGTGCTTGAGGGACTTGCTGGCCAGTTGGCCCATCAGCCGCTTGAAGATCTGTTGAACCAGCAGCCGCGTCGCGGTGATCGCCGCCCCGGCGGCCGGAGTTGCCGCACCGGCGGTCAACACCGCCGCCACCGCCACGGTGAGCAGCTCGATGACCAGGATGCCCAGCTCGATCCAGACTTCGAGCTTGGCGCCCTCGATGTCGCAACCGCACTCCTCGACCAGTCGGCCCAGGTCGGCCGTGACTGCGAGCAGCACGGGCAGCGGGGCCTCGGCGCCCTCGGCGATCCCCCGCCAGGCCGCCTCGAACGCCGCGTCGACAGCCCCGACGCCGCCGTACCCGTTGTGCACCTCGACGGCGGCCGCGGCGGCGTCGGCGTGCGGCCCGGCGAGCACGGAGGCGACCGCGTACCACTGGTCGGCCACGTCCCAGACGGCCCGCTCGTTGCCCGCCGGCCATTGCACACCGACCACCCAGTCGAGGGCCTCGTAGATCCAGCCGGGCACGTCCCACGGCGCGTAGTCCAGGGGGTGCGGGATGGGGCTCGGCAGCACGCTCATCGGAATCGTCGGCCGTCAGCGCCGGTCGGCGGCCCGACCGACCCGGGCGGCGCTGGCACCGTCGGTCTGCACGCTCGCGTCGACCGCCTCGACCACGTCGCTGCCCAGTTCGGTGAGCCGGTGCCCGACGCCGGCCCAGGCCCGCAGCACTGTCTGCTCGAACCCGCGGTAGTTGCGTTCGAAGGCGGCGCCGATGTCGTCGCGACCCCAGGGCCGGGCACCGCTGGTGGCCTCGATCGCGCCCCCCTCCGCCGCACGACGGGCCGTCACCGCCTCGCCGGCGAGCGCCAGGTCGGCGCCGCCCCGGCGGGCCCGGGACGGATCAAGCCAGAGCTGCCCGTCGGTCACGGCTTCGCCTCACCTTTGCCGAGTACGGCGTCGGCCCGACCGAGCAGCGTGGAGTAATCACCGGTCTTGAGGAAGTCCGTCGCCCCGGAGCCGGCCGGCATGCTCTCGGCGACGAGGTCGCGAGTGGCGTCGGCGGCGGCGGTCGCGGCGGCCCGGATCGTTTCGGTGACCTTTCGGCCGAGCACGTCAGCGTCGCGGTCCCGGTAGATGGCCGGCGTCAGCTCGACCTCGATCAACTGGCCCTGCGCACCCACTGTCGCCGTCACCTGCCCGTCGGCCGACCGGCGGGTCACCCGCAGCGCGGCGAGTCGCGTCTGAAGGGTGTCCAAACCGGATCTGAGCTGCTGGTATTGCCCATAAACGTCGTCGAATCGGGCCCGTAGCTCGCGATTGACGCCCCGGTCCGCCTGTTCGTCCACCGCCGCCCTCCCGTCACCGTCGGTAGAGCGAAACAATACCGGCCGCCATCGATCCGTGTAGTCCGGTAGTTTCAATGTGTGATCGACCGTCAACAGGCCGAGCAGCTCGCGGCCACCTGGGCCCGCCGTGACTCGCAGCGTCTCGGCCACGAGTGCACCGCGATGGTCGACGAGTTCGACCTGGGGTGGGTCATCACGTCCGTCGTACCCACCGAGGTGCGCACGGTGCCGGGTGACCTGCCGACGACAGTCATCGACAAGCAGACCGGCACGGTCACCACCTGGCCCCGGGTGCCGAGCACTGTGGTGGCGGAGCTGTACCGGCGTAGCCAGCCCGCGGGGCCGACAGCTCCCCGCACTCTCGACCCGTCGAGCCTGCTGGTCCGGGAAATCCATCGGGGTGCCACCCCGAACACCGCCGCGCACCTGACCATCGACGGACGGATCTGGACGGCCCAGGGCACGAAGGCCGACGTGCCACTCAACCATCACCCGCTGGTCCGCGACTATCTCGACCAGTTGCCGCCCGGCGAGCTGGTTCGCGGCGGGGAGGCGCACGCCGAGCTGATCGTGGTCTCCGACGTCCTGCACGAGTACGACCACCGCCGCGCCGCCGAGGGCATCGCGCCGATGGGGCGGGCCGAGGCAGCGGCGCTGCTGGAGGGCGCCCGCTTCGAGATCTTCCGGATCCGTGAGCCGGGCGATCCCGCTGGTGGGCCTGCCGAGCGGCCCTGCGACTCGTGCATCGCCTTCCTGGTGCGGGCGAACGTCCTGCCGGAGTCGGCTCGCGCCTACACCGAGACCTGGAACGCGCCGGAGGCGCCCGACCCCGATCCTGGGCGGTTCCCGGCCGAGGTCGCGAACGCGCTGGTCGCGGCCGGTTGGCGGCCACACATCGGGGATCAGATCATGGCCGCCGCCGCCGTACGGGACGTCACGTCGGTGCCGGGGCGCAACCATCGACACGAGGTCTTTCCTGCCGCCGTGGAGGCACTCACCGCGTTCCCCAGCCTGGTCGGTGCGCGGCGCGGCCGGGGCGAACAGGTGTGGATCTCCCGTTTCGACATCCGCCCGCACACCATCGCGCACACCGCCGACACCCTCGCGGACTTCGGCGCGGTGCTCGGCGTACGCCTCTTTCCGATCGGCACCGAGCAGCAGGACAGCATCCTGGCGGTGGACGAGCGTGGCCGGGTCTTCGCGCTCGACCAGGCCGGCGAGTGGTTCCTCGGCGACACCATCGACGCCGCGTTGACCACACTGCTGCTCGGCCGCGCGCCCGCCCGGGTCCGCGACGACGGCACCTGGCAGGCCGACTGACCCGGCGGTGTTGCCGGCCTAGAGCGTGAGGCCGGTGAGCACCATGACCCGGGGCTCGGTGTAGTCGTCCATCGCGCTGCGCAGACCCTCCCTGCCGACGCCGCTGCCCTTCACCCCGCCGTAGGGCATCTGGTCGGCGCGGTACGACGGCACGTCACCGACGATCACCCCGCCCACCTCCAGCGCGCGGGCGGCGGCGAAGGCCACGTCCAGGCGTCGGGTGAAGACGCCGGCCTGCAAGCCGTACGCCGAGTCGTTGACCGCTGTGAACGCGGCCTGGTCGTCGGCGACCGGGGCGACCACCAGCACCGGCCCGAACACCTCCTCGGCCACAACCTTGGCGTTCGCCGGCACGCCGGTGAGCACGGTCGGGGGGTAGGTCGCGCCGTCGCGGAGGCCGCCCACCTCGACGGTGCCGCCGGCGGCGACGGCCTCGGCCACCCATGTCTCGACCCGGCGGGCCGCGTCCTCGGACACCATCGGCCCGACGTCGGTCAGCTCGGACGCGGGGTCGCCGGTCCGCAGCCCCCGCACCGCCGCCACCAGCCGGGGCAGGAAGTCGGCGTGCAGGGCGTGGTGCACGTACACCCGCTGGACGGCGATGCACGACTGGCCGGCCTGGTAGTTGGCGAACGTCGCGATGCGCTGTGCGGCGAAGTCCAGGTCCTCGTCGGTGGTCCAGTCCGCGCAGAGCACCACGGCGGCGTTGCCGCCCAACTCCAGCGTCACGTGCTTCTCCGGCGCGGCGCTGCGGATGGCCGCGCCGACCGGCCCGGAGCCGGTGAACGACACCACCGGTAGTCGGGGGTCGGTGACCAGTTCGGCGGCGCGGTCGTTGGGCAGCGGCAGCACCGAGAACATCCCGGCCGGGAGGTCGGTCTCGGCCAGCAGTTCACCGAGCAGCAGCGCGGTCAGCGGCGTCGCTGGCGCGGGCTTGACGATGATGGGCGCGCCGACGGCGATGGCCGGGGCCACCTTGTGGGCGACAAGGTTGAGCGGAAAGTTGAACGGCGTGATGCCCAGCACCGGCCCGCGCGGCACCCTGCGGACCAGTGCGATCCGCCCGCCGGCGGCCGGGTCGGTGTCGAGTCGTTGCAACTCGCCGGAGAAGCGGCGGGCCTCCTCGGCGGCCCAACGGAAGGTCGACACCGCACGCCCGACCTCGGCGCGGGCCCACTTGAGCGGCTTGCCGTTCTCCGCGGTGATCAGGGCGGCGATCTCGCCCGCGCGCTCTGCGAGCCGCCGGGACACGTGGTCGAGGGCCGCCGCGCGGGCGTGCGCGGGCAGGGCCGCGGCCTGCGCGGCCACCCCGGCCGCCGCGGCGACGGCGGCGTCGACCTGGGCGGGCGTGGCGACTGTGGTACGCCCTACCGGGCGACCGTCGTACGGGTGGTGGACTGTCAACTCACCCTCGCCGGTGGCGGGGCGGGAGGCGACGAAGAAGGCTGCGGGCTCCACGCCGAGCAGCGTAGCCGAGCGATCAGTCGACGGAAACAGTCGCGATAACCCTTGTCTGCCGCGAATTCGGTAGCCAAGATGGCAGAGAGATTGCGATAACCGCCGCAGAACCGCGCCCCCGGCCCCCTCGGAGTGATCCCTCATGAGTGACCAGCAGCAGCTGCGCAACTTCGTCAACGGCT
Source organism: Micromonospora noduli (assembly GCF_003264475.1). Classification (NCBI taxonomy): domain Bacteria; kingdom Bacillati; phylum Actinomycetota; class Actinomycetes; order Micromonosporales; family Micromonosporaceae; genus Micromonospora; species Micromonospora noduli. Next base: position 220,862 of record NZ_PYAC01000012.1, on the reverse strand, counting down.
CCTACGTCGACCCGTCCGATGGCGGTTACGCCGACCTGGTCGACCCCTGCACGGGTGAGGTGTTCGCCCAGGCCCCGGTCTCCGGCGCCGCCGACGTGGACGCGGCGATGAGCGCCGCCGCCACCGCGTTCGAGAGCTGGCGGGAGGTCACCCCCGCCGAGCGGCAGCGGGCACTGCTCAAGCTCGCCGACGCCGTGGAGGCGCGCGCCGCCGAGCTGGTCGACGCCGAGGTCCGCAACACCGGCAAGCCCCGCCAGCTCACCGCCGAGGAGGAGCTTCCCCCGGCGGTGGACCAGTTCCGGTTCTTCGCCGGTGCCGCCCGGATGTTGGAGGGGCGGTCCGCCGGGGAGTACCTGGCCGGGCACACCTCCTACGTGCGACGTGAGCCGATCGGTGTCTGCGCGCAGGTCACCCCCTGGAACTACCCGCTGATGATGGCGGTCTGGAAGATCGCCCCCGCGCTCGCCGCCGGCAACACTGTGGTGCTCAAGCCGTCGGACACCACACCGGTGTCGACGCTGCTGCTCGCCGAGATCGCCGCCGAGTTCTTCCCACCGGGGGTGTTCAACGTGGTCTGCGGCGACCGGGACACCGGTCGTACCCTCGTGTCGCACCCGACCCCGCAGCTGGTGTCGATCACCGGCTCGACCCGCGCGGGCATGGAGGTAGCCGCCGCGGCGGCCCCCGACCTGAAGCGCACCCACCTGGAGCTGGGCGGCAAGGCCCCGGTGGTGATCTTCGACGACGCGGACGTGGCGGCGGCCGCCGAGGCCATCGCGCTGGGCGGCTACTTCAACGCCGGGCAGGACTGCACGGCGGCCACCCGGGTGCTGGCCGGCCCCGGCGTCCACGACGATTTCGTGGCGGCGCTCGCCGAGCAGGCCCGCAACACGAAGACCGGCGCCCCGGACGAGGCCGACGTGCTCTACGGGCCCCTGAACAACGCCAACCAGCTCACCCGGGTCAGCGGTTTCGTGGACCGCCTGCCGGATCACGCGGCGATCCAGACCGGCGGGTCCCGGCAGGGCGAACGCGGCTACTTCTACGCGCCGACAGTGGTCTCCGGGCTGCGTCAGGCCGACGAGATCATCCAGGACGAGGTGTTCGGGCCGGTCATCACCGTGCAGCGCTTCTCCGACGAGGACGAGGCGGTGCGCTGGGCCAACGGCGTCGACTACGGCCTGTCCGCGTCGGTCTGGACGCGGGACCACGGCCGGGCCATGCGGATGACCCGTCGACTGGACTTCGGCTGCGTCTGGGTCAACACGCACATCCCGTTCGTCTCCGAGATGCCGCACGGTGGCTTCAAGCACTCCGGGCACGGCAAGGACCTCTCGGTCTACAGCCTGGAGGACTACACCCGGATCAAGCACGTCATGCACAACCTGGGGAGCTGAGCCGTGCCGTCGAGCGAGGAGCTGCACAAGCGGCGCGGCGATGCCGTGGCCCGGGGTGTCGGCAGTGTGATCCCGTCCTACGTGGACAGCGCGTCCGGCGGGACGATCACCGACGTGGACGGCCGGGAGTGGATCGACTTCGCCGCCGGCATCGCCGTGACCAGCGTGGGCAACTCCGCACCCAAGGTGGTCGAGGCGGTCCGGGCCCAGGTGGAGAGGTTCACCCACACCTGCTTCATGGTCGCGCCCTACGAGTCGTACGTGGCGGTGTGCGAGCAGCTCAACGCGTTGACGCCCGGCGGGTTCGCAAAACGCTCGGCGTTGTTCAACTCCGGCGCGGAGGCGGTGGAGAACGCCGTCAAGGTCGCCCGGCACGCCACCGGGCGGCCGGCGGTAGTGGTGTTCGACCACGCGTACCACGGCCGGACCAACCTGACCATGGCGTTGACCGCGAAGAACATGCCGTACAAGCACCGGTTCGGGCCGTTCGCCGGGGAGATCTACCGGGTGCCGATGTCGTACCCGCTGCGCGATGGCGGGCTCTCCGGCGCGGAGGCGGCGGCCCGGGCCGTCGAGATGATCGAGAAGCAGGTCGGCGCGGAGAACGTCGCCGCGCTGCTCATCGAGCCGATTCAGGGCGAGGGTGGCTTCGTCGTACCCGCGCCGGGTTTCCTGCCCGCGCTGCGGGCCTGGGCGACGGCGGCCGGGGTGGTCTTCGTCGCCGACGAGATCCAGACCGGTTTCTGCCGTACCGGTGACTGGTTCGCCTGTCAGCACGAGGGCGTCGAACCCGACCTGGTGACTGTGGCCAAGGGCATCGCCGGTGGCCTGCCGTTGGCTGCGGTGACCGGTCGGGCCGAGTTGATGGACGCGGTGCACGTCGGTGGGCTCGGCGGCACCTACGGCGGCAACCCGATCGCCTGCGCCGCCGCGCTGGCCACCATCGAGACCATGCACGAGCTGGACCTGGCCGCTGCGGCCCGACGGATCGAGTCGGTGCTGGTCCCCCGGCTACGGGCCGTCGCCGAGCGGGATCCCCGGGTCGCCGAGGTACGCGGCCGGGGGGCGATGCTCGCCGTGGAGCTGGTGCTGCCGGGCACCCTCACCCCCGACCCGGTCGCCACCGCGGCGATCTCGGCGGCCTGTCACGCCGCCGGCCTGCTCACCCTGACCTGCGGCACGTACGGAAACGTGCTGCGCTTCCTGCCCCCGCTGGTGATCTCCGACGGGCACCTCGGTCGGGGTGCCGACCTCCTCGACGCCGCCTTCGGCTGAGCAGACTGAGCGGCGGAGGGGCCCGGTGCACGGGCCCCTCCGCCGATGTCAGCGAAGCACCTCGACAGTGTTGCGGCGCACCAGGTTCTTGCCCGGCTCGCGGATCTGCTCCATCGCGGCGGAGTTGAGCAGCACGCAACTGCCCGACGGGCCGGTCACCGTCACAGTGGTCGCCCGGTTGTTGTCCAGGTTGGTCACCCGCAGCCGGGTCCCGACCGGGAACTGCCCACTGGTCGCCGCCGGTCCGGCCGCCTCCTCGAAGAAGGTGATCGCCCCGGAGCACGCCGACCGGGGCGCCGGGCCGGGCGCGCCGGGAGAAGCGGCGCCGGGGCGGACGGTGCCGGGGGCCGGAGCGCCGGCGGGCGGGGCCGCGCCGTCGACGCGTTCCACCACGTTGCGGCGGATCACGTTCTTCCCCGGCTCGCGGACCAGCTCCATGGCCGCCGCGTTGAGCAGCACGCAACTGCCCGACGGGCCGGTCACCGTCACAGTGGCCGCCCGGTTGTTGTCCAGGTTCGTCACCCGCAGCCGGGTACCCACCGGGAACCGGTCGCTGGTCGCCGCCGGCGCCCCGCCCTCCGCGGAGAAGGTGACCGAGCCGGAGCAGACCGACGACCGTGCCGGGGCCGTGTCGGCGAACCCGAAGCTGGTCCCCACCGACACGCCCACCGCGGCGAGCACCGCCACGCTCGCTGCCAGCACGTGCCTGCGCTGCACCCTCATCGCCGTCACTCCCGTCCTCGGTGGTGTCCTTCACCCACCGGTACGGACCGGAGCGTCCTACCGTTCAGCCGGCACGGGTATCGATCGTGCGGCGGCCAGGTCCACCGGCCCGTAGCGGGTGCGCGGGGCCCCGGTGATCAGCGCCCAGTAACGGTCGCCGTACGACCAGTGCCACCACTCGGTCGGGTAGTTCACCATCCCCGCGCCGCCGAGGGCGTCCACCATGATCTGCCGGTGCCGACGGGCGGTGCCGCCGATCGCCGGCGCGTCGGTGAAGCAGGCGTCCGCGCTGTCCTCCGGGGTGGCGTCGATGGCCGTGCCCAGGTCCAGCTCCACACCGTCGTCGGTGCAGAGCGTCAGGTCCACCGCGCCGCCGGTGCTGTGCGGGGCCACCTCGACCGGTGAGACGAACTTCGTGGTCTCCCGGTGCAGCCGCTGCGGCGACCAGTCCGGGTGCCGTCGGCGCAACTCGTCGCGGTAGCCGGTGAAGATGGCCAGTTGCGCCTGGTACGGCCGGTAGCCCTCGACCACCAGCAGCCGCAGCCCACCGGGCAGGGCACGCTGCGCGGCCAGCAGGCGGTCCACGACACCGGCGCGCAACCGGGCGTACGCCCCGGCCGGGTCGACGGCCCGGTCGTCGAGCCGCAGCTCCGACAGTTCACGCAGGTCCACGAACTCCTCGCCGTCGTCGGCGCTGGGCACCGCCGCCACCCGGGGGTCGGAGAGCAGGATCATCGGATGCTCCCCGCCGTGCTCGCGGGCCGTTCCGCGTGCCGGAGCCGGGCCAGCTCGACGAGTCGGTCCACCACCTCCCGGTAGCTGACCCCGACGGCGGCCCACACCTTCGGGTACATCGAGTGCGCGGTGAAGCCGGGCATCGTGTTCAGCTCGTTGACGTACAGCTCACCGGCTGTCTCGTCGTAGAAGAAGTCGACCCGGGCCAGACCCCAACCGCCGATCGCGGCGAACGCGCGCAGCGACAGCTCGCGGACCCGCGCGGTCACCTCGTCCGGCAGCGCGGCGGGGACGATCATCGGGTCGGCGTCGCCGAAGTACTTCTGCTGGTAGTCGAACCAGCCGCCGCTGACCTGCACCTCGCCCACCGCCGACGCCTCGGGACGCCAGCCACCGAGCACCGCACACTCCAGCTCCCGGCCGGCGACCCCCTGTTCGACCATGACGAGTTGGTCGTGGCGAAGCGCCTCCTCCACGGCGGCGGCCAGGTCGTCACCCTCGCCGACGCGGGAGATGCCGATCGACGAGCCCATGCTGGCCGGCTTGACGAAGAGTGGCCGGCTGAGCCCGGTCACCAACTTCTCCGGGTCGTCGACCGCCCGGTAGGTGTGCGCGTCGAACGACACGTACGGGGTGACGGGGATGCCCTCGGCGCGCAGCGCCCGCTTCATCGCCACCTTGTTCATGCCGACCGCCGAGGCGAGGATGCCGCACCCGACGTACGGCACGTTCAGTGACTCCAGCAGCCCCTGCACCACACCGTCCTCGCCGTACGGGCCGTGCAGCACCGGGAAGATCACGTCCAGCTCGGCGTGCACAGCGCCGGGGGCGTTACCGGCGGACACCTGCACGACACCCGGACGCGGACCGGCCCGCAACTCGACGGCAGGCCCGGTCACCACCAACTGGTCGTCGATGGCCCGCTCGCCGGCCGGTCGGTCGCGCAGCTCGGCCAGCAGCGCGTCGGGCATCAGCCGGAACCCGCCGCTGCGGGTGACGCCGATGGCGACAGTGCGGTAGCCGCCACCGGCGAGCGCCCGGGCCACCCCGAGCGCGGAGGCACAGGAGACCTCGTGCTCCGCCGACGGTCCACCGAACAGGATTCCGATCCGGACTGGCGCGCTCACGCCGCCGCCCCTTCCTCAGCCAGGTCGGCGGATCGCGGGGCCATCAACCGGGCCACCAGCGACTCCTCCACGTTTCCGCCGGTCAGCACCACGCCGACCGTCCGCTGCCGGTCCCTGTCCGGCGGAAGCCGGAGGGCGCCGGCCAGGCCCGCCGCCCCGGAGGGCTCGGCGAGCACCTTGAGCTCGGTCAGGATCAGCCGGAACGCCGCCGCGATCTCGTCGTCGTCGACCCGGACGACGCCGCGCAGCGTGTTCCGCACGATGGCGAACGGCAGCTCCCCCACGCAGGACGGCCGCAGCCCGTCCGCGATGGTGGGCGCCGGCGTGACCGGCACGCGTACACCTGCTGCCAGGCTGCGGGCGAGCGAGTCGCAGCCCACCGGCTCCACGCCGTACACCTCGATGTCGGAGCCGGCGGCGGCCAGGCACGCGCCGGCCACCCCGCCACCACCACCCACCGGTACGACCAACGCGTCCAACGGCGTCCCCGCGCGCTCGGCGTCCTCGATCAGCTCCAGGCTCGCGGTGCCCTGCCCGGCGATCACGTCCGGGTGGTCGTACGCGTCGACGACGGGGTGACCGCTCTCGTCGCTGAGCCCGTTGGCCACCGCCACCCGCTCCTCGACGCCGGTGCCGGCGAACACCACCCGCGCTCCCGCCGCGCGCGCCCGGTCGACCTTCGTCGATGCCGCGTCGACCGGCAGCACCACTGTCGCCGCGAGCCCGTGCTGCCGGGCCGCCAACGCCACCGCCACCGCGTGGTTGCCGGTGCTCTGCGCGATCACTCCGGTATGGCCGGCCATCGCGAGGCGGCCGACCGCGCGCAGCGCGCCCCGCATCTTGTACGAGCCGCCGTTCTGGAGGTTCTCCGCCTTGAGCAGGACCCGTGCCCCGGCGAGCTCGTCGATCACCGGGGAGCGCAGCACGGGGGTACGGACCACGCGGCCGGCAAGCCAGCGGCTGGCCTCCTCGACATCGGCCCGGACCTGGCCAACGGTGCGTGTCATCGTCTCTCCTTTTCGGGCACACCACAGGCGGGGTCCAGCGGTACGTGGACCCCGGTGAAGGTGGGTGGAAGTGTCAGTTCAAGGTCGGTAGCTGGACGTCGACCCGTAGGCCGCCGTACTCGGCGGGCCGGGCCGCGATGATGCCGTCGTGGGCCTGGGTGATCGAGCGGGCGATGGCCAGACCCAGGCCGGCCCCGCCGCCCTGCGAGGTCCGGTCCCGGGCGAGCCGGCGGAACGGCTCGAACAGACCGGCCACCGCCTCGGCCGGCACGGGCTGGCCGGTGTTCACCACGGACAGCGCGGGCACGCCGCTCACCACGACGGTCAGCGAGCCGCCCGGCCGGTTGTACTTGATCCCGTTCTCCACCAGGTTGGTGACCAGGCGTTCCAGCAGCACCCGCTCGCCGACGACTACCCGGGGTACGAGATGGGTCTCCACTGTCACCCCGGCCTCCCGGGCCCGGTCCAGGTATCCGGCCAGCACCGCCTCGACGATCGTGTCCAGCCGCTGCGGTATCCGCGACCGGAGGCCCTGGTCACTCTCGCTGAGCGCGAGCAGGCCCTCGATCAGTCGTTCGTTGCGCTCGTTGGTTTCCAGCAGCTGACTGGTCAGCAGCTCCAACTGCTCGCCGCTGAGCGTCCTGGCCATGCCGACCTCGATGAGCGTCCGCTGCACGGCGAGGGGCGTCCGCAGCTCGTGCGAGGCGTTGGCGGCGAACCGCCGCTGCCCCTCGTACCCGGCGGAGACGCGTTCCATCATCTCGTCGATCGCCCGGGACAGCCGGGCCAACTCGTCGCTGCCCCGGGGCCGGATCCGGTGACCGAGGTTCTGCGGGCCGAGGTGCCCGATCGGCCCGGCCAGGTCAGCGACCGGGCGCAGGCACCACACCGCGGCGAACCAGAGCCCCACCAGGACGGCCACTGTCACGAGCAGGACGGCCACCAGGGGCAGCATGAACGCCCCCGGCCGTACGTTGCGGCACACCGTCGACAACCCGGGCATGGGCACGTCACAGAACTGCTGCCCCCAGGTCCAGGTCACCGCCGACAGCCACTTGCCCATCGCCGGCAGTATCGGGCCGGCCAGCAGCGCCAACAGCCCCACCAGCAGCACCCGACGTCGGGGCGTCCAGCTCACGCCGTGCCGCCGATGCGGTAGCCGGCCTTCGGAACGGTGTGGATGATCGCGGGATCGCCGAGCTTCTTGCGCAGGGTCATCACGGTGACCCGTACGGCGTTGGTGAACGGATCGGCGAACTCGTCCCAGGCCTGCTCCAGCAACTCCTCTGCGCTGACCACCTGGCCGTCCGCGCGCAGCAGCACGTGCAGCACCGCGAACTCCTTGGGACTCAACGCGAGGGGGCGGCCGTCCCGGGTGGCCAGGTGTCGGCCCACGTCCAGCGCCAGGCCGTCCTGGGCGAGCACCGGTGGCAGCGCCGGCGTGGACCGTCGCCCGAGGGCCTGCACCCGGGCCACCAGCTCGGCGAAGGCGAACGGCTTGGTCAGGTAGTCGTCCGCGCCGAGGCCGAGGCCCTCCACCCGGTCCCGGATGCCGGCCGCCGCCGTGAGCAGCAGCACCCGGGTGCCGACCTGTGAGTCGGCGATGCTGCGGCACACCTCGTCGCCGGTGTGTCCGGGCATGTCCCGGTCCAGCACCGCGACGTCGTACCGGTTCACCCCGACCCGTTCCAGCGCACCGTCGCCGTCGTAGCAGACGTCGACAGCCATCGAGAGGCGGCGCAGCCCTTCGGCCACCGTGTCCGCCAACAACCGCTCGTCGTCCGCCACCAGCACCCGCACGTTTTTCCGCTCCCCCAGTTCGGCTTGCCCCGCATACCGTCGCAGGCCCGGGTTAAGGGTTCTGTAAGCACCCGCCGCAGCCATCCTCCACGCGGGTGTCCAGCGGGCAAACCACCGCAAGCCAGTCCCGGTCGACTTGGTGCCCGTGTCGCGTCATCTGGGTCGTTCGTCCCCGAAGGGCCCGGCGGTTGGCGTGCGGGGGTGAGCTGCGTCACGATGGGGGCCGAGGAGGTCGCCCGATGGCTGACCCGTGGCTCGCCCTGGAGTTCGGCGTCGATCCGGCGGAGCGGATCGCGCAGGTCGGTGCCGCCCACGAGGCCTTCCTGACCGCCGGTGCGGCGCCGCACCGGGTGCGGGAGGTGGTCCGCCGCTCCTGGGAGCGTTCGGCACGGCTCGACCCGGAGGCCACCCCGCCGGTCGACCTGGCCGACGACGTTCTGGCCGCGTACCGGGCGGTTCACCCGTTGGCCCGGGTCCTGCCGCTGTTCCGGGACCTGCTCGGCGGCATCGCGCAGGACGGCGCGCACCTGATGGCGGTCTGCGACGCGCACGGGCGGCTGCTCTGGGTCGAGGGGCATCCGGGCGTGCTGCGGCACGCCGAGCGGATGAACTTCATGCCCGGCGCCCGTTGGGACGAGACGCACGCCGGCACCAACGCTCCCGGCACCGCGCTGGCAGTGGACCACAGCGTGCAGATCTTCGCCACCGAGCACTTCAGCCGCCCGGTCCAGCGGTGGACCTGCGCCGCCGCGCCGATCCACGACCCGGCCACCGGGCGGCTGCTCGGCGCGATCGACATCACCGGCGGGGACCATCTGGCGACTCCGCAGAGCCTGGCGCTGGTCCGGGCCACCGCCCGGGCCGCCGAGTCGCAGCTCGCCGCCGACCGACCGCCGGAACCGGGCGTCGCCACAGTGACCGCGCTCGGCCGGGACGAGGCGGAGCTGCGGTTCGAGGGCCGACGGATCCGGCTGGGTCGACGGCACAGCGAACTGCTGGTGCTGCTGCTCCAGCACCCCGAGGGGCGCACCGGCGTTCAGCTCGGCCTCGACCTGTACGGCGACGACCGACTGCACCCGGTCACCCTGCGCGCCGAGCTGTCCCGGTTGCGCCGGGTGCTCGGCCCAGAGCTGCTCGATTCCCGCCCGTACCGGCTACGCGGGACCGTCCGCGCCGACTTCACCACAGTCGCCGACCGGCTGGACCAGGGCGATCCGGCGGGCGCGCTCGACGCGTACCCCGGGTCGTTGCTGCCCGGCTCGGACGCGCCGGGAGTGGCGCGACTGCGCCGGCTGATCGACGGCCACCTCCGCGCGGCCGTGCTGGCCGCCGCGGACCCGGCGCTGCTCGCGGCCTGGACCGCGACGCCGGCCGGTGCCGACGACCTGGCCGCCTGGCAGGCCCTGGCACGGGCGCTGCCGGTGGGCGCGCCGCGTCGGCCCCTCGCCCTCGCGCGCATCGACCAGCTCGCCGGTGAGTACGACCTACCGCGCGCAACGTGGCTGCAACGTCGCTGAAACTACCGTCGCCGTCGGCACACCCGCACAACGACGGCGGAGGTAACCATGACGCGCTACGACGCGCCCACCCACTGGCAGTCCCGTTACGACCACTACATCGGCGGCGAGTACGTCAAGCCGCAGGGCGGCGCCTACTTCGAGAACCCGACACCGGTCACCGGGCAGACCTTCACCGAGGTCGCCCGCGGCACCGCACCCGACGTGGAGAAGGCCCTCGACGCCGCCCATGGCGCCGCCGACGCCTGGGGCCGCACCTCGGTGGCCGAACGGGCGCTGATCCTCAACCGGATCGCCGACCGGATGCAGGAGAACCTGGAATCCCTGGCCATTGCCGAGAGCTGGGAGAACGGCAAGCCGGTCCGGGAGACACTGGCCGCCGACATCCCGCTCGCCATCGACCATTTCCGCTACTTCGCCGGGGCGATCCGGGCCCAGGAGGGCTCCCTGGGCGAACTCGACGACGACACAGTGGCGTACCACTTCCACGAGCCGCTCGGCGTGGTCGGGCAGATCATCCCGTGGAACTTCCCGATCCTGATGGCGACCTGGAAGCTCGCGCCCGCGCTGGCCGCCGGCAACGCCGTGGTGCTCAAACCCGCCGAGCAGACACCGGCGTCCATCCACTACTGGCTGTCGCTGGTGGCGAACCTGCTGCCGCCGGGAGTGCTGAACATCGTCAACGGTTTCGGCGTGGAGGCCGGCAAACCGCTGGCGTCCTCGGCCCGGGTCGCGAAGGTGGCCTTCACCGGCGAGACGACCACCGGGCGGCTGATCATGCAGTACGCCAGTGAGAACATCAAACCCGTCACGCTGGAGCTGGGCGGCAAGAGCCCGAACATTTTCTTCGACGACGTCAGCGCCGCATCCGACGACTTCCTGGACAAGGCCCTGGAAGGCTTCACCATGTTCGCGCTCAACCAGGGCGAGGTCTGCACCTGCCCGTCCCGGGCGCTGATCCAGCAGGGCCACTACAGCGACTTCCTGGCCGCGGGGGTCGCCCGCACCGAGCAGATCGTGCAGGGGCATCCCCTGGACACCGACACGATGATCGGGGCGCAGGCCTCCAACGACCAGTTGGAGAAGATCCTGTCCTATCTCGACATCGGCCGGAAAGAGGGCGCCAAGGTGCTCACCGGAGGGTCACGCGCGGATCTGGGCGGCGACCTGTCGGGCGGGTACTACGTCGAGCCGACCATCTTCGAGGGCGACAACTCGATGCGGATCTTCCAGGAGGAGATCTTCGGGCCGGTCGTCTCGGTAACCTCCTTCGCCGACCTCGACGACGCCGTGAAGATCGCCAACGACACCCTGTACGGGCTGGGCGCGGGCGTGTGGAGTCGGGACATGAACACCGCGTACCGGGCCGGGCGGGCCATCCAGGCCGGGCGGGTGTGGACCAACTGCTACCACGCGTACCCGGCGCACGCCGCTTTCGGCGGGTACAAGCAGTCCGGCATCGGTCGGGAGAACCACAAGATGATGCTGGAGCACTACCAGCAGACCAAGAATCTCCTGGTCAGCTACTCGACCAAGAAGCTCGGCTTCTTCTGATGCCGGTCGTCTCCGTCACCCCCGCCGCGGCCGAGTTGATCCGGTCGCTGCGGGGGCGGCACGGTCCGCTGATGTTCCACCAGTCCGGCGGCTGTTGCGACGGCAGCGCCCCGATGTGCTTCCCGGCGGGCGAGTTCCGCACCGGCTCGTCCGACGTGCTGCTCGCCTCCCTCGCGGTCGACGGGGTGACCGAGCCGGTCGAGTTCTGGATGTCGAAGTCCCAGTGGGAGTTGTGGAAACACACCACGTTGACCGTCGACGTGGTCCCCGGCAGAGGCAGCGGCTTCTCTCTGGAGGCCCCTGAAGGCGTCCGCTTCCTCATTCGCTCCCACCTAGCCCCCTGAGCCCGGCGCCCCAGGTCCGGCGGCATCTGCCCAGAAGAGCGGTATACCTCTGAGTCATATTTATTCCTCAGAGGTATACCGCTCTTCAGCGTTTCCCGTCGGACGGCGTGACCGTGGCGGGACCGGGCGGGACCGGGCGGGACCGTTGACCATGACCGGGGGGTTAGTCGCAGGCGATGCCGTCGCCGTCTCGGTCCAGGTCGTAGATGTCGTCGCCGATCACCCTGATCGGCCCGCTGACGTAGGCGGGTCCGTTGCCACTGCCACCCGCGCAGTCGACGTCGCTGGCGATCGGGACGCAGCCGCTGTAGTTCGGGTCGCACTTCGACGACTGCGGCTTCTTGGTGCCGACGGCCACGACCTGGGTCACCGGCTGCTTCGTCACGGCGGATTTGACCAGCTTCTTGTTCGTCCGCACGCCGTCGGTGGTGGTCACCTCGTAGGTCAGGGTCCGGACGCCGTTCACACCCTTGGTCCGGACGACCCGCTTGCCCTCGGCCAGTGACGAGTCCTTGACGGTCCGCTCGCCGTACCGGATGGTGGCCTGCTCCGTCACTGTCGTCACCTGCACCACCGGCACGGCTGCCGCCGACGAGGGCGCAGTGGCGGGCGCCGACGAGGGCCCGGCGATCGGCGACTCCTCCTGGGCCGGGGCCTCTTCGGTCGGCTCGCCGGGTGCGGCCAGGATCGGCTGCTGCGGCTGCTCGGCGGCAGTGCCGGTCTTGGTCGGTTCCGGTTCGCCGGTCAACGCGCCGACGATGGCGGTGCCGGTGCAGCAAAGCAGTAGAAGCGACAGCGTCACCGAGCCGAGGATCACGGCGACCCGGCCGGCGGGAGTGGCCCGGCGGAACCAGTTCGGTCGGGGCGTCTGGCCGAACGACGGCGGGTACGGCGGCCCCGGGTTCTGTGGTGGTTGCATCGTCACGGCGATGAGTGTCGTCGCAAACACAGCCTGCAATATCCCCCGTCGCGTTCGTCACCTGCGCCTTTCGCTTCGCGGAAAAGATCGGTGGGCGCGCTCGCGGGCGCCGAGTCGGCAGGTGCGGCACACCTCCAGGTCGGCAGGGCAGGGCCGATCGTGCGGGTGTCAGCACCAACAAAAGCCGCAGATCACCACGCACCGAATCGACAAGGGATCGGAGGCCAACGGCGACAGCAAACTGTCGCGATGCCGTCAGCGGGGCAGGCTCACCGCTCCTCCATCGCCCATGGTGACCCGTAACCGTTCAGCAGGTCGAGGAAGGGCATCGGGGGCAGCGCCTCGGGCCCGAGCACCCCGACACCGGCCCACGCACCGCTGGCGAGCAACTCCAACGCGACGACCGGGTTGACGGCGGTCTGCCAGACCACCGCCTGGTGCCCGTACTCCCGCATCGACCACTCGTTGTCGACCACGTGGTACAGGTAGACCTCGCGGGCTTGCCCGTCCGGGCCGAGGCCGCGTACCCAGGTGCCGGCGCAGGTCTTGCCGCGCATCCGGGCACCGAGCGTGGCCGGGTCGGGCAGGCTCGCGGCCACCACGTCACGCGGGGAGACCTCGACGCCACGTACCCGCACCGGGGAGACCGCGTCCAGACCGAGCTTGTGCAGCGTCTTGAGCACCTCGATGAACTCGTCGCCGAGGCCGTACTTGAAGGTGACCCGCCGGGCCTTGACCCAGCGCGGGATGAGCAGCACCTCCTCGTGCTCGACGTTGACGCACTCGACCGGCCCGATCCCCTCCGGAAAGTGGAAGACCTCCGGCTCCGAGAACGGTTCGGTGGTGAACCAGCCCCGGTCCCTCTCCCAGATGACCGGCGGGTTGAGGCACTCCTCGATGGTGGTCCAGATGGAGAACGAGGGCGCGAAGTCGTACCCGTCGACGGTGAGGTTCGCCCCGTCCCGGACACCGATCTCGTCGATCTCACTGAACAGTTCGTCGGCGGCGTAACGGGCGAACACGTCGGAGAGGCCGGGCTCGACCCCGATGCCGCACAGCGCCAACCGACCGGCCGCCGACCAGGTGTCCGCCAGCGCGAACTGTTCGTCGCCGAGCCTCACGCCGGTCTCGACGTGCGACAGCGACATCGCCATGTCCAGGTAGTCCGCGCCGGCCGCGAACGCGCCCTCGAAGATCGGCATGACGAACCGCGGGTCGACGGCGTTGAGCACGTGCGTGATCCGGTGCTCCCGGCACAGCGCGGTGACCGCATCGGCCGAGGCGGCGTCCACCTGGGCGGCGACGAACCGGTCACCATGCCCGGCGACCGCTCGCTCGGCCCGAACGGGGTCATGGTCGGCGACCACAATGGTCTCGAAGAAGGTCCGTCGGGCGGCGATGGCTACGGCGGCGGAGCCGACGCCACCGGCGCCGACGAGGAGGACACGCATCAGGAATCAAACCCCAAACCGAAACGATCGAGAGTACGGAGCCAGAGGTCGCGCCGACCCTCACGCGCGTCGGCGCGGGCCAGTGACCAGCGGGTGAGATTGATGCCGACCGCGCGGACGGGTTCCGGCGGGAACGGCAGTGGCTTACGGCGAACCAGGTCGAGCCGGGTCAGCGGGGTGTTCCCGCCGTCGAGCAGGTCGAGCAGCACCCGGGCCCCGAAGCGGGTGGCCCCGACGCCGAGGCCGGTGTAGCCGGCCGCGTACGCCAGCCGACCGCCGTAGGCGGTGCCGAAGAACGGGCAGAACCGGGTGCAGGTGTCGATGACCCCGCCCCAGCGGTGGCTGAACCGCACGTCGGCGAGCTGCGGGAACGTGGTGAAGAAGTGGCGGGCGAGGGTGGTGAAGGTGGCCGGGCGTTGCTCCAACTCGGGCGCGACCCGATTGCCGTAGTGGTAGACGGCGTCGTAGCCGCCGAAGAGGATCCGCCCGTCGGCGGTGATCCGGTAGTAGTGGAACTGGTTGGCGGTGTCGGCGAGCCCCTGCCGGTTGCGCCAACCGATGGCGTCACGCTGGGCCGGGGTGAGCGGCTCGGTCATCAGCACGTGGTCGTAGACCGGCACCAGGTACGCCCGCAGCCGACGCAGCAGCGGCGGGAACGCGTTGGTGGCCAGCACCACCCGACGCGCCCGTATCGAGCCGGGCAGGCCGGCGGCCCGGGTGTCGGCCCGGCCAGAATCGGTCGGCTGGGCGGTGGGATCGGTGCCCAGCGTGCTGGCGTGCACCGCGGCACTGTCGGCGCGCAGGCCGGTGACGCGGGTGTGTTCGTGCACGCGTACGCCGAGGTCGAGGCAGGCGCGGCGCAGACCCCAGGCCAGCTTCGCCGGGTCCACCATGGCCACCCGGTCGGCGTCGAACATCCCACCCAGGTACGTCGGTGAGTGCACCTCGGCGCGCACCTCGTCCCGGTCGAGCAACCGCACCCGGTGGCCGTACCGGCTGGCCAGGTCCGCGTCGGCGGCCAGCCCGTCGAGTTGGTACGGCTCGACGGCGACGGCCAGCTCACCGGTGCGCTCGAAGTCGCAGTCGATGTCGAACTTCGCGACGGTGGCGGCGATGGCGTCCAGGTTGTCCCGGCCGAGGTGTTCCAACTCGCCGACCTCGTTGGGGAACCGGTCGACGCCGTTGGCGAGGCCGTGGGTCAGCGAGGCGGCGCAGAACCCGCCGTTGCGCCCGGACGCGGCCCAACCGCAGGTCCCGGCGTCGACGAGCAGCACGTCCCGGCCCGGGTCCGCCTGCTTCGCCAACAGCGCGGCCCACAGTCCGCTGTAACCGCCGCCGATCACCAGCAGGTCGGCGGAGTGGCGACCGCTCAGTGGCGGTAGCGGGTCGGGGCGGTCCGGGCGATCGAGCCAGTACGGCACGGGTGCCGCGTCGGCCAACGCCCGGCCGGTATGCGGGAGCGTCATGACCGCACACCGGTCGGAAGACCCGCATCCGGGAAGGTCATGACGACCGACGCAGTTGATGTGACGGCCCGGCCAGCAGGTTGGCGCGGCGGGCCCGCCGACCGCGCAGCGAGCTGAGCCCCACGAGCAGCAACGCGACCGCGAACATCGCGGTGCCGATCACGTTGACCTGCGGTGGGATGCCGCGCTGGGCAGCGCCCCAGACGTACATCGGGAACGTGACTGTGGTGCCGGCGTTGAAGTTCGTGATGATGAAATCGTCGAAGCTCAGCGAGAAGGCCAGCAACGCGGCGGCCACGATGCCGGGCAGCACCAGCGGCAGGGTGATCCGCCGGAAGGTCTGCCACTCGTTGGCGTAGAGGTCCATGGCGGCTTCCTCCAGCCGTCGGTCCATCCCGGCGAGCCGCGCCTTCACGGTCACCACCACGAACGACACGCAGAACATCACGTGCGCGATCACGATGGTCCAGAAACCCTGCGGTACGCCCGCCGACACGAACAGGGCCAGCAACGATGTGCCCATCACCAGCTCCGGCGTGGCCATCGGCAGGAAGATCAGCACGTTGATCCCGGATCGGCCACGGAAGCGGTGCCGGACCAGCGCGAACGCCATCAGGGTGCCGAGCACTGTGGCGACCACCGTGGCGATGAAGCCGATCTGCACGCTGCGGACCACCGCGTCACACATGTCCGAGGTGGCACACGGCTGCCGCCAGTTGTCCAGTGTGAACTCGTTGAAGTCGTACGACAGTCGGCTCGACGGCCTGTTGAACGACAGCGCGGCCACCACCAGGATCGGCAGCGCCAGGTAGCCGAGCACCAGCAACGCCACGATCATCACCCAGCGGTCCGCGAGCCAACGGGAAACCCTCATCAGAGCCGCCTTTCGTTCGCGACTGCGGGGCTCCGCTGCGCTGCACTCCTCGCGCTCACAGGACCTCCTCCGTGCCGGCTCGACGGAGGTAGCCGAAGACCACCGCGAGGATCGCCGCCATCAGCAGGAACGACAGCGCGGCGCCCTGCGGGTAGTCCAGTCGGACCAGGAACGCCGAGTCGATGACGTTGCCGATCATGTATTCGTTCGGGGTGCCGAGCAGTTCGGCGTTGATGTAGTCGCCGCTGGCCGGGATGAAGAACAGCAGCGTGCCGGCGACCAGACCGGGCATGGACAGCGGCAGCGTCACCCGACGGAACGCCTGCACCGGGCTCGCGTACAGGTCAGTGGCCGCCTCCAGCAACCGCGGGTCCAGCCGCTCCAGGCTCGCGTACAGCGGGAGCACCAGGAACGGCAGGAAGTTGTACGTCAGGCCGAGCACCACAGCGAACGGGGTGGCCAGCAGCCGACCGTCCGGGGCGAGCAGGTGCACGTCGCGCAGCAGACCGACGAGCGCGCCGTTGTCCGACAGGATCGTCTTCCAGGCCAGCGTGCGGACCAGGAAGCTGGTGAACATCGGCGCGACGACGCACACCAGCAGCAGGTTCTTCCAGCGGCCGGCCTTCTGCGCGATGGCGTACGCCAGTGGGTAGCCCAGCAGCAACGCCAGCACCAGGGCCAGCCCGGCGTAGCCGAACGAGCGCAGGAACTGCGGCCAGTACGCCTGCAGCACGTCCGGGTAGTTGCTGACCGCCCAGGTCATCGCGTACCCGGTGGAGAGCGAGCCACTGGGGTCGTACAGGCTGGCCGCCGCCAACTGCACCAGCGGCACACCGAAGAAGATGAGCAGCCAGGCCGCACCGGGCAACAGCAGGAGGTACGGCAGGAGTCGGCGCCGCCCGGACCGGGCTGCCGGTGGCGCGGGTGGCGGGTGCCCCGCCCTGGTGGGGGCCAGCAGGGTCACGACGACGCACCCACCGGCTCGTCCAGCACCGGCGACGTCCGGTCGCTGTCGGCGGCGTCGCGGGGCAGCAGGAACGCGTGCCGCGGATCCCAGTACGCCACGGCTTCGCCGCCGACCGCGACGGGCGTCGACGTCCCGCTGTTGGCGGCGAAGACCGACAACTCGGTGCCCCAGCCGGTGCGCAGCAGGTACTGCGTGCTGACTCCCACGTAGGAGGCGTCGGTGACCACTCCGGTGACGTGCTGATGCCCAGCGGGCACCTGGTCGGCGGAGCCGACCAGAATCAGCTTCTCGGGGCGTACCCCCAGGTGGACCGGGCCGTGGTCGGCCCGTGACCGGCCGGCGGGCACCGAGAAGCGCGTGCCGTGCGCCGTCACCGCGACGTCGCCGCCACTGGCGCCGGTGGCCTCGCCGGCGAGCAGGTTGGACTGGCCGAGGAAGTTCGCCACGAAGGCGGTGGCGGGAAACTCGTAGATGTCGGCCGGGGCACCCAACTGCTCGATCCGGCCGGCGTTCATCACCGCGACGGTGTCGGCCATGGTCATGGCCTCCTCCTGGTCGTGGGTGACGTGCACGAAGGTGATGCCGACCTCGGTCTGGATGCGCTTCAGCTCGATCTGCATCTGTCGGCGCAGCTTGAGGTCGAGTGCGCCCAGCGGTTCGTCGAGCAGCAGCACCTGCGGCCGGTTGATCAGGGCGCGGGCCAGCGCGACCCGCTGCTGCTGACCGCCGGAGAGCTGGGCGGGGCGGCGGTTGCCGTACCCGTCGAGTTGCACCAGCGACAGCATCCTGGTGACCTCGTCGTCGACCGAGCGGATGCCGCGTCGGCGCAGCCCGAAGGCGACGTTCTCGAAGATGTTGAGGTGCGGGAAGAGCGCGTAGCTCTGGAAGACGGTGTTGACCGGCCGCTTGTACGGCCGCAGCCGGGCGATGTCCCGGTCACCGAGCAGCACCTGGCCGCTGGTCGGCTCCTCCAGGCCGGCGATCATCCGCAACGTGGTGGTCTTGCCGCAGCCGGACGCGCCGAGCAGCGCGAAGAACGAGCCCTGCTCGACGGTCAGGCTCAGGTCGTCGACCGCTGTGAAGACGCCGAACCGTTTGGTGAGGTCGGCCAGGCGCAGGTCGCCGGCGGGTGTCTCACGCGCCATCCTCGTCACGCCCCGATGACCTGTTGGAACTTGCCCTCGTACTCCTTCTCCTGCTTCTCGTCCAGGGCCATGAACACCTTGGACTTCGACAGCAGCGCGTCGTCGGGGAAGATCAGCGGGTTGGCGGCCAACTCGGGGTCGATCTTCTCCATCTCGGCCTGAGCGCCCTTGACCGGGCAGATGTAGTTGACGTACGCGGCCAACTTCGCCGCGACCGCCGGCTCGTAGTAGTAGTTGATCAGCGCTTCGGCGTTGCCTTTGTGGGTGGCCTTGTTGGGGACCATCATGTTGTCGCTGTAGAGCATCACGCCCGAGTCCGGCGCGACGAACCGCACCTTCTCGTCCTCACCGGACAGTTGGATGACGTCGCCGGACCAGCCGATGCACGCGGCGATGTCGCCCTTGGCCAGGTCGGGCGCGTAGTCGTTACCGGTGAACTTGCGGATCTGCCCGAAGTCGACGGCCTTCTTGAGCTTGTTCAGGGCGTCGTCGAACTGGGCGGCGGTGAAGTTCGCCGGGTCGTGCCCGTTCGACCCGAGCAGCAGGCCCATGGTGTCGCGCATCTCGCTGAGCGCTGTCACCTTGCCCTTGAGGTCGGGGCGGGTGAGCAGTTCGTCGACCGTCCGCAGTTCCTTGGTGACGTTGCCGTTGTAGGCAAGGCCAGCGAGGCCGGACTGCCACGGAATGGAGATCCGGTTCTCGGCGTCGAAGGGGCGGTTGAGCAAAGACGGAAGCAGGTTGGCCTGCACGTTCGGGATCTTCGCCGGGTCCAGCTTCTGGATCCAGCCGAGCCGGATCATCCGGGCCGCCATCCAGTCGGTCAGCACGATGATGTCCCGGTCGGTGCTCTGGCAGGCGGCGAGCTGGTTCTGCACCTTGCCGAAGAATTCGTTGTTGTCGTTGATGTCCTCGGTGTAGGTCACCTGAATGCCGGTCTTCGTGATGAACTCGTCGAGGCTCGGCCGCTTGGACTCGTCAGTGTCGTCGACGTCCATGTACTGCGGCCAGTTGGCGAAGGCAAGTTTCTTCTCGGTGCCGGAGAGGTCCTCGCTGACGCAGCCGGCTTCGGTCTGCTGCGCGCCCTTGGTGCCGCAGCCCGCGAGGCTGCCACCCATGGTGAGCAGGGCGGCCGAACCGAGAGTGCCGGTGAGCAGTCCACGCCGGGAGAGGGGCCGGAGGGGAGTACGCATGACGACTCCTAGGGGGTCATCGTCGGCGGGCGGGACGGGGAGGCACGCCGGCGGGAATGTCGGGAGGGTCAAGTGCCATGGACGACTGATCCTGACATGAGGTGACCTCCCTTACAAGGGATTCCGTTGCGGGAATAGCGATGCACGACGAAATACGCCAGACTACGCGGGGATACACGCGCGACATCACGATTCGGGACATGGGGAGCGGGCAATGACAAACCGGCAGCACGAGAACAGCAATGGCGGTCGACGCGTCGCTGTCCGTGACGGTGCCAATCACGCTCTGCTGGATGACGTGGCCAAGCAGATCATCGAGCAGCTCCAGGAGGACGGCCGCCGCCCGTACGCGACGATCGGCAAGGCGGTGGGGCTGTCCGAGGCGGCGGTCCGGCAGCGGGTGCAGCGGCTGCTCGACTCCGGCGTGATGCAGATCGTGGCGGTGACCGATCCGCTCCAGCTCGGCTTCAACCGGCAGGCAATGATCGGCCTACGTACCGACGGCGACCTGGAAGCGGTCGCGGACCGGCTGGCCGAGCTGGATGAGGTCGACTACGTGGTGATCACCGCTGGGTCGTTCGACCTGCTCACCGAGGTGGTCTGCCGCAACGACGACCACCTGCTGGAGATCCTGCAACGGCTGCGGGCGGTGCCCGGGGTGCTCTCCACCGAGGCGTTCGTCTATCTCAAGCTGCGCAAGCAGACCTACACCTGGGGCACGGCCTGACGGTCTCCGAAAGTTGTGTGGACCTCTTGAACGAACGACGCCCAGGCGGTCGGCGCGAAGGTCAGGGTGCCTCCGTCGCGGTCCTTGCTGTCGCGCACCAGCACCCGGCCGGGCAGGTTGTCGGCCACCTCAACGCAGGCACCACCGTTGTTGCTGCTGCGGGTCGCGGTGCGCCAGCGGGCGTCGGTCATGTCCATGTCGTGGCCACTTCCCCGATCAGCTCGATCGACCGTCGTTGGGGGAACGCCTCACCGGTGACGCTCTCCCACCTGCGTCCCAGGCTAGCGACGTCGAGGGGATCGGTCACGACCTGACCGCGGAGCTGATTGTCGAGATACGCCAATTCCGCCCCGTCGGGCAGCCGCCCCAGAATGAACGGTCCGGCCAGCCCGGTGTGCCACGGGCTCTCGGCCGGGATGACCCTGACCTGCACGTGCTCCCACTCGGCCACTCTCGCCAGGTGAGCCAACTGGCCGGCCATCACCGCGCGGTCACCGACCGGCCGACGCAACACCACCTCGTCGACCACCGCCACGAGTTGCGGCGGAGCATCGCGGCACAGGACCGCCTGCCGTTCGAGGCGGCCCGCCACGATCTGGTCCACCTCGGACGGTGCGACCAGCCCACCGGTGCCCAGGATCGCGCGGGCGTACCCCTCGGTCTGGAGCAGACCCGGCACGAGCAGCGGTTCGTACCACCGGAGCGACGTGGCGTCCTGTTCCAGTTCGGCCCACGGCCGGAACCACGGCAGGTCACGACGGCGGAACGGCTCCGGCCAGAGATCGGCCGCGTCCCGGCGCAGAACCTCGGCCACCGCCACCCGGGTACGCGGATGCGGGATGCGCCCCGAAGCGAGCCACCGCGCCGCCGTCTTCGGGTCGACGCCGACCTTCTCGGCCAACGACTCGACCGTCTCCCCCGCCTCGGCCATCGCCACCCGCAACGCCTCGTTCGCCATCGGACCTCCCGCCGCTCCTCCGTGCCGTGGCGGACGATCCGGGATCGTTCGCCCAGCAGGCGCGCTGCGACGCCGCTCGATGCACGTTGCGGCGGACGATAGCCACGCTGCGTGTCCACGTCTGCGACCTACCGGCGTGTTGCGGTGGGACGTGTTGGCGCGCAACGAGGACGCCCCCTGACCGTCCCCGAAGTGCCCCATCAGCGTCCCAAGACCCGCGCCTCCCCGACCCTGGACCGCCCTCTCCGGTCCCCGGCCCGCGCGTCCCGCCCCCGCACCGCCCTCCCCGGTCTCCGGCCCGCGCGTCCCGCCCCCGCGCTTGATCCACTCGACTTCACCAAAGTCGCGGTATCCACCGCGCCCGGACACCGCGATTTCAGCGAACCGGAGTGGATCGAGCCGGCGGCCGATGGAGGCGCTACCACCGGGCGGGCCCTTTGGAGCTGATGTCGCAGACGATTCGGCGCACGGCAGAATCCGGCGACGAGCCGGTCTGCCCCGGCCGACGACAAGGCGCGGATCCGGGAAGGCTCGTGGCGCGGCCCCACAGGGCAGCCGTGATGTCGCAAACGATTCAGCTCCAAAGGCAGTCACCAGCACACCTCCGACTCCTGCCGACCGCCGATCAACTGGCCAACAGCGGTGCGGATTCCGTTGCATCCGTGACGCCTCTGCGCTAAATCCGTCGCCAACCGACCGTGATACCGCCGATAACACTTGCATCGAAGGTTGGGACTGTGCGATAACCGTTGGCAGAGCGGCCGGCCTCACCCCTTTGACCGGCCCGACGACCGATGGGGCTGACATGGCCAACGCCACCGACCACCTCTGGATGCACTTCACCCGGATGGCGAGCTACTCCGCCGGTGAGGTGCCGACCATCGTGCGCGGCGAGGGAGCGTACGTGTGGGACGCGCAGGGTCGCCGCTACCTGGACGGCCTCGCCGGGCTCTTCGTGGTCAACGCCGGCCACGGCCGCACCGAGCTGGCCGAGGCCGCCGCCAAGCAGGCCGGCGAGCTTGCCTACTTTCCGCTCTGGTCGTACGCGCACCCGAAGGCCATCGAGCTGGCCGAGAGGATCGCCGCGCTCACCCCCGGCGACCTCAACCGGATCTTCTTCACCACCGGCGGCTCCGAGGCCGTCGAGGCGGCGTGGAAGCTGGCCCGCGCCTACTTCAAGCGCACCGGAAAGCCCAACAAGTACAAGGTGATCAGCCGGTACATCGCCTACCACGGCACCTCCATGGGCGCCCTGTCGATCACCGGCCTGCCCGGTATCAAGAGCGACTTCGAGCCACTGGTGCCGGGCGCGATCAAGGTGCCGAACACGAACTTCTACCGGGCACCCGAGCACGGCGACGACCCCGAGGCGTTCGGCCGCTGGGCCGCCGACGAGATCGGTCGGGCCATCGAGCGCGAGGGGCCGGACACGGTCGCTGCGGTCTTCCTGGAGCCCGTGCAGAACTCCGGCGGGTGCTTCCCCCCGCCGCCCGGCTACTTCGAGCGGGTACGGGAGATCTGCGACGCGTACGACGTGCTGCTCGTCTCGGACGAGGTGATCTGCTCGTGGGGGCGGTTGGGCGAGTACTTCGGCGCGGTGCGCTACGGGTACCAGCCGGACATCATCACCACTGCCAAGGGCATCACCTCCGGCTACGCCCCACTCGGCGCGATGATCGCCAGCGACCGGCTGATGGAGCCGTTCCTCACCGAGACCGGCATGTTCGCCCACGGAGTGACCTTCGGTGGCCACCCGGTCTCCTGCGCGGTGGCCCTGGCCAACCTGGAGGTGTTCGCCCGCGAGGACCTGGTCGGGCACGTACGCGCCAACGAGGACGCCTTCCGGGCCACCCTGGAGAAGCTGTACGACCTGCCGATCGTCGGCGACGTCCGCGGCGACGGCTACTTCTACGGCATTGAACTGGTCAAGGACAAGACCACCCGGGAGACCTTCACCGAGGCCGAGTCGGAGCGTCTGCTGCGCGGCTTCCTCTCGACCGCCCTGTTCCAGGCGGGCCTCTACTGCCGGGCCGACGACCGGGGCGACCCGGTCATCCAGTTGGCCCCACCCCTGATCGCCGAGCAGCAACACTTCGACGAGATCGAGCAGATCCTCCGCACAGTCCTAACCGAGGCCTGGACCAAGCTCTAACCCCACCCACCCACCCACCACCCACCGCTGTTGATCAAGAGGTTTGCGTCAAAACGCGCTGGCCGATGACCGAAACCTCTTGATCAACCCCGGGGAGGGGGCGGGCCAGGGCGGGACGCCGGGGGCCGGGGGCCGGGTGCGGGGTTAGTGGTTGGGGGGGATTACTCGGAGGTGGCCTCGGCGGCCGGTCTGGTGGGGGTTCTCGGGACGGTTCTGGTCCGGCTCCGGGGGGCGGGGGGCCGGGCGGGCGGCTTCGCGGACCGCTTCGGCCAGCGCGACCAGGTCGTCAGTGGTGGGCGGCGGCGGCTCGAACTCGCCCTCGTGCCGGACGACGTCCCAGCCCCGCGGCGCGGTCAGGCTGCGGGCGTGCGGCTCGCACAGGTCGTACGTGTGCGGCTCGGCGAACGCCGCCAGCGGCCCCACCACCGCTGTCGACTCGTTGTAGACATAGGTCAATGTGGCGACCGCTTGCCGGGGGCAGCCGTTACGGGAGCAGCGCCGTGGTGACCTCACGTGCGGCAGGGTATCTCCATTACCGGGTCCGGCGCATCGCTTCGCGTTGCGACACGCCCGTCATGGTGATCACAGTCGACCGTCCTGGGCGCGCCGCGCCACGGGAGCGGCGCTGCCGCTGACCAGCCCGACGCGGGCGCTACCCTTTGCCTCATGACGAGCCCGGAACACCGCCGCCCCGGCTCTGGCCGGCGTGCGCATCGTGACCGGCACGGGCGCGGCCTGCGCGGACGGCTGGTTCCGGCCACCGTGCCGCTGGCCCGGACCAAGGCCGAGGTCTTCGACGACCTGGTCCTGGACACCGTCGAGACGCTGGAGCGTCGGTTCGCCAAGGAGCTGGCCGGGGTCGAGTTCGCGGTCGAGGACGTCCCGCCGGACCTGAACGTCTACGACTCCGATGTGCTGGAGGACGGCGAGGTCCCGCTGGCCCGACTGCTGCCCGGCCGCCCTGGCCGGCAGGAGGTGCCGCCGCGGATCGTGCTGTACCGACGGCCCCTGGAGTTCCGGGCGATGGACCGTGAGGACCTCGCCGATCTCGTCCACGACGTGATCATCGAACAGGTGGCGAACCTTCTCGGGGTGGACCCGGACGAGCTCGCCTGAGCCAACCTCCCGAGCGGAGAGTCGGGCGGCCCCCACCGCCTCGACCTCACACCGCTCAGGCAGCCCCGACCTGCACCGCTCAGCCGGCCCCCCGGCCAGACCTGCAGCGCTCAGCCGGCCCACCGCACCGGTCTCACACCGCTCAGGCGGCCCGCCGCTTCAACTTGCGCCGCTCCCGCTCGGAGAGCCCACCCCAGATGCCGAACCGCTCGTCGTGACCCAGTGCGTATTCGAGGCACTCGGTCTTGACCTCGCAACGCGAGCAGATCCGCTTCGCCTCGCGGGTCGAGCCGCCCTTCTCGGGAAAGAACGCCTCGGGGTCGGTCTGCGAGCACAACGCCCGCTCCTGCCACTCCGGCGCGTTTCCGAGCAGGTCGGCCACCTCAAGCTGGCCGTCCATCAAATGCCTCCTTGTCGCGCACCGGCGTCATCGCCGCTGCAACCCCCCACGCGAAAGGCGTGCTTGTCCGTCCGGTCCCGTTTTGTTGCGTTCCGTGCGAACAACCCCATTCAAATTACACGCGTGTAATGCGTGCGCCGTCAAGCCAAACTTGATAATGGAGTCGCCCTCCCGACACCCCCGGTCGGCCACTCGGGCCGTCCAGCCTCGCAACCTGCCCTATCGATTCAGACCCCGGCCGAGTAACGCCCTCTCCGGCGAGTTGCCCGACTTTTCTGCCGTGGCGCTTCTCCGACGAGTCGTCGAACGGACGGCACCAGAGACCTCCACCCCTAAGCTGATCTTGGTGGGGGACAGGTTAACGCGGTGCGGCGCAGACCGCCCGTCGAGCTGCGGACAGCACTCGCGCCCCGTCCACAGTGTGGACGGGGCGCGGTGGTGAAACCGATGCGGCGAGGTCAGCCGGCGGCCCCAAAACCGCTGCTGGGCCAGGCAAACTCGGCTATCTCTCCACCATGGACAGAAATCGTGCCGGCGGGCGTACGCTCGTCCCACCAGACGGTATAAATTCCGCTCGGCAGATCGGGATAGACCGCACTGTGGAACGAGCCGTCCCGCACCCGACGCTCACGTACCGCCGAGTGGACCCGCCGTTCGTCGTCGCGACTGATCTCAATCTCCCGGCCGTGCAGATCCCGACCCGTGTAGATGATCAGGGCACCGGTGTCGCCGCCCAGATCGAGGACGACGGTCCCGGTCTCCGACGGCCCGTACGCGTGGTGCTCGTGCATCCGCTCGCCCCCGCCCGATCAGGACGCCGCCGGCGGGTTGTTGAACCCGTCGTACGGCGTACCCAGGTAGGGGAAGTTTCCGAGGAACGGCGCGGTCACGTCGGCGGCGCTCAGCCCCGGGGTGACCGCGGCGGCCGCAGCGTCCGGTTGGAACGTCTTGTCCACCAGCGGGACGGTGACCCCGGCGATGGCCCGCAACGCGATGCTGACCACGTCGTCGCCCACCCGCCGCCCGTTCGGGAACCCGGCCAGGTCGCCACCGAGCACCCCGAACCGGTCCGGACGCCTGGTCGGCGGGATCGCGGTGTTCAGCCGCAGCATGTCGGCCTGCACCTCACCGGTGGTGTTGGTGAAGCCGTCGATCAGCCCGGCCGGCACGCCGGTGAGCAGGATGGCCACCAGGTCGGCTCGGGCCTTCTTCGCCTTGGTGAGCTTGTCCAGGTTGGGGAAGACGTCCGGGTAGAGCGCCGGCAGCAACGCGGCCAGCTCGGGCTGCTCGACGAACTGGGCGAACCGCTTGTCCTCCGACGGCGGCAGCGAGTTCCACAGGTCCTTCTTGGACATCGGCACGATGACCTCGTTGAACAGTGGATTGCCCAACCGCGAGACCTGGGTGAACGGGCCGGTGCTGGTGTCCGCCCCTCCCCGGTCGCCGAGCACCCGCACCTGCCGGCGCGACGCCGATGTCCACACCCCGATCACCGACGCCCGATCGGCGGGCCCGTACCGGTTGGCGCGCCGACGCACCCGCTCCAGCGGCACCTGCACCGCGATGCTGTGCACGTTCATCCGATCGGTGGCGTTGACCGGCTCGCCCTCGGCCTTGAAGATCTTCTTCCCCGCCACGTGCAGCTGCTGGAACGGCCGCAGCGTGCCGAGGTCGAAGATCGCCCCGAGGTCGACGAAGAACCCGTCGGCGCGCTGCCCGGCGAAGACCCGCTCCCCCGTCGAGAGCGAGTAGGTGGCCTGCCGCACCAGGTCGGCGTACTTCGGGGTGGACAGCGGGCCGACGTTGCACGGCGGGCACTGCAGCTTGTGCGCCAGCCGGTGCTCACGGCCGTCCGCCACCCGGGTCAGGCTGTAGAACTGCCGCCGGTTCCAGTTCTTGCTGTCCAGCGAATCGATCGGACCGGTGTTGTAGAGAAAACTGTTCGGGTTGGTGATCTCGGTGGTGAATTCGAACCGGTAGGTGACATCCGGACGACCGTCACCGTCGTTGTCGATATGGATCTCGTAGCGCACGTCGTCGCCGAACTCGAAGAAGTTCGGGCCCCCGGAGGGGAGCTGCAACGGCACGTAGTTGGCGATCAACGTGACCGTGTCGCGTTTGTCGGGGCTGACGAACGCGTACAGGTCGGAGCTGTCGGCGACCGGATCCTTGGCTATCTCCGGGGCCTCGCGGTGGGAAGACATGACGGACCAACCTCACTGGGCGGGGACAGGATGGCGGGGCGGAGGGTCGGGTCAGCGCCGGGCGGCGCGCCGCAGCCGGTCCGCCAGGCCGCGGTCGCGTACCTCGATGCGCGTCTCACCGACGAAGACGTCCATCGTTCCGGAGGCGGCGTCACGCAGGTGCACCACGATCGGTTCGTCGGCTCGTCCGGCCGCGCCGGGGGCGTTCTGCGCGGCCGACAGACCCGGCACGGTGAGCGCGGCGGCGCCGAGGGTGGCGCTGGCCGCGGCGGTCAACGTCTGCCTGCGAGTCAGTCGCGGCCACTGCCGCTTCCGCTGATCACTGGTCATGGGCAACCTTTCCGGCGGTGGCGCGAGCGCGCCCGCGGAGACGGACGGGTCCGGTGCCGTCTCGCGACGCCGCCGGGCCCCTGAGGGGACACCGGCGGCGGTCCTCGCCGCGACCGCCACCGGCATCGCGTGGTACGGCCGGTGGCGGGGAAAGGTTCGACGTCAGGGCCGAGCGTGACCGTACGCAGTCGACCGCTTGCGCGCCGGACGGCCGGCGGCCTTCGCGATGGCCCGCAACTGCTCCTCGGTACGCGCCGACCCGTTGTCGGAGCCGGCCATCCGGGAGATGGTCTCCTCCATCAGCGTGCCGCCGAGGTCGTTGCAGCCGCCCTGGAGCATCGCGACAGTGCCCTCGTCACCGAGCTTCACCCAGGAGCACTGGATGTTGTCGATCCGGCCGTGCAGCAGCAGCCGGGACATGGCGTGCACCACCCGGTTCTCCCGCCAGGTCGGGCCGGGTCGGGCGATACCCGCCAGATAGATCGGAGCATTCGTGTGCACGAACGGCAGCGCCACGAACTCGGTGAACCCGCCGGTGCGGTCCTGCACCCCGGCCAGCACCCGGAAGTGCGCCAGCCACTGCCCGGGGTGGTCGACGTGGCCGTACATCATCGTGGAGCTGGACCGGATGCCCAGCTCGTGGGCGGTGCTGACCACCTCGACCCAGGCGGCGGCCGGGAGTTTGCCCTTGGTCAGCACCCAGCGCACGTCGTCGTCGAGGATCTCGGCGGCGGTGCCCGGGATGGTGTCCAGCCCGGCCTCGCGCAGCTGGAGCAGCCACTCACGGACCGGCACCCCCGCCTTCGCGGCGGCAGTGACGATCTCCATGGGCGAGAACGCGTGCACGTGCATCTCGGGCACCCGGGCCTTGATCGCGCGCACGATGTCGGCGTACCCGGTGACCGGCATCTTCGGGTCGATGCCGCCCTGGAGGCACACCTCGCTGGCGCCGAGGGCCCACGCCTGCTCGGCCCGGTCCGCGACCTGCTCGACGGAGAGCCGGTACGCGTCGGCGTCCCGCTCACGCTGCGCGAACGCGCAGAAGCGGCAGCCCACGTAGCAGACGTTGCTGAAGTTGATGTTGCGGTTGACCACGTAGGTGACGTCGTCGCCGACCGCCGAGCGGCGCACGTCGTCGGCGAGGCGGCACAGCTCGTCGAGCGCCGGCCCGTCCGCGCCGAACAGCGCCAGCGCGGCATCGGTGTGCCGGGGGTCGAGCAGCGCCGCCGGGTCGTCGGCGGCGAGCCGCAGGCCGGCCGCCAGGTCACGGTCCGCACCACTTCCGGCCGGTGCCACGGGTACGCCCTCCCGGCGGGCGGTCGCCTCCGGGGTGACCTTGCCAGCGACCTCGGACCAGTCGCCGTAGACGCTGTCGAAGTCGCCGCGCCGGTCGTCGGTGCGGCCGGTGGTGTCGATGGTGGCGTGCAGGTCGACCCGCCCGCCGAACACCTCCTCCGGCTCCTGCCACGGTCGTCCCTGTGGCATCGCCGACTCGACCGCCATGCCCGTCGACGGATCAGCCAGGGCACCGACGTGCGGCAGCAGCCGTGGGTCGAGCCACGGGTCACCAGCGCGCACGTACTCGGGGTAGATCGTCAACCGCTCCCGCAACGTGAACCCGGCCAGCTCGGTGTGCCGGGCCAGCTCATCGATCTGCGGCCAGGGGCGCTCCGGGTTGACGTGGTCGGGGGTGAGCGGGGAGACGCCACCCCAGTCGTCGATGCCGGCGCGCAGCAGCAGGTCGTACTCGCCGGCGATGAGGTTCGGCGGGGCCTGGATCCGGGCCTTCGGACCGAGCAGCAGCCGGGCCACCGCCACCGTGGCGGCCAGGTCGTGCAGCTCCGCGTCGGGCATGCCGCGCATCGCCGTGTCCGGCTTGGCGCGGAAGTTCTGCACGATCACCTCCTGGAGGTGCCCGTACTCCCGGTGAGCGCGGCGGATCGCGAAGAGCGCGTCCACCCGCTCCGCCGGGGTCTCCCCGATGCCGATCAGGATGCCGGTGGTGAACGGCACCCCGACCCGCCCCGCGTCCTCGAGCACCCGCAACCGGACCGCCGGCTCCTTGTCCGGTGAGCCGAAGTGCGGGCCACCCGGCTCGGACCAGAGCCGGGTCGCTGTCGTCTCCAGCATCATTCCCATGCTCGGCGCGACCGGCTTGAGCCGTTGCAGCTCCGACCAGGACAGCACCCCTGGGTTGAGGTGCGGCAGCAGGCCGGTCTCCTCCAGCACGGCCACCGCACAGGCGCGCAGGTAGTCAAGGGTCGAGTCGTAACCGCGTTCGTCCAACCAGGTCCGGGCCGCCGGCCAGCGTTCCTCCGGCCGGTCGCCCAGGGTGAACAGCGCCTCCTTGCAACCCTGGGCGGCACCGGCCCGAGCGATGGCCAGCACCTCGTCGCGGTCCAGGAACGGCGCCGGTAGCCGGTGCGGCACTGTCGCGAAGGTGCAGTAGTGGCAGCGGTCCCGGCAGAGCCGGGTCAGCGGAATGAAGACCTTCTTGGAGTACGTGACCACACCCGGCCGCCCGGCGTCCCGCAGCCCCGCGTCGCGGATCCCCCCGGCGAGCCGGAGGAGCTCGTCGAGCGCGTCGCCACGAGCGGACAGCAGCGCGGTCGCCTCGTCGACATCCAGAGCCCGCCCGTTCGCGGCCCGGCCCAGGGCCCGCCGCACGCTCGCATCGCTCGGGCCGGAGTGGGTGCGATCAACCATCCACTCACCCTATGCGCAGCCCGACGCCACCCAACCAGTCCCAGCCCGCACCGTGGGAAACGGCACTTGACGATCACGGCAGCGCCTCCCGAGACGGGAAGTAGCTCAACCAGCTGCCGTGAGACGCAACCGCCGTCCGTCAACCACCCGACCCAGGCCGTTCGCACCCACCACAGCTGGCAATCTTGGACACTTTCCGTCAGCACGGAACGGAAAGTGTCCAAGATCTACGCTGTCGGCTCGCCGGCACGGGCGGCACCCACGTCCCGGGCGGGCCAGGCAAGGCACTCGCCCACCGCGCCGTCTCGGGCTGCTGGTCGTGGCGGACTCAGCGGGGCTGGTCGGGGTGGTCGTTGGGCTTGATGTGCTGGGTGCGGTCGGCGTCCGGGTCGGCGGGGTGGGAAATGACCTCGGTCGGGTCGGCGGACTGGCGCGGGATCGCCTGAGTGGGGTCGGCCGACGGCGGCTGCCCGAACGGCGGCGGCGCGGCCGGGGACGGCGGCGCCGACTGGGGAGCGGGGTTCGCCGGCGGCGCGGACTGCGGGGCCTGGAACGGCGGGGCCGACTGCGGGTGCTGCGGGCCGGACTGCGGGTGCGGCGGCGCGGACTGCGGGAACGGCGGGGCCGACTGCGGGAACGGCGGGGCCGACTGCGGGGCCTGGAACGGCGGCGACTGCTGGCCGTACTGGCCCGCCTGCGGGTAACCACCAGGCTGACCGGCCTGCGGGTAGCCACCGCCGGGCTGGCCGGGAGCGGGCCATCCGCCCTGCGGCTGGCCGCCGGGCTGACCCGGGGCCGGCCAACCGCCCTGCTGCTGCGGCCAGCCCGGCTGGGGCTGGCCGTAGACGCCCGGCTGCGGCTTGGGTCGCGGCACGTAGTAGTGGGCGCGCCAGATCGTGTAGACCACCCAGGCGGCGATCGCGAAGATCACCATCCAGGCGAACCGGGTGAGCACACCGAGCAGCGCGTCGAGCACCTCAGCCTCGGCCAGCCGGCCCACCGTCCAGATCAGCATGGTCAGCGTGCCGAACAGGGCGCTGACCGCGTACTCGATGACAGCTGCCTGCGTGATCAGCTTCGCCTTCGCCAACACCGGCGAAATGTGCGTGGCCAGCAGCACCGCCAGCAGCGGGAGGCCCACCGCCTCCACCCCGACGAACGCGTAGAAGGCGCTGCCCGCGCGGTCGGTGAAGGAGCTGTAGTCGTTCGGGGCGATGAGCCGGAGGAGGCCCACGAAGAGGAACACGGCGTTGGCGCCAAGCAGCGCGAGCGCGGCGAGCTCCCGTAGCGGCTTGGTCAGCTGGCGGGCCTGCGTCGCGTCGGCGGACGCGGGCTCGGCGGGGCTGGTCACGAGCTCCCCCTCGGGGCATCAACGGACAGGGCGCACGTGAGCCTAGTCTCCTGGGCCACCGACGGATCGGAGGCGTCACGTGCGCGAGGATGGTCGACATGCGCATCGTGGTTCTGGCCGGCGGCATCGGCGGCGCCCGGTTCCTGCTCGGGGTCCGGGCGTACGCCCGTGACGTCGGCGCGGAGGTGACCGCCGTGGTCAACGTCGGCGACGACCTGTGGTTACACGGGTTGAAGATCTGCCCCGACCTGGACAGCGTCATGTACACCCTCGGCGGGGGCGCCGACCCGGAACGGGGCTGGGGTCGGGTCGGCGAGAGCTGGACGGTCAAACAGGAGTTGGCCGCGTACGGGGCGGAGCCGACCTGGTTCGGCCTCGGCGACAAGGACATCGCCACCCACCTGGTCCGCAGCACCATGCTCAACGGCGGTTACCCGTTGAGCGCGGTCACCGAGGCGCTGGCCAGCCGCTGGGAGCCGGGCGTACGCCTGTTGCCTGCGACGGACGACCGCCTGGAGACCCATGCCGTGGTGGAGGACGACCAGGGTCAGCGGGCGATCCACTTCCAGGAGTGGTGGGTGCGGTACCGCGCCGACATCCTCACGCACCGTTTCGTGTTCGTCGGCGCGGAGACGGCGAAGCCGGCCCCCGGGGTGCTGGACGCGATCGCCTCGGCCGACCTGGTGCTGATCGCGCCGAGCAACCCGGTGGTGAGCGTCGCGCCGGTGCTGGCCGTACCCGGGCTGCGTGCGGCGGTGGCGGACGGCCCGGCGCCGGTGGTGGGTGTCTCCCCGATCATCGGCGGCGCGCCGGTGCGGGGAATGGCCGACCGTTGCCTGGCCGTGCTCGGTGTGGAGTGCAGCGCGGCGGGGGTGGGTCGGCTCTACGGCGGCCGGGCGAGCGGTGGCCTGCTCGACGGTTGGCTGGTGGCCGAGGAGGACGCGGGCACTGTGGTGCCCGAGGTGACGGTCCGCGCGGTGCCGCTGCGGATGACCGACGAGGCGGCGACGGCGGCCATGGTCCGCGCCGCGGTGGAGTTGACGTGAGGCTGGAGATTCTGCCGGTGCTCGGCATCGGCCACGTGACCGAAGGTGACGACCTGGCCGCGATGATCGCGACCGCCGCGCCGTGGCTGCGCAACGGCGACGTGCTGGTGGTGACCAGCAAGATCGTTTCCAAGGCGGAGGGGCGGCTCGTCGACGTGCCGGCGGACGGACCGGAACGGCTGGCCGCCCGGGACGAGGTCCTGGCCGGTGAGACCGCCCGGGTGGTCGCCAGCCGGGGGGCGACCCGGATCGTGCAGACCCACCACGGCTTCGTCATGGCCTCGGCCGGGATCGACGCGTCGAACGTGGACAAGACCCAACTGGTGCTGCTGCCGGTCGACCCGGACGCCTCGGCGCGGGCTCTGCGGGACGCGCTGCGGGAGCGCTACGACCTGGACCTGGCCGTGATCATCAGCGACACGATGGGCCGGCCCTGGCGCAACGGGCTCACCGACGTGGCGCTCGGGGTGGCCGGGATGCCGGCCATCCGCGACCACCGGGGCGAGGTCGACCCGTACGGCAATGAGTTGCAGTTGACCCAGATGGCCGTGGTGGACGAGCTGGCCGGTGCCGGCGAACTGATCAAGGGCAAGTGCGATCAGGTGCCCGTCGCGGTGGTGCGGGGCTACCTGCCCGCCACCAACCCGGACGATGCCGGTGGCGCGCGGGCGCTGATCCGCGATGCGACACAGGACCTGTTCTCGCTCGGTACCGCCGAGGCCCGCACCGCAGGGCTCTCCGACGCCGCCACCCTGACCGACGGTCCCGGCCCGACACCGGCAGACCTGACCGCGGTGCGACGGGCGATCGACGCGGTCGCCGGGGTGGTCGCCCCCGGCACGGTCTTCACAGTGGTCGACGAGGCCGAGGTACGCGCCGGCCTGGTCGCCGAGATGCCCGGGTGGCCGGACGGCGCCGACATGCTGCTCGGCTCGGCCCCGACGCCGGTCGAGCCGATGGGTCTGGTCCGCTTCGGCGCCGACCTGCACCGACTGCGTGTCGCCCTGGCCGCCCAGGGCGTCGGGTCGACACTGTTGCCGCCACCGCCGGGCAGCCCGGCGAGCGCCGCTCTCGCCCTGTAGCGCGGTCCTCCGCCTGTAGTGCCGGCGAACGGCCGGGTCACGCGTCCAGCATGGCCCGGCCCAGCGGGGTCAACGTGTGCAGCACGCTGTTGCGTTCGCGGTGGCTGACCAGCAGACCAGCTTTGCGCAGCACAGTGGCGTGCTGGCTCGCCGCCGCCGGTGAGATGTTGAGCTGGCGGGCGACCTCGCCGGTGGTGCAGCCCTCGTCGGTGGCCTGTAACACCGCCGCCCTGGTGCGACCCAGCAGCGCGGCGAGTGATTCGCGCGCGGCACCGGACGCGGCGTTGGCGTCGGCGGAGACCAGCGCCCCCAGCCGGTCCACCGGGTAGACCAGCACCGGTGGCAGCGCCGGGTCGAGCAGTGCGACAGGGGTGGCCGCGCAGAAGAACGACGGCACCAGCAGCAGCCCTCGGCCGTCCAGGTGCAGCTCCCGGCTGTGCGGGTAGCTGCGGACCTCCAGCACCCCGCTCTCCCAGCGCATCGCTGGCCGGAGGCTGGTGAGCAGGCCCTCGACGCCGCCGTCGAGCAGCGCCCGCGCCCGCCGCGTGCGGTCCGCCGCGACCGCGGCCTGGATCCGGCTCCAGTACGGGCTGATCGCCAGCGACCGGTACTGCTCCATCGACTCGGCCAGGTGCTGCAGTGCCGACACCTCACCCCGAGCGAGCGCGGCCGCCGAGGAGGGCAGCTGATTCTCGGCGGCCAGCACGCTCAGGTCCCGGTGCAGCAACTCGGTCGGGGTACGGCGGAGCGCGTCCAGCCCGGCCTCGAAGCCCTCGACGCTGGCGTACGGGGTGAGGAAGTCGGGGAAGTAGCCACGCGGCGGGTTCAACGCGAAGAGCAGGCGGAGCTGCTCGGAGGCGGAGTCCTGGCGCAGATCCCGGGCCACGCTGCGCCGCCAGTTGGCCGTCAGCGGATCGCGGGTGCGGCCGCGCAGCACGTGCAGGCTGAGGACCAGCTCCCAGACCGGGTCCGCCGCCGGCGCCACCCGGGTCCGGAGGATGTCCTCCCCAGAAAAGTGGATCTTCAGCATGGAGCGCTCCTGTGTCGCCGGCAGGGGGATGCCGGATGACCGTTCGACTCTACCTGGCCGGCAGTAATCTCCATCTTTAAGCCTGGACTGAAAAACCTCGACGCCTCCGGGGCCGGTTCGGCATGCTTCCCATGCCCGAACACGGCGCCGCGCGTCAGTGACGCCCGTGCTGCCGGGGCACCGGGACCGGGGAGGCCCCGGTGATCGGACGGCACCACGAGGGTCTGCGGCCCTTGCTCCGCAGAGGTGCCGTCCGGTCATCCCGCTCCCGCGCCGGCTCAGCCGACCCAGAGCGCGACCCGATGGTCCTCGTCCGTGACGTAGAACGACAGTCCGTCCAGCTCCGCCACCCCCTCGACGTGGTGGAACGGGGCCAGGTCCGCCACCTGCTCCCCCACCAGCCGCCGCCCGTCGCCCTCCCCGCCACCGGCAAGCCGGAAGCGGACGTGCCGGGAGGTGACCTCACCCCCACCGGGATGGTCGTCGAGCAGGACCGACCCCTTGCCCAGCGCGTCGATCGAGCCGATCACGGCCGCGTACCCGCCGTCCACAGTCGGGGTGATCGCGCGGAAGCCGGTCAGCTGCCCCGGCGGGGTGACCCCGGTCAACACGTACGCGCCCAACGCCCGCGGCCACGCCCGCTCGGCGCTGAACATGCCCGGCACACCGGCCACCTCGACCAGGATCGGCTCACCGGCGTCGGTGACCGGAAAACGCAGCCCGAGCAGCACCGTCCCGGCCGGGGTGAACGCCGCCGCCTCCACGTTCAACGGCAGGTCGTCCGGGGCCAACCGGCTCACCCAGCTCTTCTCCCGGATGGTCCCCCGGGCCAGCGTCTCCACGATGAACCGTTCCCGCACCCGTTCCCCCGCCGGCAGGAGGGTCAACGGCGACGCGGCGAGAGCATCGTTCACAGCCCGGTGCAGTCGAAACGAGTTGCGCACCACGTGCACCGGCACCGGCCCGGCCGCCGCGTCGTCCTCGCGGAAGCGGGCCACGAAGGCGCGCCGAGGTCGCAGCGGGCCGGTCTTCGAGCCGAAGTGGGAGCCGAAGACGTACACCCAGCCGTCGTGGTGGGCGAGCGCCTCACCGTCCTCGGTTCGCCCGTTCTCCACACCGGCATCCGCCAGCACGTGCACTGCCGTCCACTCCCCGTCGTCGCGCTCCAGCAGCAGCGCGAGGCAGCGCTCCACCGGTCCCTCGTCCAGCACCGTCCAGAAGCCTCGCCGGGCACCGTACGCGCGCAGCAGCGCCGCCGACCGTATTGGCAACAGATCGCTGGCCTCGTTACCGGCCACCACGAATTCGACGAGTCGCAGGGTCACCGAGCCAGCGTACGGAGCACACGCTCGTACAGTGGCTGGGTGCCCGACACCGTGATTACCGGCCCGACCGCCCAGACGACCGACCCCGAAACGTACAAGGCGCTGCACGCCGACGCCACCGCGTTGCTGGAGGGCTGGCAGCCCACCAGCCCGGACGCGGCCAGCGCGCGTGACCGGACACTCGCGCTGCTCGCCGCCGGCCCGGTCGCGATGAGCCGGCAGCACCGGCCCGGGCACGTCACGGCCAGCGCGTTGGTGCTGGACTCCACCGGCTCCCGGGTGCTGCTCTGCCTGCACGTCAAGTTCGGGCGTTGGGTGCAGCTCGGCGGGCACTGCGAGCCGGTCGACCAGACCCTGGTCGCCGCCGCGCTGCGCGAGGCCACCGAGGAGTCCGGGATCGCCGGCCTGCGCATCGACCCGGTGCCGATCGACGTGGACGTGCACCAGGTGCAGTGTCAGGGCGGCTCGGCGCACCACGATGTCCGGTTCGCGGTGATCGCCCCGCCCTCGGCGGTGGAGCAGGTCAGCGACGAGGCCGAGGAGCTGGGCTGGTTCCCACCGGACCAGCTGCCCGAGCCGCTGGCCGGCGGGACCGTCCAACTGGTCGCACCGGCCCTGGCCGCCCTCAGACGTAGCCCTCTTCGCCTCGCTCCTTGAGCTCGTCGACCAGGGTCTTGACGTCCTGCGCCCGGTCGCGCGGGCAGACCAGCACCGCGTCCGGGGTGTCCACCACGATCAGGTCGCGCAGGCCGAGGACGGCCACCAACCGACCCGACTGCGGCACGACCACGAGATTGCTGCTGTCCCGCAGCAGCACGCCCGGCTTGGCCTCCGTGCCGAGCACCACGTTGCCGGCGTCGTCGGTCGGCAGCACATCGCCCAGGGTGTGGAAGTCACCGACGTCGTTCCAGCCGAAGTCGCCCGGCACCGTCGCGACCCGACCCGCCGTGGCCGCGCCCTCCATCACCGCGTAGTCGACGGAGATCTTCGGCAGGGTCGGCCAGATCGCGCCCAGGACGTCGTCCTGCTCCGGGGTGCCCCAGGCGGCGGCGATCGCGGCGACGCCGGCGTGCAGCGCCGGCTGCTGGCGGGCCAGCTCGGCGAGGAAGACGTCCACCCGCCACACGAACATGCTCGCGTTCCACAGGTGCCGGCCCGAACGGACGTACGCCTCGGCGACCTCGGCGGCCGGCTTCTCCTTGAACTCGGCCACCTGCCGCCACGGCACACCCTCGGTCGGATCGCCGGTCTCCAGGTAGCCGTAGCCGGTCTCCGCACGGGTCGGAGTGATCCCGACGGTCATCAGCAGGCCCTGCTCGGCCCCGCGGACCGCCTCCTGGACCGTGCAGACCCAGCTGTCCGTGTCGCGGATCAGGTGGTCGGCCGCGAAGCTGCCCATCACCGCGTTCGGGTCACGCGTCGCGATCACCGCGGCGGCCAACGCGATCGCCGCGCAGGAATCCCGGGGGGAGGGCTCGACCAGGATGTTCTCCTCCGGCAGCACGGTCAGCTGCCGTGCCACCGCCGCGACGTGCGCGGCACCGGTGACCACAAGGGTCCGATCCGGTGTGGTCAGCGGCGCGAGCCGTTCCACGGTCGCCTGCAGCAGCGAGGCGCTGGTGCCGGTCAGCGGGTGGAGGAACTTGGGATGGCCAGCGCGGGACAACGGCCACAACCTCGTGCCACTGCCACCGGCCGGAATGACCGCATAGAGCATCCGCACATCATGCCCGACGTACCTGCCCAAAGTGGCACGGGTCACCCGCAGTGCGTGGAGGATCAGGAACGGGCGCGGCTCCACGCCGCGATGTGCACCTCGGCGCTGGACTCCCAGGTGAACTCCTTGGCCCGGTCGAACCCCGCCTTCGCCAGCGAGAGCCGCCGCTGCTCGTCGTCGAGCAGGGCGGCCAGGTCGGTGCCGATCTGCTCCGGGTCCTCGGAGGTGTACGCGACCGCGTCGCCGCCCACCTCGGGCAGCGAGAGCCGGGGCGTGGTCAGCACCGGGGCGGCGCACGCCATCGCCTCCAGGATCGGCAGACCGAACCCCTCGCCGTAGGACGGGTACGCGGCGACCAGGGCACCGCCGAGGAAACCCGGCAGGTCGGCGTAGCGCAGGTAGCCGGGGCGCAGCAGACGCAGGTGCGACGGCACCTCGGCCACCGCCCGGTCGATGTCTTCGTCGTGCCCCTGCCCACCGGCGATCACCAGGGCCGGCGGATCGACCCGGTCAGCCACGGCCCGCGCCCACCCACGGATCAGGTTGGGCACGTTCTTGCGGGGCTCCTTGGCGCCGAGGAAGGCGACGTAGCTGCTGTTGCCCAGCCCCAGACGGGCGCGTACCCGGGCCTTCTCCTCCTCGGTGGGAGCGTGGAAGGCAGCCTGGTCGACGCCGTGGTAGGCCACGTCGATCCGCGTCGGGTCGGCGTCGAGCAGCCGGATCAGCTCGTCCCGGGTGGCCTTGCTCGGCACGATCACCCGGTCGGCGCGGCGCAACGAGGTCTTGAT
The DNA here is from genome assembly GCF_003264475.1 of Micromonospora noduli. Lineage (NCBI taxonomy): Bacteria > Bacillati > Actinomycetota > Actinomycetes > Micromonosporales > Micromonosporaceae > Micromonospora > Micromonospora noduli. The sequence goes on along the minus strand of NZ_PYAC01000012.1, from coordinate 182,439 downwards.
GGCGCTGCGGAAGAACGTGCGGCGCGACTTGTCGTAATGCTCCGGCTCGGTGAAGAACGTCGCATCGTGCACGGTGACCGTGACCGGACACCCGGCCCGCAGCGGGCAGGTGTAGAAGGGCGAGTGCAGCACCTCTGCGCCCACCTGCTGGGCGAGCAGCGGCAGGCCGGTCTGCTCCCAGGCGAGCCGGGCCGGGCGGTGCGCCACGGCGGCCGGGGCCGGGATGATCTCCGCGCCGGGCAGCATGCGGGTGTAACGCTCCAGATCGGTGCGGAGACTGACCACCGCCAGTTCCACCCCCGACCCGCACACCTTGCCGAGGGCACCGAGCAGACCGTCGACGTATCGACCGACACCACCACGGTCGGTGGGGACACTCGTGGCGTCGATGAGCACGCGGGGCGGGCGACCGGCGGTCACGGGGCGACTCCTTGTACTGGCGGGCTGTGGGGAACAACACTCCGGGGGTAAAGCCTACGCCGGGGCGCGGGGCCGACGCTGACTGCGACCCGACGGTACGCCGACTTGTCATCGTCATCGAGTACGGCCCGCACTGGCGTATCGTTCGCGCCGATGGCCGACAACATTGCCCGGGTGTTCGCCGACGCGATCGCGACCGACCCGACCCGACCGCTGCTCACCTGGTACGACGACGCCACCGGCGACCGCACCGAACTTTCCGGCGTCACCTTGGCGAACTGGGTGGCGAAGACCGCCAACCTCCTGGTCGACGAGGTCGGCCTCGCGCCGGGCACCCCGGCCGGCGTGCTGCTGCCGCCACACTGGCAGACCGCTGCGGTGCTGCTGGCCTGCTGGTCGGCCAAGCTGAGCGTCGTCGACACGCCGGGCGACGTGGGGGTGCTCTTCGCCGCCGTCGACCAGTTCGACGAGGCGCAGTCCTGGTCCGCCGACGAGCGGTACGCCCTCGGGCTGGCCCCGCTCGCCGCCCCGCTTCGGCAGGTGCCGCCCGGGTTCGCCGACTACGTCGTCGAGGTACGCGCACACGGTGACCACTTCACGCCGCAATCCGGCCCTGGCCCCACCGACGCGCACCTGCTGGGTCGCGCCGAGGCCCGCGCCACCGAGTTGGGCATCCTTCCCGGCGCTCGGGTCCTCATCGACGCCGCCCGGCACCCCGACCCGGTCGACTGGCTGCTGGCCCCGCTGACCCGGGCCGCCACCGTGGTCCTCTGCGCCAATCAGGACCCCGCCCGCCTGGCCGACAGGCTGGCCACCGAGAGAGTCACGCACTCCCTCCCCTAACCACCCGCCGTTCCACCCCGCCCCACCCCGGCGATCTTGCAGTTTCGGTTGTCGAAATGGGTGGGATGCCCCTCAAGTCGGGACAGAAAGTGCAAGATCGCCGGGGAAAGGGGTCAGGACGTCGTACGGGACTGGGCCAGGGCGGCGAAGGCGGTGAGGGACTCGGGGTTGACCAGGGCACCCTTGGCCGCCGCCTGGTCGACCGGGGTGCCGGTGAGGATCTTCTTGACCGGCACCTCCAGCTTCTTCGCCGAGAGGGTGCGGGGCACCGAACGCACCTGGTGGATCTCGTCGGGCACGTGCCGGGGTGAGAGCGCCGTGCGCAGTTCACGGCAGATCTTCGCGCGCATCGGGTCGTTCAGCTCCAGGCCCTCGGCCAGCACCACGAAGAGCAGCAGCTCACCTGCGCCGCCCTCGTCGTCCTCCAGGTGCACGACGACCGAGTCGAGCACCTCGTCGAGCCCTTCCACTACCGAGTAGAACTCGGCGGTGCCGAGGCGCACCCCACCGCGGTTGAGGGTGGCGTCGGAGCGGCCGGTGATCACACAGCCACCCCGCTCGTTGATGGTGATCCAGTCACCGTGCCGCCAGACGCCCGGGTAGACGTCGAAGTACGCCTCCGCGTAACGGGTGCCGTCCGGATCGTTCCAGAAGCCCACCGGCATGCTCGGCATCGGTTCGGTGATCACCAGCTCGCCGAGCTCGCCGATGACCGGCGTGCCGTCCGCGGAACGGGCCTCCACCTTGGCGCCCAACGCCCGGCAGGCGATCTCACCGGCGTACACCGGCAGCAGCGGCACCCCGCCGACGAAACCGGTGCACACGTCGGTGCCACCGGAGAGCGACTGGAGCTGGACGTGGTCGCCGACGGTCTCGTACACCCAGCGGAAGCCCTCGGCGGGCAGTGGCGCACCGGTGGAACCCACTCCGCGCAGCGCCGACAGGTCGGCGACCTCCCGGGGGACCAACCCGGCCTTACGGCAGGCCAGCAGATACGGCGCGGAGGTACCGAAGTACGTCGTACCGGTCTCCGCCGCCAGCCGCCACAGCCCGCCGAGGTCAGGCTCAGCCGGCCGGCCGGGCTCCGCCCGGACCCCGGGGTTGCCGTCGAAGAGGACGATGGCCGCCCCCACCGCCGGGCCGGAGACCAGGAAGTTCCACATCATCCAGCCGGTGGTGGTGAACCAGAAGAACCGGTCGGCCGGGCCCAGATCGTGGTGCAGGGCGAGCATCTTCAGGTGCTCCAGCAGGATGCCGCCGTGGCCGTGCACGATCGGCTTCGGCAGCCCGGTGGTGCCCGAGGAGTACAGCACGTAGAGCGGGTGGTCGAACGGCACCGGCGTGAACGTCAACGGCTCGTCGGTGGGTGCGGCCAGCTCGGCCCAGCCCAGCGCGCCCTCGGGGGCGGGTCCCGTCGGGTCGAGGTAGCCGATGCTGACGGTGTGGCGCAGCGACGGCAGGGCGGCCCGGATCGCCGCGACCTCGGCACGCCGGTCCACCGGCTTGTCGCCGTACCGGTAGCCGTCCACGGCGACCAGCACCGTCGGTTCGATCTGCTGCCAACGGTCGGTGACGCTGCGGGTGCCGAACTCGGGCGCGCAGGACGAGAAGATCGCCCCCAGGCTGGCGGTGGCCAGCAGCAGGACGTACGTCTCGGCGATGTTCGGGGCGTACGCCGCCACCCGGTCACCGGCGGTGACGCCGAGCCGGCGCAGCCCGGCCGACACCCGGCGGACCTGCTCGCGCAGCTCACCGGCGGTCAACGTGACAGGCGGGCGGGTCTGCCCGTGGGAGATCACCACCGGGTCGTCGTCGGCCCGCCCCGGCATCCGCAGCACGTTCTCCGCGTAGTTGAGCGTGGCGTCGGGGAACCAACGGGCGCCGGGCATCCCCCGCTCGGCCAGGGTGGCGGTCGGCGGGGTGTGCGCGATCACCTCGAAGTGGTCCCAGATCGAGCGCCAGAACCCGTCCAGATCGGTGGTGGACCAGCGCCACAGCGCGTCGTAGTCGGCGAAGTCCAACCCGCGGTGCTCCCGCAGCCAGCGCAGGTAGGCGCCGATCCGGGACCGCTCACGTACGTCCGCCGGCGGCGTCCACAGCATGTCACCCACTGCTCCACCCTCCCCCTGGCCCGACACGACACTGTGACTGGGCCGTGGCGCCATCTTGCCCTACCTCGAAGCGCCATTCTGCGCACCGGGTAGGCCAACCGACGCGTGCCCGTCCCACACTCCAACCCGCCACCTCATGTGGGTCAGCCGGCGCGGTGGGCCTGGATGGCGCGGCGGCGGGCCAATCGGTGCGCACGGCGGATCTCCGCCTCCTTGTACCGGCGCTCGTCCTCCGCCGTCTCCGGCAGCACCGGGCGGACCGCCCGCGGCGCCCCACCCACGTCCACGCCGACGAACACCAGGTACGCGGTGGCCACCCGGACCGGTGCGTCCTCGGCCGAGTCCCACCGTTCGGCGACCACCCGCACGCCCACCTCCATGGAGGTCTGGCCGGTCCAGTTCACCTGGGCGTGCGCGTGCACCAGATCGCCGACCCGGACCGCCTCGGAGAAGACGATCTCGTCGATCGCCGCGGTCACCGCGGTCCCGCCGCTGTGTCGGGCGGCAGCGGCCCCGGCCACGTCGTCGACGAACTTCATCAGAACCCCGCCGTGCACGGTGCCGTAGAGGTTGACGTCCACCGCGGTCATGATCTTGCTGAGAGTGACGCGCGAGTACGACGTCGGCTTGCCGGTTGGAGCGGCGGAGAGGTGCTCAGTCATGTCGAAAACGGTACGGTGCGCGGATGCGACATCTCTGGAGCTTCCTCGCCGGGCTGGTGGTGGCGCCCATCACCTGGGTGCTGGTGACACTGGGGCAGGACGGGTCGAGCCGGACGGTCGACCGCTGGGTGGAGATCGGCACGTTCAACACCGCCAACCTGATCGAGCCGGCCGTGTACCTCGGTGTCGGCGGTGTCCTGCTGGGCCTGCTCGGCACGCTGCGCTTCTCACCACTGGGCCCGTTGGTGGCCGGTGCGCTGCTGGTCACCCCGTACATCGGGATGTTCGTGGCGCCCTTCTCGGTGCGGGACGCGATCCCGCACGAGTGGAAGGTGTTCGGCGATCCTCTGCCGCTGCGACTGCCCGTGGAGAACGGCACGCTCTTCCTGCTCGGCCTGCTGCTGCTGATGGCGACCTTCAGCCAACAGCGTTGGCGGCAGTGGCCGAGCCCGGCGACCGAACCGGCCGCGGCACCCACCCCCGCGTCGGACGGAGGCCCCCGCAACGACGACTTCACGCTGACCGACTGGCCGGCCCCCGCGCCCGCGGAGCGCGAAGCCGCGCCCCTCACTCTGGGTTACCCGGCGGAACCGACACCGACCGAGCCGCTGCCCCGCCGGGTGGGTGGCGAATCACCCTGGTCCGCCCCACCGCGCGGCCAACCGCGCCCCGAGGACACCACCGAGATCCGCTGATCGCCGGGGCGGGCCGGGTGACCGGCCCGCCCTCCGTCTAACTCCCCGCCGCCAGGGTGGCCCGGACGGTGCCCAGCAGGGCGTCCCGGGCCGTCATCGGGAAGAAATGCCCGCCCGGCAGCACGTGCAGGGTGGACCCGGCCGACGTCTGCTCCCGCCACGGCGCGACCCGATCCGGCGGCACCTCCCGGTCCCGGTCACCCGCGAAGGCGACGATCGGGCAGCTCAGCGGCGGCTCCGGCCGGTACTCGTAGGTCTCGCAGACCGCGAAGTCGGCGCGGATGGCGGGCAGGAGCAGGTCGAGCAGTTCGGGTTCGGTCAGGATCTCCTCGTCCAGACCGCCCAGCTCACGCAGCCGTTCGACGACCACCGCGTCCGGTTGGTCGTGAATGTTCGGCGACGTACGCCGCAGCGTCGGCGCGAGGCCACCGGCGGCGAAGAGAACCCGGGGCGGCGGCACCGCGCGGCGGCGCAGTTCGCGGGCCAGCTCAAAGGAGACCAGCGCCCCCATACTGTGCCCGAACAGGGCGTAGGGCACCCCCAGCTCGGGTGCCAGCGCCGGGGCGAGGGCCTCCACCAGCTGCCGCACCCCGGTGTACGCCGGCTCACGCCAGCGGGACTGCCGACCGGGCAGCTCGACGGGGCAGACCTCGACGTCGTCGCCGAGCAGCTCCTGCCACCCGTGGTACGCCGAGGACCCACCGCCGGCGTACGGCAGGCAGATCAGTCGGACGGCGGGGGTGACGCGGCGGCGCGGCCCGGCGGCCAGCCAGCCCTGGGCGCGGCCGGGCGGGTGGGTGGTGAGGCGGTTCACGGAACGGCTCTCCTAGTACGTCGGCTCGTCGGCCAGCAGGGCGCTGGCCTCCTCGTCGGACATCTCCTCCAGCTCACTGAGCAGGTGGTCCTCGATGGCGAACGCGGCGGCCTCCAGGGTGGGGCTGTCGAACAGCACCCGGATCGGCACCTGCACGTCGAACGCCTTGCGCAGGTGCACCACCGCCCGCATCGCCAGCAACGAGTCTCCGCCGAGGGCGAAGAAGTTGTCGTGCACGCCGATCCGGTCGACCCGCAGGATGCCGGCCCAGACCTCGGCGATGGTCTCCTCCAGGGTGGAGCGGGGTGCCACGTACGGCACGTCGTCCGCCTCGACCGCGTCGGCCAACTCCACCAGTGGTCGCCTGTCGACCTTCCCGTTGGCGGTCAGCGGCAGCTCGTCGATCTCGTGGAACGCCGCCGGCACCATGTACCCCGGCAGCTTGCCCGCGAGGAACTCGCGCACGTCCGTCGGCACGGAACCGGCGACCCGGGGGACGACGAAGGCGACGAGACGCTTCGCGCCACGCGGCTCGCCCTGCGCCACCACCACCGCGCCGCGCACCTCGGGGTGCTGGGCGAGGGCGGTCTCGATCTCGCCCAGCTCGATGCGGTAACCCTGCACCTTGACCTGGAAGTCCTCCCGGCCCAGGAACTCGATCTCCCCGCTCGGCAGGAACCGGCCGAGGTCACCGGTGCGGTACAGACGGGTTCCGGTGGCCGGGTCCGCAACGAAGCTCGCCGTCGTCCGCGCCTCGTCGTGCAGGTAGCCGCGGGCCAGGCCGACACCACCGATGTGCAGGTGCCCGGGAACCCCGGTGGGTCGGGGTCGCAACGCGTCGTCGAGGACGTGAAAGGTCTGGTTCACCATGGGCCGCCCGTACGGGATGCTCGTCCACTCCGCCGGGACCGCCCCGATCGGGTAGAGGATGGACCAGATCGACGCCTCCGTCGCGCCACCGAGGCTGACCACCTCGGGCCCGTCGAGCGTCTGCCGGATCCGGTCCGGCAGGGCGACCGGGATCCAGTCACCGCTGAGCATGACCAGTCGCAGGCCGCCGGTGGCCTCCCGGACGGTGAGGTGCTCGACGAACAGCTCCATGAGGGCCGGCACCGAGTTCCAGATCGTCACGTTGGCCTTGGTGAGCAGGTCGAGCCAGGCGGCCGGATCACGGTGTGCCGCCGCCTCCGGGAGCACCACCGCGCCGCCGACGGCGAGCGGACCGAAGACGTCGTACACGGACAGGTCGAAGCTCAGCGACGACAGCGCCAGGACCCGGTCGTCCTCGCCCACCCGGAAGCGCTCGTTGATGTCGACGACGGTGTTCAACGCACCCTCGTGTTCGATCATCACGCCCTTGGGCAGGCCGGTGGACCCGGAGGTGAAGATGACGTACGCGAGGTTGTGGGGCGTGGTGTCGATCGCCGGCAGCGCGCCCGCCGGGAGGACCCGCAGCTCGTCCACCCGCAACACCTCGACGTCGCCGAACCGGTGCGCCCCGGGACCGGCCAGACGCCCCTGGGTCAGCACCACACGCACCCGGCCGTGCGTCAGCAGGAAACGCACCCGCTCGTCCGGCAGGTCCGGGTCGATCGGCAGGTACGCGGCCCCGGCGGCGAGCACACCGAGGACGGCGGCGCACTGCTCCCAGCCCTTGTCCATCACCACCGCGACGAGCTCGTCGGGGCGTACCCGCAAACCGACGAGGTGGGCGGCGATCGTGCGGGCGCGGTCCGCCAGCTCGCCGTAGGTGAGCGTCCGGGTCGGCGTGATCACGGCCGGGCGCTCGGGCACCCGGGCGGCGGTGGCGAAGAACGGCTCGTGCAGCATGCCCACCGGCAACGGCGCCTCCGTGCGGTTGTACGCCGCCTGGGCGGCGAGCTCCGCGCGGGGCACCAGCGACGGCACCGGGTCGGCCCAGTGCGCCTCGTCGGCGGCGAGCCAGTGCAGCACCGACAGCGTCGCCGCGTGCATGGCAGCGACCATGCCCTCGGGGAAGAGACCCTCGACGGCGTCGATGTCCAGCACCAGGGCACCGTTCATCTCGTACACCTGGGTGTCGATCCAGATCTGCGGTGTCTGGGAGATGGAGTAGACCACCTCGCCGATCTGCGGGTGCCCGCCGATGCCCTCAAACAGGCTGGTGAACACGACGGGCATGACGGCGGCGGCGTCACCGCGTACCCGCTTCAGCTCCCGCGCGACCCGCACACCGCTGAACAGTCCGTGGTCGAGGTCGGCGAGGAGTTGGTCCCGGATCGTCCGGGCGCGGTTCTCGAACGACGCCGCACCGCCCGCGTCGATCTCCAACAGCGTCACCGAGGTGAAGTCACCCAGGATCGCGTCGACCTGCGGGTGCAGCGGCAACCGGTGCGCCATGGGCAGGTTGAGGCTGAACCGCTGGTTCTTCGACCAGGTGGCGACCACCTCGCCGTAGGCGGCCAGCAGCAGCGCGGTCGGAGTGAGGCCGCGCCGGGACGCGGCGGCCTTGACGGTGTCCCACTCGTCCGCCGGCACCTGCCCGGTGAGCCGGGCGAAGCGGGGCGCGGCGATGGTGTGCGGGTCGGCCGCCAGCGGCAACTCCGGGGCGAGGGCCAGCGTCGGCACCCGCTCCTGCCAGTACGCGGCGGCGCGCTGGTACCGCTCGGTCGACTCCGCGGCCCGCGCGGCGAGCACGTAGTCGCGGAAGCTCAACTCCAGCTCGGGCAGGGTCGCGTCCGGCTCGTGGTAGAGCAGGGTCAACTCACGCATCACGATGCTCGACGCCCAGGCGTCGGTGATCAGGCCGTCGATGCTGTAGTGCACCCGCCCCCGACCCTCGTCGAGCAGTGTGGCGCGCAGTTCGAACAGCGGCCACCGGTCCGGCACGAACACCTGGTGCGACATGGCGGCGCGGGTCCGCTCGAAGCTCGCGTTCACCTCGGCGGCCGGGCGACCCCGCACGTCCTCGGTGACGACGACGTAGTCCGGTACCTCGTCGAGGACCTGCTGCTCGCCGTGCGGCAGCACGACGGTACGCAGCGACCCGTGCCGCCGGATCAGCCGGCGCAGCGCCCGCTGCAACCGCGCCACGTCCAGCTCGGGGACGTCGAACTCCTCGTAGCCGTGCATGCCGACGTTGCCCAGCTCGAACACGCCGGTGCGGCCGATCCAGTACGCCTGCTGCACATCGGTCAGCGGGAACGGCAGGTGCGCCGACGCCGGGTCCGGCACGACTGCCGGCAACGGCTCGGGGCCGCTGACACCGGCCTCGGCGCGGGCCGCGCGTACCGCCGCGGCGAGACCACGGACCGTCGGGTCGGCGACGAAGGCGCGCAGCGGGACGTCCGCCTCGCACACCCGGCCGACCTGGGCGACGAGCTGAGCGGCGAGCAGGGAGTGCCCACCCAGCTCGAAGAAGCCGACGGTGGGCGCGACGTCCCGTTCGCCGAGCAGGTCGGCGAAGATCGCCGCCACCTCGCGCTCGGTGGGGTCCTCGACCGCGTGGACCTCGGCTGGGTCCTCCGCCGCGCCGCCCTCGGTCTCGTCGAGCACGGTGACCAACACGTGCCCGGTGGAGGCCGCCGCGCCCACCACCCGGGCGGCTGTCCGTTCGACGGCCGACAGGTCCGCCACCGGCCACCCGTAGGTCACCCACTCCGCGTCGGACTCCCGGCCCAGCGCCGCCGCCTGCGCGACGAGGCGGCCGGCGAGCGGGTTGTCCGGCGTACCGCCGAGCAGGTGCACCTCGACGGCGGTGACCGGCTCCCGCGCGCCGACGCCCACGGCGGCCAGCGTGGCCAGGGCCTCGTCGGCGGACGTGCGGACGTCCACCGGCACCAGCACGGTCACCGGACCGGGCTGACCGGCAACCCCCGGGTCGTCGACGCTCGCACCGGCTGTGGTGAGGGCCCGCCGGAACGCGGCACCGACCACCGTGTCGCCGGCGAGCTGGTATCGGGCGCCGGTGTGCCGCTCGGGGGCGGCAGCCGGAGCTGCGGTGACGTGCGGCAGAAAGCGGTGCCCGCCACGCAGGGCCACCACCGGCTCGGGGTGCGCGCACCTGACCTCCCGCACCACCGAGGCGGCGAGGCGGCGGGCGGCAACCGGCGTCGTGGCCGGGAGCACGTCGAGCAGCGTCCGGGTGCCGGGCGCGCCGCCGGTCGCCCAACCGGCGAGCACGCCGCGCGGCGGCACCAGCGTCTCGGTGCCGGTCACGTCGAGCGCGCCGTCGGTGACGACGACCACCCGGGCGTACTCGTCGCCGCGCCTGGTGAGCGCGTCACCAAGGGCCGCGAGCGTAGGTGCCGGGTCGCCCTGTGGAACCGCCAGCAGCACCCCGCTGATCCGCTCCTGCGGCGACAGCGACGTGCGGAGCGCGCCGGTCGCCGGATCGAGGTCAGCGGCGACCATCCGGCTCCCCGCCGCGCGTAGCTCGTCGACGACGCCGTCCGGCAGACCGGCGTCGAAGGCCAGCCAGGCACCGGTCCCGGTGGTCGCCGGCCCGGCACCGCCGGCCCGGCGGTAGCCGCGCACGACGAGCCCGTCGGCACCCGCCCGGCTCGTCACCGCGTCGCGGGGAGGATCGACCCAGCAGCGTTCCCGCTCGAACGGGTAGGCCGGCAGGACGGTCCGCCGGGGCGGCACGTCACCGTGCAGCGCCTCCCACCCGATCGCGACGCCCATCCGCCACAGCGCACCGGCGGCGGCGAGGAGCTCCGTCTCGGCGTCGGCGTCCCGACCGGCCGACGGCAGCGACGCCACCGCGCGGGCGGCCGACCCACCGGCGAGGCGGGTCAACACCCGCCCGGGGCCGATCTCCAGCACCACGGCGTCGGCGTCAGCGTCGCGCAGCGCCGCCAGGCCGTCGCCGAAGCGGACGGTCGACCGCAGTTGCCGGGACCAGTACGCGGGGCTGGTGGCCGACTCGGCGGTGATCCAGGCACCTGTCACGTTCGACACGAAGGGGATCTCCGGCGCCGAGCGCGGCACCTGGGTCACCTCCGCCTCGAACGCCGACCCGGCGGCGGCCATGGCCCGGGAGTGGAACGCGTGCGAGGTGGCCAGCCGGGTCGAGGCCACCCCCCGCTCGCGCAGCCGGGCCTCGAGAGCCGCCACGGCCTCGGGCGGCCCGGAGACGGTGCACTGCCGGGGGCCGTTGACGGCGGCGAGGTCCAGCACATCGTCGAGCAGCGGCAGCAGCTCGGCCTCGGCCAGCGGCACCGCGAGCATCACGCCCGGCTCCGCCGCCTGCATGAGCCGACCGCGTGCCGCGACCAGGCGCACCGCGTCGGGCAGCGCGAACACCCCGGCCAGGCAGGCGGCCACCAGCTCACCCACACTGTGCCCGAGCAGCCCCGCCGGTCGTACGCCCCAGTGCGCCCAGAGCTTCGCCAGCGCGTACTCGACGACGAACAGCGCCGGCTGCGCGTACCGGGTCTGCCGGAGCTGTTCCGCAGCGGTCTCCCGCTGGTCGTCGGCGGGGAACAGCAGGTCCCGGATGTCCGTGTCGAGCAACGGCGTCAGGAGGTCCGCGGCCCGGTCCACCTCGGAGCGGAACACCGGCTCAGCGACGTAGAGGGCGTGCGCCATGCCGGTGCGCTGCGCGCCCTGACCGGGGAAGGTGAACAGCACCGCGCGGTCGGTGGCGGTCTCGGCCGACCGGGCCGCCGGTCGCCGCAACGCCTCGACCACCTCGGTGGGGCTGCCGCCGACGACCGTCCGGCGGTACGGCAGGGTCCGCCGGCCGCGTTGCAGGGTGTACGCCACCTCGGCCAGCGGCGTGTCCGGGTGGGCGCTCAGGTGCGCGGCGAGTCGGTCGGCAGCCGTGTCGAGGGCGGTGGGTGTGGCGGCGGACAGGGGCAGCAGGTGCCGCCGGCGGCTCTCCTGGCCTGCCGCGCGGGTCGGGGCCTCCTCCACGACGACGTGCGCGTTGGTGCCGCCGATGCCGAACGAGCTGACCCCGGCACGGCGCACCCCGCCGGGCCATGGGGTGCGGGCCGCGACGACGTGGAAGGGACTCGCGTCCAGAGCCAGCTCGGGGTTGGCGGTGCGGAAGTGCAGCGACGGTGGGATCTCGCCGGCCCGCAGTGCCAGCACCGTCTTGATCAGACCGACGACCCCGGCGGCGGTGTCGAGGTGCCCGACGTTCGTCTTGACCGAGCCGAGCCCGATGCGGCCCGGCGGCAGATCACCGAAGGCACTCGTCAACGCGGCCACCTCGATCGGGTCACCGAGCGGGGTGCCGGTGCCGTGCGCCTCGACGTAACCGATCGTGCCGGGGTCGACCCCGGCGACGGCGAGCGCCTCGGCGATGACGTCGGCCTGCCCGTCCACGCTCGGGGCGGTGAAGCCGACCTTGCGGTCGCCGTCGTTGTTCACGGCCGAGCCCCGGATCACGGCGTGTACCAGGTCGCCGTCCGTCATCGCGTCGGCGAGCCGCTTGAGCACGACGACGCCGGCGCCGCTGCCGGCCACCGCGCCGGTCGCCTCGGCGTCGAACGCCCGGCAGTGGCCGTCGGCGGAGAGGATGCCGCCCTGGGTGTGCCGGTAGCCACGGCGGCGGGCGATGACCGTCGCGCCGCCGGCCAGCGCGACGTCGCACTCGCCGGCCAGCAGCGCCTGCGCGGCCATGTGCACGGCGACCAGGGAGGTGGAGCAGCCGGTCTGCACGCTGATGCTGGGGCCCCGCAGGTTGACCTTGTACGACACCCGGGTCGGCAGGAAGTCCTTGTCGTTGCCGATGGAGGTCTGGAACGCCCCGACCCGGGCCACCAGGTCCGCGTTGGGCAGCAGATTGTGCAGCAGGTAGGAGCTCTCCCCCACCCCGGCGTAGACACCTGTCACGGGTGTCGTGGAGTCGAACGGGTGACCGGCGTGCTCCAACGCCTCCCAGGCGCACTCCAGGAAGATCCGGTGCTGCGGGTCGAGCAGCTGCGCCTCACGGGCCGAGAACCCGAAGAAGCGGGCGTCGAAGCCGGCCGGGTCGTCGAGGACGCCGAGGGCACGGACGTAGTCGGGGTGGTTGAACTCCTCGGGTGCGACGCCGTCGGCGATCAGGTCGGCGTCGTCGAGGGTGGTGAGAGATTCGACCCCGTCGCGCAGGTTGCTCCAGAAGGCGTCGAGGGTGGCGGCCCCGGGAACCCGGAGCGCCATTCCGACGACGGCGATGGCGGTGTCGGGCAGCGTACGTTCCTCGGTCATCATGCGTCCCCCCTGTCGTGATGCCGGCCCGGCCGACGTCGCGGTGTGCGCGCCCGTTGGATGGCGGCGCGTGTCTCGGCGCGGTGGTGCCCCGCGGACATCGCCGGCGTCCGGTCCCCGGACGCCAGGTGCCGGGCGAGTGCCCGCACGGTGGGGTGGCGGAACAGCTCCACCACCGGCACCGTGCGACCCAGCCGCTCGGACAGGTGCGTCTGCACCCGCATCACGAGCAGCGAGTGCCCACCGATGTCGAAGAAGTTGTCGTCGACGCCCACCTCGTCGACCACCAGCACGTCGCGCCAGATCGCCGCCACCGCGCGCTCCAACTCGCTGCCGGGCACACCCGCCCCGGCAGGGGTCGGGGCGGCGGGCGGCGCGAGGGCGTCCCGGTCGACCTTGCCGCGGTCGCTGCGTGGCAGCCGGTCCAGCGTGACGATCGTGGCCGGCACCATGTACCCGGGCAGCCGGTCGGCCAGGTGCGCGCGCAGCAGCGCCACGTCCACGTCGCTGGGCGTCACGTAACCGACCAGCGTGGGCCGGCCCGGCACGTCCTCGCGCAGCACCGCAGCCGCCTCTCCTACCGTTGGGTGGGCACCGAGCGCCGCCTCGATCTCGCCCAACTCGATCCGGAATCCGCGCACCTTGACCTGACCGTCCTCCCGGCCGAGGAACTCGAGCACCCCACCGACACCGAGCCGGACCCGGTCCCGGGTGCCGTACATGCGGCCGCCGGGCGGGCCCCACGGGTCGGGCAGGAAGCTGACGGCGGTGCGGGCCGGGTCCCCGACGTAGCCCTGCGCCACCCCCGGTCCGCCGAGCCACAGGTCCCCCGGGACCCCGCGCGGCACCGGCCGCAGTCCACGATCGAGGACGTACGCCCGCACGCCCGGCAGCGGCAGCCCCACCGGGACGCTGCCGGTGACCGGCTCCCGGTCGCCGCCCGGCTCGTGCACGGTGGCGGTGATGGTGGCCTCGGTCGGGCCGTACGCGTTGAGCCAGCGCACCTCCGGCGCGGTGGCGCGCCACTGGGCGAGCCGCCCCGCGTCGACCCGCTCGCTGCCGACCACGACGAGCCGCAGGTCCGGACAGGAGGCGGGCGGGTGACGGTCCAGCACCGCCACCCACTCGTGCCAGTACGACGCCGGCAGGTTGAGCACTGTGAGTCGCTCCCGGCGGACCAGCGCGGTGAACTCGTCGAGACCGGGCACCGGCCCGGCCGGCGGCAACACCACGGCCCCGCCCCGGATCAGCGTCCCGAACAGCTCCTCGGCGGCCACGTCGAAGCCGAGCGCGGCGAACTGGAGCACCCGGTCGGCGGGGGTGAGCGCGTAGTGCCCGGCGACCGCCTCCAGGGTGTGCACCAGGTTGCCGTGGCTGACGCGGACGCCCTTGGGTTGCCCGGTGGTGCCCGAGGTGTAGAGCACGTACGCCGGCGCCGACGGGTGCACCGGCGTGCCGGCAGCGGCCGGGGCGGCGAGCAACGCGTCCTCGATCGCGACGAACGGCAGGTCGGCGGCGGGCGGGTGGTTCTCGCGGGAGCCGAGCAGCAGCACCGCCGACGAGTCGGCGAGGATGTGCGCCAACCGCTTCGGCGGGATCGCCGGGTCCAGTGGCACGTACGCGGCCCCGGCGCGCAGGATGCCGAGCAGCGCCGCCGGCCAGTCAGGGCTGCGCTCCAGCAGGACGGCGACGGTGTCACCGGGGCGTACGCCCCGGGCGGTCAGGTGGGCGTGCACCGCGGCGGCGCGGCTGTCCAGCTCGGCGTGGCTGACCTGCCGGTCGCCCTGCACCAGCGCCGGGCGCTGCTGCCAGCGCGCCGCGGCGGCGGCGACCAGGCCGTGCAGAGTCGACGCGGTCGGCGCGTCGGTCGCCCCGCCGGCCGGCGGGACCAGCTCGGGGCCGGGCAGCAGGTCCAGTGTGGACACCGGGGCGTCCGGGGTGCTCAGCGCCGACTCCAGCAGGGTGCGGTAACTGTGCGCCAGCCGCTCGGCGGTGTCCCTGTCGAACAGGTCGACGTCGTACTCCACGGTGCCGCGCAGCTCGCCCGTGGCGCTGGGCACCTCGTCCCAGGCCACCGTGAGGTCGAACTTCGCCACCCGGCCGGGTGGCTCGGTCACCCCGACCGACAGACCGGGCACCGCGTCGGTCCGCTCGGGCAGGTTCTGTGCCGACAGCATGACCTGGAACAGCGGGGTACGACTGGGGTCGCGTGGTGGCCGGACCGCCTCGACGACCTGCTCGAACGGAACGTCCTGGTGCTCGTACGCGCCGAGCACCGCGTCCCGCACCCGGGCCAGCACGTCGACGAACGTCTCGGTGTCCTGCCAACGGGTCCGCAGCACGACGGTGTTGACGAAGAAACCCACCAGGTCGTCGAACTCGGAGCGGGTGCGCCCGGACACCGGGCTGCCGACACTGACGTCGCGGACGTCCGCGTACCGGCCCAGCACCAACTGGAACACGGCGAGCAGCACCATGAACCGGGTGACGCCGTGCCGCCGTCCCACCGCGTCGAGGCGTTCGACCAGGGCGGCGGGCAGCCGTACGTCGAACGTCTCCCCCCGGTGCCGGGCGGTGGCCGGGCGGGGACGGTCGGTCGGGAGGTCCAGTGCCGCGGTCGCACCCGCGAGCCGGTCCACCCAGTACGCGAGCTGGGTCGTCCGCGCGTCGCCGGCCAGCAACGCGCGCTGCCACAGGGTGTAGTCGACGTACTCGACGGTGAGCGGGACCGGTGCGGGCGTGCCGATGGTCCGGGCGGCGTAGAACGCGCCGAGGTCACGGATCAACACACCGATCGACCAGCCGTCACAGACCGCGTGGTGCAACGTCATCAGGAGCATCGCGTGCTCGTCGGTCAGCCGGATCAGATGCCAGCGAGCCAGCGGCCCGGTGGCGAGGTCGAAGGGTCGGGCGGCGGCGTGGCGCAGCAGGGCGTCGGCCTGCTCGTCACGGTCGGCCCGGTCGCGCAGGTCGTCCACGGTGAGGACGACCGGTGGCTCGTCGTCCACTACCTGCCGGGGCTCGCCGTCGATCGTCACCAGCCGGGTCCGCAGCGCCGCGTGCCGCGTCACCAGCCCCCGCAGGCCGGCGTCGAGGGCGTCGACGTCGAGCGGGCCGTCCACGGTGAGCACCAGCGGCACCGAGTAGACCGCCTGACCAGCGTCGAGCTGGTCGAGGAACCACAGCCGCTGCTGGGCGTACGACAGGGGGTGCGGCCCGGGGCCGGCGGCCGGCACCGGCGGGCGGGCGTCGTCCGGGCCGGCGTCGGCGACGCGTGCCGCGAGCGCGGCGACGGTGGGCGCCTCGAAGGCGGCGCGGACGCCCAGCCGCACGCCGGCGGCGGCGGCGATCCGCGCCATCATCTGCGCCGCGAGCAACGAGTGGCCGCCGAGGGCGAAGAAGTCGTCGGCGGCGGACACCACCGGCACGCCGAGCAGGTCCTGCCAGGTCCGTGCGACAAGTTCCTCGATCGGGCCGCTGGGCGGCACGCCGTCGGCGGCCCGGACGCCGTGGTGCGCGTCCGGCGCGGGCAGCGCTCGGCGGTCCACCTTGCCGTTGGGGGTGACCGGCAACGCCGCCAGCGGCACGTACCAGGTCGGCACCATCGCCTCGGGCAGCCGGGCCGCGAGGTGGGCGCGCAGCTCACCCGCCGGGACCGGGGCGTCGTCCGTGACGACGTAGGCGACGAGCCGACGTTCGTCGCCGTCCCCGTGCACCGTGACGGCGGCGGCCCGGACGCCCGGGCAGGTGGTGAGGGTGCTGGCGATCTCGTCCGGCTCGATCCGGACACCGCGGATCTTGACCTGCTGGTCGGCCCGGCCCAGGCACTCCAGTTGACCGTCCTCGCGCCACCGCACCACGTCACCCGTGCGGTAGACGCGGGCGCCGGGCTCGAAGGGGCTCGGCACGAACCGCTCGGCGGTCAGGTCGGGCCTGCCGACGTACCCGTGCGCGAGACCGGCGCCGCCGATGAACAGCTCCCCCGGAGCGCCGATGCCGGTCAGCCGGCCGTGGTCGTCGAGGACGTAGAGCAGCTCCCCACCGATCGGTCGACCGATCGGGGTCCGCGCCGCGTCGCCGGGCAGATCGGTCACGTCCCAGGTGCTGGAGAACGTGGTGCACTCGGTCGGGCCGTACCCGTTGACGAGGCGCAACCCCGGCAGGGCGGCGGCCAGCGTGGCGACCCGGCGGGCGTCGGCCGGCTCGCCGCCGAAGTAGAGGGCGCGCAGCGGGGCGAACATCGCCGGGTCGGCGTCCACGCACCTGTGGAACAGGGCGGTGGTGAGCATCAGCACCGTGACGCCGTGCTCGGCGAGTCGGTGACCCAGCCGGGACGGCGTGAGCACGTCGTCCTTGGGGATGCCCACCAGGCGCGCGCCGTTGAGCAGCGCACCCCACACCTCGAAGCTCGCCGCGTCGAACGACACGTTGGCCGCCTGTGCGACCGCGTCGGCGGGCCCGACGGGGAAGTAGTCGGCGCGGTGAACCAGCCGGACGATCCCGCCGTGGGTGGTCTCGACCCCCTTCGGCCGCCCTGTCGACCCGGAGGTGTACAGGACGCAGGCCCGCTGCGTCGGGTACGTCAGCGGCCACGTCGGCGCGGACCGTCCCGAGGGCAGCACCAGCCGGTCGAGCCGCAGCACCGGCAGGTCGTCGACGACGGCCACCGGACCGTCGGCGAGCAGCAGCCGCGCCCCGCTGTCGCGCAGCATGAACTCCCGCCGCGCCTCGGGGTAGGACGGGTCCAGGGGCAGGTACGCCGCCCCGGTGGCGAGCACCGCGAGCATCGCCACGACGAACTGGGCGGACGAGCCCATCGCCAGGCCGACGACGCTGCCCGGGGTGACCCCGTGTCCGGTCAGGACCGTCGCCAGGGCGTCGGCCCGGGCGCGCACCTCGGCGTACGTGAGGGTGGTGCCGTCGTACTCCAGAGCGACGGCGTCCGGTGTCGCCTCGGCCTGGGTGAGGAACGCCGCCGGCACACTCGGCGGACCTGCCGTACCGCCGCCGGTGCCCCACCGGACGATCAGCGCGCGCTCCTGCGCCGACGTGTGCGCGAGGGTGGAGATCGGCGCCTCGGGGTCGGTCAGGGCGTTGTCGAGCAACGTCAGGTAGTGGTCGGCGAACCGGCGCACCGTCGCGCTGTCGAACAGGTCCGGGTCGTAGGCGAGGACTGCGAACGCCGCGTCGGGCCGCGGCTCGTCCCAGAGCACGCTCAGGTCGGGCGGCACCGCCCCGGTGGTGGCGGGGGCCGCTCCCACCCCCAGCACGACCGGGCAGAGCGCGGCACGACTCGGGTCGTGGGGTAGGCCGAGCGCCTCGGCCACCCGGTGCAGCGGGACGCCGGTGTACGGCGAGGCCGCCCGCAACCCGGCGTCGACCCGCGCGAACAGGTCGGCGGCCGACGGGTCGTCGTCCCACCTGCCGCGCAACGGCACCAGGGCGCCGTCCAGCGGCGTCGCGGTGGCCAGGTCCCGGGTGCCGGCGTGCCGGCCCAGCACCACCTGCCCCACGGCGAGCAACGGCACGGAGGGTGCGACGCCCAACGCCGCGCTCACCGCGTGCAGCCGTCGGGTGGTGTCCGGGCCGACGGTGAGCGTCACCCGGTCGGTGTGCTGGCGACGACGGGCCGGGCGGACCCGGTCGGTGACCAGGTCCAGGGTGGGTACGCCGGCCAGCCCGGCCCGCCAGTGGACGAGCGCGTCCATCTCCTGGGCCACCGCACGCGATCCGGTCACTGGACCGGCTCCCCGAGACTCGGCTCGCCGGCACGCTGCCCGACCGGGTTCGTCGCCCCGGCCAGCACCCCGGCCGGATCGCGGTCGGTCACCCGGGCCACCAGCCCACCGTCGAGCGTCACCACCCGGTCGGCGCCGGCCAGGGTCTCCCGGCGGTGGGCGATGGTGAGCACCGTCGCGCCGGCGAGGTCCACCGCCAGCAGCCGCTGGATGCGGGCGTCGGTCTCGGCGTCGAGGCTCGACGTGGCCTCGTCGATGAGGACCAGCTTCGCGTCCCGCAGCAACGCCCGGGCCAGGCAGAGCAGCTGCCGTTCACCGGCGCTGAGCTGCCCGCCGTCGGCGGACAGGGCCGCGTCGAGACCGTCACCGCCCACGCCGAGCAGCCGGTCGGCGAGGCCCACCTTGGTGAGGACGGCGGTGACCGCCGCGTCGGGGTACGCACCGGTCGGGTCGATGTTGTCCCGCAGGGTGCCGGGCAGCAGCACCGGATCCTGCGGTACCACCTCGACGGCGGCCCGCAGGTCGGCCAGCCGCAGCGTGGCGGTGTCCACCCCGTCGACGAGGATGCGCCCCTGCTCGGCCGGCACGAACCGCAGCAGCGCGGTGAACAGGCTGGACTTGCCGCTGCCGGTCCGGCCGACGATGCCGATCTTGCTGCCCGCCGGGGCGTCGAACGACACGCCGTTCAGCGCGGCCGGGCCGCCCTCGGCATAGCGCAGGGTGACGTTCTCGAAGTGGACCTCGCCGGCGGTGGGCCAGCCGGCCGGGGCCGGTCGCCCGTCGGTCGGCTCGACCGGCAGCCGGGTGTAGTCGTCGACACGTTCGAAACTCGCCAGCGACAGGTCCATCATCTGCACCGTCATCAGGCTCATGGCCAGCGCCTCCATCAGCGCGTACACGAAACTGACCCCGACACCGGCCAGCCCGGCGCCGATCCCGCCCACGGCGACGATCAGCACCCCGTACGTCAGCAGGACGACCGCGCCGAGCATGTCGAGCTTCAGGTTGAAGTGCCGCGACAGCGCGTTGACCGTGTAGTCGGCGTGGTGCGCGACGCGGACCCGCTCACCGAACGCAGCCTGGTAGCCGCGCACCCGGCTGTTCCGGCCCTCGATCGAGGTCACCCCGTCGACCGCCTCGTTGAGCAGCGCGAGCATCGGCTCGTTCGCCTGCTTCGACAGCCGGGACGCCTCGACCGTGCTGGCCCTGGTGAGCCGCTGCCAGCGGAGGTAGACCACCAGCAGCAGCGGGGCCGCCACCAGCATCAGTGGACTGGTGAAGGCCAGCGCCGCCAACGGCACGACCAGGCCGACGGCGACCCGGAGGGTGTCCATTGTGGTCTCCGGCAACTCCAGGTCGATGGTCTCCATGTCACCGGAGAACCGCGCCAGAACACGTCCGGAGGAGTTGCGGTCGAAGAACGACAGCGGGGCCCGGAAGACCCGGTGCAACATCGACGCGTGCAGGTTCTGGCCGGCGGACACACCCCGGGCGAAGGCGAAGCTGAACAGCCCGCGATCCAGCACGAGCGCCAACAGACCGATGGCGGCGAACACCCCCGCGTAGTACAGCGTGTCCTGCCCGGCGTGCTCGGTCCAGTGGCCGAGCCAGAACGACGAGCCGCCCAGGACGGCCTGCCCGCCGACGGCCAGGCCGAGCAGAACGACAGCGAGGAGGCCCGGGGTCAGCACCTGCAGGTAACGGCGGTAGGTGGCGGAGCCGACCTGACCGGCGCGGACCGTCTCCTCCTCCTCGGCGGCCACCTCCTCGGCCACCTCGTCCAGCCCGGCGCCGTCCGGGTCGGACGGCGTCGCGGCCTCGGCGGCCACGGCCGGCAGCAGGTCGGGCATCTGCGCGGCGACGTCGGCGAACCGGCCCGCCGCGACCACCCGGCCGCCGTCGAGGACCACCACCCGGTCGGCCCGCCGGGCCACGTCGAGGCGGTGGGTGGCAACGATCCGGGTACGCCCGGCGAGCACCCCGTCGAACAGCGCCTCCAGGATGGTGCCGGCGACCGCGTCGTCGACGGCGCTGGTCGGGTCGTCGAAGAGGTAGACGTCGGCGTCCTCGTAGGCGGCGCGGGCCAACGCGATGCGCTGCCGTTGCCCGCCGGAGAGGTTCACGCCCCGCTCGCCGATGGCCGTGCCGTCGCGGGCCGGCATCGCCGCCAGGTCCGCCTCCAGGGCCGTGGCGCGGACGACCGCCGCGTACCGGTCCGGATCGTCGGGCGAGAAGCAGCGGATGTTGTCGACGACGCTGCCCTGCATGATCCAGGGGCGCTGCGGCAGGTAGACGGCGCTGCCGCCGACCCGTGCGGTACCCGCGACCGTCGGCAGCGCCCCGGCCAGCGCCGCGAGCAGCGCGGACTTGCCGCTGCCGACCCGACCCAGCACGCAGATCAACTCACCGGGCGCGACCCGCAGGTCGACGCCGGTCAGGACCGGCCGGGCGTCCGCGTCGGCCCCGGGCCAGGTGAACGACGCGCCGTCGAGGTCGACCGCCCCGGCCGGCGCGTCGCCGTCGGTCGACGCCTCGGCGGTGTCCGGGGCCCGCAGGAAGGTCGTCACCTTCCCGAACGCCACCCGCCACTCGTTGCGCATGTCCAGGTAGCGCACCAGCTCGGGCAGTTGGGACCGGAGGACGGTCAGCACGGCGATCGCCGCGAACACGTCCGCCGCCTTCAGTTCGTTGCCCAGCGCCGCGTACGTGACCAGGGTGGCCATCACCATCAGCACCGGCGCGGCGGCGTTCACCAGGTAGAGCGTGGCGAGCCGCTTCTGCCGGCGGACCAGCAACGCGTTGAGCGTCGCGCGTTCCCGGCCGACAGCCCGCTCGGCGACGTCCTCCCAGCCGTGGGTGCGCAGCGTCCGCATGGCCCCCAGATACTCGCCGACCAGCCCGATCCGGACGCCGTTCGCGTCCCGGATCGCCGGCACCAGCGCGAAGACCCTCTCGTTGGCCACGTGCGACAGCCACAGACCGGCGATGAGGATGACGATGCCCACCAGCGCCGCCCAGCCCAGCAGCACCCAGAGGACCACGCAGGAGCCGGCGATGCCCAGCGGGACCGCCCACGCCATGTGCGTGAAAGCGACCCGCCCGACCCTCCGGGCGTCGGACGAGGCGAGGGTGATGACCTCCCCGGAGGGGTGGGCCAGTCGGGCACCGCGATCCATCCGCAGGTACTTGCGCAGAATCTCGGTCCGCAGCAGCGCGGTGATCGAGTGCGCGGTCTTCCACACCTCGGACCACTGGTGCTTGTGGCTCAACGCGTCCAACACGTAGAAGCCGGCCAGGCCGGCGGCGATCAGCAGACCCTCCACCACCGGGCCCCGGCCGTCGCCCTCGAACCAGGCGATCAGCTCCCGCACCAGCAGCGGCCCGACGGTCGCGCAGGTCTGGTAGGCCAGGAAGATCAGGCCCGCCCACCAGAACCGTCGACGGTAGGTCTGGTAGAGGGCCCGCCGCAGCCCGTCCGGATGGTCCCGCCGGGCGGCCCAGGCACGCTCGAAGACCGGGGTCACCCGCTCCAGGTGGTCGTACCGGGGCGGCGTCAGGCTGTCCGACAGCTTCAGTGGTCGGCGCAGGGACGCCTTCACCAGGATCGAGGGCCATTGGACGAAGAGTCGGGACAGCACTCCCGCGTCCTGTTCGGCACTCGGGCGGACCGGTGTGGTGGTTGTCGACACGGTGCGTCTACTCGTTTCCAGCGAGGGCGAGCGGAGCGAACCCGTAGGCGCGCTCCAGGGCGGTACGGACACTGTCCGGCAGATAGCGGCGCATGGCGTCGAACTCGCGGGCGCGGCTGAACTTGCTGGACTCGGCGAACCGGGGACGTTGCTCCAGCCAGTTCGCCACCGTCAGGGCGGCGAGGTCGGCGTACTGGCCGGCGCTGACACCGACGCAACCGCCTGAGCGGTCCTCGAGCAGGAACGGCGGGCCGTCGAAGGCGGCGTCGAAGAGGGCGCTGCGGGTGACGGTGCCGAACAGGTACGCCAGCGTCTCCGCCTCCGCACCGATCAGCTCCCGCACAGCGGGCCGCAGCTCGTGCGGGATCGCGCCGGTCGGGAAGATCTCCGTGCCGTACACCGAGTGGAACAACCCCGCGTCGCACAGCTCCTGCCGCGCCCCCCACTGGGCCAGCAGGTCGTGCACGCCGCGCAGGTGCGCCAGCAGGTTGGCCTCCGAGTGCGCCAACTCGGCCACCCCGTGCGACTCCAGGAAGGCGATCTTCTCGGCGAGCCCGCTCACGCCGCCTCCCGACTGCCGTACGACCCGGTCATCGCCACCAACGTCTTGCGCGGCCCGGTGAAGCTGGACCGGCCGTGCGCCATCGCCATGTTGTCGACAACCAGCAGGTCACCCTGCTGCCAGGGGAAGGCCAGGGACTCCGCGTCGAACGCGGCGCGGATGGCCGCGAGGTCGGCGTCGGTGATCGGGCTGCCGTCGCCGAGGTACGCGTTACGCGGCAGGTCCTCCTCGGCCAGCAGTTCCAGCAGCGCCTCCCGGGTTGCCTCGGGCAGGTTGGAGACGTGGAACAGGTGGGCCTGGTTCATCCAGACCGTCCGCCCGGACACCGGGTGCACGGTGACGGCCTGGCAGGTCTCGGTGGTCCGCAGCGCGCCGTCGTCGAACCACTCGTAGGTGATGCCCCGCTCGCGGCAAAACTCCTGCACGGCCTCCCGGTCCATCCCGGGGAACGTCTCCTGCCAGGACACCCCGAGACCGACCCGGTAGTTGCGCACGTACCGCACACCGTGCCGCTCGAAGCGCTCGCGCACCTCGGCGGGGATGCGCTGCCAGACGGCGTGGCTGTCGGCGAGCGGGGTCTCCCCGCCGGTCTGGGCCGGGATGTTCGAGTAGAAGAACAACCGCCGGGGCCACACGCTGGTGTACGCCATCTCGTTGTGCAGCGGGATGACCTCGCTGGCCGGGTACTCGGTCGAGGTGTACACGTCGCCGACCTTGCTGCGCGGCGTGGACCGGTAGGTGTACTCGGCCATCTCCTCGCCGAAGACCTTGACGAAGGCGGAGAAGGCCGGCGCGTCCGGGGCGTCGAACCCGCGCAGCAGGACAGCGCCGTGGCTGTCCAGTCGGTCGTTGATCAGGTCGAGGTGCTCGGTGGCCCATTCCGCCGGCGAGATGCCGGGCGAGGTGGCCTCGATGCAGGCCACCCGGTTGCGCTCCGGGAACAGGCAGCTCTCTTTCACGTGGTCCATGTCGGAGGTCCTTCCGCGTACGTCGGGTCGTGGTCCGGGTCAGTCGGCGTCCGGCCGGACGAACGACCGGAGGGCGGCCAGGGTCAGGGCGGCGAGCCGCTCGATGCTCTTCCGCTTGTTGAGGTTGCTGCTGTACTTCAGGTGCAGGCTGAGCTCACCGTCGGCGAACCGCGCGAACACCTGGAGCCGGTGCATGCGTTGCAGCTGCGGCATCGGCCAGGAGTCGTCCATGGCCGGCCCGAGCAGCGGCGACTCCTCGGGCTCGTGGGCGAACTCGCCCCAGTTGTTGAGCAGGATGTCCGGCTTGCCGAGCGGGGCGAGCGCGTCCGCCACCTCCGGATGCCCGCCCAGGTAGCGCAGCAGGCCGAAGGCGAGGCCGCGCCGGGGCACCGCCTCGATCTGTTCGCGGACCGACTCCAGCAGCGCCCTCGGGCCGGGCTTCTCGGGTCGGCGGACGAGCCGGGGTGAGGTCATCGAGAACCGGCCGATGGCACGGGACAGGTCGAGGTCCTGACCGCCCATCTCCCGACCCCGGGCGACGAGGTCGACCAGGATCGACGACTGACCGGACCAGTCGGTGAAGCCCTGGAGGGTGGCGGCCAGCAGCGCGTCGTTGAGGCTCAGGCCGTACTCCTGCGGCACCAGCCGGCGCAGCGCGGCGGTTTCCTCCGCGTCGAGTCCGACCACCACCGTCTCCTCCGACGACATGCAGTCGTCTCCGTCGGGGTGGTCCAGCGGCCAGGTCGGGACAGGTTCCTTGGCCAGCGCCGTCCAGTACGCGATGTCCTCGGTCAACTCCGTGCCACGGGCGAGCGCGTCCAGGTTGCGGGACCATTCGGCGAACGACGCCGTCGGCAGCGGCAGGCGCGGCTCCTCGCCGGCCTCCACCGCCTGGTACGCGGTCTGGAGATCCGCCATCAGGACGTCCCAGGAGCTGTTGTCCATCAACTGGTGGTGGACGATCACCACGAGCAGCTCGGGACGGTCGGCCCCGAAGCGGACCAGGGCGACCTGGAGCAGCGGCCCATTCTCGATGTCGAGCTTGCGGTGCAGGGTGCGATCGAGGCGCCGGAAGGCGACCTCCTGGTCCGCCGGGTCGAGGGCGGACAGGTCCACGCTGGTGAACGGCGTGGGCTGGTACAGCTCGTTGACCCGGACCGACAACCGGCCCCCGGCCCGGGGGAAGCTGATCCGCAGCGAGTCGTGATGGGTGATCACCGCCGCCACGGCCCGCTCCAGCAGCGCCGGGTCGAGTGACCGCATCGCCTCGAACATGAAGATGTGCGTGTACTTGTGCGGGTCGGCGAAGTTCCGCTCGGCGAAGGCCACGTGCGACGCGACGAGCGGCACCACACCGGGGTCCGTACGCCGGCTTCCGTCACCACCCGCACCGGCGGTCGTCGACCCACCGGCCACGGACGCGAGGCCGCCGATGGTGGGGTGCGCGATGAACTGCGCAGGGGTGATCACCACACCCGCCTTACGGGCCCGGTCCACCACCCGGATCACGTGCAGCGAGTCCCCACCCAGGGCGAAGAAGTTGTCCTCCGGACCCACCGACGGCACCCGCAGCACCTCCCGCCAGATCCCGGCCAGGACCTCCCGCGCCTTGTCGGCCGGTGTCTGCGCGTCGGTCGCGACCGAGGCGAGCGCGGCGATGGTCGGGTACGCGATGAACTGCGCGGGCGTGATCACCACACCCGCCTTACGGGCCCGGTCCACCACCCGGATCACGTGCAGCGAGTCCCCACCCAGGGCGAAGAAGTTGTCCTCCGGACCCACCGACCGCACCCGCAGCACCTCCCGCCAGATCCCGGTCAGGATCCCCTCCACCGGTCCACGCCGGGTCTCCTCGGTGGCGGTGGCAGCGGCGGTGGCCGGAGCCACGGTGGGGGTCGGTGCCGTCAACGCGGCCCGGTCGACCTTCCCGTTGGGCAGCCGGGGCAGGCGGTCGACGAGCGCCACCGTCGGCACCATGTAATCCGGCAGCCGCTCCCGCAGCGCCGCGCGCAGGTCGTCAGTGGAGAGCGCGGCACCCGGCCGCAGCGCCACGTGGGCCACCAACCGCCGGTCGTCCGCCCCGTCGTCGTCGCAGAGCACCACGCACTCGCCCACGCCGTCCAGGGCGGACAGCGCCGAGGCGACCTCGTCCGGCTCGACCCGGTGACCCCGGATCTTGACCTGGTCGCCGATCCGGCCCAGGAACTCCACGGTGCCGTCCGGCAGCAGCCGCCCCCGGTCACCGGTGCGGTACAGCCGGTCGCCCGGCGCGCCCAGCGGATCGGGCACGAACCGCTCGGCGGTCAACGCGGCGTCCCCCAGGTAGCCGCGGGCCAGGCCCGCACCACCGACGACGATCTCGCCGGGCAGGCCGGTCGGCACCGGCCGCAGCCTCTCGTCGAGTACGTACAGCCGTGCGCCCGGGATCGGCCGACCGAGCGGCACCACCGC
The DNA here is from genome assembly GCF_003264475.1 of Micromonospora noduli. Classification (NCBI taxonomy): domain Bacteria; kingdom Bacillati; phylum Actinomycetota; class Actinomycetes; order Micromonosporales; family Micromonosporaceae; genus Micromonospora; species Micromonospora noduli. The sequence goes on along the minus strand of NZ_PYAC01000012.1, from coordinate 156,304 downwards.
CTCGCGGCCCGCCCGGTCGATGCGGACCTCCGCCACGGCGACGATGCCCGTCGTCTCGGTCTGGCCGTACATGTTGACCAGCCGGGGCGCGGTCCCCGGCGCATTGCGGATGGCCTCGGGAAGTTCGTAGCGCAGCGGCTCGCTGGCGGTGAGCACCACCCGTGGCCGCCACCCGCCGGGCGAGGTGAGCGCCGGCAGCAGGACCCGCAGGTACGACGGCACCAGGTCCAGCACCTGCACGCCGTGCGCGGTGACGAAGGTGAGCAGCGCCAACGGGTCGGCCAGGTGCGCGCGCCCGGCGACGACCACGTGGCCGCCCAGCGCCAGCGGAACGGCGAACTGCCGCACCGACGACGAGAACGCGAACGACGCGGTGTGCAGAAACACCGGCTCGTCGGGCAGGGCCAGCGCGGCCGGCAGCCCCTCCAGGTACGCGGACAGTCCGCCGTGGGTCACCACCACACCCTTGGGGAGCCCCTTGGTGCCGGAGGTGTAGACCACGTAGGCCGGGTGCTCCGGTCGCAGCGCCGGTGTCGGCCGGGGGCCCACCGGGGCCGGCAGGTCCTCGATCGTCACCACCTCGCCCGCACCCTGAGGCGTACGACCCGCCAGGTCGCGCGTGGTGAGCGTCATCGTCGGCCGGGCGTCCGCCACGATCGCGGCCAACCGCTGCGCGGGGTACGCGGGGTCCAGCGGCACGTACGCGGCACCCGTTTCCAGGACCGCCAACGCAGCCACGACGACGTCGACGCCCCGGTCGAGGTGCAGGGCGATCGTCGTTCCCGGGCCCGCGCCGCGTTCGGCGAGCACCCGGGCCAGGTCACCGCTGCGACGGTGCAGGTCGCCGTAGGAGAGGGTCGTCTCGCCGCTGGTGACCGCCGGAGCGTCGGGTCGGCATCGCGCCTGCTCGCCCACCCGGGCAGTGAGCGTGCGGTGCGCGGCGCCAACCGGCAGCGCCGGACCGTGCGCGAGCGCATCGAGACGCTCCCGCTCACCCGGCAGGAGGGGATCCACGTCGAAGACGCGCTGGTCGGGGTCACCGACCAACCGGTCCATCAGCACCCCGAGGCGGCTCATCATCGCCTCGACGGTGCCCGCGTCGAACAGGTCGGTGCTGTACTCGGCGTGCCCTTCGATGCCGTCCCCGTTCTCCCAGAGGTCGATCAGCAGGTCGAAGCGGGCGGTGCACTGCTCGTTGTCGATCGACGTGAGGGTGAGGCCGGGGCCCGGGTCGGGCAGGCCGCCCGGGGCGTTCTGCAACGCGAAGCGCACCTGGAACAGCGGTGAGTGGCTGAGGCTGCGGGTGGGCGCCACCGCGTCGACGACCATCTCGAAGGGGACGTCCTGGTGGGCGTACGCGCCGTGCGCCGTGCTGCGGACCCGCCGCAGCACCTCGCGGAAGGTGGGGTCGCCGGAGAGGTCGACCCGCAGCGCCAGGGTGTTGGCGAAGAACCCGACGAGCTTCTCCAACTCGGTGCTGGTGCGGTTGGCGACGGGCGTACCGACGGTGATGTCCCGTTGGCCACTGAGCTGGGCCATGAGCACGTCGAAGCCGGCCAGCAACGCCATGAACAGGGAGACCTTCTCCCGCCGGGCCAGGTCGGCCACCGCCCGGGATCGCTCGGCCGACCAGCTGATGTCGTGGCGCGCTCCGCGGAAGGTCTGCACCGCCGGTCGCGGCCGATCGGTCGGCAGGTCCAGCGTGGGTACGCCGTCGAGCTGCCGCTTCCACCAGTCGAGCTGGTCGTCCAGCTCGGCGCCGGTCAGCCAGGACCGCTGCCAGAACGTGTAGTCCACATAGGTGTGTGTCAGCTCGGGCAACGACGACGGCTGCCCCTGGGCGATCTCCCGGTAGAGCGTCACCAGGTCGTTCAACACGATGTTCAGGGACCAGCCGTCGGAGACGGTGTGGTGCAGCGTCAGCAGCAGCACGTGCGAGTCGGGGCGTACCCGCACCAGGGTGCCGCGCAGCAGCGGCCCGGCGGCCAGGTCGAACGGAGTGCGCCCCTCGGCGTCGAAGAGGGCGGCCAGCCGACCCTCCGGGTCGGCGTCGCCCCGCACGTCCACCTCGGCGTACGCCACGGCGTCGACGGGCAAGAACTCCTGCACCGGTTCGCCGTCCACGGACGGGAACCGGGTGCGCAGGCCCTCGTGCCGGGCCCACAGCGCGCCGAAGGCCACCCGCAGCGCGTCCGCGCGCAGGTCACCGTCGAAGCGCAGCGCGAGGGGCACGTTGTAGAACGCGCTGTCCTCGGCGAGCCGGTTGAGGAAGTACAGGCGTCCTTGCGCGTGCGACAACGGCACCGGGCCGGTTCTCGGGACGGCGACGAGACCGGGCCGGGGGGCCCGCCCGCCGAGCGCCTCGATCCGGGCCCCCAGGTCGGCCAGCGAGGTGGACTCCAGGAACACCGCCAGCGGCAGCTCGATGTCGAGCTTCTTGCGCAGCCGGGCCATGGCCCGGACCGCGAGCAGGGAGTGCCCACCCAGGTCGAGGAAGTTCGCGTCCCGCCCGATCGACTCGACCGGCCGCCCCAGCACGTCGGCCCAGACCTCGGCGATGGCCTCCTCCAGCCGGCTTTCCGGAGCGGCCAGGGTGGGCGCCGGCTCGGCCGCCGTGGGCGCGGGCAGGGCCGCCCGGTCCACCTTGCCGTTGGCGGCCAACGGCAGCGCGTCGAGCGTGACGACGACCTCCGGCACCATGTAGTCCGGCAGTTCCGCGCGCAGCGCGTCACGCGGGTCGTAGGCCACGGAGTCCCCGGCCGCTGTGACGTACGCGACCAACCGCTCCTCACCAGGCCGGTCGGTTCGCAGCAGGACAACCGCCTCGCGGACCTGCCGCAGCCGGGTCAGGGTGGCCTCGATCTCCGCCAACTCGACCCGGTACCCCCGGATCTTCACCTGGGTGTCGATCCGGCCCAGGCAGTCGAGCTCGCCGTCGGGTCGCACCCGGACGAGGTCGCCGGTGCGGTACATGCGCTCCCCCGGCGTCGGGGCGAACGGGTCGGGCAGGAAGCGCCCGGCGGTCAGGTCCGGCCGACCGTGGTAGCCACGGGCCACACCAGCACCCGCCACATACAGCTCACCGACCGTGCCGGGCGGCACCGGCAGCAGGTTGCCGTCCAGCACGTAGAGCCGCGTGTTGGCGATCGGACGACCGATCGGCACCACACCGGACAGGTCGGTGCCGTCGTGCACCTCGTGCACGCAGCAACCGACGACGGTCTCGGTGGGCCCGTACTCGTTGACGATGCGCAGGCCCGGAGCCCGGCGTCGCCAGGCGGCGGCGGTGGCGCCGTGCAGCGACTCGCCACCGACGATCAGATAGCCGTCCGCAGCGATGGTCCGGCTCGGAACGGCCCGGTCCAGCGCCTCCAGGTGGGCCGGGGTGAGCTTGACCAGCCCGAGGTCCAGGTCGCTGCCGAGCAGCTCGGTGAGGGTCTCCAGCTCGGTGCCGTCGGCGACGAGCACCACCGGACGCCCGGCCAGCAGCGGACAGAACAGCGTCGTCACCGACAGGTCGAACCGCAACGGCGAGACCAGTGGCGCGCCCCCGCCCTCGGCCACCCGGTACGCCCGCAGGCTCCACGCCAGGTAGTTGGTCAGGCCGCGGTGGGTGACCACCACACCCTTCGGTCGCCCCGTCGAGCCCGAGGTGTAGATGACGTAGCAGGCGCTGTCCGGGTGCGGACGCGGCAGCGGCGGCAGGTCGGTGGTGGCGTCCTCGTCGCCGTCGGGCAGCAGCACCGACACGTCGGTGTCCGGTAGGTCCGCGACCCGGCCCGCGCTGGTGACGACCACCCGCACCTCGGCGTCGGTGAGCATGAACCGCACCCGCTCGGCGGGCTCGCCCACGTCCAGCGGCACGTACGCGCCGCCGGCCCGGAGGGTGGCCAGCACGGCCGTGACGAGGTCGACACCACGGTCCAGGAAGAGGCCGACGCGGGTCTCCGGTCCCACCCCGTGCCGGCGCAGCCGCGCGGCGAGGGCGTCGGCCCGGCGGTCCAGCTCTCCGAACGTGACAGTCAGGTCACCGACCAGGAGCGCGGGCGCGTCAGGGGTACGGGCGGCCTGCCGAGCGAACAGCTCGTGCGCGCGCACGTCACCGAGGAGCGGCTCCTCGGTGCGGTTGCCGTCCACGACCGCCGCCCGGGTCTCCTCATCGGACAGGAGTCGGGCCAACCCGACCGGGGCGTCCGGCGCGGCGGTCAGACCGACCAGCAGAACGCCGAGGTGAGCGGCCATCCGCGCCACGGTGCGCTCGTCGAGGATGTCGGTCGCGTACTCGGCCACCCCCCGCAGCCGGCCGTCGGCGTCCGGCCACACCTCGACCGTCAGGTCGTGCTTGCTGATCGGCAGGTGGTGTTCGACGGCCGTGACCCGCAACCCCGCCGCCTCGGCCTCCAACGCCTGGTCCTCGACGAGGGCGAACATCACCTGCGCGAGGGGCGTGTGGCCGAGGTCGCGCTCCGGGTCGACCGCCTCCACCACAGTGTCGAAGGGCACCTCGCCGTGCGCCATGCCCTGCTGCACGAGATCGCGGACCCGTCCCACCAGGGCCCGGAAGGTGGGCGCGCCGGAGGTGTCGACCCGTACGACGATCGAGTTGACGAAGGAGCCGACCATCGTCTCCAGCTCGACCCGGGGGCGGTTCGCCACCGGGGTCACCACCGAGACCTCGTCCTGGGCCGCGTACCGCGACATCAGCGCGGCGAACCCGGCGAGCAGCACCATGAACGGTGTGGCCCGCTCATCCTGGGCCAGGCGGGTCACCGTCTGCCACAGGCCGTCGGGCAGGGCGAAGCGGTGCCGCTCGCCCCGGAAGGACTGCACGGGCGGGCGGGGACGGTCCAACGGCAGGTCGATGACGGGTACCGCGCCCGCCAGCGCGCGCTTCCAGTAGTCGAGGCCCTCGGCCAGCTCGGCGGCCCGGTCGGGACGGCTCTCCCAGGCGGCGTAGTCCGCGTACTGCACGGTGAGGGGCGCGAGCGTGGGAGCCCGGTCCTGTGCTCCGGCGCGGTACAGCTCCAGCAGCTCATCGATGAGCAGGCTGACCGACCAACCGTCGCAGATGCTGTGGTGCAGGGTCAGCACCAGCACGTGCGCGGTGGGGGTCTGCCGGAACAGCGCGGCGCGAGCCAGTGGCCCGTCGGAGAGGGAGAACGGACGACTCGCCTCGTCGCGTACGGCGGCCAGCACCGCCGCGTCGTCGACGGGCAGTGGGCGCGGGGTGAGGTCCACCTCGATGTCGGGCAGGATGCGCTGCACCGGGTCGCCCTCGTTCGCCGCGAACACGGTCCGCAGCGCCTCGTGCCTGTCGACGAGGGCGCGCACCGCGTCGGTGAGCACGTCGAGCCGGAGTGCGCCGGTCAGGCGTAGGGCGGTCGGCACGTTGAACATCGCCGAGCCGGGGACGAGCTGGTCCATGAACCACAGCCGGCGCTGTGCCGGGGAGACGGGCAGGTCGCCACCGCGCGGCACCCGGGCGAGCGCCTCGGCCGGCCGGGGGCGCCGGCCGCCGAGACGCTTCTCGAACAGGGCCCGCTTCGAGGGCGACATCGAGTCGAGGCGTGACCGGCCGGGCGAGAGCCCCGCGCCGTGCGGCGCGGGGCGGCTGGCACTCGCGTCGGTGGTCATCAGGCCACCTCCCGAGCGGCGCTCTCCAGGTGCGTCACGAGGCTGCGCGGCCGCATGTCCGTCCACTCGGTGGTGACGTGGTCCAGGCAGGAGGCGCGGTCGGCGGGCCCGTGGGTCACCGTCCACCCGGCCGGCAGGCTGAGCGACTCGGGCCACAGCGAGTGCTGCCCCTCGTCGTTCACCACTACGAAGAAGCATCCGTCGGGGTTGTCGAGAATGTTCACGTCTTCCTCACTCTGCGCCTGGTCCCAGGACCCGACGGGGAAGCGCTGAACCGGCACGGCGGCCAGGCAGGGACCACGGCGGTCAGACCTGCCAGCGTCGAAGTCGGGACGCGCGTCCCCAGGTCGGGCGTCGTCAACTGTCGTTTGCGGAGACTTTTGCTATGCGTCACTCAGAGGACGTGCGGGGTTTCACCGCCGCGTGTCTCGCTATCGGATTCCATCACGGCCAAGGCCGGCCACCTGCACGTTAATCGGCTATCCGACCCGAAGCCGAGGGCCCTTTGCGGACACAACCCGGTCGATGTCAAGCGGATTCCGGCAAGCCATGCTGAACCCACGTCGCGCTCCCCCCCGAAGTTTGCGACCCAACAGCGTTCATGAATGTGAACGCAAGCGAGGCACAGAAAACCATCAGACACGGAGCGTGTCAAGACCCTTGCCTGGCGCTGAAGTCCACCATGCCAACCGGGACGTATTTATGACAAATACTCCGCAGGTGGCCGGTCGACCGGGCACGCCGCCAGGCCCGCCGGCGCTCCGTCGGCAGGGCTGCGGGCGGTCGGGCGAGACGACCGGAATCGGCCCGAAATGCGTTGCCGGCAACGCAACTGCGCAGGACAGGGGCATTGCCGCCCACTCCGTGCGTCGTGCGGACCGATCAACGACGACGCCACCGTCCAGGCTGGACGCGGCGCGTCGGAAAAATGACTTGCCCGGACGGAGAGAATCATTTATCGCGGAACTCGTGGTCAGAATCCGACATGGAGACGAGTTTCACACGACAGTCGGAAAGAACGACCGATCATCCATTGGCCAAGCATCCGATTGGTTGGACGACAGTCAATGTAATGGTTGTTAACGTGCGCAATGCGAGGCACGACAGAGAGCGCCACCGTCGCCGGATCGCAGCTCCCGCGAAGCCGTCGACCATCCGGGCCGACAAGCCGAGGCGTGGGCCGCCCGACGATTGCGTCCGATTGCCGGATCCGGTCAGGCCGAGACGTCGCGTCGAGCGCGGGACCTCTTCGCCGCACGGGCCCGCCACCACGCGTACGTGGCGCGGGGGGGTAGGCGCCCGGCGTACCCGAAGGCACCCGCACGCCGGGCACCCGGCAGGCCATCGACACCCGAATTCGGGCGGACGGGCGCGCCGGGGCCATCGACGAAGATCAGTGTGCGTACGCGCCGAATCAGGCCCGGTCCGTCGCGGCCCCGCCTTTACCCGAGCGCCGGGATGCCGTGCGCCGGCACCGGCGATTGCCGGCACCGGACGCTCGTGCCACGGCGTTCGGAAAACGCCTCGGTCAGCCCTGCAATAGCTGCCGGGCCATCACGATCCGCTGCACCTGGTTGGTGCCCTCGTAGATCTGAGTGATCTTGGCGTCCCGCATCATCCGCTCGACCGGGTAGTCCCTCGTGTAGCCGTAACCACCGAGCAACTGCACCGCGTCGGTGGTGATCTCCATGGCGGCGTCGGAGGCGAAGCACTTCGCCGCCGCGCCGAAGTAGGTGAGATCCGCGTCGCCACGCTCCGACTTGCCGGCAGCCGCGTACGTGAGCTGACGGGCCGCCTCGAGCTTCATGCCCATGTCGGCCAGCATGAACTGGATCCCCTGGAACTCGGCGACGGCCTTGCCGAACTGGCGACGCTCGGCCACGTACCCCTTGGCGTAGTCGAGCGCGCCCTGCGCGATCCCGACGGCCTGCGCGGCGATGGTGACCCGGGTGTGGTCCAGGGTCTTCATCGCGGTCGCGAAGCCGGTGCCCTCCGCGCCGATCATCCGGTCGGCTGGGATCCGCACGTTGTCGAGGTAGACCTCGCGGGTGGGCGAGCCCTTGATGCCGAGCTTCTTCTCCGGCGCGCCGAAGCTCACCCCGGCATCGGACTTCTCGACCACGAAGGCCGAGATGCCCCGGGACCGGGCGGACGGGTCGGTGACGGCGAAGACGGTGTAGAACTCGGACACCCCGGCGTTGGTGATCCAGCGCTTCACACCGTTGAGCACCCAGTGATCCCCGTCACGTACCGCCCTGGTGGTCATCGAGGCCGCGTCACTGCCCGCCTCCGGTTCGGAGAGGCAGTACGAGAACATTGCGTCACCAGCCGCGACCGGCGTCAGGTAACGAGTCTTGAGATCGGCGGAACCGGACAACAACAGCGGCATGGTGCCGAGTTTGTTCACCGCCGGGATCAGCGAGGAGGACGCGCAGGCGCGGGCCACCTCCTCGATCACGATGGCGGTGGCCAGCGCGTCCGCGCCCGCGCCGCCGTACTCCTCGGGAATGTGCGGTGCGTGGAAGTCGGCCGCTCGCAGCGCGTCGTAGGACGCCTTGGGGAACTCCCCCGTCTCGTCGGCCTCCGCGGCGTGCGGAGCCACCTTCGCGGCGCAGACCTCCCGCACGGCTTCCCGGATCGCCTGGTGCTCCTCAGGCAACCGGTAGACGTCGAACGACTCCCCTGCGGCCATCTCGGCCCTCCCCTTCACCACTATCATGCGCAGTCTGTGACGACTCCTGACCGCCGACCGCGCAGACTGAAGACTAGCGACTGCAGTTCAGGTGATGTTACCGGCGCGTAGGTATGGGCAGGACGGTGCACCTAACGCGCTCAGCGATGATGGAGAATTGAGACAGTGAGCCACCCTCCGGTGCCCCGCCCAGGCGCCGCAGCAGAATGCGACGCGACGACGCGACGCCAGCGCGAGCGGAGAAGACAGGCGTGACGATCCCCTACCCCACCATCCAGCCGACCCCCGCCATCGCCGCGGTGACCCCGCCCTCGGGCGCACCCCGGCCGCGGGTGACGTTCCTAGGGACTGGTTACCTCGGTGCGACGTACGCCATCTGCTACGCCGAGCTGGGCTACGAGGTTCTCGGGTTCGACGTCGACGCCGACAAGATCGCGATGCTGAACGCCGGTCAGGTGCCGATCCACGAGCCCGGCCTGGACGAGCTGCTCCGGCGCAACCTCGCCGCCGGCCGCCTCCGGTTCAGCACTGACATCGCCGAGACCGCCGAGTTCGGTGACGTGCACTTCATCTGCGTCGGCACCCCGCAGCGGGCCGACGGCATGGGCGCCGACCTGTCGTACGTCGAGGCGTCGGTCACCAGCCTCGCTCAGCACCTGACCCGCAAGGCGTTGATCGTCGGCAAGTCCACCGTGCCGGTCGGCACCGCCGAGTGGGTCGAGCAGCTCGTCGGGAAGCACACCCCGAACGACCTGGACGTCGAGGTGGCGTGGAGCCCCGAGTTCCTCCAGGAGGGCTTCGCCGTCGACGACGTCCTGCGGCCCAACCGGATCGTGGTCGGCGTCAAGAGCGAGTGGGCCAACGGCATGCTCTACGCCGCGCACAAGGGCGTGTTCGACCTGGCCGCCACGGAGGACCGCGAGGTGCCCCTGGTGGTCACCGACTTCTCCACCGCCGAGCTGGTCAAGGTCGCCGCGAACGCCTTCCTGGCCACCAAGATCTCCTTCATCAACGCGATGGCCGAGGTCTGCGAGGCCTCCGGTGGCGACGTCACCCAGCTGGCCCGCGCGATCGGCTACGACCCGCGGATCGGCAACCGGTTCCTCCAGGCCGGCCTCGGCTTCGGAGGCGCCTGCCTGCCCAAGGACATCCGGGCCTTCCAGGCCCGCGCCCAGGAGCTGGGCGCCGGCGAGGCGCTGCGCTTCCTTCACGAGGTCGACCTGATCAACCTGCGCCGGCGTACCCGGGTGCTCCAGCTCGCCGCGGACCTGCTCGGCCGCCGCTCCGGGCCGGCCGGCCCGGACTTCTCCGGCACCCGGATCGCCGTGCTCGGTGCCACCTTCAAGCCCAACACCGACGACGTCCGCGACGCCCCGGCGCTCGCCGTCGCCGCGCTGCTGCACAAGGCCGGCGCCGACGTGCACGTGTACGACCCGCAGGGCACCGAGAACGCCCGCCGCGCGGTTCCCGAGCTGACCTACGAGAGCAGCATCAACGAGGCGGTAAACGACGCCGACCTGGTCTGCGTCCTCACCGAGTGGGCCGACTTCCGCAACGCCGATCCGGTCGCCCTCGGCGAGTTGGTCAAGGGTCGCAAGGTCGTCGACGGCCGCAACTGCCTCGACCCGGCGCTGTGGGCCCAGGCGGGCTGGGAGTACCGGGGCATGGGCCGCCCCTGACCCAACCGACGCACCACCGGCCGGCCATCGAGCATCTCGGTGGCCGGCCGGTGTCGTTGTTTGCCCCGGACCCGCCGACAAGAGTCGAAATCCGCGCCAGCTTTGGGCATGCTGCGACAGTGGGAGTCCACAGTGCGGGTGGAGGGGTGTCGTGGCGACCTTTCAATGCTCCTCGTGCGGCCGGGAGATCAAGCCGGCCGTCCGATGCCCGCACTGTGGGGCAGATCAACCACAGTGGGTCGAGCACCTGGCCGACATTGAGCGTTCAATCGCGGAGATGAAGGCGCGCGACGCCGCCATCGCCCGCGAGCAGCGGCAGATCGCCGCCAAGATGCAGGCCGCGCTCTTCCAGCGGGACATCCTCGCCCACGCCGGCGAGGAGCGGATCAAGCAGGCCACCCGGCCGCGCCGGGTGCTGCGCCGCCGCCCCGGCCGGCGGCCCCCGACGGCCACCATGGGAACGCCGCCCCGGGTGCCCCGCCAGGGCACTCCGTCCGCCCCGGAGGATCCGCCGCCGCCCCCGCCCCGGGCCGCCTGGCTGGACGCGGACGACCCGGAGCACCCGCCGGAGGCGTCCTCGCGCGAGGTGCAGAACATCCCGCTCGGGCTGGGCGCGCTGCTGCTCGGCGTCGCCGCGGTGGTCTTCGCCGCGGTGGCCACCAGCTCGATGGACGCGTTGGCCCGACTCGGCATCCTGCTCCTGGCCACCGTGCTGATGCTGCTCGCCCCACCGGCACTGGCCCGGCGCGGGCTCACCTCGACCGCCGAGACCATCGCCGCGGTCGGCCTGCTGCTGGTGCCGCTCGCCGGCAACGCCCTGTGGGCGGTGGACCGGATCGGCGCCGGCGGCGGCTCCGGCACGGTCTTCGCCGGGGTGATCTTCGCGGTCACCGCCGCGGTCGCATTCGGGTACGCCGGTTGGACCGGTCTGCGCGCGCCCCGCTTCGCCACAGTGCTCGCCGCGCAGCCGGTGCTGCCTCTGCTGGCGTACGACCAGATCACCGGCCCGGGCGGCTGGGCGCTGGTGCTGGCCCTGGTCGCCCTCGTCAATCTCGGCCTGGCCCGCTCCGGCGTGACCGTCGAACGCCCCGTCCGGCAGGACCTGCCGTCGCCCGGCATGCCGTCCGCGCCCCGCCAACGCGACGCCGAGAGCCGACCGGAGGGCGACCCGGAGGAGGCCGCCGAGCTGATCGACGTCAGCGGGGGCGCCACTGATCCGCGGCCGACCCGACCGGTGCCCGGCCTGCTTGAGCTGACCTGGTTGCTGCACGCCCTGGCGGTCGCCGTCTCGCTGGCGTACGCGGTCACCGCCCTGCTGCGGGCACAGACCGTGCCGACGGCGACCGGCGCCGGGGTGGTGCTGCTGCTGGCCGCCATGATCGGGCTGGCCGGCGCGTTGGTGCTGCGTCGCCCGCCACTGCCGGACGTCGCGGCCGGCATCGTCACCCTGGCGGTGATCGGCTCGCTCAGCCGAATCGCCTCGGTGGCACTCCCCGGCCGGGCGCTGCTGCTGATCGCGGCGGTCATCACGGTGACCGGGCTGGCGGTGCGCGCGGTCCCGGAGGCGGCCCGACGTGGCCCACAGTTGGCCTCCGCGGTGGCGCTGACAGTCAGTGGTCTGGTGGTCGCCGGCGGCGCGCTACGCGCCGGGGTGGCACCGGTCCGGGCGGCACTGCCCGCCTGGAACCCCGACCTCAGCCGGTACCCGGGCGAGTTGGCCGCCGCCGTCGGGCCGACCACCTGGCAGCTCACGGGTGCCGCGTTCCTGTTGACGATCGCGGCGGTGCTGGCCCTGCCCACCGAGATCCGCCGGGAGTTCGCGGTCGCCGGCGCGGCGCTGACCGCGCTCGCCGTCCCTGCCTCGTTCGGTCTCGGCTGGGCGACGGCACCCTGGCCAATGGTGATCACCGCGATCGGCATCGGGGTCATCGGGCTCTCCGCCCGCACCGACCGAGCCGCGGTGGCGCACGCCATCGGGGCGGCCGTGGTCGGCCTGTTCGGTGCGGGTGCCAGCCTGGCCAGCCCCACCCTCACCGCCGCGGTCCTGATCACCCTGTTCGTGGCCGGCACGCTGGTCACGCTGGCGCCCCGGATCCGGATCGCCTCGGCCGCCTCTGACACGGTCACCGCCTGGGCCGCCGGTGGCGCCGCGTTCGCGCTGCCCGGGGCAGTGGCGGCGTTCGTGGCCGCGACCATGCCGAGCGACCCGACCCCCACCCCGGCGAGCCTCCGCGAGGTGACCGTCCCGATCCTGGCGGCCAGCTTCCTGGCGGTCTGCGTGACCCTGGGCTACGCCGCCGTCGTGCAGGTCTCCCAGCGCCACATCCCCGCGCCGCTGTCGGTCGGCACCGGGCTGGGCGCGCTGATGGTCACCGCCGCCGCGTTCGGGGCGCCCGGCGCGACCGTCGCCGACGCGTGGGTGGGCGCGCTCCTGCTGGTCGCGGCGGTGCTTCTCTTCCTGGCCCCCTCGATCGACGCCGGCCGTCGAGCCGACCTCACCCTCGACGGCTCGGACCTGGCCGCCGCGGCGGTCACCACCGCCCTGATCGCCACGCTGGTACGGATCGGGGCGGTGCTCGCCCCGGGTGGGCAACTGGCGGTGGCCGCCGCCCTGCTCCTGGTGGTCGCCGTGGGCGCCCGCAGCATGCCGGAGGAGTGGCGACGCGGTCCGATCCTCGGCCTCACCGTCGGCGGTGCCCTGATCGGCGTCCTCGCCGGCTGGTCGGCGGTGCGCGGTGGGGTCGGCGTGCTGGCCACCCCCGGCCCGATCTGGAGGGGCGATCTGAGCGACTGGCCGGCCGCCCCCGTCGGCGGTGCCACCTGGCAGGCGCCGGTCGCGCTGGCGCTGCTGGCCCTCGCCGCCGGCATCCTGCTCCCGCCGCCGTGGCGCTGGGACGTGTCCGGGGTGGCGGTGGTGCTCGCCACGATCGGCGCGCCGGCCGCATTCGATCTGGCCTGGTGGTCGCCGGTCCTGGTCGGCGGAATGGTCGCCACCGTGTTCGGCATGGCCGCGGTGGCCACGGAGGAGGCGCGCGCCGGGCTGTCCCGGGCCACCGTGGCCGGGGTGGTCGCGCTGCACGCCGCCGGAGCCGGCCTGGTCCGCCCGTGGACCACGGCCCTGGCGCTGGGCAGCATCGCGCTGATCGGCGTGGTGGTGGCCGCGCTGGCCCGCGTCCTCGCCGATCCACAGGTCGTCGACATCGAAACCGAGGGGATGCCGCCGCACCTGGCGCAGATCGGTGGCGCGGCGATCGGTGCCGCCCTGCTGGCCCTCCCCGGCGCGGTGGCGGCACTGTCCGCCGAGTTCGAACACTCGGCGCAGGTGGTGCTGACCGCCGCGCTGGCCGCGACCAGCCTCGGTCTGGCCGCCGTGGCCGCGGTCCGCCGGCTGGTGCCGCAATATCTGCCCTGGGTCAGCGTGGCGGTGGTCGGCGGGGCCACCATCAGCGCCCTGGCCGCCATCCCCACCGGCCTCGCCGCGGGCGTCTACGCGGCCGCCGCCGCCCTGCTCGGCGTACTGGCCGAGCTGATCCGCGCGGCCACCGTGCCGCCCACCGGCGCGGCCCAGCCGGTCCGGCGCTGGGCGGTACGACTGGACGGCGCCCTACGGCGGTTGCCGGACGACCCGGAGCGACGACGCTGGCGGGTCAACCCGGCCGCGGGTGCATTGGCCGCGGCGGCGCTGCCGACCGCCCTGGCACTCGCCTCGATCGCACCCGCGCTGGTCACCGCCCTGGTCGAGCCGCACCGCACACTGACCCGGATCTGGCAGGGCCCACCGCCGGAGCTGCTCACCCCACCGTCGGACGTGGTGAACCCGACCCACGTGCTGACGGCGTTGCTGCTCACCGCGACCGCCGCGCTGGCCGCCACCGGGTTCAGCGGTGGGCGGCGGTCCCGGGCCGTGCCGGTGGTGCTGCCCGGAGCAGCCGTCACGCTGCTGATCGCGCCCATCGCGCTGGGTCAGGGCTGGCCCGCCAGCACCGTCGCCGCGCTCTCCGTCTTCACCATCGCGATGCTCGGTCTCGCACTGACCCCACCGCCGCCGCTGGTCGAGCGGGCCCGGTCGCTGCGGCTGGCCCGGGTGCTGGTGTTCGCCATCGGTCTGGCCGGTGGCAGCGCCGGGCTCGCCGGCAGCCTGGCCGACCGGCAGATGACCCTGTTCACCCTCGGCAGCGCGGTCGGCGTGGGCGCGGTGGCGGCGCTGTTCGGCACCACCCAGCGGGCGCGCATCCTCGGCTGGCTCTTCGCATCACTCATGGCGCAGCTCTTCGTGCTCACCGCCGGCCTGGTCGCCGGGCTGGCGGCGGTCTGGTCCGCGTTCGGGGTGCTCGCCGTCGGCGCGGTCCTGCAGGTGCTCGCCGCGACCCTGCCCCGGCTGCGCCGCCCCGAGGCGCAGCGGGAGGCCTCCACCGTGGAGTGGACCGGGTACGCTGCCGCGCTGATCGCGTTGGCCCTCGCCTTCGACTCGCCCCGCCACATCGCCGCCCTGCTGGCCGCCTGGGGCGCTGTCCTCGGGGTGGCGGCGACCCGACCCGGTCGCCGGCCGGTGGAACGCCGGATCCTGTTCTGGGCCGTGGTGGTGTGTGAGATCACCGCGTGGTGGATCCTGATGCGAGTCGCCGACGTGGCGTTGCCCGAGGCGTACACGCTGCCGTTCGCCGTGTTGGCACTCCTCGTCGGAGTCCTGGAGCTGCGCCACCGACCCGACATGAGCAGCTGGGTGGCGTACGGGCCGGCGCTGGTCGCGGCCTTCGTCCCGACGCTGGCGATCGTGCTGGCCACCGAGTCCAGCACGATGCGGCAGATGCTGCTGCTGCTCGGCGCGGTCGCGGTACTGATCTTCGGCTCGTCCAGCCAACAACAGGCCCCGGTGATCGTCGGCGCGTCGGTCACCGCGATCACGGCGATCCACGCCCTGTTCAGCCTGGGCCCGTGGCTGGCGCTGATCCCGGTGGGCATCCTGCTGCTGGTGCTCGGCGCGAGCAACGAACGCCGCCGCCGCGCCCAGGAACGCCTACAGACCGCCCTGCGCGGCATGAGATGACTAACCGGAGGGTCCCTGCGGCCTGGGTGAATGGGCGCGGTGAGTGGGCCGGGTTCGCGGGCCGGGACGCGTTTGCCTCGCGCGGGCGGTGCGGGGGTTAGCGCAGGGTGGCCTGGAGGGCGGCTTCCTTGGTTGCCACCAGCTTCTCCAGATCCTGCTGGTAGGTAGTCATCTTGGCGCGCAGGGCCTCGTCGCTGGCACCGAGGATCCGTACGGCGAGCAGGCCGGCGTTGCGGGCGTTGCCGATCGACACGGTGGCGACCGGGATCCCGGCCGGCATCTGCACGATGGACAGCAGCGAGTCCATGCCGTCAAGGTGCTTCAGCGGCACCGGCACACCGATCACCGGCAGCGGCGTCACCGAGGCCACCATGCCGGGCAGCGCGGCGGCACCCCCGGCCCCCGCGATGATCACCTTGAGGCCGCGGTCGGCGGCGTCGCGCCCGTACTCGATCATTGCGACCGGAGTCCGGTGCGCCGAGATCACCCGGACCTCGTACGCCACGCCGAAGTCGTCCAACACCTCGGCCGCGGCCCGCATGGTCGGCCAGTCCGAGTCGCTGCCCATGATCAAGCCAACCGTGCTCACTGCGGCCCTCTCCTCGTTCCCGAAACCGTGACTCACTCGTGGCCCTCGCGCAGCCAGCGCACGGCCCGCGCGGCCCGCGCCCGCAGGTCGTCCAGGTCGTCACCGAGCACCGTGACGTGCCCGATCTTGCGGCCAGGTCGCACCTGCTTGCCGTACAGGTGCACCTTGGCACCCGGCTCGGCGGCGAAGAGGTGGTGCAACCGCTCGTCGATCGACATCCCGCCCGGCTCACCGCCGAGCACGTTCGCCGACACCACCACCGGGGCGGTCAGCGCCGTGTCACCCATCGGGTAGTCCAGCACGGCCCGCAGGTGCTGCTCGAACTGCGAGGTCCGGGCACCCTCGATGGTCCAGTGCCCGGAGTTGTGCGGGCGCATCGCCAGCTCGTTGACCACGATCGCGGGCCGGCCGGCGTCGTCGCGCACCTCGAACAGCTCCACGGCCAGCAGGCCGATCACACCGAGCGCGGTGGCCAGGTCGATGGCGAGCTGCTGAGCGGCGACCGCCAGCTCCTCGTCCAGGCCGGGCGCCGGGGCCAGCACCTCCACGTTGATGCCGTCGCGCTGCACGGTCTCGACCACCGGGTACGCGGCCACCTGACCGAACGGCGAACGGGCCACCTGCACTGCCAACTCCCGCCGCAGCGGCACCCGCTCCTCGACGATCAGCCGGGTGCCGCCGGCGAGCAGCGTGGTCGCCAACTCGTTCGCCTGGGCGGCGTCGTCGACCATCCAGACGCCCCGGCCGTCATACCCACCCCGGGCCGCCTTGAGCACCACCGGCCAGCCGACCTGCTCGCCGAAGCCCACGAGGTCGGTGGGCTCCCCGACCGGCCGCCAGGCCGGGTTGGGCGCACCCAGCTCGGTCAGGCGTTCCCGCATGACCTGCTTGTCCTGGGCGTGCAGAAGCGCGTCCGCCGGCGGGTAGAGGGGCACCCCTTCGGCCGCCAGCGTGCGGATGTGCTCGGAGGGCACGTGCTCGTGGTCGAAGGTGACGACGTCGCAGCCCTTGGCGAAGGTGCGCAGCGCGGCCAGGTCGGTGTGGTCGCCGTACTGGACGTCGGCGGCGACCAGCGCCGCGCCGTCGTCGGGGGCGGTCGCGAGCACACGCAGTGACTGGCCGAGGGCGATCGCGGCCTGGTGGGTCATCCGGGCCAACTGGCCGCCACCCACCATGCCGACAACTGGCAGACCGGTACGGGAATCCATAGCGCGGCCAGCCTATCCGGGCCGCCGACGGGCCCACCGGGAGGGCTGGCGACCCGCCTCGGAAGCGCCGGCGGGACCACCCGGCGGACGACGCGGGCGACTACCGGGCGTGGCCGTACGCTCAGCCCAGCTCGGCGACCAGGTCCTCGACCGAGGTGACCGGCCGCTGGCAGACGAAGCCCCGGCAGACGTACGCGGCGGACTGCCCCTCGACCAGCGGACGGTCGGCGAGCAGCGGCACACCCGGCTGGTCCGGACGCCCGGCGACGACCACAGCTCCGGGCGGCGCGTGCCGGCGGGCGGCGGCCACCAGGGGGTCGCCGGCCGGATCGTCGGTGACCACTGCGATCTCGTACGGCCCGGAGAGCAACGCCTCGCCGACCATGGCCGCGTAGCCGGTGAACCGGGGGTGCTTGCCGACGATCGGCGCGACAGTGCCGAGGGCCGCTTCGGCGGCCTCCCGGTAGCGCGTCTCCCCGGTCAGCGCCGAGTACGCCACCAGCCCGGCGATCAACGCCGACCGGCCGGACGGGGTGGCGTTGTCGGTCGGGTCGGCCGGCCGGGCGACGAGCCGCTCCGCGTCGTCGGCGGTGTCGTAGAAGGCGCCACCGGGCGCGGCGAAGTGCGCCAGTGCGGTGTCCAGCAACTCGCCGGCCAGGGTCAGCCAGCGGCCCTCGCCGGTGAGCTGGTGCAGCGCGCAGAAGGCCTCGGCAACACAGCCGTAGTCCTCCAGGACACCGGCCGGCTCGCCGACCTTGCCGTCCCGGGAGACCCGGCGCAGCCGGCCGTCCACCAGGTGCACGGTGGCGAGGTGCTCGGCGGCCTGGTGCATCGCCCCGTCGGCGACGATGGTGACGCCGTCCATCAGGTTGGCGTCCTCGTCCTGCGGGGACGCGTACACGGCGGCGACCTGCTGGAACTCGGCGATGGCGGTGATCGCCAGACCGTTCCAGGCGGCCACCACCTTGTCGTCGAGGGCCGGCTGGGGGCGGGTGTCCCGGGCGGCGAGCAGCCGCCCGACCACCTGCTGCCAGCGGGCGCGCACCTCGGGGGCGGCATCGTCCACGTCCCGGGCGAGCTTGAGCACGCTCATGCCGTGCTCGAAGGTGCCCTCTTCCGTGACGGTGAACAGGTCGGCGGCGAACCGGCCGTCCTCCTCGCCCAACGCCTCCACGAGTTGGGCGGGCGTCCAGGCGTAGGTGAGCCCCTCGACGCCCTCGGTGTCGGCGTCCAGTGCGGACGCGAACCCCTGCCCCGGCCGGTGCAGCTCGTCGGCGAGGAACCGGGCGGTGTCCCGGGCCACCCGGCGGGCCAGCGGGTCGCCGGTGAGTCGCCACAGCTGGGTGTAGACCCGCAGCAGCAGCGCGTTGTCGTAGAGCATCTTCTCGAAGTGCGGCACCGTCCAGTGCGCGTCCACCGAATAGCGGGCGAAGCCCCCCGCGAGCTGGTCGTAGATGCCGCCCCGGGCCATCGCCTCGGCCGTGTGCCGGGTGATCTCCAGGCTGCGCGGGTCGCCGGTGCGCTGGTGGTGGCGCAGCAGGAAGAGCAGGTTCATGTGCGGCGGAAACTTCGGGGCGCCACCGAACCCGCCGTTCGTGGCGTCGTACTCGCTGGCCAGCCTTGCGGCCGCCGCGTCGAGCAGCGGGGCGTCCAGCGGCGCGGTGGGGCCGCCCACGGCCTGCGCGCCACCGATCGCCTCGACCACGGCGGCGCCCTGGCCCAGCACCGCCTCGCGCTGCTCCCGCCAGGCGGTGGCGACCGACTGGAGCAACTGGACGAAGTTGGGTCGCGGGAAGTAGGTGCCGCAGAAGAACGGAGTGCCGTCCGGGGTGGCGAAGACGGTCATCGGCCAACCGCCCTGGCCGGTCATCGCCTGGGTGGCGGTCATGTAGACCGCGTCCACGTCCGGACGTTCCTCGCGATCCACCTTGATCGACACGAAGTTGTCGTTCATCAGGGCGCCGACCTGCTCGTTCTCGAACGACTCGTGCGCCATGACGTGGCACCAGTGGCAGGCCGCGTAGCCCACCGAGATGAGCACCGGAACGTCCCGCCGCTTCGCCTCGGCGAACGCCTCGTCCGACCACGGCCACCAGTCGACCGGGTTGTCCTTGTGCTGGAGCAGGTACGGACTGGTGGCGTCGGCAAGTCGGTTCACCTGACGACCATAGCCAGCCTCGGCGCGGACCGCGCGGGGTCCACCCGGACGGTCAGGACGCGCCGTCGGCGCGGAGCCGGAACACGTTCGACTCCGCCGAGTCGCGCAGCGACCCCAGCACCGCGCTGATCTTGTCCGCCGGCATCGGCTTGAAGAAGTGGTAGCCCTGCGCGGAGGTGCAACCCAACTCGGCCAGGGCCATCCGCTGCTCGGCGGTCTCCACCCCTTCGGCGACCACCCGCAGCCCCAGCTCATGAGCGAGGCCGACGGTCGTCCGGACGATCGCGGCGGCCTCCGGCGAGTCGGCCATCCGGATGACGAAGGAACGGTCCACCTTCAACTCGTCCACCGCGATCCGGGTGAGGAAGGTCAGCGACGAGAAGCCGGTGCCGAAGTCGTCGACAGCGAGCTGCACGCCCATCGACCGGAGCGTCGCCAGCACCTCGTCGATGACCTCCAGCTCGCTCATCACCACCGTCTCGGTGATCTCCAGAACGAGCCGGTGCGGCGGCACCTGGTGGCGGCGCAACGCCTCGGCGATCTCCGCCGGCAACCGGGGGTCGAGCAGGCTGCGCGCCGACAGGTTGACCGAGATCGGGACGTCCAACCCCTCCCGGGCCCAACCGGCGGCCACACTGAGCGCCTTGTTCAGCACGTAGCGGGTGAAGGTGCCGAGCTGCTCGCTGTTTTCCACCGGCCGGATGAAGTCGGCCGGGTTCAGCCACCCACGCCGGGGGTGCTGCCAACGGATCAGCGCCTCCACCCCGGTGGGCGCACCGGTGGCCAGGTCGACCGCCGGCTGCAACGCCAGCACCAGCTGATCGTCGACCTTCAACGCCTCACGCAGCTCGGCCAGCAGGGCGAGCTGGTCGGTGCTGGCCGCGTCACGCGCGCCGTCGTACGCGGCGACGTTGCCGCCGCCCTCCTTGGCCTGGTACATCGCGATGTCGGCCCGACGCAGCAGCTCGGTCAGGTCCGCGGTGCCCGCGGCGGCCACCACCACCCCGACCGAGACCTCGATGGACATCCGTACGCCGGCCACCTCGGTCGGTGCGGCCAGCCGTTCGGCGATCTCGCGGGCCTGACGCAACGCGTGGGCCATCGGGGCGGTCCGGTCGCCGAGCACCGGCACCGCAGTGAGCAGCAGCGCGAACTCGTCGCCACCGAGTCGACCGAGCAGGTCACCGGCGCGGACCAGCGCGTTGAGTCGGTTCGCTGTCAGTCGCAGCAGCTGGTCACCCGCCGCATGGCCGAGGGTGTCGTTGACTTCCTTGAACTGGTTGATGTCCAGCAGCAGCAACGCCACCGGGTGGTCGTGGCTGAGCTGTCGCAGCGACTGGTCGCCCTTGCTCAGCATCGCCGCCCGGTTGGCGAGCCCGGTGAGCGGGTCGTGCACCGCCTCGTACGACGAACGGGCGGTCACCAGCCGCAGCTCGCGGTGGGTCGCTGCGTCGTGCAGCGCGGCGGCGAGGGCGTCGCCGAACGCGGCCACCGCGTCACGTTCCCGGGCCGTGGGCGGGGCCGAGCGGGGGAACCGCACCCGCAACCGACCGACCGGCGTGGCGCCGACCGACAGCGCCCGGCTCAGCTCGTGCTCGTCCGGCTCCGACTGGTCCGGTGAGCCGGTCTCCCGGTCGACCAGCTGACCGCCGGCGTCGCCCCGGTAGCGGTGCCACCGCCCGTCGGCCCGGGCCACGTCGACGTCCACCAGTTCGGCGTTGAACAGCGTCAGCGCCCCGGTGACCGCCGCACTCGCCACGCCCCGCTCGTCGAGCTGGTTGAGGGCCGCGGTGGCCTCGGCGAAGGCACGCCAGGTGCGCCGCTCCTGATCGGAGCGCAGCCGGTAACGGTAGGTCTGCTGCAACAGCCACAGCAGCGGCGGCAGCAACAGCAACCAGCGTGGGTCGAGTTCCAGCAGGGCGACCACCACGAGGCCGACAGCCACGTTGCCGACGAACATCAGCAGCTTGCCGCGCAGCGCGGCGAGCAGCGGCGGCCCGATCGGCAACCCGTGCCGCAGACCCAGCGTCACGCCCCCCAGCCAGGCGGTCACCAGGAGGTACGTCACCGAACCGGCGATCACGGCCAGCGCCAGGATCGGGGTGGGTGGCGAGAGCAGGGGCTGCCCGAGCGCGGTGGTCACGGAGACGGCCAGTGCCGACGCGGCGGCCAGCGACGCAGCGATCCGGACGATCTCCAGGGCCGGACGGCGGTCGTTGTGCAGTGACAGCAACGTCCAGGCCAGCCCGGTGCCGAGCAGCGTGGCGGACGGGAGCCAGCCGGCTGGAGTCAGGTAGAGGCAGACGATCAGGGCGGCCTCGCCCCAGGTGATGCTGACCATGCCGGCGGCCGAGCGGAACCGCAGCCGGGCGAGCTGGGCGAGGGCCAGGACCGCGACGGCGATGCCGAAGCGGGCCGGACCGCCGAGAGGATCGTCGGCCGGCAGCCGGACCGGGAGGGTCAACCCGACCGCGGCGGCGGCCAGGGCGGTCAGCGTGACGGCGGCGGTGAGCACGAGCAGCCGGCCCGGTGTGCCACGCACCCCGAGCCGATCGAACGGGTCGTCGGCCGAACCGGAGGTCATCGACCTCCCCCGTCAGCCGACCGACCGACGTCGCGGTGGGCGGCCGGTGCTGTGCTGGTCATCGGCGCCCCCTCCCGCACACGGCTCGGAGACTTTTGGTCCCCCCGGCGGAAGGCTAAGCCAAACCGG
Source organism: Micromonospora noduli (assembly GCF_003264475.1). Classification (NCBI taxonomy): domain Bacteria; kingdom Bacillati; phylum Actinomycetota; class Actinomycetes; order Micromonosporales; family Micromonosporaceae; genus Micromonospora; species Micromonospora noduli. The sequence goes on along the minus strand of NZ_PYAC01000012.1, from coordinate 134,584 downwards.
GTGGCCGCAACAGGGGGCGACCACCCGGTTCAGCGTGATTCACGCGCGGACTACCCGTTCAGGTGCTGCTGGTGCCCGTTGGGAGCGGGCGTGGATGAATCACGCCCCCCGGTCCCGTCTGTCGGATCGACGACTGCCGCATCGGCCCTGGTCGGGTCGGTCGGCCCGGACTGCTGGGGGAAACGGTCCGGCAGGCGGCGCAGCCGAGCGTTCATGTTGCGGATCAGCAGGATGGTCGCGGTGGCCAGCAGCAGGATGAGGAACAGGCCCATCGGCCCGGCCAGACCACCCGTGCGGGTGTCCCCGAAGTTGTTCTCCGCGAGCACCTGGGCAGCGGTCAGCATGGCGTTCCTCCGATGTGCGGTTGGTAACCAGGGTAGCCCCGCCGGGAATCAGCGCGCGTGCGCCGTCTCCCGCACCCCGGCGAAGAGATCGGACTCGGGCAGTGGGCTGTCGACCATCGAGCGGGCCAGCTCGTAATCCTCGGTCGGCCAGGCCCGCTGCTGGAGCTCCATCGGCACGTGGAACCAGAAGCCGTCCGGGTCGACCTGGGTGGCGTGGGCGCGCAGCGCGTCATCGCGGACCGGGAAGTATTCGGCGCACTCGACCCGGGTGGTGATCCGCGGGCCCTTGTCGGGGCGATCCTCCCACCGCTTGAGCCACTCCTCGTAGGGCGACTCCAGACCGGCGGCCAGCATGCCCTCGTGCAAGGCCATGATCTTGCCCTTGGAGAAACCGATGTCGTAGTAGAGCTTCAGCGGCTGCCAGGGCGCGCCCAGCTCGGGGTAACGCTCCGGGTCACCGGCGGCCTCGAACGCGGCCACGCTCACCTTGTGGCACATGATGTGGTCCGGGTGCGGGTAGCCACCCTCCTCGTCGTACGTGGTCACCACGTGCGGACGGAACTCGCGCATCAGCCGCACCAGCGGGCCCGCGGCGACCTCGACGTCCTGGAGGGCGAAACAGCCCCCGGGCAGGGGCGGCAGCGGATCGCCCTCGGGCAGACCCGAGTCGACGAAACCCAGCCAGGCCTGGTCGACGCCGAGGATCGCCCGCGCGGCGTCCATCTCGGCACGCCGGATCTCGCCGATGTTGGCCCACACGTCGGGTCGGTCGAGCTTGGGGTTGAGCACGCTCCCGCGCTCGCCGCCGGTGCACGTCACGACCAGGACGTCCACCCCCTGAGCGACATATTTCGCCGTCGTCGCCGCGCCCTTGCTCGACTCGTCGTCCGGGTGCGCGTGCACGGCCATGAGACGCAGTTGCTCTGCCAACTTCGGCGCTCCTCGTCTGTGCCGGACGGTGGACCCGACCGGGCTCGACCGGCTGACCTGCCGGGATCTTTCCTCACCGCACCCTGTCACCGGCCACCAGCGCCGGGCATGACCTGCCATTCCTGCCGCTGGACCGGGTGGGAGGATGGTGCTCTGTCATTCTTGCCGATGCCGCCGACAACAACGCCAGGAGATACCCGCCGGTGACCGAGACGCACGCCACAATTTCACCAGGCGCGCCGGTATTCCCGGCCGGGCGCTACGGCCGCCGTCGGGCACCGGGCGGAAAGCGCCGCCGTACGCTGCTGGCCGCGCTGGCGCTGTTGGCGCTCGTGGCGACGCTGACCGTGATCTCGGTCCGGCTCTACCGCCAGTACGGCGACCCGGTCTACGACGCCCAGGTGATCACCTACACCGACATCACGGACAAGCAGGTGCTTGTCGACTTTCGGGTGACAGTCCCGCCGGGTGGGTCAGCGGTCTGTGTGCTGCGCGCCCGGGACCGTGCCGGCGCCGAGGTCGGCCGCGAACAGGTCACCGTGACCGCCGAACCCGGGGACCGGCACGTCACGACGCAGCACCGCCTGGCCACCACCGCGCGGCCGTTCATCGGTGAGGTCCTGCGCTGCCGACCACCGTCCTGAGCTGCTCGAACAGCACAAAGAGCGGGGCTGACGGGGCGCCTACCGCCGGTGTCGGATCCGGACACCGGCGGTGATGGCCGACACGCTGTGTCGTACCGCACTGGTAACTTGGTAGTTCACCTGTCAGCCAGCCACGCACATCTGAGGAGAACGCCTGTGTCCACTGGCAACGAGGCGCCCGCCACCTGGCTGTCCCAGGACGCGTACGACCGCCTCCAGGCCGAGCTCGACGAGCACATCGCCAACCGTCCGGCGATCGCAGCTGAGATCAACGCTCGGCGCGAGGAGGGCGACCTGCGGGAGAACGGCGGCTACCACGCCGCCCGCGAGGAGCAGGGCAAGGCCGAGGGTCGCATCCGCTACCTGCAGGAGCTGCTGCGCACCGCGAAGGTCGGCGAGGCCCCAACCGCCGATGCGGTGTCGCCGGGCATGGTGGTGACGATCTACTTCGACGACGACACCAACGACACCGAGACCTTCCTGCTCGGTTCCCGGGAGATCGCGGCCACGACCGACCTGACCGTCTACAGCCCCGAGTCCGCGCTGGGCAAGGCGATCCTGGGCGGTCGGGCCGGGCAGACCTGCACCTACACGGCGCCCAGCGGCGCCGACATCAAGGTGACAGTGGTCAGCTTCGAGCCGTTCTCCGGCTGACCGTCGCCGGTCGCGTCACCCGCTGCCGGCCGGCTCAACCGGCTCCGGCACCCGCTGTCGAAACACCGCGCATCCGAGGCGTGGCACCCACCGGTGTCACGCCTCGGCCGCGAAGACCACCTGGTAGCCGCTGGCCCGTAGGGCGCTGATCAGGGTGTCCGAGTGCTCGACGCCCCGGGTCTCCACCGACAGCGCCACCTCCACCTCGCCGAGGCTGAGGTGCGGATTGGCCCGCTGGTGCTCCACGTCCACCACGTTGGCCCGGTGCTCGGCGATCTGGCTGAGCAGCGACGCGAGCTGCCCCGGCCGGTCCGAACAGCGGACGGTCACCCGCAGGTAGCGACCTGCCGCGGCCAACCCGTGCTCGATCACCCGCAGCATCAGCAACGGGTCGATGTTGCCGCCGGAGAGCACCGCGACCACCGGCGTCTCCACCTCGACCACGCCGGCCAGCAGGGCGGCCACACCCACCGCCCCGGCCGGCTCGACCACCTGCTTGCCCCGCTCCAGCAGCATCAGCAGGGCCCGGGAGATGTCCTCCTCGGAGACCGTGACGATCTCGTCGACCAGCTTGCGCACGTGGTTGAAGGTGATCTCGCCCGGCCGGCCGACCGCGATGCCGTCGGCGATGGTGGAGAAGACGGGCAGCCGGACCGGTTCCCCGGCTACCAGTGAGGGCGGGAACGCCGCCGCCCCGGCCGCCTGCACGCCGATGATCCGGACGTCCGGGCGCAACGCCTTCGCGGCCACCGCCATGCCCGAGATCAGACCACCGCCACCCACCCCGGTGATGATCGTCTTCACCTCCGGGCACTGTTCGAGGATCTCCAGCGCCACAGTGCCCTGCCCGGCGATCACATCGGGGTGATCGAACGGGTGGATCAGCACCGCGCCGGTGCGCTCGGCGTACGTGTGCGCCGCTACCAGCGACTCGTCGACGGTGTTCCCGGCCAATTCGACCTGCGCGCCGTACCCCTTGGTGGCTGCCACCTTCGGCAGCGGCGCGTTGACCGGCATGAAGACGGTGGCGTGCGTGCCGACCAGGCCGGCGGCGAGAGCCACTCCCTGCGCGTGGTTGCCCGCGCTCGCCGCGACCACGCCGCGCTCCCGCTCCGCCGCCGACAACCGGGAGATCCGCACGTACGCGCCCCGCACCTTGTACGAGCCGGCGCGCTGCACGTTCTCGCACTTGAGCCACGTCGGCCCGCCCAGCGCCGCGCTGAGCGGCCGGGAGGGCTCCAGTGGGGTGGTGCGGGTGACGCCGGCGAGCAACTCCCGTGCGGCTCGCACATCGTCGAGACCGACCAGTTCCGTCATGCCCCGATCGTGCCACCCGACTCCGGAGCCCTCGGCGGCGACACCGGAGTGCCCGACAGCGCGCACACAGTCGGACGGTCAGGCGGTTGCCGGCGACTCCGTGCCGACCCGGGGGTAGCCGGGAGCGTGGCGCGTCCACGGGGCGGCCATCTCGAACTGACCGGCCACACCGAGCAGCAGCAGCTCCGAGCCGGGCGGACCGACCAGCTGCACGGCGACCGGCAGGCCGTCCGGGCGGCGGCCGACCGGCACGACGACCGCCGGCAGGCCGGCGATGTTCCAGGGTGCGGCGTACGGGGCGTACCGGATGTTGGCTGTCATGTTCGCCCGCCAGGACCGCTCCGACCAGCGGGCCGCCTCCGGTGGCGCGCCGGCCAGCGCAGGGGTGAGCAGCAGGTCGACCGAGTGGTCGGTGAAGAAGTCGACCGACCGTTGCCGCCAGGCGGCCCGGTCCGCCTCCCGCACGTAGCCGCGACGCTGCGCCCACTCGCCCAGCGCGACGTGCCGCCGGGTACGCCGTTGCAGGCCACGCCGGTCCAGACCGGAGGCCCGGACGTCGGTGGCGGCTGCCGCGAACCAGGTGGCGATGCCCTGCAGGCCGAGCGCTGTCGGGTAGACCGGATCGGCCGGCACCGTGTCGTGCCCGGCGGCGGCGAGGAGCCGACCGGCGGCGGCGACCGCGTCCCGGTTGGGCGCGTCCGGTGCGACACCGCGCACCGGGGAGCGCAGCGAGACACCCACCCGCAGCCGCTGCGGGGGGACCAGCTTCTCGGGACGCCGGCCGGCGAGCACCGAGAAGCCGACCGCCGCGTCGGCGACAGTGCTGGTCAGCATGCCGTGCTCGGTGAGGCCGAACCAGTCGTCCGCCCCGAGCTGGCAGGGGACCACGCCCCGGCCGGGCTTGAGCCCGACAAGTCCGCAACAGGCCGCGGGAATCCGGATCGAGCCGAGACCGTCGTTGGCGTGCGCGATCGGCACCAGCCCGGCGGCGACCGCGGCGGCGGCACCACCCGAGGACCCACCGGGGGTACGCGTGCTGTCCCACGGGTTACGGGTCACCGCGCTGTCGTCGTCGGTCAGCGCCCACAGCCCCAGCTCCGGCATCCGGGTCACGCCGAGGATCACCGCACCGGCGCCGCGCAGCCGACGCACCACCTCGTGGTCGGCCTCCGCCACGTCGGTGCGGGCGGCGGCCGACCCGTTCCAGGTGGGCAGGCCGGCGACCGGGGTGTTCTCCTTGACCGCCACCGGAACCCCGGCCAGCGGCAGGTTCGCCAGGTCCTCCTGCTCGTCGACCTTCTCCGCCTCGGTGATCGCCTCACCGCCGCGAACGGCGCGGAACGCGGCCAGCTCACGGTCGGCTCGGGAGATGTACTCGAGGTGGTCGGCGACGACCTGGGTCGCCGAGACGTCACCTCGGCGTACGCCCCGGGCGATCTGCTTTGCGGTCGCTCCGACCCAGGTCGCCATGATGTCCTGCACGGCCATCCTCCCCCAGCGGTCAGCCCAGCGCCTGCTCCAGATCGGCGAGTAGGTCGTCGACCGTCTCGATGCCGACAGACAGTCGCACGAGATCGCCGGGAACTTCAAGCGGCGAGCCGGCAGCACTTGCGTGTGTCATCCGACCCGGGTGCTCGATCAGGGATTCCACACCACCCAGCGACTCGGCGAGCACGAAGAGCTTGGCCCGGTTGCAGATGTCCACGGCGTGGTCCTCACCACCGGCGGCGCGGAACGAGATCATGCCGCCGAACCGGCGCATCTGCTTGGCGGCCACCTCGTGACCGGGGTGCGAGGGCAGCCCCGGATAGAGCACCTGGGCGACCTTGGCGTGACCGTCGAGGTACGCGGCGAGCCGCTCGGCGTTGTCGCAGTGCCGGTCCATACGTACCCCGAGGGTCTTGATGCCTCGCAGGGTGAGCCAGGCGTCGAACGGGCCGTTGATCGCACCCATTGCGTTCTGGTGGTAGCGCAACTCCTCGCCGAGCCCGGCGTCTGCGACGACGAGAGCGCCACCGACCACGTCGGAGTGCCCGCCGACGTACTTGGTGGTGGAGTGCACCACCACGTCCGCGCCGAAGGCGATCGGCTGCTGCAGGTACGGCGAGGCGAAGGTGTTGTCCACCACCAGCAGGGCGCCCGCGTCGTGTGCCACGGCGGCCAGGGCGGCGATGTCGGCGATGCCGAGCAGCGGGTTGGTCGGCGTCTCCACCCAGACGATCTTCGTGCGGCCGGGCTGCACGGCCGCCCGGACCGCATCCGGGTCGGAGACCTTGGCCGGGCTGAACTCCAGGCCCCAACGCTGGGCGACCCGGGCGAAGAGCCGGTACGTGCCGCCGTACGCGTCGTCCGGGATCACCACGTGGTCGCCGGGCTGGCACACGGCCCGCAGCAGGGTGTCCTCCGCCGCCAGGCCGCTGGCGAAGGCGAGCCCCACCGGCCCACCCTCCAGCGCCGCCAGGCACTCCTGGAGCGCATCACGGGTCGGGTTGCCGGAGCGGCTGTACTCGTAGCCGAGGCGAGGTGCGCCGACGGCGTCCTGGGCGTACGTGCTGGTCTGGTAGATCGGTGGGATCACCGCGCCGGTGCGGGCCTCGGGGTCCTGACCGGCGTGGATGGCGAGCGTCTCGAAGCCGTGACTCATTCTGGTGAGGCTAGTGCCCCGTCTCGCAGGCTGGAACGGAACCCGCGCTCCCGGGCGAGGGCCGGACCGACCGGCCCGACCCTCGCGCTGCGCAGGCCCGGTCAGGCGGCCGGGACGGGCAGGACGTGCAGGGTCGCCGGACGGGCTCCGGTCCAGTCCGAGGTGACCGCGTAGACCCGGGTTTCGTTCGGCGCCCAGGCCAGCCCTCCGGCACTGAGTTCATCGCCCAACTCGTAGCGGGCCTGTTCGGTGCCGTCCGCGGCGAAGACGAAGACGTCCGGGGCGTAGGCGGCGTCGGCGCCGGCGGCGATCCGGGTGCCGAGACGCGACAGCTCGACGGCCCGCGGGTAGGGACCGGTGGCGTACGTCGCGCTGGGGGTGGCGATGTCGGCGAACGGGAACGCCTGCACCAGTGGCGGGGAGCCGGCAGCCGTGTAGAGGGTGGTGCCGGTCGGGTCGAGGGCGATGTCGCGCAGGTTGCTGCCGACGGCCGAGAACTGGTTGGTCCGCAGCATGGTCAGCGCTCCTGCGGCACCGATCCCGTAGGCGTACACCGACGCCGGGCTCAACCCCGGCTGACCGGCGAGCAGCACCGCCCGGTTCTGACTGGCGGCGGCCAGCAGCGGAGCGTAGTAGAAGTCCTCGCTGACCAGGCCGGTGCTGAGGCGGGCCGGTTGGCGTCCCAGGTCGATCCGGCCGATGTTGCCGCCCCACTGGTCACAGCCGTAGCCGAACCACAGGTACCGGCCGGTCAACGCCAGCGACGACGGGCACTCGCCCGCGCCGGTGTCGTACCGGGCGGACTCGAGCAGCGAGCCGGTGTCGAAGGCGGCGATGGCGTTGGCGGTGGGCAGCGCCACGTAGAGGGTCCGCCGGTCGGCGCTGAGCAGAAGGTCGGTGGGGCCGGGCAGGCCCGACAGCGTGCCGACCACAGTGCCTGTCGCGCTGGTCACCACGACATCAGTGGCGGAGCTGCCACCACTGACGAAGACCCGGTCACCGGCAGACACCACGTCGGCCACAGTGCTCAGCGGCAGTGGGGTGGCGGTCGGCGCGGCGGCCGCCTGGGCGTGGCCCGGGGTCGCGCCGGTGAGCAGCCCGGCGGTGAGCGCCGCCAGCGCCAGGGTGAGGCCTCTTCTGGTCTGCAAGCTTGGTCCTTTCGGAGCATCGACGCGCACGCCGATGGCCGGGATCGCCCCGCACTCATCCATTCACGTAGATGAGTACCACAGTCGGTTCACGCGTGGGGGGCACCGTGACCCGCGAGGCCGCCGGCATAGCCTGGCCCGATGAGCGGTTGCGTGTTCTGCGGGATCGTGACGGGCGAGGTGCCGGCGTTCCGGGTGGCCGACACCCCGGACGGGGTGGCGTTCCTGGACACCCGGCCGGTGTTCAAGGGGCATGTCCTGGTGGTGCCCCGGGTGCACCTGGTGACCCTCGCCGAGTTGCCGGCCGACCTGCTGCCCGACTACTTCGCCATGGTCCAGCGGCTGGCGGTGGCGGTGGAGACCGCTCTCGGCGCCGGTGGGACGTTCGTGGCGATGAACAACAAGGTGTCCCAATCGGTGCCTCACCTGCACACCCACGTGGTCCCGCGTACGAAGGGCGACGGGTTGCGGGGCTTCTTCTGGCCACGCACCCGGTACGACGACGACACCGAGGCCCAGACGTACGCGGACCGGATCGCAGCGGCTCTCCCCGGGGGGCCTGACTCATCCTCACGCGGGTAAGAAAGCCAGACCCTCCGGTGTTACACGCTGGGAGAGGTACGAGAGGAGATCCCCACGTGTTTTTGCGCCGTATGAACGCCGATATGGTCTCGCCCGACCAGGCCCTGCCGGGCCGTCAGATCGCCATGCCGGTCGCCGACCGCCACGAGGTGCTGGGCACCCCGTTGAAGGGCCCGTTCCCTGAGGGCCTCCAGGTCGCGGTCTTCGGCATGGGCTGTTTCTGGGGCGCCGAGCGGCTGTTCTGGACGCTGCCCGGCGTCTACACCACCTCCGCCGGCTACGCGGGTGGCATCACCAAGAACCCGACGTACGAGGAGACGTGTTCCGGCCGGACCGGGCACGCCGAGGTCGTCCAGGTGGTGTACGACCCAAGCAAGATCAACTATGAGGATCTGTTGAAGGTCTTCTGGGAGAACCACGACCCGACCCAGGGCATGCGCCAGGGCAACGACGTGGGCACCCAGTACCGCTCGGCGATCTACACGACCACCGACGAGCAGCGGACCATCGCGGAGTCGTCCCGGGACGCGTTCCAGCCGATCGTGACGCGGGCCGGCAAGGGTGAGATCACCACCGAGATCGCCCCGCTCGGCAGCTACTACTTCGCCGAGGACTACCACCAGCAGTACCTGGCGCCGACCAAGAACCCGAATGGTTATTGCAACCACGGCCCGAACGGCATGAGCTGCCCGGTGGGCGTCGCCAAGGTCGCCACCGACCACTGACCGCCGACGACGGCAAGATCGTCCGACGGACTCGGCGCCATACGCCGGGCTCCGATCGGACGATCTTCGCTGACGACCGCTGGCATACTCGCCGACGTGGCTTCCGGTGTTGGAGGGTTGAGCGTTGACGTGCGTCAGCTGCGAGAGGCGGTCAGCGGCCTGCTCGGTCAGATAGAGGCAGAGCGCGGACCGCTGGTGGCGGTCGATCGCGACAATTACTGGCTCGTGGAGCTGCAAGACGCCTTCGACTTCGGTTCGGATGCCGCCGGCAAGCAGTCGGGGCTCGGGGTCGGGCAACTCTCCGACGATGTCGAGTCGGTCGACCAGACGGTGCGCAGCCTGAGAGCCGACGGCCGCGTTGTGTCGCCGTGGCACGACCTTGAACATGCTGTGGGTTTGCTGCGGGCTCTGGCCCTGGCTCGACCTTCCGTGAATCGAAGCGGCACGCTTTGACTCGCGGGCAGCTGTCCGGCCGGTGCGGCGCCCAGAAATACCTCACCGTTCGCCAGGGTTCAAGAACCCGAACGGGTACTGCAACCACGGCCCGAACGGGCTGAGCTGCCCGGTCGGAGTCGCCCGAGTCGGCGGCTGACCACAATTGCGTTAACTGGCAAGGCCACTGGGTTTGCACCCAGTGGCCTTGTGCGGTGTTGGGCTCGTTTCGGTGGCCTGGTCGTCAGCAACAGCGCTGCCCCACCCGACGGCTGTTCCCGTTCGCCCGGAATGCCCGTCAGCGTGGTGCGTCTGGACCGGTCTCGTACGCGCACGAAGACGAGCATCTGCCACTGGCCGCATCTTCCACGATCAGTGCCGAATTATCCGCGCTAAGCCAGTAGCGCTGCCCCGGCTGGACAAGCACGGGCCGCCGCAAAACGAGCGGCGCACCGCCGCCCAGTCTCACCTCAGATATGAGCGTCAACCGCTCTGCGCGCGTCTCACCTGCCATCGACCAACGATACTCCCGGGCCTCTCCGGCCGGCCAAATGCGGGCGCGGCACGCATCGTCGGACGTAGTAGCGCACTGGCCGCCAGGGTCCAAGAACCCGAACGGATACTGCAACCACGGCCCGAACCGGCTGAGCTGCCCGGTCGGCGTGGTCCGAGTCGGCGGCGGGCCAGGGGCGGCGCCTGCTACGTCTCAGCGACGTACACGCCCGACCCCCGGACGCCGACCACGATCCCCCGGGCTTTCAACCCCTCAACGGCGCGCGCCACGGTCCGCCGGGCCGAGCCGTATTCATCGGCCAGCGCGTCGTACGTCGGGAGGCGCTGCCCGCGCGGAAACTCGCCAGCGCCGATGCGCCGCAACAGATCAGTCTCGATCTCATGCGCGGTGTGGGGTATCGGCACGCACACAGGCTGCGCCTACCCACATCAGAGACTACTTACACCCATTGCCCTACTGGCACTAATGGCACTACTGTCGAATCTGCGCGGTGGGTAGTGGATCTGGGATCGGTGCCCGTCGCTGCACCCCAGGGGCGTCCGCCGGTCTCGCCGATCATGCGGGCGCCCCTCACACGGCAGGGAGTAGCGATGTTCAGTGCGCGGGCAGAGGGCGACCAGCCGGTGCGGGTGCCAGTTGATCTAGAAGTGTCGACATGGAACCTCGTCGTCACCGGCCGAGTCACGTGCGGAAAATGCTGGCGGTCGCTACGGATCGACACAGCCACGACACCCGGCGAGATTGCCGAAGTCGTCGGTGACCACCAAGGGCGCTGCACGCGGACCCAGCTACGGCCGGGACCCTAACTCCGCCGGGGCCGCCAACCATCTCGGCGGCTACCGCGCTGCCCGCGACAGTCAGGCGAGCGGAATCCCGGCCTTCTCCATGAGGTATGTCCCGTGAGCGGTGAGCAGGACGCCAAGAGAGGTGGTCGCTACATCGCCGATCCTGCCTAACACGCGCTTCAGCACCGACTTGACCACTCCCGCGTCAGGCTCGTCGCTCTCCAACTCGCCTTCTGCTACCTCCAATTGGCCGCGCAGGCGCGCTGACTCGTCCTCGGTCAGACCTAGCACTGGAAGCGCCTGTCTGATCGCAGCCATGAGCGCCGCGAGTTCATCGCCGGCAAGACCGGTACTTGTCGTCGCGGCCTGTGTGATCTCGCGGCTACTCCAAGCCACGTTGCTGCCCGTCACCGGGCCGTGGAAGTTCACTGTCGTGTTTCCGGCCTTGCCTTCGTTGTGGCTCAAATAGGCGGCCACTGATCCCCCAAACTGCTCTGCACAGTCGACGCCACGATCAGTCAGCCGAGGAGTCCACCAAGGCCCCTCGTCCGTCTCATCCACGTCGGCCATACGCTTCTGCGCCAGATAAGCCGTGGCCTGACGTATGTCACTCCGGGTGAACAAGTCGCCCTCAAAACGGCCAAATCGGCTGTCAAGTAGCGAACGCAGCTCCCTCCCTTGATGGTCGGGCGCTACATGCAGGAATCGCACTATCGCGTCACGTGCGGCACTGTTGCGCTGGACCGGGTCCAGTCGACGCAGACCACGCGATTCGACGTCCGCGCGGCCGGCGTCCGTGATCATGACTTTGATGTTCTCGAAGCTCTTAGCTTCGAAGAGCTTGATCAGCCCTAGCCCGTCCAACTCCAGGAGGGTTTTCCGCCAAAGGTCCTCTAGCACGGGTTCCTGCCATGTCCCCGACAGATCCATGATCCACGACTCCTTGCCCGGGTGGTCGCGGTCGTAGTAGTAGAGGGAATCCATTAGGCGTCTTTGACGACGATCCGTCTCACTCACGTTGCCCTCCTCAGGGCAGAGACAGTATCGCCGTCCGACCAGGAACACGTGCTCTAGCGCATCGGGCCTAGAGCTGACGGCGCGCCGCGTTAGCTCGGTCTGGACTTGTCACGGCGGGCGCTCGACTAGCAGACGAAGACGGTGTTGTTCACGGCCGGAACACCGCCACGCCGTTCGCCAGGGCCTGAGAACCTGAACGGTTACCGCAACCACGGCCCGAACGGGCTGAGCTGCCCGGTCGGTGTGGCCCGTACCGCCAGCTGAATCGAGCCTGAACTCCGTCGCGCCCCCTCGCCCCGCTGCCGCCCAGCCACACCAAGATCACCAGGATCGCGCTCGCGGCGGCGCTGCCATGCCGTGCGACCCCGCTGTGCTGGCCGGGGCATTCCCGTTCGGCCCTGTGATCGAAATCCGTTGCCGAGCCCGACGAGAACTCGATAACGTGGCCGTACACGTGAAAGGAGGTGGTCCAGACTTGTATAGCAATCGGACTCGTGAGGTGGCTGTCAGCTAGCCGCTGTCCTCGACAGTGATCGGCTCGCCGCGAGGCGGGCAAAAAGCACCATCGTCGAGACCGTGTGGCAGCGGTGCGGCGAATCCACGACAGCCACCCGACCCCCGGGGTGCCGGCCAAGTCCAGCCGGCCCGCGCACATGCGCGGAGCGCCCCGGGGGTCGCTCCATATCCGCGGGAGTGGCGATGTCCATGCGCGAGCTGGTGGTGCTGGGGACGGCCAGCCAGGCGCCGACCCGTCAGCGCAACCACAACGGGTACGTGTTGCGCTGGGACGACGAGGTGATCCTCTTCGACCCGGGTGAGGGCAGCCAACGTCAGCTCCTGCACACAACGGTCACCGCCACCGACCTGACCCGGATCTGCGTCACGCACTTCCACGGCGACCACTGCCTCGGCCTGCCCGGCACCATCCAGCGGCTCTCCCTGGACCGGGTTGCGCACCCGGTCGCCGTGCACTTCCCCGCCGGCGGCGCCGAATACTTCACCCGGCTGCGGTACGCCACTTCCTTCTACGAGACCGCCGAGCTGCGGGTCGAGCCCATCGAGGCGGACGGGCAGCGGATCGCCCTGCGCTGCGGCACGCTGGAGGCACGCCGGCTCCGGCACCCCATCGAGACGTACGGCTACCGGCTGGTCGAGCCGGACGGGCACCGGATGCTGCCGGAGAAGCTGGCCGCGTACGGCATCGCCGGGCCGGCCGTCGGCGAGCTGATCCGCGTCGGGCACCTGGACCTCGACGGACGCCGCGTCACCCGGGCCGAGGTGAGTGTGCCCCGGCCGGGGCAGCGGTTCGCGTTCGTGATGGACACCGGCCTCTGCGACGAGGTGTACGCCCTCGCCGAGCACGCCGATCTGCTGGTCATCGAGTCGACGTTCCTGGAGTCGGAGGCCGCGCTCGCCGCCGAGGTCGGCCACCTGACCGCGGCGCAGGCCGCCCGGGTGGCGACCGAGTCCGGGGTACGACGACTCGTGCTCACCCACTTCTCCCAGCGCTACCCCGACCCGCGCCGGTTCCACGACGAGGCGCGCGCGCACTTCGACGGCGATCTGATCATCGCCGAGGATCTGACCACGGTGCAGCTCCCGCCGCGCCGGGTAGCCTCGGCCGGGTGACCGTCACGCTCCGCCCCGCGACCGAAGGCGACCTGATGGCGGTGGGTGCCCTGCACCAGCGCTCCCGGGTCGCCGCGTACTCCGCCTTCCTGCCGGCCGAGGCACTGGCCGACCCGACACCGGAGGCGATGGGGCGGTACTGGGTCGAGCGGTGGATCTGGGAGCGGGACACCCACCGAATGACAGTGGCCGAACGGGCCGGGGCGGTGGTCGGGTTCAGCCACCTGGGCCCGGACGACGAGGACGACCCCGCCACCGGGCTGCTCAACGCGATCCACCTCGACCCGGCCGAGCAGGGCCGCGGCGTCGGCCGCACCCTGATGGTGGACGCCCTGGACGCCATGCGGGCGCAGGGCTGGCGGCGTGCCGTGCTCTGGGTGCTGCGGGACAACGCCCACGCCCGCTCGTTCTACGAGCGCGGCGGCTGGACCCCGACCGGAGCGGAGCGTGAGGAGCACATCGGTACCGCCCTCACGCCCCAACTCCGCTACACCCGGCTGCTGGATGCCTGAACGAGGCCTCCGGCAGGCTCAGTGGGCGCCCAGGTGGGACAGGAGGTCCTGGCGGGTGAGCACGCCCTTGGGCTTGCCGTCGACCAGCACCAGGGCGGCGTCGGACTTCTCCAGCATGCCCACCGCCTCGCTCACCGGCTGACCACCACCGATCATCGGCAGCGGGTCGCCCATGTGCCGCTCGATCGTGTCGTGCAGGTGGGCCTGCCCGGTGAACAGCGCGTCGAGCAGGTCCCGCTCGGCGATCGAGCCGGCGACCTCACCGGTCACCACTGGCGGCTCGGCCTTGAGCACCGGCAGCTGCGAGACGCCGTACTCGCGCATGTAGTCGATCGCGTCGCGGACGGTCTCGGTCGGGTGCACGTGCACCAGCTCGGGCAGCCCGCCCGGCTTGCTGGCCAGCGCGTCGGCCACCGTCGGCTCGGCACCGGAGTTGTCGAGGAAGCCGTACCGGGCCATCCACGAGTCGTTGAAGATCTTGGAGAGGTAGCCACGACCGCCGTCGGGCAGCAGCACCACCACCACGTCGTCCGGGCCGGCCCGGCGGGCGACCTCCAGGGCGGCGACCACCGCCATTCCGCAGGAACCGCCGACCAGCAGCCCCTCCTCGCGGGCCAGTCGCCGGGTCATCTCGAAGGACGCCTTGTCGGAGACCTCCACGATCTCGTCGGCGACACCCCGGTCGTACGTCTCCGGCCAGAAGTCCTCGCCGACGCCCTCCACCAGGTACGGCCGGCCGGTGCCACCGGAGTAGACCGAGCCCTCCGGGTCGGCCCCGACGACGCGCACCCGACCCTCGGACGCCTCCTTGAGGTACCTGCCGATGCCGGAGATGGTGCCGCCGGTGCCGACGCCGGTCACAAAGTGGGTGAGCTCGCCGTCGGTCTGCTTCCACAGCTCCGGGCCGGTCGTCTCGTAGTGCGAGCGCGGGTTGGCCGGGTTGCTGTACTGGTTGGGCTTCCAGGCGCCGGGGATCTCCCGGGTCAGCCGGTCGGAGACGTTGTAGTACGAGCGCGGGTCCTCCGGCGCGACGGCGGTCGGGCAGACCACCACCTCGGCGCCGTACGCCCGGAGCACGTCCTGCTTGTCCTGGCTGACCTTGTCGGGGCAGACGAAGACGCACTTGTAGCCCTTGAGCTGGGCCACCAGGGCCAACCCGACGCCGGTGTTGCCGCTGGTCGGCTCGACGATGGTGCCGCCGGGCTTCAGCAGGCCGGCCGCCTCGGCGTCCTCCACCATCCGCAGCGCGATCCGGTCCTTCACCGAGCCGCCCGGGTTGACGTACTCCACCTTGGCCAGCACTGTGGCCTGGATGCCCTCGGTGACGTTACGCAGACGCACCAGCGGGGTGTTTCCGATCATGTCGACGACGTTGTCGTAGTACTGCACGGTGTGCCCTTCGTTGCGGCGCCGGCGGTGGGCGGCCGGGAAGACGTTTGCTCACCGCCCAGCGTACGTGTCGTCAGGGCACCAGCCCCCCGGGGATGACGGAGCTGCGGCGGGCCTCCCACTCCAGGAACCGGTCGGTCTCGGCGAGCACGCTGCCGGCCAACCAGGTGACCATGACCGCGTCGTCGGCCAGCCCGAAGATCGCCAGCGGGATCTCCGGGAGCAGGTCGATCGGCGAGACGATGTACGCCGTCGCCGCGGTCATCAGGGCCAGCCGAAGGCCGCCGTCGTACTCCCCCTTGGTGGTGGCCCTGATCATCCGGGGCAACGCGGCCAACCGCGTGCCGATCGACGGCCCGTTGCGCGCCCCGGCCGCCAGGGCCCGCGCCAGCGCCGTGAACGCCGCGCTGCGCTTCAGTGTCTTACCCATCGTCGCGCTCCTCTCCGCCGGATCAGCGTGGCGGGTCGGCGCAAGTCGGCCGGCCTCACCCACCCAGGTACCCCGTCGCGTCGGTTTCCAGGCACCCGGGTGCCGTCACGACGACAGCGGTGTGTCGGGCCAGCGCGATAATGTCGCGGTATGGGGGTGGCACATTCCGTCGTACCCGGTGGTGAGCGCTGGCGGCAGGCCCGGCGGTTCGTCCGGCTGGCCGCCATCGGGACAGGCGCCACCGCGGCGGCCGCGGTGGCGACCGGCGGGGTGCTGGTCGGCCAGGCCCGCCAGGCTCGACGGACCATCCCGATGGCCGAGGCGCCGCCGCCCCGCTGCGATGGGATGTACGGCGCGAAGTTCCCCGGTCCGGCGCTCACCATGGTCGTGCTCGGTGACTCGTCGGCGGCCGGCTACGGGGTGCACCGCCGTCGGGAGACGCCCGGGGCGTTGCTCGCCACCGGCCTGTCCCGTCGACTGCACCGGCCGGTGCGGCTGCACCGCTTCGCGGTGGTCGGCGCCATCTCGGCGGCGCTACGCCACCAGGTGGAGGCGGCGCTGGAGTGCCGACCCGACATCGCGGTGATCCTCATCGGCGGCAACGACATCACCAACCGCACCCCGCGCGGTCTGGCGGTGCGCTATCTGGTCGAGGCGGTGCACACCCTGCGCGACGCGGGGTGCGAGGTGGTCGTCGGCACCTGCCCCGACCTGGGCGCGATCCGTCCGATCCAGCCACCTCTGCGCTGGCTGGCGCACCGCTGGAGCCGCCAGCTCGCCGCTGCCCAGACGGTGGCCGTGGTCGAGGCGGGCGGGTGGACGGTCTCCCTCGGTGACCTGCTCGGCCCCCGGTTCGCGGCCGAGCCGACCCGGATGTTCGCCTGGGACCGGTTCCATCCCTCCGCCGAGGGGTACGCGATGGCCGCTGCCGCGCTCCTACCCACGATGCTCTCCGCCCTCGGCGCGACCCCGGAACGACGGGCCACAATGACGCGCGGCGACGGCGTACGGTCGCTGCCGAAGGCCGCGCAGGAGGCGGCTCGACACGCCGGCACGGAGGTCAGCGGCGTCCAGGTCCGGGGCCGCGACCGAGGGCCGGCCGGCCGGTGGGCGCAGCTGCGCCGACGGGCGTTCTTCGGTGTTGGCGCGGTGCCGCAGCGCGGGTCCGCCTCGGACACCTCGACAGTGGAGGGACTGGCATGAACGAGCGCAGCGCGCGGAGCGTGACCTCCGGCCTCGCCGGCCGACTGGGTCGGGCGGCGGCGATCTCGCTGTTCGCCGGCACCGTCGGGGGCGCCGCCGTCCTCGCAGGTGAGGCGTTCATCGCCCGGCACCGACGCTACGCCGAACCGGAGCTCGGCCTTGCCCTGCGGGCGACGATCGGCCGGGCGGGCGCTGCCCCGCTACGACTGGTGTTGCTGGGCGACTCGTCGGCACTGGGCGTCGGTGTCGACCGCCTGGAGGACACCATCGGCGGGCAGTTGGCCAACCTGCTCGCCGAGGGCCCGACCGGCCGCCGGGTCCACCTGTCCAGCGTCGGCGTCTCCGGGTCCCGCTCGACGGACCTCGCCACCCAGGTGGCCCGGGCCCTGCTGGGTGAGCGGCCCGACGTGGCGTTGATCCTGATCGGCGCGAACGACGCCACCGGGCTGCGCCGACCGTCCGACGCGGCGGCCTATCTCGGCGCGGCGGTGCACCGCCTGCGCGAGGCGCGCGTCGAGGTGGTGGTGGGCACCTGCCCCGACCTCGGGGCGGTGCGGGC
Source organism: Micromonospora noduli (assembly GCF_003264475.1). Taxonomy (NCBI): domain Bacteria; kingdom Bacillati; phylum Actinomycetota; class Actinomycetes; order Micromonosporales; family Micromonosporaceae; genus Micromonospora; species Micromonospora noduli. The sequence goes on along the minus strand of NZ_PYAC01000012.1, from coordinate 117,126 downwards.
CATCGCGCCTCCGCTGCGCCAGGTGGTCGGCTGGTCCGGGCGTCGGGTGGCCCGCGCGCAGACCACTGCCGTGCTGGAGGCGGGCGGCTCGGTGGTCGACCTGGCCACCGAGACCGGGCCGGTGTTCCGGGCCGACGCCGGGACGCTCTGCCAGGACGGCTTCCACCCCTCCGCCGACGGCTACCGGGTCTGGGCGCACGCGCTGTTGCCCGCCATCGTCGCCGCGGCGGCGGCCACGACCCGGCGCTAGATCGTCCCCGGCCAGGGTGACATTTCCCGCCGCGCCGGCTTCTTCCGCGCCATGTTACCGGCGGGTTAACGTTGGTCCATGCCGATTGAGTCGTCCCGCGACGCCGTCATCGTCGCCACCGCCCGCTCCCCCATCGGCCGGGCGCACAAGGGGTCCCTGCGCGACGTCCGCTCCGACGACCTCGCCGCGACCATCGTCCAGGCCGCGCTGGACAAGATCCCCGCGCTCGATCCGACCACGATCGACGACCTCTACCTCGGGTGCGGCCTGCCCGGCGGCGAGCAGGGCTTCAACATGGCCCGGGTGGTGTCCACCCTCCTCGGTCTGGACACTGTCCCCGGCGCCACGCTGACCCGCTACTGCGCCTCCTCGTTGCAGACCACCCGGATGGCGATGCACGCGATCCGGGCCGGCGAGGGCGACGTGTTCGTCTCCGCCGGCGTGGAGATGGTCTCCCGCTACGCCCGGGGCAGCTCCGACGGGCTGCCGCCCGAGGCGCAGGCCCTGGTCGGCGGCGGCTGGGAGAACCCCCGCTTCGGGCCGGCCGGTGAGCGCTCGAAGCGCCGCGCGCAGGGCGGCGCCGAGGTGTGGACCGACCCGCGTGAGGCCGGCGAACTGCCCGACATCTACCTGACCATGGGGCAGACCGCGGAGAACCTGGCCCAGGTGTACGACGTCACCCGCGCCGACATGGACGAGTTCGGCGTACGCAGCCAGAACCTCGCCGAGAAGGCCATCGCCGACGGTTTCTGGGCCCGGGAGATCACCCCGGTCACCACGCCGGACGGCACCGTGGTGAGCACCGACGACGGGCCCCGAGCCGGCGTCACCCTCGACGCGGTCGCCGGCCTGAAGCCGGTGTTCCGCCCGGACGGTCGAATCACCGCCGGCAACTGCTGCCCGCTCAACGACGGCGCCGCCGCCGTGGTGGTGATGAGCGCCCAACGGGCCGAGGAGCTCGGGCTCACCCCGCTGGCCCGGATCGTCTCGACCGGTGTGACAGCCCTGTCGCCGGAGATCATGGGTCTCGGGCCGGTCGAGGCGTCCCGGCAGGCACTGCGCCGAGCTGGCATGACCATCGACGACGTCGACCTCGTCGAGATCAACGAGGCGTTCGCCGCGCAGGTCATCCCCTCCTACCGCGAGCTGGGCATCCCGGAGGAGAAGCTGAACGTGATGGGCGGGGCCATCGCGGTCGGCCACCCGTTCGGCATGACCGGCGCCCGGATCACCGGCACCCTGCTCAACGCACTGGAGTGGCACGACAAGACCATCGGTCTGGAGACCATGTGCGTGGGCGGTGGCCAGGGCATGGCCATGGTGCTCGAACGGCTCAACTGAGCGAGCTGCCCTCAGAGCGCGCTGCGGGTCGCCGTCACCTCGGCGGCGGCCCGGCTCAGCGCCTCGTCCCCCGGGTCGGCGGCCAGCAGGTCCGCCGTGACCACCCGCAGCTGGTCGGGCAGGGCCAGGTCGTTGTCGAGCCGGGGCACCACCCGGCGCGGCTCCCCCTCGGCGTCGGCGGCCAGGTTGGCCACCTCCTGCACCAGGCGGTGCACCAGGTCGGCGCGGGACACGTTGCCGGCGGTCGCGACCGCCGCCCACCGGGGCTGCTGCCAGTGCGCGATCTGACGGACCAGCAACTGCACGGCCTTGTCCAACTCCGCTGCGCTCATCGCCGCCGAGTCTACGGCCGACACCGACCGCGCCGGGTCGGGCCGGTCAGCGGCGCAGGTAGCTGAGCAGCCGCAGCAACTGCCAGTAGAGGAAGACCAACCCGGTGAGCAGGCCGAACGCGCTCAGCCACGCGTACCGACGGGCTCGACCGTCGCGCACCGAGCGTTCGACGAGATCGAAGTCGAGGATGAAACTGAACGCCCCGGCGATGATGGCCACCACCGAGAAGGCGTACGGCAGCCAGCCGACCTCCCCGCTGACGCTGTAGACCGCCAGGCCCGGTCGCCCAGTGATCAGGTACGACACCAGGTTGACCACGCTGAGCACGGCGATGCCGAGCAGAGTGCCGATCACCAGGCGGGCCAGCCGAGGCGTCGCCCGGATCACCCGGGCCCGGTAGAGCGCCGCCATGCCGAGGAAGACACCGAAGGTGCCGGCCACCGCCTGCACCACGATGCCCGGGTAGACCTGCTCGAAGGTGCGGCTCGCCACCCCCAGCAGCAGGCCCTGGAGGACCGCGTAGCCGACGATCGGCACCGGGTTGGTGATCGCTCGCAACGAGATGACCAGGACCAGCGCTATCGAGGCGAGCGCGGTGCCGGCCAACGCGGCGCCCAGCCACACCGCGTCGGGGATCACCGCCCAGGACACCGCGGCGGCCGCGCCGGTCACGAGCAGCAACCCGACGGTACGGACCACCACGTCGTCGACGGTCATCGGCTCGACGTCGCGGGCGCCGAGCACCCGTGCCTCCACCCGGCTGGGCTCGTCCAGCCGGTTGAGCACCGGGTTGTTGCTGCGCACCGCCGCCTCCTTCGCCCGCGTACCCCCCGAAGTCACTCTGCCCCGGGCGGACCGGCGGCGGCGGGCAAACGGCGCGGACGACGGCGCCCGCCCCCACCGGAGTGGGGACGGGCGCCGGTCGGCAGTGCGGACGAGGTCAGTCGTCGCCCTGGAAGTAGCTCAGCAGGCGCAGGATCTCGATGTAGAGCCAGACCAGGCTGACCAGGATGCCGAACGCGGCCACCCAGGAGTAGCGCTGCGGCAGGCCCATCCGGACGCCGTCCTCGATCTCCTTGAAGCTGAGCACGAAGCTCAGCGAGGCGACCACGATGCAGACCAGGCTGAACCCGATGGCGAGCGGGCTGCCGTCGCGCAGGCCGGTGTTGACGCCGAACAGCGCCAGCACCAGGTTGATCATCATGACGGCGAAGAGGCCGACCATCACCGCGATCATGCCCTTGACGAAGGCCGGGGTGGCCCGGATGACCTTCGCCTTGTAGAGCATCGCCATCAGGAAGAAGATGCCGAAGCTGGCCACGGCGGCCTGGAGCACGATGCCGTCGTAACGCGTCTCGAACGCCTTGCTGACCATGCCGACGAAGACACCCTCGACGACCGCGTACGCGATCACGAGCGCCGGGTTGGCCATCCGGGAGAACGAAATGATCAAGCCGAGGACCAGGCCGACCACCGCCGCGCCGATCCACGCGGTACCGACCAGCGCGTCGGGCACGAGCACCCAGGCGGCCGCGGCGGTGATGCCGAGGATGCCGAGCAGAGCGACCGTCTTGACGACCACGTCGTCGACGGTCATCGGCGCCACGGTCGGCGGCGCGGCCGGGTAACCGGCCTGGGACGGGTACTGCTGGGGAATGCCGGGCTGTCCGTACGGCCCGGCCGGGGCGTACCCGGCGGAGCGCTCCCGCTCGGCCGCTTGGCCGAGCCGGGCGAGCACCGGGTTCGAGGTCTTCACTGTCTGGCCTCCCTCAGGGGGTCGTTTGCACGTGAACGTGCCCTCCAAGAGTAAACGGCAGAGCCAAGTCCTGGAGATCACGAATGAGAATGTGTGAGTCGACCGGTGCCCGGGGCGGGGGTCGAACCCGCACGCCTTTCGGCAGCCGCTTTTAAGGCGGCCGTGTCTGCCTTTCCACCACCCGGGCGAGTGGCACCGGCGCGCCGACACGCCTGATGCATTGTCACCGTAGCCGGTCTGCGGCGACCCGGCGTACCCCGCCGGCCTGGCCACATTAGGGTCGATGCCGTGAGCAGCGCAGCCCCCACGGCCCCCGACGCCGCCCCTGAGCAGGCATTCCGCCTCGCCGATCAGGTCAACCGCCGACCCCGGGCCACCCGGCTGCTGGCCGCCGTCCGCCGCCACCGGGCAGATCTGCTGGCCGCTCTGATCTTCGCGGTGCTGGCCGGCTGGCTCACGCACGGGCTGTGGCCCGACCCGGGCGCCCGCATCCTGGCGCTCAACCCGGAGGACCAGACCCTCTACGAGTGGTTCCTGGCGGTGGACGCCCGCGCGCTGCTCGGCGACTTCGACCTGCTCACCGACCGGCTCAACGCTCCCGACGGTGTGAACCTGATGGCCAACACCACGGTGATCGCCCTCGGCGTCCTCTTCGCGCCGGTCACCCTGCTGCTGGGCGCACCGGTCACCTTCGCGCTGCTCGCCGCCGGCAACCTCGCCGGCACCGCACTCGCCTGGTACCTGCTGTTCCACCGGACGCTGCGCGTCCGCCGGGTGGCCGCCGCACTCGGCGGCGGGCTGTGCGGATTCGGACCCGGCATGATGTCGCAGACCAACAGCCACCTGCACATGACCGCCCAGTGGCTGGTGCCGGTGATCGTCTGGCTGGTGGTCCGGCTGCTGCGGGCGGCCGACCCGGGGCCCGATACCCCCGACCAGGCCGGCAATACCCGAGCCACCGGGCCGGACCGTCGTCGGCTGTTCACCTCCGCGGCGGGGCTGGCCGGCGCGATCAGCGCGCAGGTCTTCATCGGCGAGGAGGTGCTCTTCCTCGCCGCGATCACGCTGCTGGTGATGGCGATCAGCTACGCCGTGGCGGACCGGGACCTGGCCCGCCGGGCGCTCCCCGGGTTCGCCGGCGGGTTGGCGATCGCCGCCGCGCTCGCCCTGCTGGTGCTCGGCTATCCGCTGTGGTTCCAGTTCGCCGGGCCGCAGGGAGTCGCCGACGGGATGTTCACCCCGGCCTACTTCTCCGCCGACCTGAGCAGTTGGTGGACGCTCTCCCCGCTGTCGGTGGCCGGCAGCGACGAATCCGCCCGGCTGACCACCGGCCCCGCCGAGTACAACACGTTCCTCGGCTGGCCACTGCTGCTGGTCGCCGGGGTCTGCGCGATCTGGGCCGGGCGACGCCGGCTGGTCTTCGCCTGCGTCGCGGCGGGCCTGGTGATGGGGGCGCTCTCGCTCGGCCCCGAGGTGGTGCTCGGCGGCACCAGGACGGCGATCCCCGGCCCGTACGCCCTGATCGGAGGGCTGCCGGTGGTGGACGGGGCGTTGCCGATGCGGTTCGCGCTGGCGTTGCTGCCGATCGTCGCGACGCTGCTGGTGCTCGCTGTCGACCGGGCCCTGCGCAGCTCCGGTCCGGCGCGGCGGCTGGTGCCCCTGGCCGTCGGAGTGGCGCTGCTGCCGATCTTCCCGACCCCCCTGCCGACCGCCGGACGACCCGCCGTGCCGGAGTTCATCACCGGCGGCCACTGGCGGCAGTGCGTACCGCCGGGCGGGGTGCTGGTCCCGGTGCCACTGCCAACCCCGAAGGAGCCCTGGCCGATGCGCTGGGCGACCGCCGCCGACGCCGGCTTCGGGCTGCCGGAAGGCTTCTTCATCGGCCCGTACGGAAGGGGCGGCACCGCGGCGATGGGCACCTTCAAACAGCCCACCTCCGCGCTACTGGCGGATGTGGCCCGCCGTGGCGACCAACCGGCCATCGGCGACGAGCAGCGCCGACAGGCCGTCCGCGATGCCGACTTCTGGGGCGCCTCCTGTGTGGCCCTGACCGACGACGCCCCCCACGCCCAGGCCCTGCGCGCCACCCTGGAGCAGCTCTACGGCCCACCCACCCGCATCGCCGACGCCTGGACCTGGCGGGTCTGAACACGCCTCGACGCACGTCCGACGACGCGCGCGACCGGCACCGGATGCGACAAGGGGCCCCTGCCTACCAGAAACGGTAGGCAGGGGCCCCTTCGTGCAGTTGGTGGTCAGACGCGGGGCGCGCCGACCGGCTGGGATGCCTCGACGAACTCCTCGCGCGGGTCGTGCAGCTGGCCCAGGGCGACCACCTCACGCTTGAGGAAGAACGCCAACGACCAGTCCACCACCACGCGGACCTTCCGGTTGAACGACGGGATCCGGCTCATGTGGTACGTCCGGTGCATCACCCAGGCCGGCCAACCGGTCATCTTGATCCCGTACACCTGGGCCACGCCCTTGTGCAGGCCGAGGCTGGCCACACTGCCGACGTGCTTGTGCTTGTAGTTCACCGGCTCGCGACCCCGGATCACGGCCGTGATGTTGTCGGCCATCCGCGCGGCCTGGCGCACCGCGTGCTGAGCGCTCGGCGAGCAGAAGTTGCCCGGCTCCTTGGTCAGGTCCGGCACGGCGGCGCAGTCCCCGGCGCTCCAGGCACCCTCGAGCACCTGGTCACCGTCGACCACCTGGAGCGTGGGCAGGCAGGTGATCCGTCGACGGTCGTCGCGCGGGAAGTCGGTCGAGTCCAGCATCGGCGACGGCTTCACACCGGCCGTCCAGACGATCGTGTCGGAGCGGAAGCTGTCACCGTCGGAGAGCTTGACCACCCCGTCGACGCAGGACTCGAGGCGGGTGTCCAGCCGGATGTCCATGTTGCGCTTCATCAACTGCTGCACGGTGTAGGCACCCATGTCCCGGTCGACCTCGGGCAGCACCCGCTGGGTCGCCTCGACCAGCACCCAGCGGACCTCGTCCTGCTTGAGCTCCGGGTAGTAACGCAGGGCGTCGCGAGCCATGTCCTCCATCTCGGCGAGCGCCTCGATGCCGGCGTACCCACCGCCGACGAAGGTGAAGGTCAGCGCCGAACGGCGGACGTCCGGATCCGGCGTGGCGGCCGCCACGTCGAGCCGATCCAGCACGTGGTTGCGCAGGTAGATCGCCTCACCGATGGTCTTGAACCCGATGCCCTGCTCGTGCAGACCGGGGATCGGCAGGGTGCGGGAGACCGAACCCGGAGCCACGATCACGTGGTCGTACGTGATCTCCCGGGCCGGGCCGCTGATCGGCTGCACGGTGGCCACCTTGCGGTCGTGCTCGATCCGCGTGACCGTGCCGGCCACCATCTTGCACCGGCGCAACTCCCGCCGCAGCGGCACCACGGAGTGCCGCGGGGAGATGTTGCCCGCCGCCGCCTCCGGCAGGAACGGCTGATAGGTCATGTGGGGTTGGGGGTCAACCACCATGACCTCAGCCTCACGGGAGCTGAGCTTCTTCGACAGGCGCAGGGCCGCGTACAGACCGACGTGCCCGGCACCAACCACAAGGATCCGCTTCGGATTCACGTTGTCTATCTTTCCCCGGCCGGCTCAGGTAATCCCGCTCGCGCCCCCCATCTGTGACGGAGCACAACCCATGTGACCTGCGTAACCCTCGGGTCGCAGTGGTCACCGACGCCGCAGAAGCCAGCCCAGCAACACTGCCATTCCCACCGCCACCAGCAGCCCCAGCACTGTCACCCACTGGTATCCGGCGCCCCCACCCGTCCCCGTCGCCTGCAGCAGCAGCACGCCGAGCACGGCGGAACCCAACAGCACGGCGGCCGACCGCACCAACCAACGGGTGATCAACTCGGGGTCCACCATCGCGTCATAGGGCAACAGTGCGGCCAGCGCGCAGAGGGTGTGACCCAGGTAGAGCAGGGCCGCGACGGCGAGAAGCCGCCAGAGGGCGACCGGACGGCCGTACCCGTCGGTGGCGAGCAGCCAGCCGCCGACCGTGACCAATGCCGTGAAGGTCGTCCAGACCTTGCGCGGCCCGAACGCGGGCAACAGGGCAGCCACCGCCATGAAGAAGATCGGCCGGCCGGAAAGCACCTCCGCGGGGAACGCCAGGGCGAACCCGGCAAACACGATGACGAAGATCCCGGCCCGGACCAGCAGCGGGGCCACGCTGACGCGAGCGACGGCGTACTGCACCGCCCGAACCCGCTCCACCACCGCGTTCACCGCACCCGCCTTCCGTTCGCGACTGCGGGGCTCGCAAGCTCACTCCTCGCGCTCACCGCACCCGCCTCTCGTTCGCGACTGCGGGGCTCGCAAGCTCACTCCTCGCGCTCACCGCACCCGCCTCTCGTTCGCGACTGCGGGGCTCGCAAGCTCACTCCTCGCGCTCACCGCACCCGCCTCTCGTTCGCGACTGCGGGGCTCGCAAGCTCACTCCTCGCGCTCACCGGCCACCCACCCTCGGGGCCGTCGCCAACCGGGCCACGTCCCGCAACACCTGGTCCAGGCTGCCGGCACCGGCCCAGCGCACCACCGGTACGCCGTGCTCCCGGAGCTGCCCGATCATGATCTCCCGATCCAGGCGCCACAGCCGGTACGCCACCTCGGCCCAACCCCGGTCCTTCGGTGACGCCAGGTCGGTCGGCAACGTGTCGACCGCCACCACGAACCTCCCACCGCGGGCCAACCGGGCGAGCATCTGCGCCGACCGTTCGTCCAGCAGCGGGGTGAGCACCACCACCAACGCGTCCGAGGAGAGTAACTGCGGGCCGAAGACCTGGTCGTACGGTTCGTGAGCGGACACGTGGACCCGGACGTCGAGCAACCACTCCAGGACGGTCAGGTACTGCCGCCGCCCGGCGGCTGGCCGGAGCCGGCGGGCGGCCGGCCCGTACTCCAGCAGCGAGACCCGATCACCACGGTGCAGGTAGTGCTCGGCGATCGCGGCGGTGGCCCGGACGGTGGTGTCCAGCACCGAGGCGGCGCCGTCCACCCCACCGGAGCGGCCCGCCTCGGCGAGCACGTCGAGCAGCACCACCACCTCCGCGTCCCGGTCGGAGAGGGTGGCGGCCACGTGCAACTGCCGGGCCCGCAACGAGACCCGCCAGTCGATCCGGCGCAGCCGGTCGCCGGGGGCGAAGACGCGTACGCCGGCAAGCTCGCCGCCCTCTCCCGGTCGGCGAGAGTGGTGCGCTCCGACCAGCCCGGCGGCGCGGGGCATCGCCTCGACAGCCTCGAACGGCTCGGTACGGGGGTACACCCGCACCCGTACCGGCTCGGTGATCACCGCCCGGGAGACCAGCAGACCCCCGGCCGTGGCGACCCGGGCACCGGCGGGGCCGACCGGGTGCCGGCCCCAGCGCAGGGCCTTGCCGGCCAGCTCCAGGTCCACGGCGGCGCCGATCGGCACCGACGTCACGAACGGCCGGTCCGCGACGGAACGGCGCCCGCCGTTGCCCTGCACCGTCGCACCGGTTTCCGCTGTGGCGCTCGGCGCCCCGTCGTCGACAACCTCGTCGCGGGCGAAGCCGGCCCGGTCGATCCGCAGCCACGGCGACACGCGGGTACGCATCACCACCAGGTCGTAGTCGACAGTGTCCGGGTTGCCGACGCTCACCGCCGCCGCCACGTCACCGCCCTCGACCAGCGGCCCACCGTCACCCTGGGTGATCCACACCTGCGGCAGCGCCGTGGGTCGTCGACGCAGCGCGTACGCGGTGCCCAACGCGAACGGGGCGGCGAGCACGATGAGGTCCACCCGGCCCAGCAGCACCCCGGCCACCAGCAGCAGGCCGGCGAGCAGCACCGCGCGGCCGAGCGCCGGGGTGGGCGCCCAGCCGGCAGCCGGTTCCGCTTCGGTGGCCGTCGGCACTGTCGGTCCGGACATCAGTGCCGGGGCCCGCCGGCGGCGTAGCTGGGCAGCGCGCCACTGGCCGGGGCGGGAGTCGCCTCCAGCACCTCGCCCACCACGAACGCCGGGTCGACCCGACGCAACCACATCTCCGGGCGCAGGGTGATCCGGTGGGCCAGGGCGGGCGCCGCCACCGACTTGACGTCCTCCGGCACCACGTAGTCCCGTCCGCCGAACACCGCGCGGACCCGGGCCAGCAGCAGCAGCGCCAGCGAACCGCGAGGTGAGGCGCCGACCAGCACCGACGGGTGTTCCCGGGTGGCCGCGGTGAGCGACACGATGTAGCGGCCGATGGAGTCCTCCACCACCACGTCCTCCAGTGCGGCCTGCATGGCCCGCAGCGTCGCCGCGTCGACAACCGCCTTGATGTCCGCCTCCTCCCGGCGACGGCTCATCCGACGACGCAGCACCTCCCACTCCTCTTCGTGCTGCGGGTAACCGAACGAGACCCGCAGCAGGAACCGGTCCAGCTGCGCCTCCGGCAGCGGGTAGGTGCCCTCGTACTCGATGGGGTTGGCGGTGGCCAGCACGTGGAACGGCTCGTCGAGCTTGTAGGTGACACCCTCGACCGACACCTGCTTCTCCTGCATCGCCTCCAGCAGCGCGGACTGGGTCTTCGGCGGTGTCCGGTTGATCTCGTCGGCGAGGAGCAGGTTGGTGAAGACCGGGCCGGCCCGGAAGGTGAAGTCGCCGTTGCGCTGGTCGTACAGGAAGGAGCCGGTGACGTCGGCGGGGAGCAGGTCTGGGGTGAACTGCAACCGACGGAAGTCCAACCCGAGGGCCTGGGCGAACGAGCGGGCGGTGAGTGTCTTACCGAGCCCCGGCAGGTCCTCCAGGAGCACGTGCCCGCCCGCGAGGATGCCGGCGAGGACCAGCTCCAACGCGTCCCGTTTGCCGACCACGACGGTGCCGACCGCGTCCAGGACCGTCCGAGCCAGCTGCCCGACCTCGGCGGGGGCAATGCTCCGGTCCACGTCGTTCATCAGATGTTCTCCAGTTCGGCGACGATCACCGCGAGGTCGCGCGGCGACGGGGTGCGGCGAGGCGGGGTCTCCAGGAACGTCCACAGGCGGTCACCCAGCAGGACGCGAGCGCGGGCGGGATCCGACTCACGGGTGACGCCGTGTTTCAGCCGCATCCGCTCGTCGGCCAGTTCACCGATCCGGGGCAGGACCACCTCGGTGAAACGTTCGGTTCGGTTCGCGGACCAGTCCAGGGGCCGTTCCCACTGGTTGATCGCGCCACGCAGCGCGTCCCGGGCGCCCCAGTTGTAGCTGCCGTCGTCTTCGCCCGCGCCGGCCTGGCGAGCCGGCGGCGGCGGGGGCGGCGGCGCCAGCAGGGCGGTGACCCGGCGGACCGCCAGCACGGCGAGCACCCCGGCGATCAGTACGGGCAGCGAAACCTGGAGGCCCACCGCGCGGAGGCCGACCAGCAGGACCGCTACCAACGCGGCGGCCCACGCGAGCGAGCGCAGCACGGGACGCCATCGGGACGGGCGCGCCTGCGGACCGACCGGCGCGGCCTCCTCCTCGAACGCGAGCAGATCGTCGATGCTGGTGCTGCTCATGAGGTCACCGCCGCGGTGAGCTCTCCGCGCAGCCGGCCGAGCGCGGCGCGGGCCTGGTCCCGGGTGCGTTCGCCGACCGGGTGGGTGGCGTACCGGGCCTCCCGGTAGACGTGCGCGAACTCGGCAAGCACGTCGGTGCTGGCGATGGCCGGCACGCCCGCCGCCGGGTCGCCCTGCAAGAGTCGGCTGACCAGGTCGGTGGGGGTGTCTCCGGCGAGCCTCGGCACGCCGGCCGCGGCGGCGGTCTCCTCCAGGCGCACCCAGCAGGCGATCACCGCCACCCGGGGGTCGGTGTCCCGGTCGTCGAGCTCCACCAGGCCGGCGTCGAGGGCGGCGACCACCTCGCGGGCGGTGCCCTCGGCGGTACGGCGGGCCCGCTGCGCGGGTAGTGCCCGGGTGGTACGGCGCAGTGCGCCCCGGATCAGGACCCAGCTGAGGTAGCCGAGCGCGGCGAGGATGGCAAGCCCGAGCAGGACCACAGCCACCGTGCCGACCCACTGCGGGATGTGCGCCTGGGTGGCCTCGCCGGCGTCGCGGGGCTCGATCGGGATGGACGGCGATGGCTCAACGGTCGGGTACTCGGGAACCCAGGGAACGTTGTCCGCGGCCGGCGGAATGCGACTGGCCCCGATCGACGAGTGAGCGGACGCCAGCGCGGCACCGGCGAGCAGGGCGGCGACCGCGCCGACCGGCCACCACCGGCGGAGCAGGCCGAGCACCGGCCGCAGCGCACCGGGATCGGCGGACGGTGCCGGTGTGGGCGGGCGTGTTCCGTCTGTCATCGCCACCACCCCACGCGTCGTCTCAGTCCACTCCGGCCAGCTGTTTAGCCTGGCCGAAGACGTCGTCCAACATCCCTGGTGTCAACCGCCCCGTGAAGGTGTTCTGCTGACTGACGTGGTAGCAGCCGAGCAAGTCCGGGGCGTTCGTGCCGGACCAGTGTGCCCCATGCCCGAACACCGGTCGCGGGCTGGGCGGGGGCTGCCCGTACACCGCGCGGAGCACCGGCCACCACGCGGCCCAGGCGAACGCGCCCAGCGCGACCACGACCCGCAGCGTGGGCCGGATCAACGTGACCTCGCGGTGCAGCCAGGGTGCGCAGGTGTCCCGTTCCACTGGGGTCGGTTTGTTGTCCGGAGGCGCACACCGGACGGCCGAGAAGATCCGCAGATCGCGCACTGTGAGCCCGTCGTCGGCGGCGACGCTGGTCGGCTGGTTGGCCAGCCCGGCCCGGTGCAGCGCGGCGAACAGCACGTCACCCGACCGGTCACCGGTGAAGATCCGGCCGGTGCGGTTGCCGCCGTGTGCGGCCGGCGCCAGCCCGAGGATGGCGATCCGGGCGTCACCCGTGCCGAGGCCCGGCACCGGTCGACCCCAGTACTCCTGGTCGCGGAAGGCGGCCCGGCGGGTGCGGGCGACCTCCTCCCGCCACTGGACCAGCCGCGGGCAGGCGAAGCAGTCGCTCACCGCCGCGTCGAGGTCGGCCAGGTCGGTCGCCCGCGCTGCGCGGGCGACCACCTGTGCGGGGGTACGCGTCTCAGCCAAGCTTGGCCCGGAAGAGTTCCAGGGTGCGGGCCCAGGCGCTGGCGGCGGCGCGCTGGTCGAACGCCTCCGGCCGGTCGTCATTGAAGAAGGCGTGCGAGGTGCCCGGGTAGTCGTAGAGGTGGCAGTCGCCGCCGGCTTCTTCGATGGCCCGCCGGGCGGTCTGTACGCCGTCGTTGGCCGAGGTGCCGTCCTCTTCGGAGCAGTGGATGACCGCTGCCTTGCCGGCGTAGTCGGCCCAGTCGGGGCGCATCGACTCCCAGGGCAGCACGGGATAGAAGCCGGCGGTCGCGACGATCCGCTCGGAGATGGTGGCCGACCAGAGGGCCAGGCTGCCACCGGCGCAGAAGCCCACGGCACCGACCTTACCGGTGACCTCGGGCCGCCCGGCGAGATAGTCGGCCGCTCCGGCGATGTCCTTCGCCGCCTCGTCCATCCGCATGGCCAGCAGGAGCCGCTGCGCCTCGTCCGGCTCGCTGGTCGTCTCACCGTGGTAGAAGTCCGGGGCGAGGGCGACGAAGCCGGCCTCGGCGAACCGGTCCGCCACCGACCGGATGTGCGGGACCAGACCCCACCATTCCTGAATGACGATGACGGCGGGGCTGGCCGTGCCGCTGGCGGGTATCGCGAGATACCCCTCGCTCGTGCCCCCGTTGCTGCGGTAGCTCACCATTTCGCCCATGGGCCGTCCTCCTAGCGGTCAGTCATCGTTGGCTGGTCGCCCAGTGGTCCTACGTGCCGGTAGCCTGCCACGCCGCGCGGCCGTCGGGAAGACGCCGGAACAGTGGCATTCACCTCCCGTTCGCCCCCCGGTGACTCCGGGTACGCCGACGGCGGCGGGGTCCGCTCCCGCCGCCGTCGATGCCGAGCTACCGCTGTGGTCAGACCTTCTTGGTCAGGCAGAGCACGTAGCCCGTCTTGCCCGGCTCGATGCTGGAGAAGACGTACCCCTCCTGGCCCTCCTTGAAGAACTGGGTGCAGGTGGTGTCGGCCTTGGCCTGCGCCTCGCTCTGGCCGTCCACCCGGCCGACCACGCTGTACGCCGCGTCGGTGGAGGTGCACTCGACGACCTTGGCGCCGTCGACCTCCTCCTGCTCGGTGCCGGTGATCTCGGGCAGCTCGGCGATGCAGTCGCCGGTCTTGGCGGCTGCGGTCTCGTCCTTGTTGAAGTAGTTGCCGATCGCCGAGGCGACACCGAACTTCAGGCCGGCGATGACGACGACGGCGAGGACCGCACCGACGATGCCGATGGCCTTCTTCGCACCGGACTTCTCCGCCTTCGGCTCGGCCGTCGGCTGGTGCTCGGCGGCCGGCTGCTGCTCGGGCGTCTGCGGCTGCTGCGCGGCAGACTGCGGCGCGGCCGCTTGCGGCGTCTCGACGGCCGGCTCAGGGGTTGCGGCGTCGGGCGCGGGGGGCGGTGCGACCTGCTCTGACACGGGGGTTCCTTCCGAGGGGTTGATGAGCAGACGACACCGTAACGATCATTGATTTCCGGTGCCGTCCCGCTCGCCTCGTCCGTTCAGCTATTTCCCAGCTTCGTCAGCATGATCCAGTTCACACCCTGGGTTCAGCGCGTCGGGGTGGGAGTGGGCGTGGGGGTTGGCGTTCCGCTCGGCGGCAGGCCGGTGGCCGTACCGGTCGGCAGCGGCGTCCCGGTCTCCCCCGGTGTGCCGCTCGGGTCCGGCGTGCTGGTCGGGTCCGACGTGCTGGTGGGCGACACAGGCGGTAGGGGCGCGCCCGGTGCGCGGGGCACGAAGGGCGCCTGCTCCGGGCAGTACGGGTACGCCCGCAGCGTCTGCTTTTCATAGGCGTCTTCGGAGCAGTCCGGGTAGCCGAGCCGGATCGGGTTGCCGTTCTGGTCGAAGAGCCGGGCATTCTCCACCAGGCGGCCCTCGCTGTCGTAGACGAAGACGTCCCGGACCCGGTCGTACTGGCTGTCGACAGCGGTCTGGTCGTAGCCGTAGTCGCCGTAGCGCATCCGGTCCTCGGCCTGGATCAGCGCGGCGAACGCGAAGACCACCAGCACCACGCTGGCGACCTGCACGACCGAGCGCGGCCAGCGGGTCAGCTGGGCCGAACGGCGACCGATCCAGATGGAGCCGAGCACGAAGCCGATCAGCATGATCAGGCCGGCGAGCAGCTCACCGCCGAACCTCGGCAGTAGCCCGAATTCGCCACCGGTGGTGATCACGGTGACCAGCATCGCCGCCAGATAACCGCGCAGCACCCACCAGGCCGGGCGCAACAGTCGGAGGAAGTCGCTGGCCGTCTCGTACCCCAGGGGTGGGCCGAGCCGGGTGTCCATGGCGCGCAGCCGGCCGCGGACCCGGGCCATCGCGCTCGCCACCCGCTGGTCGAGGTTGCGCCCGCTGCCCGGCGCGGCGCCGGCAGCGGCGCGCAGCTCGGCGGCGTACGTCTCGGGCTCACCCAACCGCTCGACCAGGGTGCCCTCGGCCTCGGCGGCGACCTCGGTGAGGTGGTCGGCGAGATCCTCGGTCAACTCGTCGCGTTGCCCGGGCGGCAGGTCGGCCAGAGCGGCCCGGACTCGCGCCACATAGTCGGTGATCTCCTGCTCCGCGACGGTCATGCCGCCACCCCCCGATCGTCGAGCAGAGTGTCCATTGTGGTGGCGAACGAGCGCCAGAGCTTGCCGGAGCGGGTCAACTGGTCACGCCCCGCGGCGTTGAGTGAGTAGTACTTGCGGTGCGGCCCGGATTCGCTCGGCACGACGTAGGTGGTGAGCAGGCCGGCGGCGAAGAGGCGGCGCAGCGTCCCGTAGACCGAGGCGTCACCGACCTCCTCCAGGCCGGCCTCGCGCAGCCGGCGCAGGATGTCGTAACCGTAACCGTCCTCCTCTCGGAGCACGGCCAGGACGGCCAGATCAAGCACGCCCTTCAACAACTGTGTGGTGTCCACGCATTGCACACTACTGCGTAATGCGAAGTAGCGTCAACGCATCCGCCCGACACGCCGCCAGTGAGGCGCCGGGGCGCTGATCGACTCGGTTTTCAGGAAATCGGGGCATCCGAGGCACCTGGACACCACGACTTCAATGAAGGCGAGTTGATCAACTCCGCGCGCGCGGTGGCTTACCGGACGCTCCAGGCGATCCCGTCGAGGATGTCGTGCTCCGAGGCGACCACCGACGGCATCCCGGCCCGCTCCATGATCACGCGAAGCACCAGGGCACCTGCGCCGATCACGTCGGCGCGGCCCGGGTGCATCACCGGGTTCGCCAACCGCTGCGCACGGGTCTGACCCAGCAGCTCCGCTGTCACCCGGGCGACCTCCTCGTACGACACCCGGGCGTGGTGGATGCGCTCCGGGTCGTACTCCCGCAGCCCCTGCGCCAGGGCGACCACTGTGGTGACCGACCCGGCGAGGCCGACCAGGGTGGCCGCCTCGCGACCGGGCACCACGGCGAGCGCCTGGTCCACCACCGCAGCGATGTCGGCCTGCGCCGCCTCGACCTGCTCGGCCGTCGGCGGGTCACCGGGCAGGTGCCGCTCGGTCATCCGGACGCAGCCGATGTCCACCGAGATCGCCGACCGCACCCCGGCGGCCCGGTCACCGACCACGAACTCGGTGGAACCACCACCGATGTCGACGACCAGGAACGGCTCCTTCGCGTCGGCGGGCAGCCCGCGCACCGCGCCGGTGAACGACAACCGGGCCTCCTCGTCGCCGCTGACCACCTCGGGCGCGACACCGAGGGTGGCCCGCACCATCTCGGTGAAGTCGGCGGCGTTGGCGGCATCGCGCGAAGCCGAGGTGGCACACATCCGCACCCGCTGCGCGCCCAGCTTCTCGATGTCGGCGGCGTACGACGCCAACGCCACCCGGGTCCGCTCGATCGCCTCCGGCGCCAGTCGGCCGGTGCGGTCCACGCCCTGCCCCAGGCGGACGATCTCCATCCGCCGGGTCAGGTCGACCAGCGGCGCCTGCGGCCCGGCCGAGGCGTCGGGCAGGTCGGCGACCAGCAGTCGGATCGAGTTGGTCCCGCAGTCGATGGCCGCCACACGCGTCGTCACGGCAGCAACCTTACGGCAGGACGGGCGGCCACCCGGCGGCTTGGTTGGGCGTGGGCCACGAGTCGCCCAGGTCCCCCGACCGGCCCCGCAACAACCCCAACCCGAGCGCGGTCAGGTGATGCCGGACGGCCCCGCCCTCCCGCTCGCTGGTCACCAGACCGGCGGTCCGCAGCGCGCGGGCGTGCTCCGAGGCCGAGGAGAGACTGATCCCGACCGCCCGGGACAACACGGTGGTGGTCAACCCGCCGTCGGTCGCCAGCCGGCGCAGCACCAGCGCCCGGGTGACGCCGAGCAGCCGACCGAGGGCATCGTCGTCGGCGGGAGCCCCGCGCGCGGGCATGACCACCGGGTAGACGAGCAGGATCGGGAAGCCCTGCTCGACAAGCACCCGAGGCCGCGGCCCGGCCAACGGTGAGGGCAGCAGGATGATCCCGTGGCCGGTGCCGGGGAGATCGCCGTCCCACCACGTGCGTACCTCCAGCACCGGCTCCCGCCACCGGATCCCCGGGTGCAGACCCGCGAAGAGTTCGGCCAGTCCGTGCTGCGCCAGCCGCTGGCTGGCGGATGCCACCTGCTGACGGTACGCGGACACCAGCTCGGCCCAGTGCGGTTCGAGCACCGCGTCGAACCAGGTCCGCACGGCCCCGCCGAACAGGTCCAGCACCTCCGGGTCGGCCGCCGCGAACCGCCGCCGCAGCAGGCTGGCCGACGTGTCCGCGTAGGCCAGGGTGACCTCGGCGCGGACCCGCCGCGCCGGGGTGGCCCGGATCGCCTCCAGACCGGCCTCGACCGACTCCAGGCCGTCGAAGGGAGTGACGAAGTCCGGCAGACGTCCCCGGTCGGGCAGCAGGTGCCGCAGCACCGCTGTGGCAGCCTGGGCGGCAGCCGTGCCCTCGGCCGCTGCCGCACGCTCGGCCAGGGCCGGCGCCATCGCCGCGACAGTGGGATCGCGCAGCCACTGACCAGCCAGCAGCGCGATCCCGACCGGATGCAGTCGATCGGCGAACCGCACCCGGCACAGGTCGGCCGACCCGAGCTGGAGGCGAAGCATGGCAATAGCCTGCCTGCCTTCGCCCAGGACCGAAAGGGTTGATCCGCGGCCGAACGCTCTCCAGTGTGGACTGCGGGGTCGACGGGGGGTGGCCGGCGTGCGGCGAACAGTGGCGGTGTTGACGGGGCTCTGCCTCATGGTCGTTGCCGCAGCTTGTGGTGAGCGGGGGCAACCCTCGTCGGCCCCGCCAGCCGCATCGTCCGCGTCGAGCGAACGACCGGCGGCCGGTGACCACCATCTCACCCTGCACCACAACGGACTCGACCGCACCTACTTGCTGCACGCGCCCCCGGGGTACGACCCGGGCAGGCCCTCCGCGCTGGTCATCGCGCTGCACTTCTATCCCGGCCTCGGATCCTCGATGCGGGAGTTGGCGGGCCTGGACGCCAAAGCCGACAAGGACAACGTGCTGGTCGCCTACCCCGACGGGCAGGGCGGTGGCTTCAACGCGCTGGTCTGCTGCGGCGGCGCGGACGACGTCGGCTTCCTCAACGCCCTCACCGACCATCTGGTGCAGACCTGGCACGCGGACCCGAACCGCGTGTTCCTCACCGGCATCTCGAACGGCGGCGACATGAGCTTCCGGGCGGCGGTGGAGAGCACTGGCAGGTTCGCCGCGATCGGTGTGGTCAGCGGTGGTTACAGCGGAAATCTGACCACCGCCGACAGTTACGTGCCGAAGAGCCCGGTCTCCGTGATCACCTTCATCGGCGGCCAGGACCGCTACGCCTCGATCTTCCAGGCCGGCATGCGGACCTGGCAGCAGCGGCTCGGCTGCCGGCCGAGCCCGAAGGCGTCCGGGGTGCCGGGTGTGACGCACACGGTGGCGGGCTGCGCGGACGGCAGCGAGGTCAGCGTCTACACGATCGCCGACATGGGCCACAGTTGGCCGGGAGCGACAACGGGCCAACTCGCCGCATCCTCCGCGGGGCTGTCCGCCACCGACCTGATGTGGGAGTTCTTCGCCGCCCACCCGCGCAAGGCCTGACCTACAGGCGCAGCAGCATCCGGGTGTTGCCCAGCGTGTTCGGCTTGACCCGCTCCAGGTCGAGGAACTCCGCGACACCCTCGTCGTACGAGCGCAGCAGCTGCTCGTAGACCGGCTGCGGCACCGGAGCGCCGTCGATCTCGCGGAAACCGAACGCGCCGAAGAACTGCGTCTCGAAGGTGAGCACAAAGATCCGCGCCACGCCCAACTCCCGGGCCGCGTCGATCAGCTCGCCCACCAGCCGGTGCCCGATCCGCCGGCCCCGACAGACCGGGTCCACCGCGACCGTGCGGATCTCGGCCAGGTCCTCCCACATGACGTGCAGCGCACCGCAACCCACCACGACGTCGTCCTCGGCCCGGACCGCGACCCGGAACTCCTGCACCTGCTCGTAGAGGGTGACTGTCGCCTTGCTCAGCAGCCGCCGGTCGTCGGTGTAGGTGTCGACGAGTCGTCGGATGCCCCGCACGTCCCCGGTGCGGGCCCGCCGTACGAGGATCTGACTCTCGGGTGCCTCGGACCCGGCCTGCGTGCTCATTCGGCCGCCGGCACGTCCACGCACGGCCCCGCCGACCACCAGGGCTCGACCAGGCCCAACGTCTCGTCTCCGAACGGGTTCACCCCGGGGCCGGCGCCCAGCGCGTGACCCAGGTGCACGTGCAGGCACTTCACCCGGCCCGGCATCCCGCCGGCCGAGATGCCGGCGATCTCCGGCACCTCGCCGATCGCCTCCCGGCGGGAGAGGTAGTCCTCGTGCGCGGCGCGGTAGTGGGCGGCCAACTCCGGGTCCGTCGTCAGCCGGTCCGCCATCTCCTTCATCAGCCCCGCCGACTCCAGTCGGCTGCACGCGGCGGTGGCCCGGGGGCAGGTCAGGTAGAAGAGCGTCGGGAACGGGGTGCCGTCGGCGAGGCGGGGGGTCGTCTCCACCACGTCGGGAAGGCCACACGGGCACCGGTGGGCCACCGCCCGCGTGCCCCGGGGCGTCCGGCCGAGCTGCGCGGCCACCGCGGCCAGGTCCGCCTCGGTGGCCGGCTCGCGCTGCGGCAGGGGAACGGAATCCGCCGCCGGCTCCGACGGTGGTACGACAGTCACGGTGCCCATCTCTCCTGGTGTGCTGGTCGGTGGATCACTGGCCCGGCTGCTGGCTGTCCGCCGCCCGCACGCTCGACCAGAGCGTGTCGTACCAGGTCACCGGCCCGGTTGGCGGGGCCGTACCGGCCGACTTGCCGGCGTCCCGGGCGGCGCCCTCCGGGTCGTGCAGCACCACCATCATCTTCTCGCCCGGCTCGCCCATGAAGAACCGCTCCCGAGCCTGCGTCTTGATGAACTCGTCGTCTTTCCAGTTGGCGGCCTCGGCGGCGAGCTTCGCGATCTCCCGCTCCTGCACCGCCTGGGCCGCCTCCATCCGCTCGATGTCGGCCTGCTGGTCCAGGTAGACCCGAACCGGGTAGGTGTAGGCCAGAGCGAGCGCGATCAGGACCGCGAACAGCACTGTGGCCCGGCCGGTGAAGCGACGGGGGTGGGGTGCGGCGAGCCGCTTCACGGAACCAGCGGCAGCGGTACGCCGAGCGGCGGCGGGACGATTCGCGGAGCGCACGCCTTCGGCGCCGCGGGCAGCACCCGGCGCGCGACCGGCTGCGCGCGGCTCGGCGCGTACGCCGGCCTCCCGGACCGATCCCCGCGTGGCACGCCCGCCGCCCGGCCGACCGGACTGACCCGGCCGGCGGGCGGGACGCTGACCACCCGGTGTGCGGCGCTGCTGCATCGTCACACCCCTCCCCCGAGGCTTCGTGCGTCTCAGGCCGAACGGTAGCGCGGGAACGCGCCAGCGCCGGCGTAGCGCGCCGCGTCGGCCAGCTCCTCCTCGATCCGGAGCAGCTGGTTGTACTTGGCGACACGGTCCGAGCGGGCCGGGGCGCCGGTCTTGATCTGGCCGCAGCCGGTGGCCACCGCCAGGTCGGCGATGGTGGTGTCCTCGGTCTCGCCGGACCGGTGGCTCATCATGCACTTGAAGCCGGCCCGGTGGGCCAGGTCCACCGCGTCCAGGGTCTCGGTCAGCGAGCCGATCTGGTTGACCTTGACGAGAACGGCGTTCGCCGCCTTCTCCGCGATGCCGCGGGCGATGCGCTGCGGGTTGGTCACGAACAGGTCGTCACCGACGATCTGCACCCGGTCGCCGATCGAGGCGGTCAGCGTCTGCCAACCGCTCCAGTCGTCCTCGGCCAGCGGGTCCTCGATCGACACGATCGGGTACTCGTCGGCGAGCTTCGTGTAGTAGGTGCTCATCTCATCGGCGGACTTCGAGGCACCCTCGAACGTGTAGGTGCCGTTGTCGAAGAACTCCGTGGCCGCCACGTCGAGCGCGAACACGATGTCGGTGCCGAGCCGGTAACCGGCCTTCTCGACCGCCTCGGCGATCAGGTCCAGAGCCGCCGCGTTCGTCGGCAGGTTCGGCGCGAAGCCACCCTCGTCGCCGAGCCCGGTGGAGAGGCCCTTCTTCTTGAGCACCGACTTCAGCGCGTGGTAGACCTCCGCGCCCGAGCGCAGCGCCTCACGGAAGGTGGGCGCGCCGATCGGCGCGATCATGAACTCCTGGATGTCGACGTTCGAGTCGGCGTGCGCGCCACCGTTGAGGATGTTCATCATCGGCACGGGCAGGAGGTGCGCGTTCGGGCCGCCCAGGTAGCGGAAGAGGCTCAGCTCGGCGCTGCCGGCAGCGGCCTTCGCCACCGCCAGGGAGACCCCGAGGATGGCGTTCGCGCCCAGCTCCGACTTGCTCTCCGTGCCGTCGATGTCGAGCATCTTCTGGTCGATCAGCCGCTGCTCGCTGGCCTCGTACCCGATGATCTGGTCGACGATCTTGTCTTCGACGTTGGAGACCGCCTTCTCCACGCCCTTGCCCTGGTAGCGGTCGGCGTCACCGTCGCGCAGCTCGATCGCCTCGAAGGCGCCGGTGGAGGCGCCGGAGGGCACGGCGGCGCGGGCTACCGTGCCGTCGTCCAGACCGACCTCGACCTCGACCGTCGGGTTGCCCCGCGAGTCGAGAATCTCCCGGGCGACGATTCCCTCGATGGTTGCCACTAAGTCGCTCCTCGTTGTTGTGATCCGGTCCGTGGGTGGGCCGCGACGGTGCGGCTGAGGCAGGTGTTGAACGCAGCGTATCGGGCGACGCGAACGGGCACGGCGTCGCCCGCGCACCCGGGTCACCCCGCGTTGACGGACATTCCCGGATTTCCGGGCGTCAACCGGCAACGGGTTTGCGCTGCGCGGACCAGATCCACCAGGCTGGTCGCCATGCCCGCCGCCTCGACCACCCTCCGCATGCTCGCCGTGTCGGTCATCGCGTCGCTCACGGTCACCGGCTGTCAGACATTCGAGGACGCCGGAGTCGCCATGGGCCGCTCGGAACTCGTCAACGACCTCGCCGCCCGGCTCGATCGGGCACTGGAGTTGACCTACTCGGCCGACTACCAGTTGCCCGGCGGCCAGCGCGCCGCGATCGCGCAGGCACAGGACCCGGCGCGATCCACCTACACCTATCCGGGCGGGCAACTCACCGTCACCCCGGAGGCCATCACCCGGTGCACGACGACCGGCGCCCGCCCGCAGTGCACGCTGATCACCCCACCCACCCCGGGCAGCAAGCCCACAGTGACGCTGTTCGGTGAGGCCAACCAGCAGGGCCTCGTCACGCCGCCGGTGGTGGTCGGGCTGCTCACCGCCGCCGCGCTCGACCCACAGGCGGTCATCAAGCAGAGTGACACCACCGTCGCCGGGCACCACGCCGCCTGCGTCGCGGTGCAGAGCTCGTCGTCCGGCGACTTCACCGCCTGCGTGACCACCGAGGGCGTGCTCGGCAGCTTCACCGGGCCGGTCGACGGCAAGCCGATGGAGCTGGCACTGAGCAACTACTCCGCGACCGTCGACGAGGGCGCGTTCGAACCGCCCGCCGACGCCGATGTCGTCGACCGCCGCCCCGGCGGCTCGTGACCGACCGCCCGGTCGAGCCCCCAACCGTCGCGCCGCCCGGTGGGTTCCTGCCCGGGGCCGATCGGAGCCTGCCTCCCGGCCCCGGTGACCTGGCCCTGCCGGTGACCGGTGCGAAGCTGCTGACCGGCGTCGACGGCCAACTCCTCCGCGTCGCCGACCTGCCCGCCGACACTGACTGGGTGCCGCTGGGCACGCTCGACGGAGTGCCCGCCTGGGGTGCCGACCTGACCACCACAGCCAACGACCTTCCCGGTCCGGCGCGCGCCTGGGCGTCACTCGCCGCCGAGGTTCCGGAGCCGCACGCCACGCTCGCCGGCCGGGCGCTGGCGGTGCTGACCTGGCGGCGTACCCACCGGTGGTGCGGCGCCTGCCGAGCGGAACTGACCGACCGACCCGGCGAGACCGCCCGACAGTGCCCCGACTGCGGCCTGTACGTGCCGATGCAGCTCTCCGCCGCCGTACTGGTGGCGATCACTCGGCCCGGCCCACCCGGGCACGTTGACGAGCTGCTGCTGGTCCGGCACGCCACCGGTCCGACCGGGCTGTGGGCGCTGGTGGCCGGCTTCGTCGAAGCCGGCGAGACACTTGAGGCGGCGGTACACCGGGAGGTCGGCGAGGAGGTCGGGCTGCCCGTCGACCGGCTGGCCTACTTCGGCAGCCAACCGTGGGCGATCTCCGGCCCGGGCGTGCTGCTCGCCGGCTTCACCGCCCGTGCCGCCGACCCGCACGCCGAACCGGTGGTCGACGGGCGGGAGCTGACCAGGGCTCAGTGGTTCGGCCTGGATGCGCTGCCGGCGCAACTGCCGCCCGCGTACTCCATCTCGCGCTGGCTCATCGACGCGACGGTGACCGCCGGGCGGCGCTGAAACCCGCGCGGCCCGCGCTTTCTTCTCAGAGACCGAGCAGGGTGCGCAGGTGGCGCGGGGGCGGGCAGTCGTGGGCGAGCATCGCGTCGTGCCAGTCGCGGACCGACACCCCGTCGGGGCGGGCGGCGGCGATCTCGGCCACCTCGCTGTACCCGACGAAGTAGGTGGAGAGCTGGGTGGAGGTCAGTTGGGCGCGCCGCCACTTGCCGGCCGCCTCGCCCTCCTCCTGGAAGCCGCGCCCGGTCATCAACGCCATCGCCTCGGCCTCGGGCAGGTCCTCGGCGTGCACCAACTGGTCGAGCAGCGCGTTGATGGTCATTCGCAGTTGCATCTTGAGCTGCTGCAACCGCACCGGCAGACCGCCGAAGCCGAGCCCTGTCATCAGCTCCTCCGCGTAGACCGCCCAGCCCTCGATGAACGGGCCGGACTCGGCCAGCGCGCGGACCCGCGTCCCACCGACGTAGCGGCGGGCGTGGGCGAGCTGGAGGAAGTGCCCCGGCATCGCCTCGTGCACGGTGAGGTTGCGGATCATGTGGTCGTTGTATTCGCGGTAGAACGACTCGACCCGCTGTGCCGGCCACTCCGACGGGGTGGGCGCGATGCAGTAGAAGGTCGGCACGACGGCGGTCTCCAGCGGGCCGGGCGCGTCGCAGTACGCCACCGCGACCCCCCGGGCGAACTCCGGCATCTCCTGGATCACGCAGCGGTCGTCGACCAGTGTGACCAGGTCGTGTGCGCGGACGAAGTCGGTCGCCTCGTCCAGGGTCACCCCGGCCAGCTCGACGATCGTCGCGTCGTTCGGGTGCTCGCCAGCGAGCAGGTCCAACGCCCGACGCACTGTAGCGTCGTCGGCCGGACCGCCGACCAGCTCGACGGCGGCCTCGCGGATCTCGGCGGTGACGCGGTCCAGGTTGGCCCAGGCGCGACGCTGGATCTCGGCGGCGCCCAACTCGGTGTCGAGGGTGTGCCAGAGCCGTGCCTCCCAGCGACGCCGGCCCAGTCGCGGGTCACGGCCGGGGCCGGCATCGGCGGCCAGGCCGGTACGCAGCCAGGCGACGAACTCCTCCAGCGCGGCGATCGCGGCGGTGGCCGCCGGCTCGACCCGGTCGAGGTGGCCCGGCGCCTGGGCGAGCAACGGCGGCAGCTCGTCGCGGATCAGCGCGGCCGTGCCGGTGAACTGCCCCACCGCCGTCTCCGCGTGGATGCGCGGCATGTCCCGCAGCGTCGCGCGGGCGGTGGCGAGGGCGTCCGGTACGGCGGCGAGCCGGCCGGCCAGTTGGGTCAGCCGCACGTCCGCGGGGGCGTACGGGCGGGCCAGCAGCGGGTGCAGCAGCGGGCCGGGGTTGTGCCGCAGCGGATCCCACTCGTGCGAGCGGATCTCGGTCAGCTCGAACAGCTCCCGGTCCACGAATGAGGTGAGCAGCGCGTGGTCGACCTGCTCATCGATGTCGAGCGAGTCCGGGTCCAGTTCGGACAGTGCGTTCCCCGCGTCGGAGAGCATCGCCCGATCGGCGGTCAACCCGTCGGCGGACAGGTCCGGCAGTCGGTCGTCGAACCGGTGGTCCCCGGCGGCGGTGGCAACCCCCGGCCGCGACTCCAGTAAAGCCTCGACAACCCGCTCAGCCAGCACCCCAAACGCTTCCACCGCCCCACCCTACCGACCACCCCACCCCAGGCCGCCGGTTCCGCCCACCGCCCCCGCACCGTCGGGTTGATCAAGAGGTTTCCGTCAGGCTCGAGCCGAACCCTGACGCAAACCTCTTGATCACCGCGGGCTGGCGGGTGGGGGTGGGGGTTCGGCTTGGCGGATGGCTTCGGCGTAGGCCAGGGTGGCGCGGCGGAGGGCTGCCTCGGGGTCGACGCCTGCCTCCCGGGCCGCGGCGACCGTTGCCAGCAGGCTGGCACCAAGTCGCGCTTCGGCGTCCACTTGGGTGTCCGCCAACGGGGGCGGAACCTCGATGCCCCTGCGGGCGGCGCGGCCGAGGATCTGCGTTGCCAGGGCCAGCGCGGGCTGACTCAGGGCCACGCCGTCCAACACCGAGTGCCGTGCCTTCTCCGCGCGCTTGATCCGCTCCCAGTTCTCGGTGATCTCCTCCAGGGTGCCCGCCTCAGCACCGGCGAAGACGTGCGGATTACGCCGGATCATCTTGTCGACCAGACCACCGGCCACGTCGTCGATGGTCCACCGCTCGTCCTCGGGTAACTCCTCGGCGAGCCGCGCGTGCAGCACCACCTGCAACAACACGTCGCCCAACTCCTCGCGCAGCGCGTCGGTGTCGTCGGCGCTGATGGCGTCGTACGCCTCGTAGCTCTCCTCCAGCAGGTAACCGGCGAGGCTGCGGTGCGTCTGCGCCCGCTTCCACGGGTCGCCACCCGGAGAGGCCAGTCGATCCAGCACGGCCACCGCGTCGAGCAGCCGGGCACCCGGCGGATCCCACGAGCCGTACATCAACTCCATCTCGGCCAACCCGGGCTGCCGGGCCAGCCGCAGACCCAACTCCCGGGCCAGCGCCTCGTCACCCGCCGGACCGGCCAGCCACACCACAGTGCCGTGCTTCGCCACCGCGTCCAGCAACGGCTGCGTCGCCGGACCGTCCACCACGGTGACCTCGGCGCCCGCCTGGCGCACGGCCGTGGTCAACTCGCTGTCCGCGCCGGTCAACACCGGGTGCTGGCGTACGACGTCCCAGGCCGCGGCCGTCAACAGGCCGGCGGGCAACCGAGGTGAGGTGACCAGGAGGACGATCCGTGCGGTCATGCTCAGCTGGCCGTGCCCTCGGCCTCCGGCGTCCCGGTCGGCCCCTCCGGGGTGGAAATGTCGGTGACCGCGTCAGAGGCCGGCTCACCCAACGGCACACTCACCGCGGGTGCGTCACCGGCGAAGCTGAGCAGCGGGAACTCAAGCGGACGGTACCGAGGGCTGACGGTGACGTCGTAACGACCGACCGCCTCGGCCAGGATCCGCTTGGTCGCCAGCGCGCCGCGTAGCTGCTCGCCGTCGAGCTGCTGGGCGGCGTCCGCGTCGGTCACCTCAGCTGGGATCTTGCCGGCCGCACGCCCGGCGGCGATCACGTCGGCGATCTCCTCCTTGGTCGGCTCGACCGGCTCGGCCGGCAACCCGGACAGGCAGGTGAAGAGCTTCGCCACCTCCCGCACGTGCCCGGTCTCCGGGGCGAGACCGAGCTGCTGGGCGGCCTGGTCGGCCGCCACCTGGCCGCGCGGCTGGTAGTTCTTCTCGGCGGAGAGCTTCTCGCACACCTTGGTCAGCACCATGGTCCGAACCACGTCGGCCACCTTGGGCAGGGTCGGTTGCGCCGCCTCGGGCTGCCCACTGGCGGATGACTCCGGCGCCGGGTTCTTCGTCCGCAGGTCCTTCATCGCGGTGGTGACCTGAACGTCGGTGATGCGCTGGTCACCGATGTAAGCGGCGATACCAGGCTCAGCACGGCAACCGGAGAGGGCGACGAGGCCGAGCGCCACAGTGGCGACGGCGGCAAGACGGCGAGCACGCATAGCCGTCACTCTCTCACGCCGTCACCCGGGGTTGTGACGCCCCCCACCTTCGCTGATCCCACGACCAGGGACGGCGTCGACGGACCGTCCCTGGTCGAGAGCACACCGCCGGCTCAGGCACTCGCGGCGACGGTGATGGTTCAGGCGCTCGCTGCGACGGCGAGTGGGGCGGGAGCACCGAGCACATCGGAGAGCAGTTGCGCGCACCACTGGAGCAGCGCCTGGTCACGCAGCGGCTCGCCGCCGATCCGACGGGTGGTCGGTCGGGGCACGCTGACCTGGTCGGTGGCCTGCTTGTAGACGGCGTCCGGGTGGTAGCGCTTGAGCCGCATCTGCTTCGAGTCCGGCAACGGCAGCGGGCCGAACCGCACGTGCTTGCCCTGCATGGACACGTCGGTGAGGCCGTAGCGGCGGGCCAGCAGACGGAACCGGGCCACCTCCACCAGGTTCTGCACCGGGGCCGGCGGCTCGCCGTACCGGTCCTTCATCTCGGCGACCACCTCACCCAGCCGCTCCTCGTCGCGCGCCTCGGCCAGCTTGCGGTACATCTCCAGGCGCAGGCGCTCCACGCTCACGTAGTCGTGCGGCAGGTGCGCGTCGATCGGCAGGTCGATCTTGACGTCGGGCTCGTCCTCCGACCGCTCACCCTTGAACGCGGAGACCGCCTCGCCGACCATCCGCACGTACAGGTCGAAGCCGACGCCCTCGATGTGCCCGGACTGCTCGCCGCCGAGCAGGTTGCCGGCGCCCCGGATCTCCAGGTCCTTCATCGCCACGTACATGCCGGCACCCAACTCGGTGTGCTGGGCGATGGTCGCCAACCGCTCGTGGGCGTGCTCGGTGAGCGGCTTCTCGGGCGGGTAGAGGAAGTAGGCGTACGCCCGCTCCCGGCCCCGGCCGACCCGGCCCCGGATCTGGTGCAGCTGGGCCAGGCCGAGCAGGTCGGCCCGCTCCACGATCAGGGTGTTGGCGTTCGGGATGTCGATGCCCGACTCGACGATCGTGGTGCAGACCAGGACGTCGAACTCCTTCTCCCAGAAGCCGACCATGACCTTCTCCAGGGCGTCCTCGCCCATCTGGCCGTGCGCCACCGCGACCCGCGCCTCGGGCACCAGCTCCCGCAGCCGCCGTGCCGCCCGGTCGATCGACTCGACCCGGTTGTGCAGGTAGAAGACCTGCCCGTCGCGGAGCAGCTCACGGTGAATGGACGCGGCGACCTGCCGGTCGTCCTGCGCGCCGACGAAGGTGAGCACCGGGTGCCGCTCCTCCGGCGGGGTGGCGATGGTGGACATCTCCCGGATGCCGGTGATCGCCATCTCCAGGGTGCGCGGGATCGGGGTGGCCGACATGCTGAGCACGTCGACCGACGCGCGCAGCGTCTTCAGGTGCTCCTTGTGCTCGACACCGAAACGCTGCTCCTCGTCGACGATCACCAGACCGAGCTGCTTGAAGCGGGTCGCCGTCTGGAGCAGCCGGTGCGTGCCGATGACGATGTCGACGGTGCCGTCGGCGACCATCTCCAGCGTCCGCTCGGTCTCCTTCGGAGTCTGGAACCGGGACAGCTGCCGGATCTGGACCGGGAACTGGCTCATCCGCTCGGCGAACGTGTTGTAGTGCTGCTGAACCAGCAGGGTGGTCGGCACCAGCACCGCCACCTGCTTACCGTCCTGCACCGCCTTGAAGGCCGCCCGGACCGCGATCTCGGTCTTGCCGTAGCCGACATCACCGCAGATCAGCCGGTCCATCGGGACGGTCTGCTCCATGTCCCGCTTGACCTCGTCGATCGCGGCGAGCTGGTCCGGCGTCTCCTGCCAGGGGAAGGCGTCCTCCAGCTCACGCTGCCACGGGGTGTCCGGGCCGAACGAGTGCCCCTTGGACGCCTTGCGGGCGGCGTAGAGCTGGATGAGCTGCGCGGCGATCTCCCGGACCGCCTTGCGGGCCCGGGCCTTGGACTTCTGCCAGTCCGAGCCGCCCATCTTGTGCAGGGTCGGCTGTTCGCCGCCCACGTAGCGGGAGAGCTGGTCGAGCTGGTCGGTGGGGACGAACAGGCGGTCGCCGGGCTGACCCCGCTTGCTGGCCGCGTATTCGATCACCAGGTATTCGCGGCTGGCCCCGTTGACGGTGCGCTGCACCAGCTCGACGTAGCGGCCGATGCCGTGCTGCTCGTGCACCACGTGGTCGCCGGCCTTCAACTCCAGCGGGTCGATGGTGTTGCGCCGCCGGCTCGGCATCTTGCGCATGTCCCGCGTCGAGGTGCCCCGACCGCCGGTCACGTCATTGCCGGTGAGCAGCACGAAGCGGGACGCCTCGTCGACGAACCCGCTGCTCAGTGCACCACAGGTGACCACCAGCTCGCCGGGGACGGGCGCGGTCGGCACCTCCTCGGTCAACCGGGCACCCAGGCCGGCGTCGCGCAGCACCTCCACCGCGCGCTGGGCGGGGCCGTGCCCCTCGAAGACCAGCGCGATCGACCAACCCTCGCCGGCCCAGCGCTTGAGGTCGTCGACCACCCGCGAGGTCTCGCCGTGATAGAGCGGCGCCGGTTGGGCGGACAGGGTCACCGCGATGGCGTCGTCCGGAGTGACTGCGGCCTGCTCGGGCGCGTCCTCCCAGGGCTGCCGCGTCTCGGCGCTCTCCCCCTCCACCAATCCGAACGGGGACAACGTCCACCACGGCTGGCCGAGCCTGCCAGCGGCGGCGCGTACCTCGCCGAGAGTGCGGAAGGCGGCGGCGCCGACGTCCACCGGGGCCTGGCCGCCGACCGCGGCGGCGGCCCAACTGGCCTGCAGGAACTCCTCCGAGGTACGCACCAGGTCGTGCGCCCGCGTGCGGATCCGTTCCGGGTCGCAGAGCAGGACGTGGGTGCCGGCCGGCATGGCGTCGAGCAGCAGCTCCAGTGAGTCGGAACCGACCAGCACCGGGGCCAGCGACTCCATCCCCTCCACCGGGATGCCCTCGGCCAGCTTGTCGAGGATCTCGGCCAGCTCGGGGTGCTGCTCGGCGAGCGCGGCCGCCCGGTCGCGGACCGCCGGGGTGAGCAGCAGCTCACGGCAGGGCGGTGCCCAGAGCAGCGGAACCTGCTCGATGGTCCGTTGGTCGGCGACGGCGAAGGTGCGGATCTCCTCCACCTCGTCGCCCCAGAACTCGACCCGGGACGGGTGCTCGTCGGTGGGCGGGAAGACGTCCAGGATGCCGCCGCGCACCGCGAACTCGCCGCGCTTGGTGACCAGGTCGACCCGGGCGTACGCCATGTCGATCAGCCGGCGGGCGACCTCTTCCAGGTCGGCCTCCTCGCCGGCAGCGAGCTGCACCGGCTCCAGATCGCCGAGCCCCTTCAACTGGGGCTGGAGCAGCGAACGGACCGGGGCCACTACCACTCGCAGCGGCCCGGTGCCGCCGTGCGCGTCGGTCGCCTCCGGGTGCGCCAGCCGGCGCAGCACGGCCAGCCGCCGGCCGACCGTGTCGGAGCGGGGGGACAGCCGCTCGTGCGGCAGCGTTTCCCAGGAGGGGAAGACCACTACCTGCTCGGCCGGCAGCAACCCGCCCAGCGCGGCGGCCAGGTCGTCGGCCTCCCGGGTGGTGGCGGTCACCGCCAGCACCGGTCGCCCGGCGCCGTCGTTGTCCGCGGCGACCGCCGCGACGGCGAACGGGCGCAGCGCCGCCGGGGCGGTGATGTCGAGGCCGTCGACCTGGGCGGCACCGGAGCGCGCCAGGTCACGCGCCCGGGTCAGCCCGGGGTCGGCCAGGGCGGCGGTGAACAGACCGGTGAGCAAGGGAAATCCTTCCCGGGGAGTCGACGCACACGACGGCGGCCCCTCGTCCAGCCGGACGGGGGGTGCACGACGCAAGCCTATCCCCGTCCACCGACACACACCCCCTTCCGCCCAGGTCCGCGCCGCGACGGCGCGCGTCACCCGCACCTCAGGGATCTTGACCGCCGCCGGCGGGCGTGGTCGGGTTTCGGTATGGGTGAGCAGTGGCGGGCACAGTTCGACGCGGAGGTCAGCTTCGCCAACGGCGGCGGGCTGCGTACCGAGGGGTTCCGGCTGGACATTCCCGGTCGGGAGATCACCGACGGCGACCTGGCGGCGTTGTTCGTCCGGCACCTCGGGCTGCTGATGGTCGCCGACGTCCGGATCAGCGCCAAGACGATCATCGAGGAGCCGCACAAGGGTGGCCGGGGTGTCGCGGTCGACGGATCCGGCACCGGTCGTCGGCTGGTCGAGCTGAGCCACGTGATCAGCGACGGGATGACCACCCTGCCGGATTGGCCGGGCCCCCGGATCACCGACTGGCTGACCTTCGCGGCATCCCGCGAGCGGTACGCCCAGGACACCGAGTTCCATGTGGCCCGAATCGACATGATCGCCAACACCGGCACGTACCTGGACACGCCCGCCCACCGCTGGGCCGGCCGGGACGACCTGACCGGGGTGCCGCTGGACCGTCTCGCCGATCTACCGGGGGTGGTGGTCCGGGTGCCGGCCGGCATCCGCGCGGTGGACCGGCTGATGCTTGCCCCGTACGAGGTGACCGGCCAGGCGGTGCTGCTGCACACCGGGTGGGACGCGCACTTCGGCACCGAGAGGTACGGCGCCCCGGACGCGCCGTACCTGACCGGGGACGCCGCCCAGGCGCTGGTCGACGCGGGGGCAGCCCTGGTCGGCATCGACTCGATCAACATCGACGACATGAGCCCGGCGGCCGCTGGCGTACGCCCCGCGCACAGCGCGCTGCTCGCCGCCGGCATCCCGATCGTCGAGCACCTGACCGGCCTGGACGCGTTGCCGCCGAGCGGGTTCCGGTTCACCGCTGCCCCGCCGATGGTGGCCGGCATGGGCACCTTCCCCGTTCGCGCCTTCGCCGTCGTCAACCCCTGACGCCACCCGCGAGGCCGTCGACGCACGGCCAGCGGCCGGTCTCTGCCGCACCGTGGGGGCGCGCGGCCAACTGGTTCCACCCTGCGGTCTGCAAAACGGACCATAGGCTGACAACGTGGACAAGGAATCGCACGGCACAGCTCGCGACTGGGCGCCGCGCAGCATCGGACTGCTCCTCGGCACCCTCGTGCTGGCCACGGCGTTCATCGCGGCCTACGTCGGCGCGTTGCACCAGCCCACACCCCGCGACGTGCCGATCGGCGTCGTCTCCGGCGACCAACGCGCCCGGGCGACGCTCGACGCCGTGCGCGGCCAGACCAACATCCTCAAACCCATCGAGTACGACGACCCGGGCACCGCCGAGCACGGACTGCTGAGCCGCGCGGTGTACGCCGTACTCAGCACCGGACCCGACAACGGCCTGCTCCTCACCGTGGCGAGCGCCTCCGGCCCCTCGGCCACCAGCGCGATCAAAGAGGTCCTCGGCACCGCCACCACCCGCACCGGCACCCCGCTCCAGATCGTCGACGAGGTGCCGGTCACCCCGGCCGACCCGCGCGGGGTGGTGCCCTTCTACCTGAACGTCGGGTACGTGCTCGGCGGCTACCTGGGCTCGACCGTGCTCGGGATATCCGCCGGCACCACCCCCCGAACGGCGCGACGGGCCGGACTGCGCATCGCCGCCCTGGCTGTCTACAGCGTGCTGCTCGGCATCGCCGGCGCGGTGGTGGTCGGACCCGTCCTGGACATCTGGCACCACGACGTGCCGACGATCGCCGCCATCGGCGCGCTGGCCGTCTTCGCCGCCGCCATGTTCGCCAGCGCCATCCAGGGTTGGCTCGGCGTCGCGGGCACCGCTCTGGTCATCCTGCTGTTGGTGGTGCTCGGCAACCCGGGGTCCGGCGGCATCTACGCGCCCGAGTTCCTGCCCGGGGTGCTGCGCGGCATGCACCGCTGGAACATCCCCGGGCTCGCCAACGACCTGACCAAGGCCGCCGTGTACTTCGGCTGGCGGTCGGCCGGCTGGCCGGCTTTCGCCCTCGGGATCTGGACGGTGCTCGGAGCGCTCGGGTTGGTCAGCGCGAGCCTGGTCCGCGGTCGCCGGGCCGCCCCCTCCGGCCCCTCGCCGGACCGCGACGGTGGTTGAGATCACCCCGGAAAACACCCTCCCGAGGGCAGTGGATCACCAGGGGGCCCTCCAGACATCCCCGGCGCGCGGATACCATCCAGTAAGTCGGACAGCGCTGTCCTTCGTACCCACGTAAGGGAGCGCATCGTGACCGACCAGCACGACCATGACGGCCCGGACGCCGCACTGCGCGCCGACATTCGCCGACTCGGCACCCTGCTCGGCCAGACCCTGGCCCGCCAGGAGGGTCGCCCGCTGCTCGACCTCGTCGAGGAGATCCGCGCCCAGGTTCGCTCCGACGCCCCCGCGGCCGCCCAGCGCCTCGGCGGGCTCGACGTGACCACCGGCACCAAGCTGGCCCGCGCCTTCTCCACCTACTTCCACCTGGCCAACATCACCGAGCAGGTGCACCGTGCACGGGATCTGCGCCGCCGCCGCGCGGTGCAGGGCGGCTGGCTGGACCAGGCCGCCAAGATGATCGCCGAGCGCGGAGTGCCGGCCGAGGAGATCGCCAACGCGGCTCGCCGGCTGGCGGTGCGGCCGGTCTTCACCGCGCACCCGACCGAGGCGGCCCGTCGCTCGATCCTGTCCAAGCTGCGGGCGATCGCCGACGAGCTGGACACCGAGACCGCCAACGCGATCCTCTACGGCGCCAGCGATGAGGGCCCGGCCAACCGCCGGCTGGCCGAGTTGCTGGACCTGATGTGGCAGACCGACGAGCTGCGGCTCGACCGGCCGGACCCGACCGACGAGGCCCGCAACGCGATCTACTACCTGCGCGACCTGTACGCCGAGGCCGCGCCGCAGGTGCTCGACGACCTGGCCGACACGCTGCGCACGCTCGGCGTGGAGACCTCGCCGACGGCCCGGCCGCTGAGCTTCGGCACCTGGATCGGCGGCGACCGCGACGGCAACCCGTTCGTCACCCCGGCGGTCACCCGCGAGGTGCTGACCATCCAGCACGAGCACGGCATCGCGGCCACCGAGAAGGCGATGGACCACCTGATCAACGAGGTCTCGGTGTCCCGCCGACTGCGCGGGGTGTCCCTGGACCTCTCCGCCAGCCTCGCCGCCGACCTGGACGCGCTGCCCGAGGTGGCGCAGCGCTTCCGCCGGGTCAACGCGGAGGAGCCGTACCGGCTCAAGGCACGCTGCGTGAAGGCGAAGCTCGCCAACACCCGGCTGAGGTTGCGCCAGGGCACCGCCCACGTACCGGGCCGGGACTACCGGGGCTCCGCCGAGCTGATCGCCGACCTCGACCTGCTGCGCGCCTCGCTGGCCCGCAACTCCGGGCAGCTCACCGCGGTCGGCCGGCTGGCCTCCACCATCCGTACGGTCTCCGCGTTCGGCCTGCACCTGGCCACCATGGACGTCCGGGAGCACGCCGAGGCGCACCACGCGGTGCTCGCGCAGCTCTACGAAGCGGTCGGCGAGGTCTCCGACTACCCGGCGCTGACCCGGCTGGAACGCACCAAGCTGCTCGCCGACGAGCTGACCGGTCGCCGTCCGCTGTCGACTGTCGACACGTCGCTGTCCGAGCCGGCCCGCAAGACGTTCGACGTGTTCGGGACCATCCGGGAGGCACAGGACCGGTTCGGCGCCGAGGTGATCGAGTCGTACATCATCTCGATGACCCTGGGTGTCGACGACGTGCTGGCCGCCGTGGTGCTGGCCCGCGAGGCCGGTCTGGTGGACGTGCACAGCGGACGGGCCCGGGTCGGGTTCGTGCCGCTCCTGGAGACCCCGGCCGAGCTGAACTCCGGCGGCGAACTCCTCGACGAGCTGCTGTCGCTGCCCGCGTACCGGGCGCTGGTGACGGCCCGGGGTGACGTGCAGGAGGTCATGCTCGGCTACTCCGACTCGAACAAGGAAGCCGGGATCACCACCAGCCAGTGGTCGATCCACCGGGCGCAGCGCGCGCTGCGCGACGTGGCCGCCCGGCACGGTGTGCACCTGCGGCTGTTCCACGGCCGGGGCGGCACGGTCGGGCGCGGCGGAGGGCCGACGCA
Organism: Micromonospora noduli; assembly: GCF_003264475.1. Classification (NCBI taxonomy): domain Bacteria; kingdom Bacillati; phylum Actinomycetota; class Actinomycetes; order Micromonosporales; family Micromonosporaceae; genus Micromonospora; species Micromonospora noduli. The sequence goes on along the minus strand of NZ_PYAC01000012.1, from coordinate 81,943 downwards.
TGAGGCGATCCTGGCGCAGCCGTACGGCACCATGGACGGCGCGATCAAGGTGACCGAGCAGGGCGAGGTGATCTCCGACAAGTACACCCTGCCCTCGCTGGCCCGGGAGAACCTGGAGCTCACCCTCGCCGCGGTGCTCCAGGCGACTCTGCTGCACACCGCACCCCGGCAGCCGGCCGAGATGTTGGAGCGCTGGGACGCGACGATGGACGTGGTCTCCGAGTCGGCGTTCCGGTCCTACCGGTCGCTGGTCGAGGACCCGGACCTGCCCGCGTACTTCTGGGCGTCCACCCCCACCGAGCTGCTCGGCGCGCTGAACATCGGCTCCCGGCCGGCGAAGCGCCCGAACACCGGCGCGGGCCTGTCCGGGCTGCGGGCCATCCCGTGGGTTTTCGGTTGGACGCAGACCCGGCAGATCGTGCCGGGCTGGTTCGGCGTCGGCTCCGGGCTTGCCGCCGCCCGCGAGGCGGGGCTGGCGGACGTGCTGGCCGAGATGCACCGCAACTGGCACTTCTTCCGCACGTTCCTGTCGAACGTCGAGATGATGCTGACCAAGACCGACCTGAGCATCGCCCGCCGGTACGTCGAGACGCTGGTGCCGAAGAAGCTGCACCCGATCTTCGAGCAGATCGAGCAGGAGTACGAGCTGACCAAGCGGGAGGTGCTGGCGGTGACCGCCTCACCGGCCCTGCTGGAGAACTCGCCGGTGCTCCAGCGCACCCTGGCCGTCCGCGACACCTACCTGGAGCCGCTGCACCATCTCCAGGTGGCGCTGCTGCGGCAGTACCGGGAGTCGGGCGCGGCCGGGAGGGCGATCGCCACCGCACCTGGCGGCCGACGCGCACCGAGCGACGGCACCGCACTGGAACGCGCGCTGCTCACCACCGTGAACGGCATCGCCGCCGGGATGCGCAACACCGGCTGATCGACAGGTACGAAAAACGGGCCCCGGTCGCAGCCGACCGGGGCCCGTTTCCGTAGGTCTGAACGACGGTCAGAAGTCCCCGCCGCCGAAGTCCCCGCCCCCGAAGTCGCCGCCGCCGAAGCCGCCGCCGCCGAAGTCGCCACCACCGAAGTCCCCACCGGCGTAGTCCCCGCCGCCGAAGTCCCCACCCTGGTCACCGCCGCCGAAGTCGCCGCCCTGGTCACCGCCGTCGCCACCCTGGTCGACACCGTCACCGAAGCCCTCCTGGTAGCCGGCGTCGTAGCCGTACCCCGGGTCGGCGAAGGCGGGAGAGAAGAGCGCGTCGGCGATCAGGATGCCGCCGAGCACACCGGCGCCGGCACCCAGCGCGGTCTTCCACCAGGGCGTCGAATACCAGCCGGCGGGCACCGGGCGACCCTGATAACGCCCACCGGGGTAGTAGTAGGGCGTTTCCCGGCCGGGTTGCGGCCCGGCCCGGAAGGTCTGCCCCTGCACATCGACCTCGCGCTCCTTGGTGAGCTGCCCCACGCCGCGGGCGGCGGCCAGGGTCGGCACCTCGGGGCCCGGATCGATGCCCAGCGCCGTACGCGCCGCCCGGATGTACGCCAAACCCTCCAGCGCGGTCTCCCGGGCCAGCCCGAACTGGTGCGGCGTGGACGCCTGCTCCAGCTGGGAGCCCGCCGCGTTGTACCGCTCACCGGCGTCGGCCAGCGCCTGGCGTACCGCTGGGTCGTCGCCGTGCAGGTTCATCAACTGGCCACCGAGGCGCTCGTACCACCGCTGCGCCTCCGCGCGGGCGTCGCCGAGCTCGGTGCGCCGACGGGCACCGGCCTGAGCGCGGATGAGCGCGGCGGCGCCCAGCGCGCCGACCAGCACAACGGCGAGGCAGAGCACAAGTTCCATGTCATCGAACGTACCCCCGGGTCGCACGTCGTATCCGTCTGGCAAGCTCCGGTGATGGACGTCTCGACGCTGCTCCTGGTGATCGTGTGCCTCGGCGCCGGCGGGGCGGTGGGCTGGCTCGCGGCCCGGTCCCGGTCGGCCGCCGACATCGCCCGCCTGGATGCCACCCTGGCCGCCACCCGGGAGGGCGAGGGTCGGCTGGAGCAGTCCATGCGGGCGTTGAGCTACGAGGCCACCGCGCAGTCCCAGGAGGCGGTGGCCCGGGCGGTCGCGCCGCTGCACGACACCCTGCGCCGCTACGAGCAGCGGGTGGCCGAGCTGGAGCACGACCGCGTCGACGCGTACGCCGAGCTGCGTGAGCAGGTCCGCTCGATGAACGCGGTCTCCGGTGAGCTACGCACCGAGACCAAGCAGTTGGTGGCTGCGCTGCGCGCACCGCAGGTGCGGGGCCGCTGGGGCGAGCACCAGCTGCGCCGGATCGTCGAGGCGGCCGGCATGCTGGAGCACTGCGACTTCTCCGAGCAGGTCACCGCCGCCACCGACCAGCAGGTCGTCCGACCGGATCTGGTGGTCCGCCTGCACGGTGGCCGCTCGGTGGTGGTGGACGCGAAGGCCCCGTTCGACGCGTACCTGACAGCCATGGAGGCCCGCGACGAGCGCGGCCGGGACACCCACCTCGACGCGCACGCGCGGCACCTGCGGGGGCACGTCGACGCCCTCGCCGCCAAGTCGTACTGGTCGGCGTTCGACAACTCACCCGAGTTCGTGGTGCTTTTCGTCCCCGCCGACCCGTTCCTCGACGTCGCGCTCCAGCGGGACCCGACGCTGCTGGAGCACGCCTTCACCCGCAACGTGGTGCTCGCCACGCCGGCCACGCTGGTCGCCCTGCTCCGCACCGTGGCCTACTCCTGGCGGCAGGAGGCACTGGCCCGCAACGCGCTCGCGGTGCACACCCTCGCCCGGGAGCTGTACGGCCGGCTCTCCACCCTGGGCGACCACGTTGGCAAGCTGGGGTCCTCGCTGGCCGGCGCGGTGACCGCCTACAACCGGGCGGTCGGCTCGCTGGAGGCCCGGGTGCTGGTCAGCGCCCGCAAGCTCGCCGAGTTGGGCGTCTCGGACGACGAGTTGGCCACGCCGGCCCAGGTCGAGTTGGCGCCCCGGCAGCCGCAGGCACCCGAGCTGGCCGATCCGGCCGACGAGGCCTCGGCCCGCTAGCCATCTATGTGACAGTGTGTGTGCCCGCATGTCACGAACTGGTCACAAGGGACTGACCAGTAGTGACAGTGCTTGTCGATACCCCGAAAGATTCTGCTCACCCGAGCGCCCTTCTCTGAAGGGCCCTGTTCTCTGGAGGTAAAGAGAACGTGAGCAGACTTCGAAACTTGAGCCGGCGCACCTCAGCCGCGCTCTTCGCGTCGGTCCTGGCGGCGAGCGCCATGACGACCATGGGTGGTGCCGCCACCGCGGCCGCCGCTCCCGCCACCACACCGGACGCTTCCCCGGCCACCGCCGCCGAGACGCTGGGCGCCCACGACGCCAAACTGCTCAGCGAGGCCCGCGCCAAGAAGGCCCCGACCGTCACGTTGATCGTCGCCACCGAGAAGGGTGAGGCAGGGGACGTCGCCGACAGCCTCACCAAGCTCGGCGGCACTGTCAGCCAGCGGCAGGACCGGGTCGGCTTCGTGCTGGCCAAGGTCCCGACCGACCGCGTGCTCAAGGCGGCACGGCTGCCCGGCGTCTCGGCCGTCGACCTGGACGAGGTCATCCAACTGCCGGACCCGGCCCCGGAAAACACCCCCACCGGCACCGCCGGCGCGCGGCAGGCCACCGTCGGGGCGCCGGGAGAGACCACCCCGGCCGACAACCCCTACATGCCCACCAACGAGACCGGCGCGGTGGCGTTCACCGCGGCCCACCCCGAGTGGGACGGCCGGGGCGTCACGATCGGCATCATGGACTCCGGTGTGGACCTTGCCCACCCGGCGTTGCAGCAGACCACCACCGGCGAGCGCAAGATCGTCGATTGGGTCACCGCGACCGATCCGCTGGAGGACGGCTCGTGGCGGCGGATGCAGGCCGAGGTCGCCGGCCCGTCGTTCACCATCGCCGGCGGCACCTGGACGGCACCGGCCGGCACGTACCGGTTCAACCTGTTCAGCGAGTCGGTCACCGCCGCGAGCGACGCCCGGGGTGACGTCAACCGCGACGGCGACACGACCGACACCTGGGGTGTGCTCTTCGACCCGGCCACCAACAACATCCGGGTGGACGCCAATCAGAACCTCAACTTCACCGACGACCCGGTCATGCGGCCGTACAAGGAGAAGTACGACATCGGCTACTTCGGCACCGACAACCCGGCGACCCCGGTCGCCGAGCGGCAGCCGTTCGTCGTCGAGTTCCGCAAGAACGTCAACACCACGCCGATCGGGCTGCCGGGCACCTACGACTACGTGAACATCGGCATCGTCGAGAGCACCCACGGCACCCACGTCGCCGGCATCACCGCCGCCAACGACATGCTCGGCAACGGGGCCTTCGACGGCGCCGCGCCCGGCGCCAAGCTGGTCTCCGCCCGCGCCTGCTCCTGGGGCGGCGGCTGCAGCGCGGCGGCCCTGACCACCGGCATGATCGACCTGGTGGCCAACCGTGGCGTCGACATCGTCAACATGTCGATCGGTGGCCTTCCGGGCCTGAACGACGGCAACAACGCGCGGACGAACCTCTACAACGAACTGATCGAGACGTACGGCGTGCAGTTGGTCATCTCGGCCGGCAACTCCGGCCCGGGTCTCAACACCATCGGCGACCCGTCGGTGGCCAGCAACGTGATCAGCGTTGCCGCCAACATCAGCAAGGACACCTGGCTGGCCAACTACGGCTCGGTCGTCAAGAAGAAGAACGCCCTGTTCAACTTCTCCTCCCGTGGCCCACGCGAGGACGGCGGCTTCAAGCCGAACATCGCCGCCCCCGGCTCGGCCATCTCCACCGCACCGACCTGGCAGCTCGGCGCCCCGGTCCCCGAGGCCGGATACGCGCTGCCCCCGGGCTACGCGATGCTGAACGGCACCTCGATGGCGTCTCCGCAGACCGCCGGCGCCGGCGCGTTGCTGCTGTCGGCCGCCAAGGCCACCGACCGGGGCGTCAGCCCGGCGGCACTGCGGCGGGCGCTGTTCACCTCCGCCAAGCCGATCGCGGACGTACCGACGTACGCGCAGGGCTACGGCATGGTCAACGTTCCGGGCGCCTGGCAGCTGCTGCGCCAGGGCGTCGAAACCCGGTCGTACGTCTCCGACGCGCCGGTCTGCAGCCCCCTCGCGGAGCAGCTGACCATCTGGAACGGTGTGAAGTTCGTACCAAACCCGGGTCGGGGCACCGGCGTCTACAACCGTTGCACCTCGTCCGAGGGTGGCCACAAGGTCGGCCAGAGCAAGACGTACCCGGTCAAGCTCACCCGCACCAGCGGCCCGGCCGGCACCATCAAGCACAACATCACGCTCCAGGGCAACGACGGCACCTTCAAGGCACCGAAGACCGTCGCGTTGCCGCTCAACAAGGCCGTCACCATCAGCGTCACCGCCAAGCCGGCCACCGAGGGTGCGCACGGCGCGATCGTGCGGATCGACGACCCGGCCACCAACGTCGTCGACTTCGAGGTGTCCACAGTGGTGGTGGCCTCGAACGACGTGAAGAAGCCCAACTTCTCGTACACCAATGAGGGCTCGGTCGACCGCAACGGCTTCACGTCGTACTTCGTCACGGTGCCGGAGGGTGCCAAGGCCCTCCAGGTGAACCTCTCCGGGATCGCCACCGGTTCGCAGACCCGGTTCATCGCGATCAACCCGTTGGGTGTGCCGGTGGAGGCCACCACCAGCACCGTCTGCTACACCAACTTCTCCGACGTCAACGTCTGCAAGCCGCAGGAGCGTGACTACCAGAACCCGCTGCCCGGGGTCTGGGAGATCGAGGTGGAGTCGCGGCGGACGTCCCCGGCGCTGAACAACCCGTTCAAGCTCCAGGCGCGGGTGCAGGGCCTGACGGTCGAGCCGGCGCTGGTCGAGCTGCCCAGTGTCGAGGCCGGCGAGCCGACCCCGGTGACCTGGAAGGTCACCAACGCCTTCGGTCCGGTCTCGATCAGCGGCCGCAGTGGCGCGCTGACCGGTGTGCGGACCGAGCGTCCGACCATCACCGAGGGCGGTCCCAACCAGGAGTGGACCGTCGAGATCCCGGCGGGTACGTCGACGTTCACCGCCCGGATCGGCAACCCCGCCAACGCGGGAGCCGACCTGGACCTGTTCGTCTACCGGGGTACCACCGAGGTCGGCCGGGCCGCGGACGGCGACTCGGAGGAGGCGGTCACGCTGACCAACCCGCCCGCTGGCACCTACCGCGTCGTGGTGGAGCCGTACGGGGTTGACGGGCCGGGGACCAGCACCGCCTACGACTACTACGACGCGTTCGCGTCAGCGTCGCTGGGCACGATCACCGCTCCGGCCGCCGCGGTGCCGCTGATGCACGGCGAGTCGGCCACCATCACCGGCACGGTGACCGCGGTGGCCGTTCCGGCCGACGGGCGTCAACTCTCCGGTGAACTGGCGATCGTCACCAGCGAGGGTGCCATCGTGGGTCGCGGCAACGTGTCCATCGGTGCCGTGAACTGATCCACTCGTAACACCAGCAGGAGCCCGTCCCCACGTTCGGGGGCGGGCTCCCGCGTGTCAGGGGTGAGTGGTCAGGATCGGTGGGCGGCGGTCACGACGAACGGGGTGCCCTGCTGGCAGGTGGTCATCATGCCGGGCTCCACCCGACCGGTGACCTCGACCCGGGCGCCCGGCGTCAGCACCTCACGCGGGCCGCCGAGCAGCAGGTAACCGTCGAGCAGTACGCAGCCGGGCTCCACACCGCCCTGCACGGTGCCGCTCAGGGTGGTGGCCCCGACGCCCGGCGGCGTGCTCGGGCCGCCCGGTTTCGGAGTCTTCAGGCCGGGCGGCACGGACCGGGTGCCGGTCTCTGGCGAGGGCGTCGGGTCGGGCGTGGGCTGGCTGGTCACCGGCTGCGCTCCCGTCGGTGTCGGGGTGGGTGTGCCGCCCCCGACACCCTGGCCGCCGCAGGCGCTCAGCGCCACGCAGACGGCCAGCGCGGGGACGGCGAGCCGAAGAGTCCTCATGCCGAATCTGACGTACGCCGACCCGAGTTCGTTCCCGCGCTTCAGCCGCGCGCCGCAGCGGCCTTCATGTCCCGCCTCAGCTCCTGCGGAAGCGAGAACGTGAGCCGCTCGTTGGCGGTGGTGATCTCCTCGACGTCGGCGAAGCCACGGGCGGCGAGGTGGACCAGCACCTCCTGGACCAGGTCGTCCGGGACACTCGCGCCCGAGGTCAGGCCGACCGTGGTGGCCCCCTCCAGCCAGGCGTCGTCGATCTCGTGCGCGAAGTCGACCAGGTGACCGGCGCGGGCGCCGGCGTCCAGGGCGACCTCGACCAGGCGGACCGAGTTGGAGGAGTTCGTCGAGCCGACCACGATCACCACGTCACAGTCGGCGGCGATCTCCTTGACCACGTGCTGCCGGTTGGAGGTGGCGTAGCAGATGTCGTCGCTGGGTGGGGACTGCAACAGCGGCAGCCGCTGCTTGAGGCGGGCCACCGTCTCCAGCGTCTCGTCGACCGAGAGCGTGGTCTGGGAGAGCCAGACCACCTTCTCCGGATCACGTACGGTGATCTTGTCGGCGCCGTCCGGGCCGTCCACCAGTTGGATGTGCGCGGGGGCCTCACCGGCGGTGCCGATGACCTCTTCGTGCCCCTCGTGGCCGATGAGCAGGATGTCGTAGTCCTCGGCCGCGAAGCGCCGCGCCTCGTGGTGCACCTTGGTGACCAGCGGGCAGGTCGCGTCGATCGCCTTGAGCGACCGCGCCTTGGCCTGCTCGTGGACCTCCGGCGCCACACCGTGCGCGGAGAAGACGACGGTGGCGCCCTCCGGCACCTCCTCGTTCTCCTCCACGAAGATCGCGCCCTGGGCCTCCAGGGTCTGCACCACGTGCTTGTTGTGCACGATCTGCTTGCGCACGTAGATCGGAGCGCCGTAGAGCTTCAGCGCCTCCTCCACGGTCTGCACCGCGCGGTCGACACCCGCGCAGTAGCCGCGGGGCTTGGCCAGGAGCACGCGCTTGCCGGTCCGGTGAGTCGCCTGAGCCTCAGTCACCACCCCATCGTACGTGCCACCCCGCAGCCCGGCACCGGCCCGCAACCCACCCCCAGCCCCCGGTGATCAAGAGGTTTGCGTCAGAAACGCGCCCAGCGCCGACGCAAACCTCTTGATCACCGGGGAGGTCCGTAGGGTGGGCGGGTGAGCGAGGGTGGGCGGGTGGGAAGCGGCGGAAGCGGCGGGGCCAGCAGCGCTGAGGAGCCTTGGCCGGTACGGGTGGTCAGCCAGAAGGTGGGGGCCTGGATCGCCAAGCTGGGCTGGGTGTGGGTGGACGGGCAGGTGGCGCAGATCAGCCGCCGCCCCGGGGCCAGCACCGTCTTCCTCACCCTGCGTGACCCGTCGGCCGACCTGAGCCTGACCGTCACCACCAACCGGGACGTCCTGGACTCCGGCGCGCCAGAGCTACGCGAGGGCGCACGTGTGGTGCTGCACGCCAAGCCCGAGTTCTACGCCGCCCGGGGCACGCTGAGCCTGCGGGCCGACGAGATTCGCCAGGTGGGGCTCGGGGAGTTGCTGGCCCGACTGGAGAAGCTCAAGAAGCTGCTCGCCGCCGAGGGGCTCTTCGACCGCGCCCGCAAGCGTCGACTGCCGTTCCTGCCCGGCCGGATCGGGCTCATCACCGGCCGCGCGTCGGCGGCGGAGCGGGACGTGCTGACAAATACCCGGCGGCGCTGGCCGGCGGTGGAGTTCCGGACTGTCAACGTGGCCGTGCAGGGCCCGTCCGCGGTGCCACAGATCGTCGACGCGCTCAAGGTGTTGGACGCCGACCCGAGCATCGACGTGATCATCATCGCCCGGGGTGGCGGCGGCATCGAAGATTTGCTGCCCTTCTCCGACGAGGCGCTCTGCCGCGCGGTGTTCGGCTGTCGTACGCCGGTGGTCAGCGCGATCGGCCACGAGACGGACGCGCCCTTGATCGACTACGTCGCCGACGTCCGTGCCTCCACCCCGACCGACGCGGCGAAGCGGGTCGTCCCCGACCTCACCGAGGAGGTACGCCTCATCGGTCAGGCCCGGCACCGCCTCGAACGGGCGGTGCGCAACCTGGTCGACCGGGAGACGCACCGGCTCGACGGGCTACGTTCGCGGCCGGTGCTGGCCCGGCCCCAGGTGATGGTGGAGCATCGGGCCACCGAGCTGGCCGCGTTGCGCCAACGGGCCGGCCGCTGCCTGGAGCACCGGCTCGCGGCCGCCGAGGATGACCTGCGGCACACCCTCGCGCGGCTGCGCGCCCTCTCCCCCGCCGCCACCCTCGACCGGGGGTACGCGATCGTGCAGCGCGCGGACGGCCACGTGGTCCGCGCGGCGGCGGAGGTCGGTAAGGGCGACCCGCTGCGGGTACGACTGGCCGACGGCGAGCTGGCCGCCACGGTCGATGGCTGAGTGGCGACGCGGCGCGGTGGGGAGCGGTGTGCTGAGATGAACGCGATGACTGACGACACGAAGGCCGGGCCGGACGAACGGCTCAGTTACGAGCAGGCCCGCGCCGAGCTGGCCTCGGTGGTGGAGCGGCTGGAGGCCGGCGGCACGTCACTGGAGGAGTCGCTGGCGCTCTGGGAGCGCGGCGAGGCGCTGGCGGTGATCTGTCAACGCTGGCTGGATGGTGCGCGGGCGCGGATCGACGCCGCCCGGCAGGAGCCCACTTCCTGACCGACCGCCGGTGGGGCGGCCGGAGCCGCCCCACCTCGGTACGTCAGTTGAACAGGCTGTACAGCTCGGCGGGCGCCTCGACGACCTGGTCCGCCGGCGGCTTCTGCGCGGCGGTGGCGGCACCGTAGTCGGAGTAGGTCATCTTGACCTCCTGGGCGGCGGTCTGCCCGGCGGCCGGCAACTGCAGCACCAGCTCGCTGAGCCGGCCCTGCGGGTCCACCTTCGCGGTGAACGGGACGGTCTTCGCCTGGGTGCCCAGCGCGGCGATCGTGGCGGCGTTCAACGAGCCCGCCTCGGCGGCCTTGGTGACGTCGATGGTGCCGGCGTACGCGCCGGTGCCGGTGCTGCGGACCTCGGTGATGCCCTGGGTGAGCACCGCGCTACCGGCCGGGTCGACCTTCTCGAAGTCGAAGCCGAGGTTGCGGTTGCCCTTGATCCGGTTCTGGTCAAGGTGCTGGTACTTGCCGAGGTTGAGCTGTTTGATGGCGGGCAGGCTGTCGGCGGTGGGGCCGCTCAGCTCCAGCTTGACCCAGCTGTCCGGCTTGAAGTGGACCACGTCGAGCTTCATCGCCAGGTCGGCCGAGGGGCCACCGATCGCGATCTTCATCGCCGCGCTCTGGCTCGGCTGGTGCACCAGCCCTTCCGCCGTCGAGCCGGCGCCGGCCAGGGTGAACCGGAAGTTCCCGTTGCTGATCTCCTTGGTGGAGTCGAGCAGGGCCTGCTTGGCGTCACCCGCCACCGGGGCACCGGACGGGCTCGCCGTGCCGGACGCACTCACCGTCGGGGACGGCGTCGATCCGGCGGTGCCGGTGCCGGTTCCGCTGGCGCAGGCGGCCAATGCGGGCGTGATCAGAGCGGCGGCTACCAGGCCGGCGCCGAGTCGTCGAACAGTCATACGTGTCTCCCAAGGGGGTCACCCGACGACCTGGACGGCGCCGGAAACCGGGCGACGCAGCAGCACCGTCGGCTGCGTCGCGCGACCCGGGCCGAACAGCGCGCCCGGATCACACCCTCCTTGTTCCCTGTCGACGGGTCGGACAATCACCCTTCGGGCCTGTTGCCCAGATTCGGCGCCAGCGGGGCCGAACCACCGGGTCGGTCAGCGCAGCGAGCCGGCCAGTTCGCGGAGTTCGTTGTCCCGGGCGTCGCCGACGACGATCACCGTGCGGGTCGGCTCCAGCAGGACCAGCGCCTGCTGGTTTCCCCGGGCCGTGTAGAGCTGCCAGGTGCGCCCGGCCAGCTCGGTGGGGCCCTGCGGCTGGCCCTGACTGGTCAGCTCGGCGGGGAGCAGGCGGTCCGCCGGGACGCTGCTCTGCAGCAGTTGGACGCCCCGCCCCTCCGGCGTGAGGTAGCCGAGTCGCAGGTTCGCACCGTCCTCGACGGTCTGGTAGCGGGCGCTCACCGTCTTCCAGTCGCCGCCGAGCCCCTGCGGCTGGCTCACCGGAAAGACGTTCGCCGAACGTGCCTGCTCGATGGCGGGCGCCGGATCGACGGTGGCGGCCTGGTCGCCGCCGAGGAATCCCCGGTAGAACGCCAGCAGCAGCGCGATCGGGACGAGCAGTACCAGCAGCGAGATCGCCATGTCCTTCGGCGAACGCTCGGACTTGCCGGACACCGCCGGCGGCGGTGGGGTCGGGTCGGTCGCGGCGGGCTCACCACCGCGGCCGGCGGGGACGTCGGCCGGCGGCTGACCGTCGGGCGGCGTGCGGTCGGCGGGTACGCGGTCGGCTGGCTGTGCGGGTTCCACCCCCTTATCTTCGCAGCCGCCCGACCGGCGGTATCCGGGCCATCACCGCCCCGCGCCGACGCCCGGTCGGCCATCGTGTGAGGATCAGCGACAAAGCCGTCAGTGGGGGCCTCCCCGCCGCCGGTCGTCCCCGCACCGTCGCGAGGAGGAGTAGCCGTCATGACGAACACCAGGACGCGGATCCCACAGGATCTCGACCGAAACCTTGCCCTCGACCTGGTCCGGGTCACCGAGGCCGCGGCGATGGCCGCCGGCCGGTGGGTCGGCCGGGGCGACAAGGAGGGCGGCGACGGAGCCGCGGTCGACGCGATGCGCAAGCTGATCAACTCGATCCAGATGCGCGGTGTGGTGGTGATCGGCGAGGGCGAGAAGGACAACGCCCCGATGCTCTTCAACGGCGAACACGTCGGCGACGGCACGGGCCCGGAGGTGGACGTCGCCGTCGACCCGGTGGACGGCACCACCCTGATGAGCAAGGGCATGCCGAACGCGGTGGCGGTGCTCGCCGTCTCCGAGCGCGGTGCGATGTTCGACCCCAGCGCCGTTTTCTACATGGAGAAGCTCGCCGTCGGGCCGGCGTACGCCGACGTGATCGACATCAACGCCGGTGTGGCGGAGAACCTGCGCCGGATCGCCAAGGTCAAGGGCACCGACGTCTCCGAGGTGACCGTCTGCGTGCTGGACCGGAGCCGTCACGACGACCTGGTCGCACAGATCCGTCGCACCGGGGCGGGGATCCGGTTCATCTCCGACGGCGACATCGCGGGCTCCATCGCGGCGGCCCGGGGCGAGTCGGACGTGGACGTCCTGATGGGCATCGGCGGCACCCCGGAGGGCATCATCTCCGCGTGCGCGCTGAAGTGCATGGGCGGTGCGATGCAGGCCAAGCTGTGGCCGCGCGACGAGCAGGAGCGGGAGAAGGCGATCGCCGCCGGGCACGACCTGGACCGGGTGCTGGGCACCGACGATCTGGTCACCGGCGACAACTGCTTCTTCGTGGCGACCGGGGTCACCTCGGGCGACCTCCTGCGCGGGGTGCGTTACCGGGCGGGCGGCGCGTACACCCAGTCGATCGTCATGCGCTCGAAGAGCGGCACCATCCGGGTGATCGACTCGTACCACCGGCTGGAGAAGCTGGCGCTCTACTCCGCTGTCGACTTCGATGGTCGTCCGCTGGCCGAGCAGGAGTGACAGCCACCGACACGGCGACCCCGCAGACCCTGTCGGCCGCCCGCCGGATCACCGGCGTCGCGCTGGCGTCGGCCTCCGGGGTCGCGGTGGCGGTGCAGTCGCGAATCAACGGCGAGCTGGGGGTACGCCTCGACGACGGTTTCGCCGCCGCGGTCGTCTCGTTCGGCGTCGGTCTGCTGGTGCTGCTGGTGCTGGTGCCCGCGACCCCCGGTGGTCGGCGGGGGCTGGCCGCGACGCGGCGGGCCCTGCGGACCGGCACGCTGCGGCCCTGGCAGTGCCTCGGCGGGATGTGCGGAGCCTTCCTGGTGGCCACCCAGGGCCTCACCATCGGCACGTTGGGCGTCGCGGTCTTCACCGTGGCGGTGGTCGCCGGCCAGACCGGCAGCAGCCTCGCGGTGGACCGGGCCGGGATCGGGCCGACCGGCCGGCAGCCGGTCACCCGGCAGCGGCTGGCCGGCGCGGTGCTCACCGTGCTGGCGGTCGGCCTGGCGGTCGGCGACCGTCTTGGCGACCCGGGCGCGCTGGCGCTGGCCCTGCTACCGCTGCTCGCCGGGGTGGGTATCGCCTGGCAGCAGGCCGTCAACGGCCGGGTCCGGGCGGCGGCCGACAGTGCGTTGACCGCCACGCTTGTCAACTTCGCCGTCGGCACTGTCACCCTGCTCGTCGCGTTCGCGATCGACATCGCCGTACGCGGCTGGCCCGGCGGCCACCTGCCGACCGAGCCGTGGCTCTACCTGGGCGGCCCGATCGGCATCGTGTTCATCGCGATCGCCGCCGCGATCGTCCGCTTCACCGGTGTGCTGCTGCTCGGCCTGGCCACCATCGCCGGGCAGATCGTGGGCGCCGTCCTGCTGGACCTGATCCTCCCCACGGCGGCCTCGCACCCCGGTGTGAACACCCTGCTCGGGGCGGCGCTGACCATGGTGGCGGTGCTGGTCGCCGCGCTGGCGCCACCCGCTCGCCGCTGACCAAGCCCGTCCGCCGAACGGTCAGCCCGGCGGGAGCTGTGGCGGGGAGGGCGGCCGGAGCTGCGGCGGGTAGGGCGGGTCAGGCACCGCCGGCGGGCGCGGAGGGTAGGGCGCATTCGGGTAGGGCGGGCGCGGCGGGTACCGGCGCTCGAACCCACGGGCCGGGTCCACCAGCCCCGCGATCCGGGTGGCCAGCAGCACGCCCGGCACCGCGCCCAACAGGGCGAGCGGCACCGCGAACCGGGTCTGCGACGGGGTGCCGTGCAGCCAACCGATGAGCGGCAGCCCGGCCAGGACGGCGGTGAGCAGAAGCCCGGTCAGGGCCCACCTGATCCACCGGGGCAGCGCCCCCTGATAGGAGGCTCGGACGACCAGGGTCACCGCCGTCAGGAGGCACGCGGGCAGAACGACGACCAGCAGGGCATCGAATGTCGTTGAGTCGTCGTTGCGCTCCCAGGCCAGGGCCAGCACGATCCCCACTGCCAGCATCACCCCGCTGCCGGCGATTCCCCACCAGCGTGGACCTCCGCCGCGGCGGATCGCCAGGTGGGCAGCGAGCAGGGTGACCGTGACACCGAGGGTCAGCGCGAGCGCGAAGGCGAGAAACGCGTCGGTGCCGCGGCCGGCGGGTCCGCCGCCGCCCTCCAGCACGAGTGCATCGTCCGAGCGTGCCTCAGGTGAATCCCGCTGGCTGAGGAAGCCGGCCCGCCGCCACCCGCCGTCCGACCCTCGGCGCAGGAAGCCGTCCCGGCCGTTGGCGACCAGCACCTCGTGGCCGCCGTCGGCGGCGGGATAGACGATGAGATCACGGGAGGCGAAGTGCCGGCGAATGTCGCCCGGACTGTCGAACCGACGGGCGAACGCCTCGCGGCGCACGTCCGCCACCTCCCAGACTCTCTGCCACGTCGCACCGGCGTCGTCGCTCTGCTCCACCCGCAGGTGACCGGGGACCGCCCGGTAGCACCGCTGTGGCTGGGCCGGCACGCACGCCTGCCGCTGCCCGGCCTCTGGACGGGACAACCGCTGTTCCTCGGCGGCCTCGGCGGATCGCCAGGTGGTCCCCCCGTCCGCACTGACCGACCAGTTGCCGTCGGCCGGCTCGGCCGGCCAGCTCTCGTTGTCGTAGCCCGAGCCGATCGAGACGGCCGGCTGACCGTCGAGCAGAGCGGTGCTCACCGCGTACGGATAGTGGATCACGCTGGTCGCGGCCACCGCCAACACCGCCGGTGGCAGCACCACCAGCAGCCGGACCAGCCGGGCGGTCCGTTGGCGGACCGGGCGGCGACGTGACCGCGTCCAACTCCACCAGGCCAAGCCGAGCGCCGGCAGGGTGAGCAGGTCGGTCCAGTCCGCCCGGACCAGCGACGGCCCGGCCAGCACGGTCCAGGCGGAGGAGGCGAGTTCGGCGGCGTACCCGCTGGATTTGACGACAGTGAACCCGGCGCCCACCGCGACCAGGCCGGCCACCGCGGCGGCCCGGGATGGCAGCCGTGGCACCAGGAGGGTCAGCAGCACCGCGACCAGCGGCGGGGCGAGCACCAGACCGGCGACATCGCTCAGCTTGCCGGTCACCAGGCCGGGGAAGGCCGCCTTCAGCACATGGTCGTTGACCAGCAACAGGACCAGCGCGAACAGGGTGGCGGGGTGGCAGAGCCAGGAAAGCGTGGTGGGTGCGCCGTCCTGCGGTGTCGCGGAACCCGTCATCCCCTCAGGATCCGGTCGACCCGTCTCGATCCGGACTCAGGTCGGCCTGGGTCCGATACCGACGCTCAGCCGGCGTCGGAGGAGTGCCCGGGGAAGAGGTGTGCGCTCGGGTCGATGGCCACGGCCGCGTTGTTGACCGCCGTCGCCGCCTCACCGAAGCCGGTGGCGATCAGCCGGACCTTGCCCGGGTATTCGGTGATGTCACCCGCCGCGAAGACCCGGGGCAGGTTCGTGGCCATCGCGCTGTCGACCAGGATGTGCCGGCGGTCCAGCCGTAGCCCCCACTCGGCGAGCGGGCCCAGGTCGGCCGTGAAGCCGAGGGCGGCCACCACGACGTCCACCGGTAACGTCTCGGTAGCGCCGCCGCGTACGGTCACCTCGGCACCGGTCACCACGCCGTCCCCGAGCAGCCTGGTGACCTCGGCGTTGACCACCACCCGCACCGGCAGGGACAGCACCCTGGCGACAGTCGAGGCGTGGGCCCGGAACTTCTCCCGGCGGTGCACCAGGGTCACCGACCTGGCCAGCGGTTGCAGCGCCAGCGCCCAGTCGAATGCGGAGTCGCCGCCACCGACGATCAGCACGTCCCGATCGGTCAGCTCGGTCGGCTCGGTCACGAAGTAGACGATTCCCGAGCCGGGCGCGCCATCGGCGCACGGCAACGGCCGAGGGCTGAAGCTGCCGAGCCCGCCGGTGACCACGATCGCGCCGCACGCGAGCTGCTCGCCACCGGCCAGGCCGAGCACCGGGCGACCATCGGCGTACGCGAGCTTCTCCGCCCGGGTGCCGAGCAGGTACTGCGGACCGAACGGGGCCGCCTGGGCCACCAGGTTGGCCACCAGGTCGCGGCCCTTGACCGCGGGGAAACCGGCGACGTCGAGGATCAGCTTCTCCGGGTACATGGCGGTGACCTGACCACCTGGCTCGGGCAACGCGTCGATCACCGCTACCGACAGCCCCCGGAACCCGGCGTAGTACGCGGCGAAGAGGCCGGCCGGACCGGCCCCGATCACGGCGACATCGACCTCGCGCATGGCGTACCGTCGCTTTCCGCTCACGGATCAACGCGTGCTGATCTCGACCGTAAGCGGGCGGCGACGGTCGGGCAAGCACCTTCCAGAGGCACGCCGGAGAATCGCCTCAGGGCAGGCTGAGCGTGGAGCCCGAGTAGTCCGGGCCGCCCACGGCGGGTCGCCGCCGACGGAACAGGACCGCCGCCACCACCCCGCCGAGCAGGCCGAACAGGTGCCCCTGCCAGGAGATCCGCTCATCGGTGGGGAGGATGCCGACCAGCTGCCAGCCGTAGAGCAGGCCGACCAGGAGGAAGACAGCGAAGTTCCACCAGCTGCGCTCGACGATGCCCCGGGTCAGCAGGATGCCCAGGTAGCCGAAGATGACACCGCTGGCGCCGACCACCACCGAGTTGGGTGAGCCGGTGAACCACACGCCGAGCCCGCTGACCAGGATGATGACCAGGGTCGACCAGAGGAAACGGCGGGCGCCGGCGGCGAGGACGAAGGTGCCCAGCAGGATCAGCGGGATGCTGTTGCTGTAGAGGTGGTCGAAGCCGTGGTGCAGGAACGGGGAGAAGAAGACCCCGTCCAGCCCGTCGATGCGCTGCGGGATGATGCCGGCGGTGGCGTCCAGGCCGAACGCGAGCCCCTGGTCGACGGCCTCGATGAGAAAGAGAAACGGGACCACCGCGCACATGGCGACGAACGCCCGGCCGAGCGCGGCGTAGAACGCCTCGGTGCCGAACCGGTAGGGGTCGCCGCTTGACGGGTGCAGGGTCACTCCACAACTGCTATCAGCAAAAGCGGCCGACCGCCACTCACGTCCCGTCCGGGTACGCGCGAAGGCGGGGCGAGTGGAGAGCCACCTGCCCCGCCTTCGAGAGCCGTCAGTAGTGGTTGTTGTTCTGGAAGTAGGTCCAGGCGCCGCAGGGCGTCTTGTACCTGCCCTTGATGTAGCCCAACCCCCACTTGATCTGCGTGGCCGGGTTGGTCCGCCAGTCGGACGCGATGGAGCCCATCTTGCTGCCCGGCAGAGACTGCGGGATGCCGTACGCACCGGACGAGGAGTTGCTGGCCTTGTGGTTCCAGCCGCTCTCCTTGGTCCAGAGCTTCTCCAGGCAGGGGAACTCGGCGATGCCGAAGCCCGCGCTGATCATCAGTGCGCAACCGGTCTTGCGGTTGCCGCTGTACTCGGCGCAGGACGCCGGGATCGGCCCGTCGTACGGCTTGGCGGGCGCGTTGGCGGCGGCACGTTCGCGCTTGCGGGACGCCGCGGCGGCCTCGGCCCGGCGGGCCCGCTCAGCGGCTTCCTTGGCAGCCTGCTTCGCCCGCAGCTTGGCCTGGTACTCGGCGGCCCGCTGCTTGGAGAACTGCACCTGGTGGGCGGCCTGCCGCTCGCGCTGGTACGCGAGGTCGGCCCGGTCGACCTCGAGACTGACCTGCTCGGTCAGACCCTGTTGCTGGGTTTCCCGGTCTTCGCCCAGGTAGAAGCCACCGGCAACGCCCACGGAGAGCAGCGCTACAGCAGCCGTACGGGCGCCCAACCGGCTCCACAGCCGACTCACGAAGTGGTCCCTTCGTCGGGAGCAAGGACGTGGCGCGGCGCAGACCACAGGTGGGCCGTCAGCCGTGCCACGAGCGCCCCGACCGGTTGCCGGTCGCGCCGACGCACCGACCTTCGCTGATGTCGTCCGTCTCGGGACGAACGATCGCCAACGATTCCGGTGGTGCATGGACGCTCGTGGGACACGATTGCGCACAGTGAGGCTGATGGGAAACCAACCAGGCCGTTTGTGATCTGCGCCACACCAAAAATGCGGACATAAACCCACATAACACCCGTCAGATCGGGATGTCCTCCAGGAGGTCGGTGACCATCGCGGCGATCGGCGATCGCTCCGAACGGCTGAGGGTGACGTGCGCGAAGAGCGGATGGCCCTTGAGCGCTTCGATGACAGCCGTCACCCCGTCGTGCCGGCCGACCCGCAGATTGTCCCGCTGCGCCACGTCGTGGGTGAGCACCACCCGGGAGCCCTGCCCGATCCTGGACAGCACAGTCAGCAGCACCCCGCGCTCCAGCGACTGGGCCTCGTCCACGATCACGTAGGCGTCGTGCAGGCTGCGCCCGCGGATGTGGGTCAGCGGCAGCACCTCCAGGATGCCCCGTGAGGTGACCTCCTCCAGCACGTTCTCGTGCACCACCGCGCCGAGCGTGTCGAAGACCGCCTGGGCCCACGGCGACATCTTTTCCGACTCCGAGCCCGGCAGGTAGCCCAACTCCTGGCCACCGACGGCGTACAGCGGGCGGAAAACGATCACCTTCTTGTGCCGGCGGCGCTCCATCACCGCCTCCAGGCCGGCGCAGAGCGCCAGCGCCGACTTGCCGGTGCCGGCCCGGCCACCCAACGAGACGATCCCGATCGACTCGTCCAACAGCAGGTCGAGAGCGATTCGCTGCTCGGCCGAGCGGCCGTGCAGCCCGAACGCCTCCCGGTCGCCCCGGACCAGACGCACCGACTTGTCCGGCAGCACCCGACCGAGCGCGGAGCCACGCCCCGAGTGCAGCACCAGACCGGTGTGGCAGGGCAGCCCGGCCGCCTCGTCGAGATCGAGCGTCTCGCCGGCGTACAGCTGGCCGATCTGCTCCTCGCTCAACTCCATCTCCGACATGCCGGTCCAGGTCGGGTCGCTGGCCTGGCCGTGGCGGTACTCGTCGGCACGCAGACCCACCGAGGCCGCCTTGACCCGCAACGGCATGTCCTTGCTGACCAGGGTCACCTCCCGCCCCTCGGCGGCGAGGTTGAGCGCGACGGAGAGGATCCGGGCGTCATTGCTCTCGGTGCGGAAACCGGGCGGCAGGACGCCGTCGTCGGTGTGGTTGAGCTCCACCCGCAGGGTGCCGCCGACGTCGTTGGCGGGCACCGGGCGGTCGAGTCGGCCGTGCCGAACCCGCAGGTCGTCGAGCATCCGCAGCGACTGCCGGGCGAACCAACCCAGCTCCGGATGGTGCCGCTTGCCTTCCAGCTCGGTGATGACCACCAGAGGTAGCACCACCTCGTGCTCCGCGAACCGGTGGAACGCCGCCGGATCGGAGAGCAGCACCGACGTGTCCAGGACAAAGGCCTGGCCGGCTGGTCGTGGCTCCTTGGGGTCGGCCGGCGCGGTGGCCGCCGAACGGCGGCTCCTGGTGGCTCGGCGGGGCGTGGCAGTCGCGGCCGGGGTCTGGTCGGCACCGGCGATGGTACGGCGAGTCGTCACAGGCCTGCTCCGACGGATGGGCACCCGCCACCCGTGTTCCGCCTCCTCCGGTGCCCGGGGACACGGGGTCGGATGCGGAACCCCATGCGCGAGGTCGCAGATCCGGGCGGACCGGCTGGCTCGGGAGAACCCCGTGCCATGCCTAGACGCTAGCCCCGCCTGACCTTCCCGGCTAGAGGCCGAACGTGGATCTCCCAAGACGCGCTCATGAACAGCGCTCCGTCGACGTTCTCACCAGCCGTGAGACCGGCGGCGAACGCGGCGGACCCGGCCGGGATGCATGCCCCCTGCGCGCATCCCGGCCGGTGGGGCCACCGTCACCGGTCTGACGTGACCCCGACGGTGCGTGTCCGCCGCGGACGACGCACCGCGCTCGTGGTGCCGGTCGGCGGGGCAGCCCCCGCCGACCGACCTCAACCGGTACGTCGGACGAGCGTGCCGGTCGGGTGCCGCCCGGTGATCGGGGCGGCCGGCGCGCTGAACGACGAGCCGGTGTACGTGGTGCCGGGGCGTTCGACGGCGCCGGCGGAGCGGACCACGCCCGCGGGCGAGACCGACAGGGCCGAGGCGATCGCCGCCTGGGCGTCCCGACGACGCCGGTTCCAGGCACCCCGGTCACCGTCGAAGTAACCCTGCCGGTAACCGAAGCGGTAGCCGATGCGGTAGCTGAGCTGCCCGTGCAGCCGGCCGGCCGCGTAACTGGTGGCACCGAGCACCAGGACGAGGAACACCGCGAGAAACGGGCTCATCGGGCAGCTCCGGCCCAGCCGGGACGCCAGGTCATCGCTCCTCCGGCTCGATCGTGGTGGGGTCGGCGACGAGCAGCCGGTCCAGGTCGTCGGTGCTGACCTCCTCGACCAGCTCGACGCTGATCCGGCAGCCGTCCAGCACGACCTCGGCCACCGAGGACCGGCGGATCTCGCCGCCGGCGTCGTAGACCCGGACGCTCAGCTCCGGGCAGCCGAGATGGGTACGCCAGGCGTTCCACTCGGCACGATCACCGACGCTCAGCGACAGGTAGCGGCAGCCTCGGGCCAGGTAGAGACGCCAGGGGGCGGTCAGCCCCGCGGCGACCCCCTCGGCGATCAGCCCGAAGGCCTGGGCGCGGGTGGCGAGCTCGGTCACCACGACCCCCTGGCACCGGGGGCGTGACGCATGTGAGCACCAATCGTCTCATGCACGTGACACACCGTAGATTGTCCCATGGGCGTGACAGTATCAGCTTTTCGTCCGCTTACGTTTGCCACTACGTTCATCTATTCTGCCCGCGTGACACCCCTCAACAGTGGCACTGACTCGTTTACCGGAAATCCGAACGCCTCGTCACGTCTGCGTGACAGTGGCGAGCCGGGGCGCGCACCCGCAGCCGGCTGGCCGTACCGTCACGGAGTGACCGAGACGGCCAATGCGCGGAAGATCGCCTTCGCCACCTTCGTCCGGCGGGCCCTGGACGAGGCACGGGCGACCCGAGCCTGGAGCGGCACCGAGGTGTCCCGGCGCACCGGCGTCTCCCGGCAGACCATCAACCGCTGGGTCCGGGGCGACTGGGCCAGCGACCCGGAGGCCGAGCGGGTGGTCGCCTTCTGCGAGGGCCTGGGGTTGAACCCGGCCGCCGCCTTCGCCGCACTCGGCTGGGACCGCGCCGCGGCCGGCCCCCGCACCGGCCAGGCCGCCCCTCCGATGGACCCCGACGTGGAGGCGCTGCTGCGCCGTCTGGTCGATCCGCAGGTGTCGGACGCGGAGAAGTTCCACATCCGGGAAACCATCAGATACCTCGCATACCGCCCAACGTTGCCGGTCGATGTCCGAAAAAGGGGCAATCAGGCAGGCTAGTTCCTCAGATAGCGAAAGAACGCCTGGTCAGGTTCATTCGTTTGCCTCCGGGGCTGGAACGGGCACGCTAGCGTCCCTATTCGTACTGCTTGGGCTCGTCATCGGCGGGGGGACGGGACAAGGCCGAACCCAGCCCTGCGGGACAGAAGGAGGGGTCTGTCCATGACCCTGAAGTGGTTGGCAGTCGTGGTCGCAACGGTGTCGGTGACACTGTGGGCGACCGGCAACACGGTGACCCTCGCGGTCGACGGCGGGCAGCTGCCGCTGCTCGTCAACCTCTTTGCGCTCATCACCGCCGGCACCGCGGTCGTCCTGGCCGTCGTCGCCGAGCTGCACGAGCGTCTGAACAACCGAATCAGCGCGCTCACCGAGTTCCTGGTGGCACGGCTCAACGAGATCGAGAACCACACCGGCGATCGCAACACCGGGTTCGTGGAGGGCTACCTGTTGAGCCACGGCCAGGAGGCGGCAGTGGTGCCGTTCGGCCGGCGCGGACGAGGAGCCGCCGAACGCTGATCGCCTACCGCTCAATGGGTCCGCTCGGCCAGGAATGAGCCTGGATCGCCGGGGTACGCTGACGCGCGTGCCGCCGTTGAATCTGGGCAATCAGCAGCCGAGAACCCCGTTGAACGCCGACCAGGCCTGGCGGATAACCGCCAGCCGGGCGGCCGGGACCGTGCTCTTCTTCGACTTCGACGGCACGCTCGCGCCCGTCGACGACGATCCGACCGCGGTACGCCCGGCGCCCAAGGCGTTGGCCGCGATCGAGGCGCTCGCCCCGGTCGTGCAGCGGGTCGCGATCGTCTCCGCCCGACCCGTCGAGTTCCTTCGGGACCAGCTCGGCGGGCTCGCCGGCGTGGACCTCTACGGCCTCTACGGCCTGGAGCACAGCCACTCCGGCGGCGAGACAGTCACCGAACCGGCCGCGCTGCCCTGGGTGCCGACGATGGCGGAGCTGGCCGACCTGGCTCGGGCGGAGCTGCCGCCCGGCACGCTCGTGGAGTACAAGCGGCTCTCGGTCGCGCTGCACTGGCGTACCGCCCCGCAACTCGGCCCGACCGTGCAGCAGTGGGGGCAGGCGCAGGCCGACCGTCTGGGGTTGCGCTCGCAGGCCGGGCGGATGGTGCTGGAGCTCAAGCCACCGGTCGACCGGGACAAGGGCATGGTGATCGGCGAGGCGATCAAGGGTGCCACCGGCGCCTGGTACTTCGGCGACGATGTCTCCGACATCAAGGCCTTCGCCGCGCTACGCGCTCGCGCCGCCGCCGACCCGGACTTCCTCGGTGTCTGCGTGGCGGTGGCCAACCCGGAGACCGGGCACGAGGTGGCCAACGCCGCCGACCTGACCATCGAGTCGCCGGCCGCCCTGGGCGACTTCCTCACCCGGGCGCTGACCCACCTGCCCTGACCGGGCGGCGGCCGACGACGTCGCCGCCGGGTCAGGCCCCGTAGCGGCGTTGTCTGGTGGCGTACGAGCGCAGGGCCCGCAGAAAGTCGATGTGCCGGAAGTCCGGCCAGTTGAGCTCGCAGAAGTAGAACTCCGAGTGCGCGGACTGCCAGAGCATGAAACCGGACAGCCGCTGCTCGCCGCTGGTGCGGATGACCAGGTCCGGGTCGGGCTGGCCCCGGGTGTAGAGGTGCTCGGCGATGTGCTCGACGTCCAGCACCTCGGCCAACTCCTCGATCGTGCCCCCGGTGGCGGCGTGCTCAAGCAGCAGCGAACGGACCGCGTCGGTGATCTCCCGGCGACCGCCGTAGCCCACCGCGATGTTGACCTCCGCGCCGCCGGTGCGCTCGCGGGTGCGCTCCTCGGCGCCCTTGAGCGCCGCCGCGGTCTGCGCCGGCAGCAGGTCGAGCGCCCCGACGATGCGCAGTCGCCAGGGGTTGCCCTCCTCGGAGAGCTCCACCACCAGATCCTCAATGATCTTGAGGAGCGGGTCCAGCTCGGCGGCCGGTCGGCGCAGGTTGTCGGTGGCCAGCAGGTAGAGGGTCACGTGCCCGACGCCAGCCTGGTCACACCAGCCGAGGACATGCTTGATCTTCGCCGCGCCGACCCGGTGCCCGTCGTTCGGGTCGACGAAGCCCATCTCCCTCGCCCATCGGCGGTTGCCGTCGCACATCACCCCGACGTGCCGGGGCACCGGCTTACCCGCGAGCTTCGCCGTGAGCCGGCGCTCGTACACGGAGTAGATAAGGTTCCGCAGCGTCATCACCTAGCAGCGTAGCGACCCTTCAGCCAGTTCACTGCCTCGGAGCCCCAACCCCGCCGCCCAGACCGGCGCCGATCAGTGCGAGCGTACGAGCGGTGAGGCGTCCGTCACCCAGCCCCAACTCGACCACGTCGTAGAACACCCGGTCGTCCCGACGGGCGGCCCGGACCGCCGCGTCCACCACCCGGCGTCGCCGTGCCAACCAGGCCGCGACCGAACTGTGCCGCAGGTGGGTGCCGAGGCGGCGACGCAACCCGTCGGCGTAGCGGCCAGCCGCGCCCTCGGGCGACCGGGCCGCCGCCGATCCGGCGAGCGCGCCGGAGAGCAACGCGTAGAAGATCCCCTCCCCGGTGAACGGATTGATCAGTGACAGGGCATCCCCCGCCAGCAGGGTGCGCCCCCGCCCCGGCGAGGGCCGGTGAGTGGAGAGCGGCAGGTGATGGGCGCGCAACGCGGTCACGGTCGCCAGATCGGTGCCGGGCAGCAGGGCGGCCAGCCGGTCCAGCAGGTACGCGCGGCTCAGCGGCTCACCGCGCAGGACCTCCCCGTAGCCGACGTTCGCCCGTCCGTCACCGATCGGAAACGACCAGGCGTACGCCGGCCAACGCGCCTTCGAGGTGACGATGAGCTGCTCGGATGGGCCGGGCAGAGCCGGGGCGTACCCCCGGATGGCCAGCGCGAGGTGCCGGTCGGGGTTCTGCGGATGGCCGAGCGCCCGACGTACCACCGAACCGGCGCCGTCCGCGCCGATCACCACCCGACCGGACACCTGCCCGTCGAGCACCACCCGGTCGGCGCGCGGCTCGACCTGACGCACGGTGTGCCGGCGAAGCTGCGCGCCGGCGGCCACCGCGGCCGCCACCAGCCGCGCGTCGAAAACCTCCCGAGGCACTGTGTACGCGGGTCGGGGCAGCGCCCGAGCCACCGCACCGCCACCGGGCGAGATCATGCGTAACGCCGGCAGCGGCGCATAGCCCGCCACCGCCTCGGTCACCCCCAGCTCGGCGAGCACGTCCACCGAGTGCGCGGCGATCCCGTCACCACACGCCTTGTCCCGAGGAAAATCGGCCCGGTCCAGCAGCAGCACGCTGGCCCCGGCCCGACGCGCCGTCAGCGCGGCTGCCGCCCCGGCCGGCCCTGCCCCCACCACCACCACGTCGAACTCGTCGCCCACCGCGCGCCTCCCTCCGGCCGACGCGACTGCTCCCGCACCGCCCCGACAATCCACCTGCGCCGTCCACGCCGACCGTTGTGACCGACGCCACCCCGCCATCCTGCCCCCTACCGGCCCGCCCGGGCCGCTCCCGCACGGCACCGCTTCCCGGTCTTCGTCAGAGCGACCCTGGAACGACCGATCCTCTAGGGCGCGGAGCGCGGAGCGCGCGGGACGCGGGGGCGCGGTCAGGCTGGGGCGGCGTCGGGGGTGCGGGCGGCGCGGCGTAGGCCGTAGAGGGCCAGCCCGGCGGCGGCGAGCAGGGGTGCGCCGTCGCGGATCAGGCCGTCCACGCCCAGCAGCCACCAGCACAGCGGCAGGTCCACGGCGAGTACGGCCACAGTGACGACGACCAGCAGGCCACGCGCCCAGTCCTTGCCCCGCATCAGGAACGCGGTGCAGAACAGCACCGCGTAGCTGGCAGTGATGCCCGCACCGAACCAGAACAGCACGGCCGGCACCGCGGTCAGCCGACCGTCCAGGATGGAACCTCCGGCCACCAGGGCCGGCACCAGCATCAGCG
This sequence comes from Micromonospora noduli, assembly GCF_003264475.1. Lineage (NCBI taxonomy): Bacteria > Bacillati > Actinomycetota > Actinomycetes > Micromonosporales > Micromonosporaceae > Micromonospora > Micromonospora noduli. Next base: position 56,607 of record NZ_PYAC01000012.1, on the reverse strand, counting down.
GGCTGTAGGTGAAGGCCGCCACCCGGCTGGTCAACAACCAGGCACTGGCCTGTGGTCGGCGTGGAGGGGTCTCCCGCCAGGAGATGCCGTCCCGGTCGATGACGAGGCGTGGACGGTGCCGGACCAGGTGCCCGGCCAACGCCGACGAGCGGTAGAGCAACCAGACCACAGCGACACAGAGCGCCGTGAGAATGGCGAAGCCGATCAGGCCGGGCAGTGGCGGCACCCCCTGTCGGGGCACGATGAGCCGGCCGACCGCGAAGATCGTGGTGACGGCGAGGATCAGCCCGAACGGGCGGGCCACCGTACGACCCCGTCGCACGTGCCCGATCAGCAGCAGAAAGCCGAACGAGCGCAGCATGGCCCAGCCGGTCCGTACGGCAAGCCCGAATCCCTGCTCCGGGGCGTACCACCAGTTGAGCAGCTCGACCACGACGGTGGCCGCAGCCGTCGTCGCCAGCACTGTGGTGAGCACCCGGACGGCGGACGGCCGCCGGACCTGGGTCTCGGCGGCCGTCCTCATGAAATCCGATGTTGCCCGCGAAGGGTCTCGTTCACACCTACCGCTGCGGCTGCGCGGCGTCCAGGCGGGCGCGCAGCGCGTCCAACTCGGCCCAGAGCACGCCGGGCAGCTTGTCACCGAACTTCTCGAACCACTCGGTGATCATCGGCAGCTCGTTGCGCCACTCGTCCGGGTCGACCTTCAGCGCGATCCGAACATCCTCCGGGGTCATGTCCAGGCCCTCGACGTCCAGGGCGTCCGGAGCGGGGACCATGCCGACCGGCGTCTCGACCGCGCCGGCAGTGCCCTCGATCCGCTCGACGACCCACTTGAGCACCCGGGAGTTCTCTCCGAAGCCCGGCCAGAGGAACGAGCCGTCCGGGTCCTTGCGGAACCAGTTGACGTAGTAGATCTTGGGCAGCTTCGCCTCGTCGCCGTCGGCGCCCTTGCCCATCTCGATCCAGTGCCGGAAGTAGTCCCCGGCGTGGTAGCCGATGAACGGCAGCATCGCCATCGGGTCCCGCCGGACCACGCCGACGGCGCCGGACGCGGCGGCGGTGGTCTCCGAGGAGAGCGTGGCGCCCATGTAGACGCCGTGCACCCAGTCGCGGGCCTCGGTCACCAGCGGGATGGTGTCCTTGCGGCGTCCGCCGAAGAGGATCGCGTCGATCGGCACCCCGTTGGGGTCGAAGTACTCGTCGGCGAGGATCGGGCACTGGGTGATCGGGGTGCAGAACCGGCTGTTGGCGTGGGAGGACAGGCTGTCGCTCTCCGGCGTCCAGTCGTTGCCCTTCCAGTCGATCAGGTGTGCCGGCGGCTCGCCCATGCCTTCCCACCAGACGTCGCCGTCGTCGGTGAGGCCGACGTTGGTGAAGACGGAGTTGCCCCGGTCCAGCGTGCGCATGGCGTTGGCGTTGGTCTTCCAGTCGGTGCCGGGCGCGACGCCGAACAGGCCGTACTCGGGGTTGACGGCGTAGAGGCGGCCGTCCGGGCCGAACCGCATCCAGGCGATGTCGTCGCCGATGGTCTCGACCTTCCAGCCGGGAATCGTCGGCTCCACCATGGCGAGGTTGGTCTTGCCGCAGGCAGACGGGAACGCGCCGGCGATGTGGTAGGTCTTGCCCTCCGGCGAGGTGATCTTGAGGATCAGCATGTGCTCGGCGAGCCAGCCCTCGTCCCGGCCCATCACGCTGGCGATCCGCAGCGAGTAGCACTTCTTGCCCAGCAGCGAGTTGCCGCCGTAACCCGAGCCGTACGACCAGATCTCCCGGCTCTCCGGGAAGTGCGAGATGTACTTGGTGTCGTTGCACGGCCAGGCGACATCCTGCTGGCCGGGGGCGAGCGGGGCGCCGATCGAGTGCAGCGCGTGCACGAAGTCCGCGTCGTCACCCATGGCCTCGAGGACCCGGGCGCCCATCCGCGTCATGATGCGCATCGAGGCGACCACGTACGGGCTGTCGGTGATCTCGACACCGAACATCGGCGACTCGGCCTCGACCGGCCCCATGACGAACGGGATGACGTACATGGTGCGACCGCGCATGGAGCCCCGGTACAAATCCGTCATCGTCCGCTTCATCTCGGCCGGCGCCATCCAGTTGTTGGTGGGGCCGGCGTCCGCCTCGTCGACGGAACAGATGTAGGTGCGCTCCTCGACCCGGGCGACGTCCGTCGGGTCGGTGCGTGCGTAGAACGAGTTCGGCTTCTTCTCCGGGTTGAGCCGGATCAGGGTGCCGGCCTCGACCAGTTCATCGGTGAGGCGGCGCCACTCCTCGTCGGACCCGTCCACCCAGACGACACGGTCGGGGGTGGTCAGTTCCGCGACCTCACGGACCCAGGCGAGCAGTTTCGGATGGGACGTCGGGGCCTGATCAATACCCCGCACAACAGCCGGAGCAACCATGACACATCTCCTTGTGGTCGACGCTGACCGATCTATGGGATGCACGAGACTCGGCGGCGCGATGCGTCGCCTTCGTGGAAACCTGGGATTGGCCTCAGCGTAAACCGGGCAGCCTTCCGAGTCAGTGGGACAGGTTGTGAAGAACTGCACAAGCTACGGCCTCGCTGCGGCATCACGAGCTGATACCCGCTTTCCCGCGCAGTTTCACGCAAATCTTGTTGAGCACCCCGGCGGACGCTTGTTGCGGTCGGGCCGTGGACCTGCCCCGCCGACCGGTGCGGTGATTCCCGTTCCGCGGCGGCTCAGTCCTCCCAATTGGCTACGCTCTGTGCGGTGGTTACGTACGCGGCGCTGGGCCCCTCCGGGAGGGCACGCCCGCTTGCCGTTGCTACCCCTCTGACTGGCCGGCAGCCGGTAGGCTCCCTCCGTGGCCGCCACGATGACCGGGGAACAACCGGGTCCCCGGCAGACCCGACGGGGTCTCGTCGGCATACTCCTCGACCGCTTCGGTCACCTCATCCGCGAGATGAGCAAGTTCGCCACCGTGGGTGGTTTCGCCTTCCTCGTCGACTTCGCGCTCTTCAACTACCTGACGAGCAAGCACGGCGTCGAAGAGCTGACGGCGAAGACGATCTCCACCGTGATCGCGGCGTCCGTCGCCTTCGTGGGCAACCGGTTCTGGACGTGGCGGCACCGTCAGCGCAACAACGCGGCGCGCGAGTACGCGCTCTTCTTCTTCTTCAACGCGGTCGGTCTCGGCATCACGGTGGCCTGCCTCGCGCTCAGCCGCTACGGGCTCGGAGCCATCTGGCCGGCGGTGTTCCAGACGCGCCTGGCGGACAATCTCGCCAGCTACATCGTCGGCACGGGATTCGCCACGCTGTTTCGATTCTGGTCGTACCGGCGGTTCGTCTTCGTCGAAGCGGGAACCCCGACCCTTCCGCAGGTGAATCCCGACCCTGACCACGGGGCGTGACCTGCCGCCCACCTCGTTCGGCCGGTGATCGCCGGCCGCACCGACTGCCCTAAGGTGTTTCGCATGCGTCTTGTCCGCCTGCTGCCTGAGCGCTGGCAGAAGTTCATCCACGAGGCGCTCAAGTTCGGCATCGTCGGCGGCATCAACACCGTCATCAATTACGCGGTGTTCAATGCCCTTGCACTGACTGTTTTCGTCAACGGTCAGTTGAAGGCGACCGTGATCGCGACGATCGTCGCCACCATCACGTCGTACCTCATGAATCGGCACTGGACGTACCGCGATCGCCCGAAATCGGCGCTTCGCCGGGAATATCTCCTTTTCTTCCTTTTTAACGGTGCCGGCCTGCTCATTGAGCTGGGGGCCGTGGCGGCGGCCAAGTACGGCCTCGGCGTACACGGCCTACTGGCGCTGAATCTGGCCAAGACCGTCGGCGTCATGCTGGCCACGCTGTTCCGGTTCTGGTCATACCGCACCTTCGTCTTCCAGCCCGTCGCACCGGCCGAGGACGAGGCCGCGAAGCCCGACTCCACCTGGCACGACATTCCGCGCGACGAGTGGGACACCATGGCGGAGATGGACCCGGTCGCCGAGTTGGCGGAATCGGTGTCCGAGCTGGAGGAGGCGGAGTCGGCGCAACGCCTCGACTCCCCAGCCGGTGCACCGGCTCAGGGCCGGCCCCCGCGGCTGAGCGTCAGCCCCGCCGTCGACCTGGACGCGGAACTCGCCGCGGAGCTGCACGTCAGCACCCGCCGCGCGCCCCGCCGGTGACAGCCCCCAACGCCCGCTCGGGCACGGGGCGACCGGCCGAGCTGTTCTTCGAGGATCTCGTCCCGGGGCTCACCGTCGACCTCGGCGTGGTCACCGTGGACGCCGACGAGATGGTCGCCTTCGCCCGCCGCTTCGACCCGCAGTGGTACCACGTCGACAGCGACCTGGCCGCGGAGAGCCGACACGGTGGTCTGATCGCCAGCGGCTTCTACACGGTCAGCCTGTTCATGCGCGCGTACGTCGACCACCTGCTGTCCCGGGCCGCCGCGGACGCGTCCCCCGGCCTGGAGGAGCTGCGTTGGCTCGCCCCCGTGCGGGCCGGCGACCGGCTGGCGGTCCGGGTCGACGTGATGGGCGCCCGGCCGTCGACCGCCCGCCCCGGGCTCGGCACCGTCAGCCTCACCGGCACCATGCTGCGCCTCGGCCCGGACGACCGGCCCGAGCAGGAGGTGCTGCGGACCCGCTTCCGTGGCTGGTTCGCCGTGCGACCGGTCGAGGCCGACCCGGCCGAAGCCGAAGCCGTCCCGACCGACGCTGACCAGCCCGGAGTTGACCAGCCCGACAGCGGCCCGACCGCAACGGACCCGTCCACCGGCGGATCGTCCGACGGCGATCCGACGGAGAGCAGCGCCTCACCCGAGGCTCAACGACCCGACTGACCCGCCCCCGACGGTGCGGCAGGGGCGGGTCCCAACCGTCCGGTTCAGGTCGTGGTGTCGCGCAGCGGCTTGCCGTCCTGCATGTCGGCGAGCATGTCGCGCATCTCGCCATCGCCCAGCGAGTGCTTGTCGTGCTGTGCCTCGACCAGCTCGTACAGGGTGGTCTGCACCTTTCCGACGTCCGGCACGTCGTGGAGCACCGACTGGCCGCGCTCACCTGCCGACTCGATGGTGAGCGTCCCGCAGCCGAGCAGACGCTCGACGAAACGCTGGTTCATCGAGTGATCGTTGACCCGGGCGAGCGGAAGGTCCCGCCGGTCCCGGGAGAACACACCCTGCTGAAGCAGGACCCGCTCGTTCGTGAACAGGTAGTGGGTGGTGCGCCAGACCAGGAACGGCCACAGGCCGAGCCAGAGCACCGCGACCAGGGCGATCGCCCCGATCACGGCCAGCGCGATCGAACCGCCGCCACTCTCGGGCAACAGGAGCACGCCGACCACCACCGCGGCGATGGCCAGCACCAGCACCGCGATCGGCCGGATCAACGCCTTCCAGTGCGGATGCAGGTGCAGCACGACGTGCTCGTCCTCGGTGAGCACGTCTTCAGGAAACGCCACGGGAACCTCCAACGCGATTTTCTGGACGCGCAGACGGTAAACCCCCCAGGCCCCACCACAACATCCGCCGCGCGGGCCCACTCGGCTCTTCGTGATCTTGCCCGTCCTCAGCGGAGGTGCAGGACGTCGCCGGCGGCCAGGGTTCGGGCTCCGGTCGACGTGGTGACCATCAGTTGGCCGTCCGGGTCCACTCCGGTGGCGGTGCCGGTCAGGGAGTCGCCGTTGGGAAGCAGAACGCGTACCTCGCGGCCGATCGTCGCGCAGGCCGCCAGGTAGGCGTCGCGCAGGCCGCTGGCCACAGCGTCGCCGCCCGCCGAACGCCAACGGTCGTACCAGTCGGCGACCGCCCGCAGCAGCGCCCGCAGCAGCGGGTCCCGATCGGTGGCCACCGCGCCGGCCAGCTGGAGCGAGGTGGCCGGCAGCCCGGTCGGATTCACCGGCAGCTCGTCGGCGCGCAGCGTCACGTTGAGCCCGATGCCCAGCACGATCGCCGGCGGTTGGTCCGGCGCCCGTCCGGGCACCGCCTCGGCAAGCACGCCAGCGCACTTCGCGTCGTCGATCAGCAGGTCGTTCGGCCACTTGAGGGTGGCTTCCAGCTCGGCCAGCCGGGCCACCGCCTCGACCAGCGCCACGCCGGCCAGCAACGGCAGCCACCCGTACCCCGTGGGTGTCGCCGGCAGCCAGCCGCGGTCCGGCACGGCCTCTCCGGGCCGCAGCAGGACGCTCGTCGCGATGCCGGCCCGCGCCGGCGACTGCCAGACCCGACCGCGCCGGCCGCGCCCTTCGGTCTGCCGCTCGGCGACCACGACCAGGCCCTCGGGCTCGTCGGCCCGGGCGGCCTCGGCCACGTCGGCGTTCGTGGAGCCGGTCTCGGCACGCAGCTCCAACCGGGCCCACGGCCCGTTCGGCGCGGTCAACGCGCGGCGCAGCCGGGCCGCCGACAGCGGCGGCCGGTCCAGATCGGTGTACGGGGAGCCCGACATTCCGCCAGCCTACGGCGGTGCTCCGATCGACACTGAGGCGTACTGCACAGCGGCACCCACCTGAACCATCGTTATATTCCCTGGGTGACTACCGAGACCGGGACCAACATGCACAGCACCGCGGGCAAGCTGGCGGACCTGGAGCGCCGGGTCGACGAGGCGGTGCACGCCGGGTCGGCCCGCGCCGTGGAGAAGCAGCACGCGCGCGGCAAGAAGACCGCCCGCGAGCGGATCGAGATGCTGCTCGACGAGGGCTCCTTCGTCGAACTCGACGAGCTGGCCCGGCACCGGTCGACCGCCTTCGGGCTGGAGAAGAACCGCCCGTACGGCGACGGCGTGGTGACCGGCTACGGCACGGTCGACGGCCGGCAGGTGTGCGTCTTCGCGCAGGACTTCACGGTCTTCGGTGGCTCGCTCGGCGAGGTCTTCGGCGAGAAGATCGTCAAGGTGATGGACCTGGCCATGAAGATCGGCTGCCCGGTGGTCGGCATCAACGACTCCGGCGGGGCGCGCATCCAGGAGGGCGTCGTCTCGCTCGGCCTCTACGGCGAGATCTTCTTCCGCAACGTACGGGCGTCCGGCGTCATCCCGCAGATCTCGCTGGTGATGGGGCCCTGTGCCGGTGGCGCGGTCTACTCCCCGGCGGTCACCGACTTCACCGTGATGGTCGACCAGACCTCGCACATGTTCATCACCGGCCCCGACGTGATCAAGACGGTGACCGGCGAGGACGTCGGCATGGAGGAGCTGGGCGGCGCGCGTACGCACAACACCCGCAGCGGCAACGCGCACTACCTCGCCAGCGACGAGGAGGACGCTGTCGACTACGTCAAGGCGCTGCTGTCGTACCTGCCGTCGAACAACCTCGACGAGCCGGTCGTCGTCGAGGCCCCCGCCGAACTGGCGATCAGCGACGAGGACCGGGAGTTGGACACCCTCATCCCAGACTCGGCCAACCAGCCGTACGACATGCACACCGTCCTCGAACACGTCCTCGACGACGGGGAGTTCCTGGAGGTCCAGCCGCTCTACGCGCAGAACATCGTGGTCGGCTACGGCCGGGTCGAGGGACGACCGGTCGGTGTGGTGGCCAACCAGCCCATGCACTTCGCCGGCACCCTGGACATCGCCGCCTCGGAGAAGGCAGCCCGCTTCGTTCGCACCTGCGACGCGTTCAACATCCCGGTGCTGACCTTCGTGGACGTGCCCGGCTTCCTGCCCGGCACCGGTCAGGAGTGGGACGGCATCATCCGCCGGGGCGCGAAGCTCATCTACGCGTACGCCGAGGCGACCGTCCCCAAGGTCACCGTGATCACCCGCAAGGCGTACGGCGGGGCGTACGACGTGATGGGCTCCAAGCACCTCGGTGCGGACCTGAACTTCGCCTGGCCGACCGCGCAGATCGCGGTGATGGGCGCGCAGGGCGCGGTGAACATCCTCTACCGCTCTGAGCTGGCCGGGGCCGAGGACCCGGCGGCGGTCCGGGCCGAGAAGATCGCCGAGTACGAGGACACCCTGGCCAACCCGTACGTGGCCGCCGAGCGCGGTTACATCGACTCGGTGATCCCGCCGCACGAGACGCGCACCCAGATCGTCCGGGCGCTGCGCGTCCTGCGCACCAAGCGCGAGACCCTTCCCCCGAAGAAGCACGGCAACATCCCGCTCTGATCTCGGTCCCTTGATCCGCGCAACTTCGGGGAAAGTGCTGCCTCCGGGCAACAGGAGGCAGCAACAACCCTGATGTTGTGCGGATCATCGCCCCGGCCGCGTCAGCAGGGTGGGTTGGCGGCCGCACACATCCGGGCTGCCGCCGCCACTGCGAGCTGGACGAGTTCGGCCTCGGTGCCGTCGTAGCCGAGGCGGAGTACCGAGACGGTGTCGCCGACCCGGACAACCGCCACCAGGATCGGCGACGGTTGGTCGCCGAGCGGCTGCCCGGTCTCCAGGTCCCGGGTGACGGTGAGCGAGTCCCGCAGGATGGCGGCGTCGTCCCCGGCGAAGCCCCGCCGCACCACTGACCACCGGTGCAGCGCTTCACCCGTGCGGGTCCCTCCCGCCGTCATGACCGGCCCCACGCTCAGCCACGTGGCACACGGAGCGACCAGGTCGTCCAAACTGGCGAAGAGTTGTCTGGCCGTCTCGGGCACCAGCCGGAAGAGATCCTGCGTGACCAGACCATCCGACTGGGTGAGGATCGGCGCAGCGCGCTTGGGCACAAACGTCTGTGAACGGGACAGGATCGACGTCTGCCAGCCCTCCGACCGTCCCTGGCTCGTCCGGCAGTAGCTCAGCATGTCCGCCAGCCGGACCGGCTCGCCCAGCCCCGATTGGCTGAGCTGCACATCGACCTGCTGCGGCAGGTCGGCTGGCTGCAACAGGGCGTCGGTGGTGATCTCGTGCCGGGTCGGCGAGGCGGAGGGCGCGGCGGCCGGCAGGGCCGGCGACGGAGACTTCCTCGGGGCGGCGACCGCCACGGCGGAGACCCCGGCGAGGGCCAGCACGACAGTGGCCACCACGATCTTGCGCTGGCTGCGGCGGCGGCCCCGGGAGCGGATCTCCTCCGGGCCGAGCCACCGCACGTCCCGCAGGTCCCGCTGGATCTGTTCGACGAACGTCGGGTCGTCACGCATCGGTTGCCTCCTCCAGATCAGAGACGGCGAGCAGGCCGGCGAGCGCGGTACGCCCCCGGGAGAGACGGGCCTTGACGGTGCCCACCGGGGCCGCGGTCTCCCGCGCGACCTCGGCGACCGGCATGCCTACCAGGTAGTACAGGGCGATGGCGACGCGTTGCTCCTCGGGCAGCCGACGCAGGGCGGCGACCACAGCGACAGTGTCGGTGCCCGGGCCGGGAACGGTCTCGGTGGCCCCGTGTCGCAGGTAGGCGCGGGCGCGGCTACGCAGGCTGCGCCACCGGCTGACGGCGATCCGGCTGGCCACCACCCGCACCCACGCCTCCGGGTCGTCGTACGCGCTGACCGTCGACCAGCGCTGCCACGCCCGGACGTACGCCTCCTGCACGGCGTCCTGCGCCTCACCCCGATCGCCGGTGAGGGCGTAGACGAACCCGAGGAGTCGTTGCCGACTCCCCCGGTAGAACTCGTCGAACCCGTCGACGTCCGGCACCCGCTACCTCCCCGTGTCGGTCGCTGGGAACACGCACCGGCAAGGGCCGTTGGTTGCCCGGTCAGGCGATCGACTTTTCCAGCTCGGTGAGCGGGAACGCCCCGGCCCCGATCCGCTCCCGGACCGCCCGGCGTACGGCCCGCTGCACGGCGACGTTGACCGGCGTCGGTACGCCGTGCAACCGGCCGAGCAGCGCGATCTCGCCGTTGAGGTGGTCGACCTCGGTCGAGCCGGTGCCCCGGGCCAGGCTCTGCCAGGTGGAGCCGCCGGAGCGGGGCTCACCGTCGACCGGGCGCTGCCCCACCAGGTCGCCGCGTTCGGCCTTCTCCTCCTCCGGCGAGGTGTGCGCGATGCCAGCGGCGGCGAGCGCGGCGACGCCCTCGGCGCGTACCCGCTCGACAAGCGCGTCCGGGATGTCCCGGCCGAGCAACGCCTGTAGGCCGTTACCGAGGTTGCTGAGCAGCTTGCCGTACTTCCAGCGCAGCACGTCGTTGCGGACCGGGGCGACGAAGCCGGCGGCGGTCAGGTCGGCGGCGATCGCCCGGTCCGTGTCGTCGGCGCCTGCGGGGTACCGCCCGATGTGGAGCATCCCGGGATGCGGGTACCCGTTGGCGACCACCACACCCGGGTCCAGGTGGGTGGCCGGCAGCCAGACGCAGACCGGGTGCACGTCGGCGAAGAGGCGCAGCGCGGCCCGCTCGTTGGCCACCCCGTTCTGCGCTGTCACCAGCGGCAGACGTTCGCCCGCCGTGCCGCCGCCGACCACCGGCGCGTCCACCCAGGCGGCCAACGCGCCGGCGGTGTCCTGCGACTTCACCGTCAGGATCAGCACGGTGTCCGCCGGCAGCGGCTGATCCGTGGGCCGGTCCACCGCCGCGAGCCGGGCGGTGACCTCACCGTCGGGCTGCCGCAGTGTCAGACCCCGCGCGCGGATCGCGTCCAGGTGGGCGCCGCGGGCCACCACTGTCACGTCCCGGTCGGCCTGGGCCAGCCGTACGCCGATGGTCCCGCCGACCGCACCCGCGCCGATGATCACGTATCGCATTGCCTCATTCTGCCCGGTGGGGTCAGAGTGTCAGGCCGGCGTCGGTGAGGAACGGGCCGGCCAGCAGGAGCGCGCCCGCTAGCAGGGCCGCCAGGTTCACCAGGGCGAAGACGCCAACCCAGAAGAGCGGCGGAAACGGGGTGAGCCCGGCGAGTTGGTCGGCGTCGGAGGCGGGCATGCGGCCCCGCGAGCGCAGCCGTTGCAGCTCGACCACCGGCCGCACCCCACCGAGCAGCAGAAACCACACCCCGGCGTACGCGAACGCGGCCTGGACCTGCGGCGTCGCGTACCACGAGACGGCGAACACCAGCGCCCCGGTGATCAGCAACGACACCACGCCGAAGACGTTGCGGATCATGACGAGCATGGCCAGCAGCAACGCCACTGCCACCCAGAGCAGCAGGGTGATCCGGTTGCCGCCGAGCAGCCAGGCGCCGGCCAGCCCCACCAGCGGCGGCGCGACGTATCCGGCGAGCAGGGTGAGGATCATGCCCGGCCCGGTGGGGCGGCCGGCGGAGAGCGTCAGCCCGGACGTGTCCGAGTGCAACCGGATGCCGTGCAGCTTGCGGCCGGTGAGCAGGGCGACCAGGGCGTGCCCGCCCTCGTGCGCGATGGTGATGGCGTTACGGGCGATCCGCCACGGCAGCCGCGTGGAGACCACCACGAGCGCTACGGCCCCGGTGATCAGCACCAGCAGCGCGGGCGGGTCCGTCTGCGCGCCGAACAGCGTGTCCCACAGGTCGCCCAGCCCGTCGATCGACATCATGGGGCGCGAGCCTACCGGCGGCGTTCCGTGTCGCTCCCGAGGCATCGGCTCGTATCCTGTGAAACTGATCGGGTGGCGAGTGAAGCGGGAGGTGAGCGCTGATGAGTGCGGAACCCCTGGGACACCACGTCGGCCTCTGGACCGAGGCCGACTACTTCGCCCTGGGTGAAACCCCGGACCGGATCGAGCTGCTCGACGGGAGCCTGATCGTGAGCCCTGCCCCGAGCAAGCGGCACCAGTTGGTGTCGTGGGAACTCGTCTACAGCCTGCGTCGAGCTGTGCGACCACAACCCCTGCTCGTCTTCGAGGCGGTCAATGTGCGGCTCGGGGTGGATCGGATCGTCATCCCCGATGTGGTTGTCGCGGACACCGACGACGAGGGCACGGCGGTGGAGGCCGCCGAGGTGGTGCTCGTCTGCGAGATCGTCTCGCCCGGCAACGCCGCTGCCGACCGGCTGATCAAGATGCAGCTCTACGCCATCGCGCGAATCCCCTGGTATCTGCTGGTCGAGCAGGACGGGGACGCTCACTCGTTGCGGCTGTTCCGGTTGGACGGTGAGCACTACGTCGAGGACCAGGTTGCCAAGCCCGGCGAGACGCTGGCGGTCGTCGAGCCGTTCCGCTGGCAGCTCGACCCGGCCACGCTCCGCTGATCCGTCCTGCCCCGATCATCGGGCCTTCACAGCCCGCCGATGAAACTTTTTTCCGGTCGGCCTTGTGATCTAGGGCACTTACCTCCAAAGATGAGTGTCGATAGAACGACGTCCTTGGAGGCACTCATGGCCCGTACCCGATCATCGCTGCGCCGCGCGCTCGCGGCCGGCCTCACCGTCCTCGCCACCGCGGCGGCGGCCCTGGTCGCGACCGCCGGACCGGCGGCCGCCGCCACCACACCCGGTGTCGACGTCTCCCGCTACCAGGGCAGCATCAACTGGACCAGCGTCCGCAACGCGGGCATCCAGTTCGCGTTCATCAAGGCGACCGAGGGCACCAGCTACAAGGACCCGAACTTCAACGCCAACTACGTCAACGCGTACAACGCCGGGGTGATCCGCGGGGCGTACCACTTCGCCCGCCCGAACATCTCCGCCGGCTCCACCCAGGCCAACTACCTGGCCTCCAACGGCGGGGCCTGGTCCGCGGACAGCCGCACCCTGCCGGCCGCGCTGGACATCGAGGGCAACCCGTACGCCGGTGGCTACTGCTACGGGCTCAGCACGACCGGAATGCGCAACTGGGTCCAGGACTTCCTGAACACCTACCGCTCCCGCACCGGCCGGTACGCGGTCATCTACACCACCACGAGCTGGTGGAACCAGTGCACCGGCAGCTGGACCGGCCCGTGGGCGAACCACCCGCTCTGGCTGGCCCGTTGGTCGAGCACCCCCGGTGCCCTGCCGGCCGGTGCGTCGGTGTGGAGCTTCTGGCAGTACACCAGCACCGGCGCGGTCTCCGGGATCAGCGGCAACGTGGACCGCAACTACTGGAACGGTGACCGGAGCCGCCTGATCGCGTTGGCCAACAACACCTGACCGGGCCGTTGGCGGCAGCGGGATCGACGGTCACCACACGGTCGACAATCGGTCCGGCTGCCGCCACACCACCGGGTACGGGTCAGGCCCGCCGCCGGCTCAACACCGGCACCACAGCATCCTCACTAGCCAGCGCACCCCTGCGGGTCAACCGCCAGGCAGCCACGCCAAAGCCGGCAACGATCACGACGCCGAGCAGTGCGATGAGCACCGAAACCCCCGCGCTGACCAGCAGCAGAATCGCGTCGCCGAGCGCCACGAGCATCCACAGTGCCAGCCGGGGCCGAGTGTCCCTCCGTCGGTAACCCATGTCGTGCCTCCTTCCGTCGTCGAAGGTCAATTACCCACGACGACGCAAGGTCATGCGAATGAGTTTCAGTCCTGACGGTCGGGCACGAAACCCTTGGCGATCCGGTCGAAGTTCGGCAGGTTGGCCTGCCAGTCCTTCTGGGCGATCTCCCACCGCAGGGCGTAACCGCGGTTCTTGGCCGTCACGAACCCACGGTTACGTACGTGGATCCGCTGCCCGTCCCGGGTCTCCAGCCACTCCCAGTCCCCGCAGGTCTTCCAGAAGTCGCAGGCCACGATGCTGAGGTACTGGTAGTTGTTGACGCGGCTTGCGCGGTTCGGCTCCTGCTCCCGCCAGTCCTTCACCGCGTCCTTCGCCGGCGTGTCGGTCCACTGCACGAGCAGCTCACCCGGCCCGTTGGACTGGTTGAAGACGACCGTGATGCCATCGACCTGGCTACGCACCCAGCCATCGGGCAGCGGCAGGGAGAAGCCGGCAGGATCCTTGTGCAGCTTCCAGCCCGCCGGCAGCGCGTTCGGGTCCACCGAGGGGGTGGCCGAGGCCGACGGGCTCGGCGCACCGGTGGTGGGTTGCGGAGGCGCGGCAGCGGAGGTCGGCGCGGGCGCGGAGGTCGCGGCGGCACCGGTCGGGTTGGCCTGTGGGCTCTTGTCGCCGTCCTTGGTCAGCATCGGCACGACGACCACGAGGCCGATCAGCAGCAGCGCGACCACGGCCCCGATCAGCAGGTTACGTCGGGTGTTGTTCGGCTTCGTGCCATCCGAGGGCGGCACCGCCGCGCGGCCAGCCGGACTCACCGGCGGCATGAGCGACGTCGGCGTGGTCGGCTTGCGCTGCTCCGGAGCCACCGGCGGACCGTCGACAACTGTCGGCTCGTCGTCGACGTCAGTCGTACCGCCGCCGCTCGTGTCGGAGGCCGCCGTGACCTTCGCGGTCGGCTCGGCATCGATCGGCTCGGCATCGGACGGACGGTCGACCGCGGCGGTCGGCTCGGCCGGCGCCGCTGCGGTCGGCTCGGCCGGCACAACCGCGGTCGGGTCGGCGACCGCACCGGAGGAGACGACGGCCGTCGGAGTGGCATCGGCGGCGGGGGTCGCGGCGGCAGCGGAGGTCGCGGCGGAGGTCGTCGGGGCGGCGGCCGGCGGCGGTGACACCGGCCGGTCGACACTCTCGGCCGGTCGGGGGGCCGGCACCACGGGCAGGCGCGGCTCGCGCGGACCGTTCGGCCCAGGCCGGCGTACGCCATCGAGCAGTGAGATCCCGCGCGACCGCTTGCCGGCGGCGCGGCGCAGCAACCGCTCGGCCACCTCGGCGGTGATCCGCTCGTTCGGGTCCTTGCGCAGCAGCCCGTTGAGGACGGCCTTGAGCGGACCCGCGTTCTTCGGCGGCGGAATCGGCTCGGTGGCCAACGCGGCCAGGGTGCCGATCGCCGAAGGCCGGGCGTACGGCGACTTGCCCTCGACCGCCGCGTAGAGCGTCGCGCCCAGCGACCACAGGTCGGCCTCCGGCCCGGCCGTGCCGTCCCGAGCGCGCTCCGGTGAGATGTACGCGGGCGAGCCGAGCACCATGCCGGTGCGGGTCACGTTGGGGTCACCGGGGATCGTGGCGAGACCGAAATCGGTCAGCACCACCCGGCCGTCGTCGCCGAGCAACACGTTGCCGGGCTTCACGTCGCGGTGCATGACGCCCGCCTTGTGCGCGGCGCTGAGCGCACCCAGCACGCCCAGGCCGATCTCCACCGTGCGGGCCACCGACACCGGGCCGTCCTCGGCGAGAGTGTCCTGCAACGACTTCGACGCCACGTACTCCATGACGATCCACGGATCGCCGTCGGTGCGCAGCACGTCGAAGATGCGGACGACGTTGGCGTGGTTGAGCCGGGCGATGGCCCGCGCCTCCCGCAACGAGCGCTCGCGCATCTCGCGGCGTTCCTCATCGGTGAGACCGGGCGGCGGCACCAACTCCTTGATGGCGACGTCCCGGTGCAGCACCTCGTCGCGCGCCTTCCACACCCGGCCCATGCCGCCCTGGCCGAGCGGCGACAGGAGCCGGTATCGGTCAGCGACGAGTTGGGGAAGCGCGTTCGACATCGGTGAGACGGTACCCGGACCCGCTGACGCTCACACCGCCGGCACGCCACTGTGCGCTTCGCGTAACTTCGCGCCGCGTACCCTGTCGGCATGTCTGCCGAAGAGCCGCTGTTCCGGGTCGTCCGCGGCGTGCCCACCGCCGAGGAGTTGGCCGCTCTGGTGGGGGCGATCATCGTCCGAACCCGTCCGGCCGCCGCCCCCGCCCCGGCGACCGAATCCGCCTGGGCGCGCAGCGGTCGACCCGGCGGCTCCCGCGGGTGGCGCGCCGCCGGCCTGCCCCGCTAACCCGAGACCTGCCGCACGGGGGCTGCCACGGTGGCGTTGAGCCGTTAACCTCACTCAGGGAAACGGTGCCGCTACGGGTAGGGAGGATCCATGATCCCCGAAGAGGACCGGCCAGCACCCTGGCTACGCGGTTACGGCGGCATCGAAGCCGACATCAGCCAGCTCAGAGAGTTCGCCGACCGGCTCGCCGCCGAGGTCGAGAGCAACTACGCGCCGCACCTGTCGTACATCGCCGAAGACATGTCCGCGAAGCTGCCCAACCCCTGCGACGCCTTCATCGAGCTGGTCACCTTCCTGCACGCCCACCACGAGACGCAGCAGGCCACCGCAGACATGGTGTACGCCGTCCGAGGCGCAACCGGCCACCTGGCCGCCGCCGCCGATCAGGTCGCCACCCACTACGCCGACAGCGACGCCTTCACCGCCGCCCGAGTGGTGGACGTGCAACGAGCCCTCGCCAACCCGGCCAGCGTCCTCCCCGGCGGCCCGACGCCAACCCTGACCGACCCGACCAGCCCCAACGCCGAAGGACCGGTGGTGCTGCCGTGATCGAACGGGGCACCGGCCGCACCTCCGGCCTCACCGACTGGCACCTCATGGACGTCAACAGCATGTGGGCCTGCCTCCAGGACCACGACACCGCCAACCACTGGAAACAGGTCGCCGGCTGGCGCAAGGTCTGCGACCTGGCGCAAACCCACCTCGGCCGCCTCCAGCAGTACCGACGCGGACTCGCCGAGGCATGGCCCCCCGAAACCAGCGCCGCCTCCCGCACCTACCTGGCCGAACTCGACGAACTCATCGACAAGGTGCAGCGCACCCACGACGCCGCCGCCGCGAACTACACCGCACTCTCCGCCGCAACCCAGGCCATCGGCACCACCCGCGCCGCACTCCGCAAGATCTACGAGGAGTACGCGACCAAGTTCCAGCAGAAGCAGGCGTACGAGTCAATGGTCGCCGACCCGAAAGCGGTGATGGGCAACCGAGCCACCGCGCCGCCTGTTGCTGATGGGGAACTGGAACGGCTCAACGTGCAGGCTCGATCGATGATGTTCAACCTCAGCGGCGAACTCCAACAAGCCCAAGCAACCCTTCAAAAACCACCCGCGGCTCCTCCGCGCCCAAGGCGAGACCCGTCAGACTCAGACGCTTATGACTCCGCGCCAATAATTCCGCCAATCCTACCTCTACCCATGACTGTCGGCGCAGCACCGTCTTCGCCTCCACCTAGCGCGACGGGTGGTTCGCAACCCGCCTCGATCACCCCTGTGATAGGTCCGATACTTGGCGGCACCAGCCCCGCAACTGCGCCAAGTGCTCAGATTCCTGGAATTCCCGGAATTGGAGTTACCACCCCGTCCCCCGGCATGGGAACGCCGACGCCGATCCCACCTGGCCCGATACCTCGGGCCCCAATCTTGCCCTCCGAGGGCAAGCCAGGAGTCGAAAATCGGCAGGTTCGCGGAAATAACAATGGCACCCCCTCCCCACAGACGCCGACGCGGTCAATGCCGCCGAGCGGAATTATCGGTGGACCACCTGGCCTGGGGCTAGGTCAGCCAGTATCCCCATCTAGCCCGACACGAAAGGTTAATCCAATTGGCGGCATAATTGGTGGCGGTGGCGCTGGCACCGCGCCTACCGGTGGAGCCGGTTCCCGGCCAGCCGGAGGCCGGGGTTTACCTGGACGGCATCAACTTCCGCCCATCGGTGGCGCCCCCGGGACGGGCGGCGCTACGGCTTCGGGTCTGGGCGCCATCTACCCGCCCAACCATCCCCCGCAAAGGGGACAGAACGCAGATCGGCGAGCTTGGGATCCCGATCATCCGTGGGAGATCGACCAAGGGGTAGACCCTGTCGTCCGCCCACCAGAGGAACAGAGCCCGCCTGATCCTGGCCCCGCAATCGGCTTCAACCGCTAATGAATCGCGACCGTCGAGCCCTGCGGATATTGTCGGCTATTTTTTCGGCAACACTGTCCGCAGTGCAAGCTTCGGCGGGAACAGGTGCTCAACTCCCGAGTGGCGAGCCCGGCGAGATTAACAGAATCAGATCGGATCAGTGGCACCTCAGTTACCTCAATACTTCCGACGCTCAACGCATTACCCGAGGAGCAGGGGTAACTGTCGCAGTCCCAGACACAGGAGTGCAACCGCACCCCGACCTCCGAAAAAACCTTCTCAAAGGCACTGACATCATCGCCGGCGGAGATGGCAGCGGGCAGTACGATCAGAACAGCCATGGCACCGGGATGGCTGGTTTAATCGCTGCGCATGGGCAAGGGGGAAACTCAGGTGCCTTGGGAATAGCTCCAGATGCGCAGATACTTCCAATTCGAGACACGCCCGTCGATGGCGAAGGCAAGGCCGAAGACTTGGCCGCCGGAATCGATTTTGCGGTCCTCAGCGGAGCTGATGTTATAAGTATCTCCTCGGTGGGCGGCGCCGGCATCCAATTGCGGCGATCAATAAGAGCAGCGCTCGCGGCAGGTGTGATCGTGGTGGCATCGAGTGGCAACCGCCCGCAGGATTCTGCAGTTGGTTATCCAGCGTCAGAGGATGGGGTTATCGCTGTCGGTGGAATCGACCGGGACGGCAAGCGTGCCGCCGTCTCGGTCACTGGGCCGGAGATTGACGTGGTTGCGCCCGCCGTCGACATCTACAGCACGAGCATCGACGGCAAGTATCGCAAGGGCACCGGCACCTCTGACGCGACGGCGATCGTCGCGGGCGCGGCTGCCTTGATCAGGTCCAAGTACCCATACCTGCCGGCCCGGGAGGTGGCGCACCGGCTCACGGCCACCGCCGTCGACAAGGGACCTCCTGGCCGCGACGACGAGTACGGCTACGGAGTGATCGATCTTGTGGCGGCGCTGACGGCAGACGTACCGCCGCTCGGGTTTGAATCGGTGAGCGCTCCGGCCGGTGCTGGCCCGACCACGACGGCTGGCGCTCAGTCAGGTGACGAAAGCGATAACGCGACTGCGCGCGGCCTGGCCACTCTCGGGGTGCTCGTGGCTGCCGGGGTTGGGTGGGCCGTGATGGCGCGACGACGCCGGCGTGGTGATGATCCGCCGCCCAGAATCAGTCGCTGATCGATCAACGAAGCCGTGATCCACTCGACTTTCAGGAAATCGCGGTGTCCGGGGCGACGGGATAGCGCGTTTTTCTGAAAGTCGAGTGGATCAAGGGCGCCCGACCGCAGGGGCCCGACCGCAAGGACGCCCGACCGCAAGGACGCCCGACCGCAAGGACGCCCGACCGGCGGTCGGGCGGTGGGTGCTGGGCGGGGTGTCGGTCTTGGTGAGGGCTGGGCGGTAACGTCGGGCTGGTGTCTGAGACTTTGCCGCTCCGCCTCGTGCTCGCTTCGGCGAGCCCTGCCCGTCGTAAGTTGCTCCAGGCTGCCGGCGTCGAGCCGGAGGTGCTGGTCAGTGGGGTGGACGAGTCCCTGGTGGTGACCGAGCGGGCCGAGGAGTTGTGCCTGGAGTTGGCTCGCCTGAAGGCGCAGGCGGTGTTGACCCGGCTGAACCCGACCGCCGATCAGCGGACGTTGGTGATCGGCTGCGACTCGGTGCTCGCCTTCGACGGGGAGATCCTCGGCAAGCCGGCGGATGCGGCTGATGCGACCCGGCGGTGGCTGCGGATGCGGGGACGCAGCGGCGTTCTGCACAGCGGGCACTGCCTGGTCGACGTTACTGCGGGTCGGCGGGCGGAGGCGGTCGCGTCGACCACGGTCCACTTCGCCGACATCAGTGACGACGAGATCGCCGCGTACGTGGCCACGGGTGAGCCGCTGGCGGTGGCTGGCGCGTTCACGATCGACGGGCTGGGTGGGCCGTTCGTGGAACGGATCGAGGGTGACCCGGGGACGGTGGTCGGGCTGTCGATGCCGCTGCTGCGCCAGCTCCTCGCCGAGCTGGATCTGCGGATCACCGACCTGTGGACGACTGTCGCGCCGGGCGGCCAAACGGTCGAGCCGCTCGGTAACGTCCGGTCATGACCACCAAGTCGATCCCGCTCACCAACGAGCTGCACGCCTATCTGGTCGCACACGGCTCCCCGCCGGACGAGATCATCCGTGACCTGGCCGAGGAGACCCGGGCGGTGCTGCCCGAGCACGCCACCATGCAGGTGGCTCCGGAGCAGGCCGCGTTCCTGACATTCCTCACCCGGCTGCTCGACGTGCGGCAGGCCGTCGAGGTCGGCACGTTCACCGGGCTCTCGTCGCTGGCGATCGCCCGCGGGTTGCCCGAGGGCGGGCGACTGACCTGCTTCGACATCTCCGAGGAGTTCACCGGAATCGCCCGGCGCTACTGGGCGCGGGCCGGCGTGCAGGATCTGATCGACCTGTGCATCGGCCCGGCTGCGGACGGGCTGCGGGAGTTGCCGCACGAGCGGCACCTGGACTTCGCGTTCATCGACGCGGACAAGACCGGCTACCCGATCTACTGGGCGGAGTTGGTGCCCCGGATGCGTCCGGGTGGGGTGATCGCCGTCGACAACGTGTTGCGTGGCGGGCGGGTCATCGCCCCGCAGGACGCCGGCGACCGGGCCATCGCCGCGTTCAACGACGAGGTCCTCGCGGACGTACGGGTGGACCCGGTGATGCTGCCGATCGCGGACGGCCTCACCCTCGCGCGCGTCCGCTGACCGCCGACAATCGCTGACCGTCGGCAACGCCGAACACGGATATTGGGGTGTCCCCACCAGGGGACACCCCAATATCAAGGAACGGCGAAGGCGGCGTCAGCGGACGCTGCGGGCGAACTGGCGGGCGGCCCAGTAGACGCCCAGCGCGGCGAGGACCGCGGTGATGCTGAGGCCCTGCCAGACCTTGTCGCTGCCCAGGTCACCGGCGAACAGCGCCCGGGTGCCGTCGACCGCCCAGGAGAACGGGTTCCAGTTGGCGATGCCCTGCAACCAGCCGGGTGCGAAGGTCAGCGGAAGCAGGATGCCGGAGAGCAGCAGCACCGGCTGCGCCACGG
This sequence comes from Micromonospora noduli, assembly GCF_003264475.1. Classification (NCBI taxonomy): domain Bacteria; kingdom Bacillati; phylum Actinomycetota; class Actinomycetes; order Micromonosporales; family Micromonosporaceae; genus Micromonospora; species Micromonospora noduli. The sequence goes on along the minus strand of NZ_PYAC01000012.1, from coordinate 36,061 downwards.
TGTTCATCAGCGGGGCCAGCGCGTCCTCGCTCTTGACCTTGAGGGCGACGCCGTAGGAGACGGCCGAGGTCATGAGGGCGATAAGGGCGAGCATCAGGTACGCCAGCAGCAGGTCCCCGATGAACACCCGCAGGTCGAAGATGAGCGCCAGGAGCGTGATGATGACCGCCTGCACCATGAGCGAGACCACGTCGCGCAGCGAGCGGCCGAGCAGCAGGGCGAGCCGGCTGATCGGGGTGACCCGGGAGCGTTCGATGACGCCGGCTCGCAGCTCGGCGATCAGGCCGAAGCCCTGGAACAGGCCACCGAAGATGGCCAGCAGCACCAGCAGACCCGGTACGAAGATCTTGTAGGCGGCGGCCTGGGTGGGCGCGTTCAGTGCGGGCTTGAGCAGCGGGGCGAAGAGCAGCAGGTACATGACCGGCTGGAACACGCCGACGAAGACCCAGACCGGGTTGCGTAGCAGGAGTTGGGTCTGGCGCTGGAAGATCAGCCACGTGTCACGGGCGAATTTCATGGGAGTCGTCTCCGGTGGTCAGGACTCGCGCAGCGAGCGGCCGGTCTTGGTGAGGAAGACGTCGTCCAGGCTGGGTCGGTGCAGCTCGATCGAGCGCAGCTCCAGCCCGGCGTGGTCGAGTCGGCGCAGCACCTGCGGAATGGCGGTGGCGCCCTCGTCGACGTAGAGGCGCAGGCCACCCTCGTCGACCGTCTCCAGCTTGTTGACGTACGGCTCGCCGTCGAGCGTCTGGGCGGCCTGCGGGGTGGCGGCCAGGTCGAGACCGACCAGCACCACGTCGCCGGAGATCTCCCGCTTGAGCTCGGTCGGCGTGCCCTCGGCAACCACCTCGCCGTTGTCCATGATCGCGATCCGGTCGCAGAGCGCGTCGGCCTCGTCCAGGTAGTGCGTGGTGATGAAGACGGTCATACCGTCGGCGCGGAGGCGGCGGATCTCGTCCCACATGTGGGCGCGGCTCTGCGGGTCGAGGCCGGTGGTCGGCTCGTCCAGGAAAACGATCTTCGGCTCGTGGATGATGCCGAGGGCGATCTCCACCCGGCGACGCTGGCCGCCGGAGTAGGTCTTGCACTTGCGGTCGGCGTACTCGGTGAGCTGGAAGGCGTCCAGTGCGCGGGCGGCGCGCCGCTGCGCGTCGGCCTTGCTGATGCCGTACATCCGGGCGTGCAGCACCAGCTCTTCGCGGGCGGTGGACTCGTCCCAGGTGCTGCCGCCCTGCGGGACGTACCCGATGCGGCGGCGCACCTCGGCCGGGTCCTTGCGCAGGTCGGCGCCCGCGATGGTGGCCTCGCCGCCGTCCGGCTCGATCAGCGTGGCGAGCATCCGCAGCGTGGTGGTCTTGCCGGCGCCGTTCGGGCCGAGGAAGCCGAAGATCTCGCCCTTGGCAACGTCAAGGTCGACGCCCCGCACGGCGTCCACCGTCTTCGTCTCTCGACCCGCGCGGGAGCGGAACGACTTCCGCACCCCCCTGGTCTCGATCATTTCTGCTCCTGGTCGTTCGGGCCGGTCGGGCCGGCCGTCGGGTGGGACGGCGCCGGACGGCGCACTCCCCCGCTGTGCCGCCAGCAGGCTAACGCGATATAGCTTTTTTAGTCAACGTTGATTATTCCGCGTCGGTGTCGAGCGGTTCCACGCCGTCCCGCCACCCCGACCAACCCTGCGCTTCATCCAGCTCAGCAGGCAGGTACGACACTCCGGAATCGATCCGCTCGGCGATCCGCTCGCACCAGGTCATCTCCGCCTCCGCCCGCGCCGACCACAGCTCGAACATCCAGCCGACGTGCGCCGGCTTGCGGTTGCGCACCCAGTCCGACTCCAGCGAGGCGCGCATGGACTCGACGCCGGCGCGCAGCAGGTTGGCCCGGTTACGCAGGGCGGCGGCCGCCTCGGCGCGCGGCATGGCCGGCAGGAAGGAGAAGGCCGCCACGAACGGGTCGGCGGGCTCGGTGATGGTCCACCAGGAGTTGCGCAGCAGCGTCTCGAACTCGTCCTCCCCCTTGACCGTCACCTCGTACGTGGTCCGCGCCGGACGGGCGCCCACCTGCTCGGTCGCGACGGCGCGGAGCAGCCCTTCCTCGGTGAGTTTGCGCAGGGCGTGATAGATCGATCCGGGCTGTATGTTCGCCCACTTGTCGGCGCTCCAGCTCAGCAGCTCACGGCGCACGTCATAGCCGTGCACGGGCTGCATCCACCGCACCAGACCGAGAATCATCATCCGAGTCGAAGACACCCGACAAGCGTAATAGCCAAGTTTGACTAAACCGTGGCGGGTGCAGTGCGGCATCCCACACTGAGCGATCGTTAGGGCCGCCGAGGGCGGCCGATACACTCCCCGTCAGTAACCTGCCCGGGAGGAGCCACGAAGGTGCGCAAGGTACTCATCGCCAACCGCGGCGAGATCGCCGTCCGGGTGATCCGCGCGTGCCGCGACGCCGGCCTGGGCAGCGTCGCCGTGTACGCGGACTCCGACCGCGACGCCCTGCACGCCACCCTCGCGGACGAGGCGTACGCGCTCGGCGGGGACAGCGCGACCGAGACCTACCTGCGCATCGACAAGCTGCTCGATGTCGCCGCTCGGGCCGGTGCCGACGCCGTACACCCGGGTTATGGCTTCCTCAGTGAGAACGCCGACTTCGCCCAGGCCGTCATCGACGCCGGGCTGACCTGGATCGGCCCCACCCCGCAGGCGATCCGCGACCTGGGCGACAAGGTCACCGCCCGGCACATCGCCCAGCGGGCCGGCGCACCGCTGGTCCCCGGCACCCCGGACCCGGTGGCCAGCCCGGACGAGGTGATGGCGTTCGCCGTCGACCACGGCCTGCCGGTCGCCATCAAGGCCGCCTTCGGTGGCGGCGGGCGCGGCCTCAAGGTCGCCCGCACGATGGAGGAGATCCCCCAGCTTTTCGAGTCGGCAACCCGGGAGGCGGTCGCGGCGTTCGGTCGGGGCGAGTGCTTCGTCGAGCGGTACCTCGACCAGCCCCGGCACGTCGAGGCGCAGGTCCTCGCCGACCAGCATGGCAACGTGATCGTGGTGGGCACCCGGGACTGCTCGTTGCAGCGACGTCACCAGAAGCTCGTCGAGGAGGCGCCCGCGCCGTTCCTCACCGACGCCCAGCGCGCGCAGATCCACGAGAGCGCCAAGGCGATCTGCCGCGAGGCCGGCTACCACGGCGCCGGCACTGTGGAATACCTGGTCGGCGTCGACGGCACCATCTCCTTCCTGGAGGTCAACACGCGACTCCAGGTCGAGCACCCGGTCACCGAGGAGACCGCCGGCATCGACCTGGTCCGCGAGCAGTTCCGGATCGCCGACGGAGAGAAGCTGCGGATCACCGAGGACCCGACGCCGCGCGGGCACGCGATCGAGTTCCGGATCAACGGCGAGGACCCGGGCCGCAACTTCCTGCCCGCCCCCGGCACTGTCACCGCGCTGCGCCTGCCCAGCGGGCCGGGTGTGCGGGTCGACACCGGCATCTCGGCCGGCGACGTGATCGGCGGCAACTTCGACTCACTGCTCGCCAAGGTGATCATCACGGGTGAGACGCGGACCGAGGCGCTGGAGCGCGCCCGCCGCGCGCTGGACGAGATGGTCCTCGACGGGATGGCCACGGCGCTGCCGTTCCACCGGCTCGTCGTGCGGGACGAGGCGTTCACCGCCGAGCCGTTCGCCGTGCACACCCGGTGGATCGAGACCGAGTTCCACAACACCGTGCCGCCGTTCACCGCCGCCGCCGGCGCCGCCGAGGCGCCGGCCGAGCGCGACACCGTCGTGGTCGAGGTGGGCGGCAAGCGCCTCGAGGTCAGCCTCCCCGCCGGCTTCGGCGGGAGTACGACCACCGCGGCACCCGCCGCCCGCAAGCCGACCCGGCGCGGCGGCGGTGCCAAGGCCGGTGCTCCGGTCGGCGGCGACGCGCTCACCTCGCCGATGCAGGGCACCATCGTCAAGATCGCGGTGGCGGACGGCGACACCGTGGCCGAGGGCGACCTGGTCGTGGTGCTGGAGGCGATGAAGATGGAGCAGCCGCTGCACGCTCACAAGGCGGGTACGGTCAGCGGTCTCAGCGCCGAGGTCGGCGCCGTGATCACCGCCGGTGCCCCCATCTGCACCATCGCCTGAGCCGGCTGGCGGCGGTCAGCGCAGGGCTTCGGCGGCGACCGCGCGGACGGTGGCGGTCAGGGCGTTCAGCACGTCGGACTCCAACCGCCAGTGCTGCCAGTACAGCGGAACGTCGAGGTGTCGGCCCGGCGCGAGGTCGACGCACCGACCGGCGGTCAGGTCGGCCTGAGCGATCTGTTCCGGCACCAGACTCCAGCCCAGCCCGAGCCGGATCGCCTCGCTGAAAGCCGGCACCGACGGCACGTAGTGCACCGGCGGGTCGAGCGGTCGACCGACCACCGCCCTGATGAACCGGTGTTGCACCCGGTCCTTCCGGTCGAAGACCACGAGCGGGGTGCTCGCCATCGCGGCGGCGGTGAATCCTCCGGCGAAGTGGGACGCCGCGAATTCCGGGGTGGCCAACGCGCGGTAGCGCATTGCCCCGAGTCGCAGCACGCGACAGCCCTGCACGGCCTCCCGCTGGGCGGTGACCGCTGCCGTCACCGAACCGTCGCGGAGCAGCTCGGCGGTGTGGTCCTGATCGTCCTGCCGCAGGTCGAACGAGAGCCCGGCCCGCTGCGGCAACCGGGCCAGCGCGGCGGGAAACCAGGTGGCCAGCGAGTCCGCGTTGACCACCACCGCGACCCGGATCCGGCCACCACCGGCCAGCGGGCCGCGGGCATCGGCCAGAGCCTCCCGTTCGAGCAGCGCGAGCTGGCCGGCCAGGCGCAGCAGCGGACGGCCGGCGTCGGTTGCCACGCACGGACGGGCGCGGCGGACCAGCACCTGGCCGACGGTCTCCTCCAGCGCCTTGATCCGTTGGCTCACCGCCGACGGCGTGACGTGCAGCAGCCGGGCCGCCGCGTCGAAGCTGCCCTCCGCCACCACCGCCGCGAGCGTCCGTAGCTGTGCCGAGTCGAGACCATGCATCAGCAGAGCTTAAGTTGCGTCAGAATCTTTAGTTGGACTGGTGGCTGTCGACGGTCCTAGCGTCGACTCCGTGCTCACCTCCGCCGTCGCCGGCTTCTCAATCTCCATCGCGCTCATCGTCGCCATCGGCGCCCAGAACGCCTTCGTCCTGCGCCAGGGCCTGCGACGGGAGCACGTCGTACCCGTGGTGCTCACCTGCGCCGCGTCGGACGCACTGCTGATCATGGCGGGAGTGGCAGGGGTCGGTTCGCTGGTGACCGGCCGACCGGGCCTGCTGATGGCGATCCGCTGGGGCGGTGCGGCCTTCCTGCTCTGCTACGCGGGGCTCGCCGCCCGCCGCGCCCTGCATCCCGGCGCCCTGCTGCCCACCGAGCGGCCGCCGGCCACGTTGGGGGTGACCCTGCTCGCCTGCGTCGCCTTCACCTACCTGAACCCACACGTCTACCTGGACACCGTGCTGCTCCTGGGCAGCGTGGCCCAACAACACCCACATCGGTGGGTCTTCGGCGCCGGCGCCGCCCTGGCCAGTGTGGTCTGGTTCACCGCGCTCGGCGTCGGCGCGCAGCGCCTCGCACCGCTGCTCGCCCGCGCCGTCGCCTGGCGGGTGCTGGACGCGGTCATCGCCGTCGTGATGGCAGTGCTCGCCGTGGCACTTCTGCTGGGCTGACCGGTTCGTACCCGGCCGCGCCCTCCGTGGCACTTCCACCGGGCTGCCGGCACATCCGGCGAGCACCGACGGCGCCACCGGGACCAGGACCAACGACGATGCGAGTGTTTTCCGCGACCACCGACGGTGGAACTGGCCGCGAGCGGGAATGATTGCCTGGTGCAGTTCCTTCACGGCGCGGCTCCCGCGCACGACCTGACCTATACCGACGTCTTCATGGCGCCGGCCCGCTCCGATCTGGGATCCCGGCTCGACGTCGACCTCTCCACCGGCGACGGCACCGGCACCACCATTCCGTTGGTGGTGTCGAACATGACCGCGGTCGCCGGACGGCGGATGGCGGAGACGGTCGCCCGCCGGGGTGCCATCACGGTGATCCCGCAGGACATTCCGATCGAGGTGGTGGCGGATGTCGTCGCCTGGGTCAAGCAGCGCCACCTGGTCTACGACACGCCGATCACGCTGGGCCCGACCGAGACCGTGGGCGATGCCATCCACCTGCTGCCCAAGCGCTCGCACGGTGCGGTGATCGTGGTCGACGACGCCGGCCGGCCGATGGGTGTGGTCACCGAGGCGGACACCACGGGCGTGGACCGCTTCGCGCAGCTGCGTCACGTGATGTCCACCGAACTGCACACCGTCCCGGCGGACGCGGATCCTCGTACCGGTTTCGATCTGCTCTCGGCGGGCCGTCGCCGACTCGCCCCGGTGGTGGACGCCGAGGGTCGGCTGGTCGGGGTGCTGACCCGACAGGGCGCGTTGCGCGCCACCCTCTACACACCGGCCGTGGACGACCGGGGTCGGCTTCGGATCGCGGCGGCCGTCGGGATCAACGGGGACGTGACCGGCAAGGCCGCGGCGCTGCTGGAGGCGGGGGTGGACACGTTGGTCGTGGACACCGCGCACGGCCACCAGGCACGGATGATCTCCGCCCTTCAGGCGGTCCGGAAGCTTGACCCGGGGGTGCCGGTGGCGGCCGGCAACGTGGTCACCGCCGAGGGCGTACGCGACCTGGTGGAGGCGGGGGCGGACATCATCAAGGTCGGCGTCGGCCCGGGGGCGATGTGTACCACCCGGATGATGACCGGCGTGGGCCGACCGCAGTTCTCCGCCGTGCTCGACTGTGCGGCCGCCGCCCGCCAACTGGGCCGGCACGTGTGGGCCGACGGCGGGGTGCGGCACCCCCGGGACGTGGCGCTGGCCCTCGCCGCCGGCGCGTCGAACGTGATGATCGGCTCCTGGTTCGCCGGCACCTACGAGTCCCCCGGTGACCTCTACACCGATGCGGACGGCCGGCGGTACAAGGAGAGCTTCGGGATGGCCTCGGCTCGGGCGGTCAGTGCCCGAACCGCCGACGACAGCCCGTACGACCGGGCCCGCAAGGCGGTTTTCGAGGAGGGCATCTCCTCGGCCCGGATGCACCTGGACCCGGCCCGCCCCGGCGTCGAGGACCTGATCGACGAGATCATCGCGGGGGTACGCAGCGCCTTCACCTACGCGGGCGCACGGGACCTCACCCAGTTCCACGAGCGGGCCATCGTCGGCGTGCAGAGCGCCGCCGGCTTCACCGAAGGAATGCCCCTCCCCACCAGCTGGTAACCCCGGCCCCAGCCCCGGCCCCCGGCCCCCGGCCCCCGGCCCCCGGCCCCGACAAAGTTGATCATGAGGTTATCGCGTCCCGCATCGGCGTGTCGTGGCGGTAACCTCATGATCAACCGAGGAGGGCCGGGGGGCGGCGGGGGAACCTCGGTCCGAGGAGGGCCGGGGTCGGCGGGGGAACCTCGGTGTCAGGTCGACAGCCGGCGCAGCACGGCGCGGGCTGCCTCGCGGGGGTTGTCGCCCACCCGGTCGGGCAGCGCGCCGGCCAACCAGAGGGTGGCGAAGCCGTGCGCGATTGACCAGGCCGCGAGCGAGTCCCGGTCGGTGTCGGCGGGCGCGCCGCCGCCGGACAGCGCCGCCACCCCGGAGCGGAGCGCGGCGCCGGCCCGACCCCGCGCCGCGATCAGCTCGGCGTCGTCGGCCCGGTAGAGCTCCGGCCGGAACATCACCTCGAAGTACGCCCGGTGCGTGACGGCGAAGTCGACGTACGCGACGCCGGCCTCCAACAGGTCGTCATCCGCCTCGGTCAACGTCTGGGCCAGCAGGTCGAAGCCCTGCGCGGCAAGCGCGGTGAGCAGGCCCGCCTTGTCGCCGAAGTGGTGTGCGGGCGCGGCGTGCGAGACACCGGACCGGCGGGCCAGGTCGCGCAGGCTCAGCGCGGCGGGTCCGACCTCGCCGACGGCCTCCAGCGCTGCGGCGAGCAGGGCGCGGCGCAGGTCGCCGTGGTGGTAGGCGCGGGTGTCGGTCATACGCGAATCCTATCTTGCCATTGACAAGATGCACCCCTGACGCGCAATCTTGTCACTGGCAAGTTTCACGGAGGAGGATTCCGATGGCACCCCTGATCGCCTTGATCGTCGGCACCGCGCTGGCCCGAATCGTCGGCCTGGCGGGCATCTCCGCACTGGACGGCTGGCATCCCGCGCTGCGCGTCGGGCTGGCCGTGATGTTCACGCTCACCGCCGTCGCGCACTTCGTCGGCCAGCGCCGCGCCGACCTGATCGCGATGGTCCCGCCCCGGTTGCCCCGGCCGGACCTGCTGGTCACCGTGACCGGCGTACTGGAACTGGCCGGCGCGGTCGGCCTCCTGGTGCCGGCGACAGCCCGGGTCGCGGCGGCCGGCCTCGGCCTACTCATGCTCGCCATGTTCCCGGCCAACGTCTCGGCCGCCCGCCGCGAACTGACCCTCGCCGGCCGCCCGGTCACCCCGCTCGCACAGCGGACCGCCCTACAGATCGTGTTCGTGGCCACCGCTGCGGCAATTTCGTTTGGCCCCTGACTATCAGGGGGCTAACCTACCGTTCGTGGAACTCGTGACCCTCCAGGACGTGCCGCTCGGCCGGCTGCTGGTGGTGGCCGGGCACCTGGTCGGGCAGCGGTGGAACCGCTACCTCGCCGAGGAGCACGGCCTCACCCAGGCCGGCATGATCACCCTGATGACGCTCGCCCGACACGGCGAGCTGCCGCACCGGACGGTCGCCGAGAAGGGGTTCGTCCGGCCGGCGACCCTGACCGGCATCGTCGACACGCTCGAGCGCGACGGTCTGGTCGAGCGCCAGCGCGACGACAACGACCGACGCAGCATCCGACTCGCCATCACCCCCGCCGGGCGGGAACGGGTGGCCGCGCTCGGCGCGCTCATGCACTCCGGACGGCCCCTCACCTCGGTCGACGCCGACCCGGTGAAGGCCCAGGTGATCCGGGAGTTCCTGCTTGAGGTCATCGGCAGCGGAGACGACCCGCGGATGACCGGACGCCCAACCGAAACGAAGGACCCGGCGTGCTGATCCGACTCCTGCGCGGCCAACTGCGCACCTATCAGAGACCGTTGCTGGCGGTCGTGCTGCTCCAGTTCGTGGGCACCATGGCCTCGCTCTACCTGCCCAGCCTCAACGCGGACATCATCGACCAGGGTGTGGCCCGGGGCGACACCGACTACATCGTGCGCACCGGCGGCTGGATGCTGCTGGTCAGCCTGATCCAGATCGTCTGCTCGATCGCGGCGGTCTACCTGGGCGCCCGGGTCGCGATGGGCTTCGGCCGCGACGTACGCGCCGAACTGTTCGGGCACGTCAACCGCTTCTCCGCCCGTGAGGTGGCCCGGTTCGGGGCACCGTCGCTGATCACCCGCAACACCAACGACGTGCAGCAGGTGCAGATGCTCGTGCTGATGAGCTGCACGATGCTGGTCGCCGCACCGATCATGAGCGTCGGCGGTGTGTTCATGGCGTTGCGTGAGGACGTCGGGCTCTCCTGGCTGATGCTGGTCAGCGTGCCGGTGCTGGCCATCGCCCTCGGCGCGATCATCCGTCGGATGGTGCCGGGCTTCCGGCTGATGCAGACCCGCATCGACACTGTCAACCGGGTGCTGCGGGAGCAGATCACCGGCATCCGGGTGGTCCGTGCGTTCGTTCGAGAGCCGTACGAGACGGACCGCTTCGGCGTCGCGAACGCCGACCTGACCGCGACCGCGCTGCGTACCGGTCGGTTGCTGGCGTTGATCTTCCCGGTGGTCATGCTGGTGCTGAACGTCTCCAGCGTGGCGGTGCTCTGGTTCGGTGCGCAGCGGGTGGACGCCGGCGCGATCCAGGTCGGCGCGCTCACCGCGTTCCTGCAGTACCTGATGCAGATCCTGATGGCGGTCATGATGGCCACCTTCATGCTGATGATGGTGCCGAGGGCAGCGGTCTGCGCCGAGCGGATCGTCGAGGTGCTGGACACCGACTCCTCGGTGGTCCCGGCCGCCGCGCCGGTCACCGAACTGCCCACCCGAGCAGAGTTGGAGCTGCGCAGGGTGCGCTTCCAGTACCCGGGCGCGGTGGAGCCGGTGCTGCGCGACATCTCCTTCCGGGCGACCCCGGGCACCACCACGGCGATCATCGGCAGCACCGGCGCGGGCAAGACGACGCTGCTGTCGCTGATCCCCCGCCTGGTCGACGTCACCGACGGCGCCGTGCTGGTCGACGGGGTGGACGTGCGGGAGTTGGCTCCGGACGAGCTGTGGCGACGCATCGGCCTGGTGCCGCAGCGGCCGTACCTGTTCACCGGGACGGTCGCCAGCAACCTGCGCTACGGCAACCCGGACGCCACCGACGAGGAGCTGTGGACGGCGCTGGAGATCGCCCAGGCCCGGGACTTCGTGGCCCAGATGCCCGGCGGGCTGGACGCCCCGATCGCGCAGGGCGGCACCACCGTCTCCGGTGGGCAGCGGCAGCGCCTGGCCATCGCCAGGGCCCTGGTCCGGCAACCGGAGATCTACCTCTTCGACGACTCGTTCTCCGCGCTCGACCTGGGCACCGACGCGCGGCTGCGAGCGGCCCTGCGGCCGGTCACCGCGCAGGCGGCGGTGGTGATCGTGGCCCAGCGGGTTTCCACGATCATCGACGCCGATCAGATCATCGTCCTGGAAAACGGAGGGGTCGTCGGAGTGGGACGACATGCCGAGTTGTTGGAAACCTGCCCGACGTACGCCGAGATTGTGGCCTCGCAGCAGACCACGGAGGTGGCGGCATGAGCGAGCGTGACGAGCCGCGCACCGCGGCCGTACCCAGTCAGAAGCCGGCCGGCGACGGACGGACGCCGGATGAGACCGCGCAGCAAGCCGGCGGGGAAACCGCGCCGGAGACCAGCAGTGGCGCGCCGACGCCGAAGCGGCTGCCGCCCGGCCGTCAGGGCGGCGGCCCGGGATGGATGAGCGCCGGAATGCCCGCCGAGAAGTCGATGAACTTCGGGCCGTCGGCCCGACGGCTGCTCGGCCGGCTGCGCTCGCACCGGCTGCACCTGGCCGCGATCATCACGTTGGCAGTGGTGAGCGTCGGGTTCAGCGTGGCCGGGCCGAAGATCCTCGGCCACGCCACCGACCTGATCTTCACTGGGGTGATCGGTCGGCAACTGCCCGCCGGCACCACCGCCGAGCAGGCCGTCGCGGCGGCCCGGGCCAGCGGCAACGACAGCTTCGCCGACATGCTGGCCCGGATGGACGTGGTGCCCGGGGTGGGCATCGACTTCAGCGCCCTGAGCCGGGTGCTGCTGCTGGCGCTCGGGCTCTACCTCGCGGCGAGCCTGCTGTCCTGGTGGCAGGGTTGGCTGCTCAACGGCGTGGTCCAGCGCACCGTGCTGCGGCTGCGCGCCGAGGTGGAGGAGAAGCTCAACCGGCTACCGCTGCCCTACTTCGACCGGCAGCCGCGCGGTGAGTTGCTCAGCCGGGTCACCAACGACATCGACAACATCTCCACCAGCCTCCAGCAGACCCTCAGCCAGCTACTCACCTCGCTGCTGACTGTCGTCGGCGTGCTGGCCGTGATGTTCTGGATCTCGCCGGTGCTGGCCCTGGTGGCCCTGGTCGCGGTGCCGTTGTCGGTGCTGGTCACCCAGCGCATCGCCAAGCGCTCGCAGAAGCAGTTCATCGCCCAGTGGACGCACACCGGCGAGTTGAACGGCCAGATCGAGGAGGCGTACACCGGTCATGAGCTGGTGAAGGTCTTCGGCCGGCAGCGTGAGGTGGAGGCCGCGTTCCACGCGAAGAACGAGGAGCTGTTCCGGGCCAGCTTCGGGGCACAGTTCATCTCCGGGATCATCATGCCGTCGATGATGTTCATCGGGAACCTGAGCTACGTGGCGATCGCCGTGGTCGGCGGGCTGCGGGTCGCCTCCGGCACGATGAGCCTCGGTGACGTGCAGGCCTTCATCCAGTACTCCCGCCAGTTCACCCAGCCGCTCACCCAACTCGCCTCGATGGCCAACCTGCTCCAGTCCGGGGTGGCCTCGGCCGAGCGGGTCTTCGCGGTGCTCGACGCGGACGAACAGACCCCCGACCCGGTCGCGCCGGCCCGGGTCACCGACCCGCACGGTCGTGTCGAGTTCGAGCACGTCTCGTTCCGCTACGAGCCGGACAAGCCGCTGATCGACGACCTGTCGCTGGTCGCCGAGCCCGGGCACACAGTGGCAATCGTCGGCCCGACCGGTGCCGGCAAGACCACCCTGGTCAACCTGGTGATGCGGTTCTACGAGCTGGACGCCGGCCGGATCACGCTCGACGGGGTGGACATCACCACGATGCGCCGCGACGACCTGCGCGGCCGGATCGGCATGGTGCTCCAGGACACCTGGCTGTTCGGCGGCACCATCCGGGACAACATCGCCTACGGGCGGCCCGACGCGACCGAGGAGGAGATCCTCGCCGCCGCCCGGGCCACCTTCGTGGACCGGTTCGTGCGCAGCCTGCCCGACGGTTACGACACCGTCATCGACGAGGAGGGCAGCAACGTCAGCGCCGGCGAGAAGCAGCTCATCACCATCGCGCGGGCGTTCCTCGCCGAGCCGTCACTGCTGATCCTCGACGAGGCCACCAGTTCGGTGGACACCCGCACCGAGGTGCTGCTGCAACGGGCGATGGCCGCGCTGCGCTCGGACCGGACCAGCTTCGTGATCGCACACCGGCTCTCCACCATCCGCGACGCCGACCTGATCCTGATGATGGAGGACGGTCGGATCGTCGAGCAGGGCACACACGAGCAGTTGCTCGCCGCCCAGGGCGCGTACCACCGGCTCTACCGCTCACAGTTCACCGGCGCGGTGGTCGACGAGGAACCGGCCGCCCAACCGGCGTCGGTCTGAGGTCGGGCGGCCGTGCGCGCGAGACGATCGGTGGGCGTGTCAGTCCGACGGCAGCAGGTCGGTCGCGCGGGCGGCGACCTGCCCGCCGATCAGGGCGAGAGCCTCGTCGGCGGGCATCGGGGCCAGGGCGCGGCCGCCGCGCAGGCGCAGCGCGAGGTGACCGTCGGCCACCTCCCGGGCACCCAACACCCCGAGGTACGGGACGCGGCGGCGGGCCGCGTCCCGGACCCGGGCACCCAGCGAGCCGGCGGCGTCGACCTCGACCCGCAGGCCGCTGTCGCCCGCCCGTCGGGCCAGGTCGGCCGCCGCGTCGGCCTGACCGTCGTCGACCGGCAGCAGCACCAACTGGACGGGCGCGTACCAGGCCGGGAACGCCCCCTCGTGCACCTCGATGAGGTACGCGAACAGCCGCTCCATGCTGCCGACCAGGCTGCGGTGCACCATCACCGGCCGACGCCGGCTGCCGTCCGAGTCGGTGTACGACAGGTCGAACCGTTCCGGCTTGTCGAAGTCCAGTTGGATGGTGGAGATGGTCGACTCCCGGCCAGCGGCATCGACGATCTGAATGTCGATCTTCGGACCGTAGAAGGCAGCCTCCCCCGGCGCCTCGACGTACTCCACCCCGGCCAGCGCCTCCCGGAGCAACTCCTCGGCGCGGGCCCACTGGGCGTCGTCTCCGACGTACTTCTCGCCCGGCCCGCGCAGCGACAGCCGGAACCCGGCCGGCCGGACACCGAGCGCGGCGTGCGCGGCACGGATCAGCCCGAGGATCTCGACGACCTCCGCGCCGACCTGCTCGGGGGCGCAGAAGGTGTGCGCGTCGTTGAGCGAGATGGCGCGGACCCGGGACAGCCCACCGAGCACACCGGAGCGCTCCGAGCGGTACATCCCGCCCAGCTCCGCGATCCGCAACGGCAACTCCCGGTAGGAACGGCCCCGCGCCCGGAACACCAACGCGTGGTGCGGGCAGAGCGCCGGCCGGAGCACGAACTCGTCGTCGGCGCTCAGCCGCATCGGCGGGAACATGTCGTCGGCGAAGTAGCCGAGATGGCCGGAAAGTTCGAAGAGTTCCCGCTTGCCCAGCGGCGGCGAGTAGACGTGCTGGTGCCCGGAGCGACGCTCCAACTCCCGGACGTACTCCTCGACGGCGTGCCGGGCGGCGGCGCCGGCCGGCAGCCAGATCGGCAGGCCGGCACCGGCCAGCGGATCGGAGACGAAGAGGTCCAGCTCGCGGCCGAGCCTACGGTGGTCGATCATGTCGGGCTCCTGGATCGGGTACGACCCGGAGGCGACCTGAGCTCCGAACGGCGCGCTGCCCTCGGGGGCGGATCGCCCCGGGGCCTGGTCGACGGTGGTGACGTCAGAGCGGCGCGCCGGGGACACCCGGCGTCGTGGTCATCACTACCGCGCTGCGCATACGGCGACCGTACCCGCGCGACGTTCGGGGATGCACCCGCATTTGCGGCGGAGGGGTGGGCCGCCGGCGCGGGACCCGCCGGCGGCCCTGGCGGCCGAATCGTCAGGAACGGGGGACCCGACGGGCGTGGCCGCGCCGACAACGGTACGCCGACGAACGGCGTTCTGCCGCCCGCCCCGAACGGGTGGAACAGCCTCCGAACCCGTTACTCGGCAACGATCGGCCTCGTTGTAGCTGGGTGGCCCAGTCGTGTCGACGGTCACGACGGGCCGGGGCCGTCCACCGTGACGCCGGACACGACGTCAGGCTCAAGACACCCAATCGGCCGCATCCGGCGAGGTGGCAGGCGTGCCCGAACTTCTGACTGACGTCGCGTCGCCGACGTGGGCGTACCTGGTGCTGCTCGCGCTGCTGATCGCGGACGCCTTCGTGCCGGTGATCCCCACCCAGATCGTCATGATCACCAGTGGTGCGCTCACCGTCTACGGCGGGCTCAGCCTGCCGGTCACCATCGCCGTCGGCGCGCTCGGCGTATTCGCCGGCGACCTGGCCTGCTATCTGCTCGGGCGCAGCGCACCGGATCGGCGGCAACCCCGGCACGCCGAGCTGAGCCGCGCCCGCCGGGTGGCCAGCCGGGTCACCCAGGGGCTGCGACAACCCGGGCCGCTGGTCATCCTGCTCTGCCGGTTCGTGCCCGGCGGCCGGATGGCGGCCTGCTTCTCGGCCGGGCGCAGTCGCTACCCGTACCGCCTGTTCGTGCTCTACGAGGCCGTCGCCGCGCTGGGTTGGGCCACCTACGGCGCGCTGGTCGGGCACCTGGGCGGCACCGCACTGACCGAGTCGGCCTGGCGGCTGGCCATCATCGCCACCGCCGCGGCGGCCGGCTTCGCCGCGGCCGGATGGGCGATGACAGTGGTCAGCGCCCGTCACGCCCGAGCCGCCGCCGCCGCTGTCGACGTCTCCATCGACTGAGTGTCGTTGCATCTGCGGGTATAAACTGGACTTATATTGGCAGCATGTGGGATGTCAAACTTCATCCTGAGGTCGAGGAGTGGTTCCTCGACCTCTGCAGGACGGATCCCGCCAGCGCCGACCTCATCAGCGAGGCCATCGACCTCCTCGCCGAACACGGGCCGGCGCTCGGGCCCCCTGGTTGACCGCCTCAAAGGCAGCATCTTCCACCACATGAAGGAGTTGCGGCCCGGGTCGACTGGCTCCACGGAGGTCCGCATGATCTTCGCTTTTGATCCCGTTCGAGAAGCTGTTTTTCTGGTCGCTGGCGACAAGTCGGGCCAGTGGCAGACTTGGTACAAGACGGCGGTCCCGTTGGCGGACGACCGGTTTCAGGAGCACCTCTCCAGGCTGAGGGAAACACAGAGATGACCGATGGAGCTGACTGGCAGGACGTCAAGGCGAAGGCCCGCGCGCTCGATCCATCCTGGGCAGATCCGGACCGGGTCTCCCGGCGTGCTCAACACCGTGAGCAGATGCTGGCAGCGGTCAGTGGGGCGCAACTGGCAGAAATTCGCAAGCACCTGGGTATGACTCAGGTGCAACTGGCCGAGGCGGCAGGGCTGACGCAGGCGAGGATCAGCCAGATCGAGCATGGCGAGCACACCAGCCTGGAATCGCTCCGTGCCTACGTCACCGGCCTGGGTGGTCATCTCGACGTCGTCGCCCGCATTGGGAACATCCAGCTGAACGTCGCCTGACCTGGCGAAGGTCTTCGCAACCATCGGAAGTTCACGGATGCGCGGAAGCACGTGACGGCCAAATGCCGGAAGGCCTCTAGGGGTGGTCCCGGGGGTCGATTTCGGTGGCTGTCCCGGATTCGGCTGGGGTGTCTGCGGCGACAGGCTGAGGCATGCCTGTTACCCGGAGTACCGGCCTGCTGGCCCTGGGCGGGATCGCCCTGGCGGCGCTGCTCACCGTGATCGGCCACCTCGAAGTCAACGACGACCTCAACCCCTGGGCGTTGACCATCAGCGACTTTGCGGTCTCCGACCGCGGCGGCGTCATCGACATCGCCATGGTGGTGCTCGCGCTCGCCACAGTGGCGTTGCTGTACGGACTGCGCCGCGCCAGCCCACCCCGGCCGCGCTCCGGTCGAACGGCCGAGCTGCTGCTCGGCGCATGGGTGGGTGGGCTGCTGCTGGCCGCCGTGGTGCCGACGAACGAGCCGGGCACCGCCATGACCACCGCCGCCTACCTGCACCGGTACGCGTCGGTGATCGCCTTCCTGGCGCTGCCGGTCGGCGGCTGGCTGCTCGCCCGACGGGACCAGCTGACCCCGGCCGCCCGATGGCTGCGCGGGCTGGCGGTGGCCAGTCTCGTCCTGGCCGCGGCCATGGTGTGGTCGGCCTATCCGGGAGACCGTGTGTTGCTCGGACTGGCCGAGCGCCTGCTCATCCTCACCGAGGTCGGTGTGCTCACCGTGGTGGCACTCGTCCTCGCCCGCTCCGGCTCATCGACCCGAGTCGTCGCCGTTTAAGCTCCTCACCCCGAGACGACGAAGGGTGGGCGCGGTGGGCGTCAGAAATCGGCCGCTCGGCCATGCGGTCGGTCTGCTGCTCCTGCTCACCGCAGGCGTGGGCTGCACGGCACCGGAGCCCGCCGCCGCCCCGCGAACCGTCCCCGCGCCGAGCGCCACCGCGACTCCGGCGGTGGTCGACTCCCCGCCGCTCTGCGACGCGCCCGCCCCGGCCGAGGTCGACGAGTTCCGGTTCAACCGCGATGCCGCCCGGCGGGACCAGCTGGTCGGCGTCGATCCGACGACCTACCTGGGCGGCATCGCGTCCTTCGACGAACTGGACGCCGGCGGGTTGGCGCAGCTGCTCGAGTCACGGTTCGTCGACCCGTACGACCGCCAGAACGCCGCGCCGCCGGTGTGGCAGATCTTCCGCTTCCTGTGCGCCCATCCCGAGGTCCGGGCGGCCGGGTACGTGGTGAGCACGGACCGGGAGGACTACCGGACCTCGATCGAGAGCATCTACGCGCAACGCGTCGACGCCGGCCTCAGCACCGACGCCACCGCGTTCTGCACCGAGGCCGACGCCGTCGTTCTGGACGGCCACCTGGAGTGCTTCTGGGACTGAGCGCCCGCCGCCGTCACTCCAGCTCGTGCAGCATGAGCTGGCGGGCCGCCTCGGTGATGGAGCCGGACAGCGACGGGTAGATGGTGATGGTCTGGGCCAGCTCGTTGACGGTGAGGTTGTTCTCCACCGCCATGGTGATGGGCAGGATCAGCTCGCTGGCCTTCGGAGCGACCACCACACCGCCGATCACCTGGCCGCTGGCGGGACGGCAGAACAGCTTCACGAAACCGTCGGAGAGGTCGTCCATCTTGGCCCGGGCGTTGCCGGATAGCGGCAGCATCACCTGCCGGGCCGGCACCTTGCCCGCGTCCACCTCGTCCTGCGAGACACCCACGGTGGCCAGCTCCGGGTCGGTGAAGACGTTCGCCGCGACGGTACGCAGCCGCAGCGGGCGGACCGCCTCGCCGAGCGCGTGCCACATGGCGATCCGGCCCTGCATGGCGGCGACGCTGGCCAGCAGCAGCACGCCGGTGCAGTCGCCGGCGGCGTAGATGCCGGGCACGTTGGTCCGGGAGGCGCGGTCGACAGTCAGGTAGCCGCCCCGGCCCAGCTCCACCCCGTACTCGGTCAGACCCAGGTTGGCGGTGTTCGGGATCGAACCGACGGTGATCAGCGCGTGGGAGCCGGTCACCTTGCGGCCGTCGGAGAGCTCCACCTCGACGCCGTCGGCGGTACGCCGGACCGCGTCGGCCCGGGAGTTGTTGAGGATCTCCATGCCCCGGTTGCGGAACACCCGCTCGATGGCGGAGGCGGCGTCGGCGTCCTCGTGCGGCATCACCCGGTCCCGACTGGAGACCAGTGTCACCTCGACCCCCATCGCCAGGTACGCGCTGGCGAACTCCGCGCCGGTCACACCGGACCCGACCACGATCAGGTGCTCGGGCAGCTCCGGCAGGTCGTACACCTGGCGCCAGGTCAGGATGCGCTCACCGTCCGGTACGGCGGTGGGCAGCTGGCGGGGCGTCGAGCCGGTGGCCACCAGCACGGTGGACGCGTCGATCGAGTACTCCTCGCCGCCGTCGGCGGGGGTGACGACGACCCGGTGGGTGTGCCCGAGGGAGTCCTCGCCGAGCCGGGCGGTGCCGGCCACGAAGGTGACCCCCGCCTTCAGCAGCTTGGCGTGGATGTCCGCGGACTGCGCCAGGGCCAGCCGCTTGACCCGCCCGTGCACCGCCCGCGCGTCGACGGTGACCGCCTCAAGGCCGTCCGAGTGCACCCCGAACTCCTCGGTGTCGCGGTAGCCGGTGACCACCCCCGAGCTGGCGATGAAGGTCTTCGACGGTACGCAGTCGGAGAGCACGCAGGCACCGCCCGCACCGTCGGCCTCCACCACTGTGACATCGGCGTCCAGCTGGGCGGCGACCAGTGCCGCCTCGTACCCGGCCGGCCCCCCGCCGATGATCACGATCCGGCTCACAGCTTTCGCCCTTCGTCCATGCTCACAGTGACTTTCTTCTCCCGAGCGCATTCGACACGCACTGTCGTATTCTCCCCCACCCGTCGGCCGGGCTATCGTCATCGCCGTGCGTCATCACGCCGCCTACGGCTCAAATCTCGATCCCGCCCGGATGCGCGCCTACTGTCCGCATTCGCCGATGGTGGGTACCGGCTGGCTGGAGGGCTGGCGGCTGACCTTCGCCGGGGCGGACGTGATCGGCTGGGAGGGTGCGGTGAGCACCCTTGTCGAGTCTCCCGGTGACCGGGTCTTCGTGGCGCTCTACGACATCCACCCCTACGACGCTGGCCAACTCGACGAGATCGAGGGGGTGACCGCCGGCACGTACCGCAAGCTGCACGTGCGGGTCTCCACCCTCGACGGCGACGTGACCGCGTGGATCTACGTCTTCAACGGGTACGAGGGTGGTCTGCCGACCTCGTGGTATCTGTCGGAGATCGCGAACGCCGCCGAGAAGGCGGGCGCCCCGGACGACTACGTCACCGAGCTGCGGGCCCGCCCCACCGGCACCGCCTCGGCGTAGCAGCGCGTATCGCACCCCTCCAGTGTGCTACCGCTGTCGACCGGAGCGCCGGGCGGGCCGGACCGGGGTCGTCAATCACACACCGGCCGCCGGAACGGAAAGTTCGTACATGTCGGTCCACTGGGTCTCCCGCAGGCCCACGGACCGGTACAGCGACAGTGGGGCGGTCGGGTTGGTGAGGTCGACCCCGAGGCCGACCGCCCGCCGCCCCTTCTCGGCGTAGCGGGCGAAGGCGCGGCGCAGCAACGCCGCCCCCACTCCCCTGCGCCGGTACCCGGACAGCACCGACAGACTCTTCACCCAGCCCGACTGCTGGTCGAGCGCCTGGTCCGAGGACTGCAACGCGCCGACCGGCACCCCGTCCACCTCGGCGACGAACCACTCGTCCCAGGCGGTCAGGTCGCCGATCCGGGCCCGCCACCGCTCGTACGACAGCGGCTCGTGGTCCGGGGTGTCGCCGAAGGCGGCCTCGTAGATCCGGTGGAACTCCACCAGGTCGGCCTCGTCGTCCGGGCGGACCGGTCGCACAGTCACGTCCGATGGACCGGCCGGATCGTCGGGCAGGTCGTCCAACGGCCGGCTCATCCGCACGTACCGCTTGACGAGGGCGAACCCGAGCCCGCGCAGGGCGTGTTCCCAGTCACGTTCCGGGGCGAAGACCGCGCAGCGGACGGTGAGCGACGGCAGCCCCCGCTCGGCAGCGCGCTCGGCGACCCGGTCCAGTTGGCGGAGCAGCAACGGCGCGCGGACGGCGGCGGCCCGTACCGGATCGACGTAGACCTCCACGAACTCCCGGCCCACAGCGGTCGGGTTGTCCACCGTCGCCCAGCCGACCACTGTGTCGTCCGGGTCGATGGCCAGCCAGGAGTCCCGGGTCGGGTCGAAGTGGGGGGCGGTCAGCGACGCCGCGACGTCCTCGGCGTCGAAGTCGGGATGGCCGATGGCGAAGGTGTCGGCGGCGTGCACCACCGCGAGGATCGCCGGCACGTCGTCGAGGGTGGGTCGGCGCGTCGTCCAACCAGCGGGAAGGGTCACGGCAGGACATCCTGGCAGCCACTCGGTTGCGGCGCCGCCCATTTTTCGGCCGACGAAAGGCTCAGCCGAGGTCGGCCCGGGTGCGGTGCAGCAACTCCGCCAACTCCGCGCCGTCGGCGGGCCCGAGGGCCGTGAACGCCGGCGCGGCCAACCGGTTGGTCACCGCCTCCGCCCAGAGCCGGCGGCGCACCAGCGGCCCGATCGGCGGGTACGGCGGCGGCCAACCACAGGCCACCGCCCCGGCCTCGCCCTCCGGCCCGGCCAGCACGGCCTCCAGCGGGGTCATCCCGGCGGCGCGTACCGCCAGCAGGTAGGCGCCGGTGAAGTGTTCCCGGAGCAGCCGCAGCCCGGCGGCGCTGCGAGCCCCGGGCGAGAGATCCGGAAGCGGCATGGCCCGCCACGCGGCGAAGAGCGGCATCCCGCTGGCCTCCGCCGCCACCACCGCCCGCTCGACGAGCGCCGACAGGCGCTCGGTGCCGGGCAGGGGGCCGAGCTGCTGCGCACCCCACCGGCAGCATTCGGCGAGGCTCGCGGCGGCCACCTCGAACGGCGGAACGACCCGGGCGGCGGCGTCCCAACCGTCGGCGACCGCGTCCGGGGCGATGAACCCGAGGGCGGCGGCGGCCGTCTCGGCCCGCACACCGCCGAGCGCGCCGGCCCGGCCGCTGATGTAGAAGGCCCAGCCGGAGATGCCGAGCAGTCGGGCCCGGCGCAACGTGGTCGGGTCCCGGCTGAAGGCGTCGCCCAGGTCGAGCACGACGGGCTTGCTGGCGGCCGCGACCTGCTCCGGAGTCACAGCGCCGCCCCGCTCGGGCAACCCGCCCCGGCGACCACGACCACGCCCCGGCCCGGGGCCACTCGCCGTGTACGGCCCGCACACTCGTCGTCGTCCATCGATGGTCAGTCTGCCGCGCCACCGCCCGCGTCCGCATCCCCCTCTTCGGCCGCCAGTGCCTCGACCGCCGCCTCGACCTCACCGGCGCGCCGCCGGGCCACGGTGACCGCCCGCTCGGCGGCACGCCGGGCGAGCTTGGCCCGGCTGAGGTCCTGCTCGGCGACCGCGCGCCGCCGCTCCAGCTCGGCCAGCTCGGCCTCAAGGCGATCGAGTACGGCCGCACCGTCGCGCTCCTGCCCGGTCGCCTCGGTCAGCTCGGTCTCGGCTCGCTCCTGGTCGGCCTGGGCCTTCGCCAACTCCCGGTCCAGGGCGCGGCGCTGCCGGGCCCGCTCGGCTCGGGCCGCCCGCTGTGCGGCCCGTTCGGCCTGCTCGGCACGCTCGGCCGCCCGGTCCGTACGAGGTGCCGCCTCGGGACGGCCGCGTTGGGGGCCGGGTCGGCGGGCCGGGCGCTCCTCCTCGCGCTCCTCGTCATCGTCGGTGACCAGCCGCAGTTGCGGCCGGGGCACCTCACCGAAGCCGGCGTAGCTGGCCGCCCGCAGCAGGCGGCCCGCCCGCACCTGCTCGGCGACCTCGGCGTCGGAGAACGCCGCGTTCAGCGTCGCCTCCACCTCGGCCAGGGGCAGCCGGCTCGCCGGTGGCGCGTCCGGCTCGGCCGCGGCGAGCTTGCGAACCTCGGAGACCAGGGCGCCGACCACCGCCCGGCGCTGCGCGGACAGCTCCCGCAGTCGGGGCCCGCGCAACTCCCGCTGGGCGACTCGCAGGGCGTCGGCGAGCTGGACCAGATCGGCGACCAGCTCCGGGCGTCGGATGGCGAGCAGGTTCACCAACCAGGCGGCCACCGTCGGGCGACGCAGCCGGGCCAGTTGCCGGGCGGTGGTCGGGTCACCGGCACGGCGGGCCTCGGCCACGGCGGCGTCCCGGGCGGCCACGAACCGGTCGGGTGGGGTGCGGTAGAGCTGCTGCACCAGCTCCGCGGAGAGGCCGGGCATCGGGTCAGACGTCCACCCGGCTACCGGGCTCCAGTCGCTGGTATTCGGTGCCGGACAGCGCTGTGTACTGCCGGTCGAGGACGCCCAGCCCGTTGTCGTTGAGCAACGCGTCGTGCAGGGCGTACGCGCGACGCGGTGCGACAGCGCGGATGAAGTCGACCACCTCGGAGAACTTCGACCAGGGCGCGTGGATCGGCGCGAAGAGCGTGTCGACGGGTGTCTCGTCGGGCACCACCAGCGAGTCTCCCGGGTGGTAGACCACGTCGTTGATCAGGTAACCGAGGTTGTCGACCACCGGGATGTCGGGGTGGATCACGGCGTGCCGCCCGCCGTACGCGCGCACCGCGACCCCGGCGGCGGTGAACGACTCACCGACACTGACCGGGCGCAGCACGTCGGCCGCGTCACCCAGGGTCTCGCCGAGCGAGGCGGGCCCGTGGATCGGGAACGGCTGTCGGTCGAGTTGGAGGCGCACCGCTGCCAGATCGAGGTGGTCGGGGTGTTCGTGGGTGATCAGCACCGCGTCCGCACCGTCCAGCGCCGCCGCGGCGTCGCTGAACACACCGGGGTCGACGACGAGCACTCCCCCGTCGTGTTCCACCCGGAGGCAGGAGTGGGCGTACTTGGTGAGCCGCATCGTGACTCCTCGATTATCGAATCGTGACGTCCTCAGCGCAGTCTGCCGGAACCAGCCGGTGTGTGCGTCGCGTCCGAGCTATCGCCACACCGGTTGACGACGATGGGAGCGGGGATGGACGGACAGGTGGGACGACGCCGCGGTGCGCTGTTGGCGGCGACGACACTGGCGGCGGCCCTGGCGCTGACGGGGTGCGGCGCCGGCGACAGCGGGGCGCAGGACAGCGCGGGCACGGCGGCCGAGGCGCCAGCCGCCAACGGCGGCGAGGTGGGCCGGGACGCCGCCGCGGGCGCGCCGGAGGGTGCCGGCGCCGGCGCACCGGACCTACGGGTCGACCAGCGGGCGATCATCTACACCGGGAGGATGCGGGTGCAGGTGGACGATGTGGACTCCGCCGCCCGCGAGGCCACCGCCGTGGCCACCCAGGCCGGCGGTTTCGTCGGCGGCGACCAGCGGCGCAGTGCCGACGCCGACGCGGTGGCGGAGTTGGAGCTGCGGGTGCCGGCGGCGAAGTTCAACGGCGTGGTGGAGGAGATCGCCAAGCTCGGTCGGCAGCAGAGCCGGCAGATCGACACCCAGGACGTCACCGAGGAGACCGTCGACCTGGAGGCCAGGATCACCAGTCAGCGGGCCCGGGTGGAGAGCGCCCGCCGGTTGCTGTCTCGGGCCACCTCGATCACCGACCTGGTGTCGCTGGAGAACGAGTTGGGTCGCCGGGAGGCCGACCTGGCCTCGCTGGAGGCCAAGAAGCGACGCCTGGCCGACCTGACCGCCCTCTCCACGATCACCGTGTCGCTGGCGGGGCCGGCGGCCAAGGACACCGAGACCGGCTTCCTGGTCGGGCTCAGGGGCGGCTGGAAGGCCTTCGTCGTCTCGATGACCGTCCTGCTCACGGTGCTGGGCGCGTTGCTGCCCTGGCTGGTGGCGCTCGGCGTACCGCTGGTGGCGCTGCTGGTGGTGCTGCGCCGACGACGTAAGTCCCCGGCTCTGGTCGCGCCGGTCAGCGCGCCGCCGCCAGTGCCCGCAACGCGGTCTGCACCATGACCCGGACGCCGACCGCGATGGACCGCTCGTCCACGTCGAAGCTCGCCCGGTGCAGGTCGACGTTGGGGCCGGAGCGCCCCACGCCGAGCCGGGCGAGGGCGCCGGGGACGTACTCCAGATACCAGGAGAAGTCCTCGCCGCCCATGCTCTGCGGTGTCTCGGCGATCCCGTCCGGGCCGAGGGCGGCGGCGGTGGCGGCGGTCAGCACCTGGATGGCGCGGGCGTCGTTGCACACCGGCGGCCGGCCGCGCAGGTATTCCAGGTCGACAGTGGCGCCGGTCGGCGCGATCACGTCCCGCACCACCTGAGCGACGATCTTGGGAGCCTGCTCCCAGGTGTCGCGGTCCATCACCCGGAGGGTGCCGGAGGCGCTCGCCTCGGACGGGATGACGTTGTAGCGGGTGCCGGCCGAGGCGTGGCCGAAGACCAGCAGCAGGCCGCTGTTGGCCGGCACCCGACGACTGACCAGGGCCGGCACCTCGGTGATCAGCCGACCGAGCGCGTCGACCATGTCGACGGTCAGGTGCGGGCGGGCGGTGTGCCCTCCCGGGCCGGAGAGTCGGACAGTCACGTTGTCGGCGGCCGCGGTGATCGGGCCGACCCGCAGGCCGACCTGACCCACCGGCAGGTTCGGGTCGCAGTGCAGCGCGAAGATCTGCACCACGTCGTCCAGGCCACCGGCCTCGATGACCTCCAGCGAACCGCAGGGCAGGATCTCCTCGGCCGGCTGGAAGATGAGCCGGACCCGGCCGTCCAGCTCACCGAGGTCGGCGAGCTGGGCCAGCAGCATGCCGACGCCGAGCAGGACCGTGGTGTGCACGTCGTGCCCGCAGGCGTGGCAGACGCCCTCCACTGTCGACCGGTACGGGACGTCCTTGGGATCGTCCAGCGGCAGGGCGTCGATGTCGGCGCGCAGCGCCACGACCGGGCCGTCCGGCCTTCCGTTGACGTCGCAGATCACGCCGTTGCCCTTGGGCAGCAGACGCGGGTTCAGCCCGGCCAGCGACAGCTCCCGGGCGATCAGCGCGGCCGTCTCGAACTCGTTGCCGGAAAGCTCCGGGTGCGAGTGGAGGTGACGGCGCGTAGCGATCAGCCCCGGTACCCGGAGCGCGAGAAGGTGGTCCAGCTCGCGGGGCAGGGGCTGGGATCCCGGTGGCGTCTCCGGCCAGGACGACGCCAGCTGGCCGCTTGTGGGCAGCGTCAACGCACTCGTCACGTCGAATTCTCGATCACTAGGAATGGATGGATCATCGGGGACAGCAGACAGCCTAGACCTCCGACGGTGACGCTGCGCAACCTCGTTACGGTGATGATCGGACCGCACAGAGTCACGTATGCCCTGCTGGGGGCGCTCGTCAAGGCGGGGGACAGCAGGTAGATCACGGTCAAACGCCGTCATCAGCCCCTCACCTCCTACAACGCGTAACCGATCGCGGCGGTCACGAATCCCGGCGCCAGTCGGAGACCCGTTGCCAAATTGTCGCATTAGTCGGGGTGATGAACTGACACTCCGACAATTAGCCGACCACACACCGCAACGAGCCGGATAAGGACGCTCACACGCACCCACCCACCGTGGGCGCACAGGGTGTGCGTCCCGGCTCAACCGACCGGATACCCGCTGAGAGCACCGGACACACCGCGCCCCGAGGCCGCAGTCGCCGCCTGCCGCTCAGAATCGGTCGGTGGGTCGGTACAACCCCCAGACCTCACGCAACGTCCCGCAGACCTCACCCACTGTCGCCCGGGCCCGCAGCGCCTCCTTCATCGGGTACAACACGTTCTCCGTGCCCTCGGCAGCGGCCCGAAGATCGGCGAGCGCCCTCGTCACCGCGTCGGCGTCCCGCTCGGAGCGCAGCCGGGCCAGCCGGTCGGCCTGGGCCGCCTCGATCGTCGGGTCGACCCGCAGTGGCTCGTACGGCTCCTCCTCGTCCACGGTGAACCGGTTGAGCCCGACCACCACCCGTTCCCCCGAGTCGATCTCCTGGGCGATCCGGTACGCGGACTGCTCGATCTCCCGCTTCTGGAACCCGGCCTCGATCGCGTCCACCGCCGAACCGTGGTCGGCCACCCGCTCCATCAACTCGACGGCGGCGGCCTCGATCTCGGCGGTCATCGCCTCCACCACGTACGACCCGGCGAACGGGTCGACGGTGGCGGTGAGGTCCGTCTCATAGGCCAGCACCTGCTGGGTACGCAGCGCGAGCCGGGCCGCCTTCTCGGTGGGCAGCGCGATCGCCTCGTCGAAGCTGTTGGTGTGCAGCGACTGGGTGCCACCGAGCACGGCACCCAGACCCTGCACCGCCACCCGAACCAGGTTCACCTCCGGCTGCTGGGCGGTGAGCTGCACGCCAGCGGTCTGGGTGTGGAACCGCAGCATCATCGACTTCGGATCCTTGGCGCCGAAGTCGTCCCGCATCAACCGGGCCCAGATCCGCCGGGCGGCGCGGAACTTCGCCACCTCCTCCAGCAGCGTGGTGCGGGCCACGAAGAAGAACGACAGCCGGGGCGCGAAGTCGTCGACGGCGAGCCCGGCGGCCAGCGCCGCCCGTACGTACTCCACCCCGTTGGCCAGCGTGAACGCGATCTCCTGCGCGGGCGTCGCGCCGGCCTCCGCCATGTGGTAGCCGGAGATGGAGATGGTGTTCCACTTCGGCACCTCGCTGCGGCAGTACGCGAACGTGTCGGCCACCAGGCGCAGCGACGGCTTCGGCGGGAAGATGTACGTCCCCCGGGCGATGTACTCCTTGAGGATGTCGTTCTGGATGGTGCCGTTGAGCGCCGTGCCCGGCACCCCGTTCTCCTCGGCGACGAGTTGGTAGAGCAGCAGCAGCACCGAGCCGGGCGCGTTGATGGTCATCGAGGTGGACACCTTGTCCAGTGGGATGTCGGCGAAGAGCAGCCGCATGTCCTCGATGGAGTCGATCGCGACACCCACCTTGCCGACCTCGCCGTGCGCGATCGGCTCGTCCGAGTCGTAGCCCATCTGGGTCGGCAGGTCGAACGCGACCGAGAGGCCCATCGTGCCGGCCCGCAACAACTGGTGGTACCGGGCGTTGGACTCGGTGGCGGTGCCGAAGCCGGCGTACTGGCGCATGGTCCACGGGCGGGAGGTGTACATGGTGGGGTAGACACCCCGGGTGTACGGAAACTCGCCCGGGCTGCCGAGCCGGGAGTCCAGGTCCTCCGGAAGGTCGGCCTCGGTGTAGACGCCGTTGATCGGGAAACCGGACTCACTTGACCGCCGTTGGTTCATCCCCGGATGGTAGGACGCCTGGCCACGTCGTCGGGTGAGGGATACCGCACAGTGCGTCCCGACCGGTCGACACCAGGTGAACGACAGGGCACGTTCTGTCGACTTCGATAAACGTCCGCCGCGTCGGCTTTCGCATCGGGCGTCGGAACCAGCAAGATAGGGGGGTTGTGTCCCAGCCCCCCTCGATTTCCCCCGGTGGCTTTTCTGTGACTCAGATCCCGACGTGGAGCGGCGGACCAGTTAGTCCCGCCAACGGACGAGCGGCGCCCGGCACCACCATTGGTGGCCGGTACTCGCTGCGGTCCTCGGTGGGCAACGGCGGCATGGGCACGGTGTGGCGCGCCACAGACACCCTGCTGCGCCGTGACGTGGCGGTGAAGGAGGTCGTCCTGCCCCCGGGGCTGGCCCCCAGCGACCGCGACGCGATGTACGAACGCACCCTGCGCGAGGCCCGCGCCGCCGCCGCCATCCAGCACCCCGCTGTGGTGCAGGTGTACGACGTGGTCACCGAGGCCGGTCGGCCGTGGATCGTGATGGAGCTGCTGGACGCCCGCAGCCTCGCCGACATGGTGATCGAGGACGGGCCGGTCGCGCCCCGCGCCGTCGCCAAGATCGGCATCGCGCTGCTCGGCGCGTTGGAGGTCGCGCACGCGATCGGCGTGCTGCACCGCGACGTCAAACCCGCGAACGTGCTGATCTGCACCGACGGGCGCTGCGTGCTGACCGACTTCGGGGTCGCCCGGATGCCCACCGACGTGCAGCTCACCACCCCCGGCATGGTGCTCGGCTCGCCGCACTTCATCTCACCCGAGCGGGCCATGGGCCAGGAGTTCGGCCCGCCCAGTGACCTCTTCTCGCTGGGTGTGACGCTCTACACCGCTGTCGAGGGGCGGCCCCCGTTCGACAAGGGCGACCCGATCGAGACCATGCACGCCGTGGTGGAGGACCCGCCCGCCCCACCGCAGCGCAGCGGCCCGCTGACCCGGGTGCTGATGGGTCTGCTGGAGAAGGACCCGGCACGCCGACTCGACGTGCACACCTCCCGGGCCATGCTGCGCGAGCTGCTCGCCGGCCCGCTGGGCAGCACGGCGACGGCTGTGCACTCGGTCACCGACCCGTACGCAGTGGTGCCGGTGCAGCAGCGCCCCATCCCCGTCCTCCCGCCGGCCCAGCCGGAGCCGAAGCCGGACAGCCAGATCGGTGGCAAGGCGATGCTGGCCCCGGGCGAGTCCCTGACCGACCGGCTGGCCTCGCTGCGCCGGGGCGAGCGCCCGCAGGCAGCTCCAGCGGCCGGCACCACCGGTGGGCTGGACGAGACCAGCGCCGACGCGTTGGCCGGCCCGCTGCACACGCCGACCGGCGCGATGCCGACTCCCGGCCGACCTGCGGCCGGGCGCACCTACGGCGGCAACGCGGACGCCACCCAGCGGGTGGACGCCGGCGGGCACCCCGACGCCACCCAGCGGGTCAGCTACGGCAGCCCGGCCGATGCCACCCAGCAGGTCGGGTACGGCGGCGCGGCACCGGAGGCCACCCAGCGCGTCGGCGGCACCTACGGCGGCGGCAACCAGTGGTCGGTGCCGGGCACCGGCCAGCCCTGGGCCACCGCGCCCGCCGCTTCGGGCGGCAGCGCGCTGGACAAGGTCCGGGCCACCGGTGGTCAGCTCGTCACCACTGTCAAGGGCTGGCCGCGCAAGGTGCAGCTCGCCGCGGCCGGCGGGTTGGTCGTCGTGCTGCTGATCACCGCGGTGGCGCTCTCCGGCGGCGAAGACCCCCCGCCGAGCACCCCGGCCGCACAGCCCACCACGTCCG
This sequence comes from Micromonospora noduli, assembly GCF_003264475.1. NCBI lineage: Bacteria > Bacillati > Actinomycetota > Actinomycetes > Micromonosporales > Micromonosporaceae > Micromonospora > Micromonospora noduli. The sequence continues at coordinate 6,981 of NZ_PYAC01000012.1, read as the reverse complement.
CCCCGGCGGCCCCCACTGTCGAGATGCAGGAGCACACGGCCCGCGGAATCCAGGTCATGGTGCCGAAGGGCTGGAAGAAGGCCACCGGCGGCTCGTACACCGACTACATCGACCCGGAGGACGACGGTCGCAAGATCCGGGTCCTCACCGAGAAGTGGACCGGGACGCCCACCCGCTGGGCGGAGAGCGCGCAAAACTTCCTCCGCACCAAGAGCACCAACTGCAAGAAGCCGTACGAGCAGGTGGCCATCGCCGAGCAGCAGTTGGCGGGCAGCCCGGGCGTCGAATTCGAGTACACCTGCGGCTCCGGTGGCGAGATGCGCCACGGGGTGTGGCGCGCGGTCGTCAAGGACGGCAAGTCGTACTCGTTCTACCTCTCCGCCACCGAGGACGTGTTCGCCGAGAGCAAGCCGATCTTCGACGAGATGGTGAAGACGTTCCAGCTCACCGGGAACGGCTGAGCCGGAGGGAACCCACAGGGGTGATCCGTCGCCGTGCTATCAAGGGGCATGGCGGCGGACACCACTGACATCGACGACATTCGCGAGCAAGCCCGGCGTTGGCTGGCCGACGACCCCGACCCGGCCAGCCGGGACGAGCTGACGGCGGTGCTCGACGGGCTGCCGGGGAGCGCCCCGGAGCTGGCCGACCGGTTCGCCGGCCCGTTGACCTTCGGCACGGCGGGGCTACGCGGCCCGCTGCGCGCCGGCCCGAACGGCATGAACCTCGCCGTGGTCACCCAGGCCGCTGCCGGCCTGGTCACCTGGCTCGCGGCCCAGGGCGGCACCGGCCCGCTGGTGATCGGGTACGACGCCCGGCACGGCTCCCGGGAGTTCGCCGAGCGCACCGCCCAGGTGGCGACCGGCGCTGGCCGTCCGGCGCTGCTGCTGCCCCGCCCGCTGCCCACCCCGGTGCTGGCGTACGCCGTGCGGCACCTCGGCGGTGTCGCCGGAGTGATGGTCACGGCCAGCCACAACCCGCCGCAGGACAACGGCTACAAGGTCTACCTCGGCGCGGAGCTGGGCGGCGAGTTGGGCGCCGGGGCGCAGATCGTGCCACCCGCCGACGCCGGTATCGAGGCCGCCATCCGATCGGTCGGGCCACTGGCCCAGGTGCCGTTGGGCGAGCCCGGTCAGGTGCTCGGCGACGACCTGGTCGCCTCGTACGTCGAACGGGCCACCGCGGTGATCGACCCGGACGGGCCCCGGGACCTGACGGTGGCGTACACCCCGCTGCACGGTGTGGGCGCGGCGGTGCTCACCGCCGCCTTCGCCCGCGCGGGCTTTCCGACCCCCGGGGTGGTGCCCGACCAGGCCGAGCCGGACCCGGCGTTCCCCACCGTGTCGTTCCCCAACCCGGAGGAGCCGGGTGCTGTGGACCGGCTCATCGCCCTGGCCGACTCCACCGGCGCGGACCTCGCCATCGCCAACGACCCGGACGCCGACCGTTGCGCGGTGGTCGTCCGGGACGACCGCGACGGCTGGCGGATGCTGCGCGGCGACGAGGTGGGCGTCCTGCTCGCCGACCACCTGATGCGCCGGGGGGTGACCGGGCTCTACGCCACCACCATCGTGTCGTCGTCACTGCTGCGGGCGATGTGCGCGGCTCGGGGCCTGCCCTACGACGAGACGCTGACCGGCTTCAAGTGGATCGTGCGGGCCGGCGGCGGAAGCGCGCCGCTGGTCTTCGGCTACGAGGAGGCGCTCGGCTACTGCGTGGCCCCGGAACACGTCCGGGACAAGGACGGCATCACCGCCGCGCTGACAGTGGCCGAGTTGGCCGCCGGCCTGAAGACGCAGGGTCGCACGCTGACCGACCGGCTGGACGAGCTGGCCGCCGAGTTCGGCGTACACCACACTGACCAGCTCTCCGCCCGGGTGGACGACCTGCGGGTCATCGCCGACGCGATGGCCCGGATCCGGGCGGACACCCCGGCCACACTGCTCGGGCAGCCGGTGGACAGCGTCCGGGACCTGCTGCCCGAGTCGGACGTGGTGATCCTGCGGACCGCTGTGGCCCGGGTGGTGATCCGCCCTTCCGGCACCGAGCCGAAGCTCAAGGCGTACCTCGAGGTGGTGGAACCGGTCGTGGACGGTGACGTCCGGACGGCCCGCAGCAGCGCGGCGTCGGCCGTCGCCGCCCTGCGTGGCGAGATCGCCGCGGCTCTGGGGCTCTGACCGGCGCGCTGGGTCAGCGGCGCGGGCCGAGGGCCTGGTCGACGGCCCTGGCCAGGGCGGCGACGACCAGACCGACCGACGGGCGGACCACCGAGTCGTCGGTGCTCACCTCGCCGGAGAACCCGGCGCCGGTGGCGATCTCCGCCAGCCGGCGGCGGGCGTCGGCGGCGGCCTCGCCGCTCACCCCGAGCGCGGACTCCATCCGGAGCACCACGACCAGGGTGGCCAGCGCGGCGGTCCGCTCGTCCGGGGCTGCCGCGCCGGTCAGGGCCTCGGCCAGCCGCTGCCGGGTCTCCGCCTCGACGGAGGTGTCCACGACCGGGTAACGGTGCACGTGGATGAAGCCCAGCTCGGTCTCGTCGATGTCCCGGACGACGCCCTGCCGGCACAGGTCGGCGAGGATCCGGTCGCGCAGACCGTGCCGCAGACGCTGCACCCAGGACGCCGGGGTGTGCGGGGTGTCGGCGGCGATCCGGCTGAGGACGTCGTCGCTGAACGGCTCGCCGGTCGGCGTCGGGTCGATCACCGTCAGGGACCCGTCGGCGTACGCGATCCGGCCGGCCAGAGCCAGCTCGACCAGCACTGCGGCGGCCATGCCCAGGTCCAGGCTGATCCGTGGCATGGTCGCCTTGCCGGTCGTGTCGTCGTAGGCGAGGAGCAGCAGCTCCTCGGCGAGCGCAACACCAGTCATGGCCGGAGACGGTAGCGGGTCCGGGCACCCCGCGCACGGACCCGCCGGACCCGGCACCGACCGGGTATCCCCTCAGAAGCGGGGCATGCCACCGAACTGGCGGTCGCCGGCGTCGCCGAGCCCGGGGACGATGAACATGCTGTCGTTGAGCCCCTCGTCGATCGAGGCCGTGACCAGGCGCAACGGCAGGCCGGAGCGCTCCAGCCGCTCGATGCCGACCGGGGCGGCGAGCACACAGAGCACTGTGATGTCGGTGCAGCCGCGGTCGGCCAGCAGCCGGCAGGAGTGCTCCAGCGAACCACCGGTGGCCAGCATCGGGTCGAGCACCAGCACCGGCAGCCCGGCCAGGTCGCGCGGCAGCGACTCCATGTACGCGCGGGGCTCGTAGGTCACCTCGTCGCGGGCCAGACCCACGAAACCCATCGACGACTCGGGCAGCAGGCCCAACGCGGCGTCCGCCATGCCCAGGCCGGCGCGCAGCACCGGGACCAGCAGCGGCGGGTTGGCCAGCCGGGTGCCCTCGGTGCCGGTGACCGGCGTCTGCACCGGGTACCGCTCGACGGGGAAGGTGCGCGCCGCCTCGTACACCAGCATGGTGGTCAGTTCGTGCAGCGCCGCCCGGAACGTCGAGGAATCGGTGCGCGCGTCCCGCATGGCAGTCAACCTGGACTGGGCCAGCGGGTGGTCAATGACGTGTACGTCCACGATCGCTCAACCTACCGGTCCGTACCGCGCGGCGGTGCGGGTGCGGTCGGACCAGGGACGCCGCTCACGTCGGCACGTCGTCGAGCGGTCGTGAGCAAGATCACTCGGCGGTCTCGTGCGTAGACTTCTCGGCATGACGGCGACAACGACGTCGGCCCGGTCGGAGCTCTCCGAGCTGGGACGATCCGAGACCGCTCTGCGGACCTTCCTGCACGGCCTGCCCGGCGTGGACCAGGTCGGCGCGGAGCAGCGGGCGGCACAGCTCGGCACCCGCTCCATCAAGACCACCGCCAAGGCCCAGGCGATCGACCTGGCGATCCGGATGGTCGACCTGACCACCCTGGAAGGGGCGGACACCCCGGGCAAGGTGCGCGCGCTCGCCGCGAAGGCCCTGCGTCCCGACCCGGCCGACCCGTCCTGCCCGCACGTCGGCGCGGTCTGCGTCTACCCGGCGATGGTCCCCTACGTGGCGGAGGTGCTGCGCGGAAGTGCGGTGCACCTGGCCAGCGTGGCGACCGCGTTCCCGTCGGGGCAGGCGCCGTTGGAGATCAAGCTGGCCGACACCCGGGCCGCCGTCGCGGCCGGCGCCGACGAGATCGACATGGTGATCAACCGGGGTGCGTTCCTGGCCGGGCGGTACAAGGAGGTCTACGACGAGATCGTGGCCACCAAGGAGGCCTCCGGGGATGCCCACCTCAAGGTGATCCTGGAGACCGGCGAGCTGGCCACCTACGACAACGTCCGCCGGGCCTCCTGGCTGGCCATGCTGGCCGGCGGCGACTTCATCAAGACCTCCACCGGCAAGGTCCCGATCGCGGCGACGATGCCGGTGAGCCTGGTGATGCTGGAAGCGGTGCGCGACTTCCGCGAAGCGACCGGGCGGCAGGTGGGCGTGAAGCCCGCCGGTGGCATCAAGACCACCAAGGACGCCATCAAGTACCTGGTGATGGTCAATGAGACCGTCGGCCCGGACTGGCTCGACCCGGACTGGTTCCGCTTCGGCGCGTCCAGCCTGCTCAACGACCTGCTGATGCAGCGCACCAAGCTGACGACCGGCACCTACTCCGGTCCCGACTACTTCACCCTGGACTGATAGCCGATGTTCGAATACGCCCCCGCCCCCGAGTCCCGCTCGGTGGTGGACCTCAAACCCTCGTACGGGCTGTTCATCGACGGCACGTTCGTCGACCCGACCGACGGTGGCAGCTTCAAGTCGATCAACCCCGCCTCCGAGGAGGTGCTGGCCGAGGTCGCCGAGGCCGGCGCCCAGGACGTGGAACGCGCGGTGCGCGCCGCCCGCAGGGCGTACGACAAGGTCTGGGGCCCGATGCCGGGCCGGGACCGGGCGAAGTACCTGTACCGGATCGCCCGGCTCATCCAGGAACGCTCCCGCGAGCTGGCCGTCCTGGAATCGCTTGACAACGGCAAGCCGATCCGCGAGTCCCGCGACGTCGACCTGCCGCTGGTCGCCGCGCACTTCTTCTACTACGCGGGCTGGGCCGACAAGCTGGAGCACGCCGGCTTCGGCGCGAATCCGCAGCCCATCGGCGTGGCCGCGCAGGTCATCCCGTGGAACTTTCCGCTGCTCATGCTGGCCTGGAAGATCGCCCCGGCGCTCGCCGCGGGCAACACCGTGGTGCTGAAGCCGGCCGAGACCACCCCGCTGACCGCGCTGCTCTTCGCCGAGATCTGCCAGCAGGCCGACCTGCCGGCCGGTGTGGTCAACATCCTCACCGGCGCCGGCGACACCGGCCGCGCGCTGGTCGAGCACCCCGGCGTGGACAAGGTCGCCTTCACCGGCTCCACCGACGTGGGCCGGGCCATCGCCCGGTCCGTCGCCGGCACCCGCAAGAAGCTCACCCTGGAACTGGGCGGCAAGGCCGCCAACATCGTCTTCGACGACGCACCCATCGACCAGGCCGTCGAGGGCATCGTCAACGGCATCTTCTTCAACCAGGGGCACGTCTGCTGCGCCGGCTCCCGACTGCTGGTCCAGGAGAACGTGGCCGACCGGGTGCTGGAGTCGCTGAAGCGACGGATGGCTCAGCTGCGGGTCGGCGACCCGCTGGACAAGAACACCGACGTCGGCGCGATCAACTCGGCAGCCCAGCTGGAGCGGATCCGCGAGCTGTCCGACGCCGGCTCGGCCGAGGGCGCCGAGCGCTGGTCACCGCCGTGCGACCTGCCCGACCGTGGCTTCTGGTTCGCGCCCACCATCTTCACCGGGGTCACCCAGGCACACCGGATCGCCCGCGAGGAGATCTTCGGCCCGGTGCTGTCGGTGCTCACCTTCCGCACCCCGGCCGAGGCCGTGGAGAAGGCCAACAACACGCCGTACGGGTTGTCGGCCGGGATCTGGACCGACAAGGGTTCCCGGATCCTGTGGATGGCCGACCGGCTGCGCGCCGGCGTGGTCTGGGCCAACACGTTCAACAAGTTCGACCCCACCTCGCCGTTCGGTGGCTACAAGGAGTCGGGTTACGGTCGCGAGGGCGGCCGGCACGGGCTGGAGGGCTACCTCAATGTCTGAGCGGGTCGCGGTACGCAAGACGTACAAGCTCTTCATCGGCGGGAAGTTCCCGCGCAGCGAGTCGGGACGGTCGTATCTCGTGCAGTCCTCGAATGTGTCACTGGCCTCCCGCAAGGACGCCCGGGACGCGGTGGTCGCCGCCCGCGCCGCCGTCAAGGGCTGGGCCGGCGCGACCGCGTACAACCGGGGTCAGATCCTCTACCGGGCCGCCGAGATGCTGGAGGGCCGCCGCGAGCAGTTCGTCGCCCTGGGCATCCCCGGCGACGAGGTGGACGCCGCAGTCGACCGCTGGGTCTGGTACGCCGGCTGGGCCGACAAGCTGGCCCAGGTGTACGGCGGCGCCAACCCGGTCGCCGGCCCGTACTTCAACATCTCAGCGCCCGAGCCGACCGGCGTGGTCGCGGTGGTCGCCCCGGAAAGCCCGGCGCTGCTCGGCCTGGTCAGCGTGATCGCCCCGGCGATCGTCACCGGCAACACAGTCGTGGTGGCGGCATCCCCGAGCGAGCCGCTGGCGGCGGTGACGCTGGCCGAGGTGCTGGCCACCTCCGACCTGCCCGGCGGCGTGGTCAACATCCTCACCGGCGCGATCACCGAGACCGCGCCGACGCTGGCCGCGCACATGGACGTCAACGCGATCGACCTGACCGGGGTCACCGACGCCGCGCTCGCCACCGATCTGGAGGTCAAGGCGGCGGAGAACCTCAAGCGGGTGCTCCGACCGGCCCCGGCCGACCACGACTGGTCGGTCGACCCGGGCCTGGATCGGATGACGGCGCTGTTGGAGACGAAGACGGTGTGGCACCCCAAGGGGGTGTGATCGTCTTTGCTCGGCCTTTTGGGTTTTCCGGGGAGCCCCGCCCGCTCCGGGCGGTCAGGCT